>NZ_CP065546.1:3400358-4040716 GCF_015999545.1 Lysinibacillus sp. JNUCC-52
TGACACCACAAGGTCTACGAAAATTGTCCATTTCCATGGAAATTTTGCATATTAGAAGTCGACTTTCAAAGTATATACAATATGAAAGTTTCCCTACTGAAGAAAATTCTCTTTATATAAACATAACAAAAAAGCTACAATCATTTTTTCCTAATTATATGGATAAAAACACTAAACAATGTGAGTTTATTTATTATGCAACGAATTTATATAACTATTTAATACGCGAGAGAAAGCTCACTATAGGTGAAATTTATTCTTTAAAAGAAAGTAATTTGCGTTATAGTATGATTTTCGATTTTTTAGAGTATATATCCGAAAATTTTTATTTTGATTTCTCTTCTGATATAAGACTCGTTGAAGGGTTAAGTAGGTATACTGAACTCTACTATATTGATTTACGTTTAGGAACTAATAATAGGTTAAATGAGTTAAGTGGTTACATAAATATTTGTAAAGATCATCCTTTTTATTTTCTAGTGAAAGAAGCAGCTTTAAAGTTATTTAAGCAATATAATTTTCTCCCTGAAATTAAAGAAATTGATATATTTGCGCTGTACTACTTTCTTTCAATAAGTCAGCTTAGAATAAAAAAGATACAAACTGTCTCAATCGCTATTATAACGGAATCTGAAATTGAACAAGAAAGTATATTAGAATACTTAACGTTTAAATATGGGACAAATATACAAGCATACTCATTGAACTTATACGCTTTTAAAAAGAATATATTTTATCAAGAGTATGATTTGTTAATAAATATGGAAAATAACAATAGTCTTTTCAAAGGCGTTGAAAGCCTAACGATCTCTCCTTTATTAAGTAACGCCGATAAAAGTAAACTTGATTATAAAATAAACGAACTTTTAAATAAAAAAATGACTAAATATACTGATCTAATAGTATTTTAACGTAATCTCGATATGCCATTTACATTGGATTTATCCTAATGAATTTTAAAATTGCCTAACGCAATCTTAAGCTAGATGTAAATGAGCAATTATCCCCTATTTGTAGTAGTCAATTTTTTTGATTTTCAAATCTAAAAAGCAAGGAAAGTTCACGTTATGCATGTTTTAAAATACTATAAGGTGGATAAACAATAAAGAAGTACACATAATCTATACACTTTTACACACATTAACGATAAAGGAGTTTGACAACATGAATAAAGAAAATGTGCCACCTGAGAAAAGAAAATTTATGAACTTAGAAAGTAAAGATAAACCCGACATGGTTGATTCAGATACAATCAGTATTTTTGACTTGCATGAAGATATGCAAACGGTTGATCCCATTCCCGTTGAAGAGCTCAATAAAAAGGTGAAAAGAGAAGGCGATGAATTGATTGAAAAGAAGCCTGATGAATTATAGAAAGGAATGAATTTGCTTGCAAAATAGGGATGAAGAGCAACTTACGGCGTCTGGTACGAATATTAATGATGTAAAACAGAAAAATGCAGAAGCAGGTCTATCCTATAATGAAGTGAAAGAGCTACTAGCTAAAACGGGTGGGTATGGTACTGGCAAATATAGTGATACAGATAGTGAAGAAGTGAGAGCGCAAAATAATCAATCAATGCGTAATATGTAATAGTGGAAGGAGTGCGAAATATAGTCTGTATTTCGTGCTCCTTTTGTTGTACATTACAATCATCGTAGAAAGGAGTGTCATGTAATGCAATATGAAGAAAAAAGTTGCCCTTTATGTGGGAAAGACAATCAATGTGGTGTAGCAGAAGGCCAGGATGCATGCTGGTGTATGAACGAAAAATTTCCTGAAGATATAATAGGGGCAGTCTCTAACGAACCTAAGAAGTGCATTTGTCAAAATTGTTTACTTACATATAAAAACATCTAGCTTTCTCTGTTTCATTATCTTGGTGTCTGTTGGTACAAATGTCTATCGCACAACAACCTACCTGGCATACATTACTCTGAAAGGAGTGTGTCTAATGTCGAAACCAATTCCACTTAGTAATGTAACTCAGGCATATTTAGAGGAAAACAAAAGAATAATCAATAAGATGATGCAAGGTATGACTTATGTAACAATAACGTGTAGCATATCTGAAAATTTCATTAAACAGATTATTCCCCATCAAATAGCGGCAATTAGAATGTCAGAAAATGTGTTGCAATATACAACGAATATACCTGTTCAAAATTTTGCATTAGAAGTTATCCAAACTCATACTGAAATCGTCGAAAGTCTAGAAGCAATACAAAATAGATGCTGTATCGTACAAAATACAGAATATGAATTATATGAATATATGTGTACATTTAAAGAAATTGCTGAAACGATGTTCCAAGCATTATGCTCACCACCAACCTCTAATAGTATTAATATAAATTATCTTCAAGATATGATTATTCATCATCAAGCTGGTGTACGATTAGTGCAAAACGTTCAAAGATTCTGCATATGCCAAGAGTTAATTCCAATTCTTCAATGTATGATGCAAACATTATGTTGTCAACTTGAAGAAATGCAAAAATTACTTGATGCGCTACAAGATTGTGATTGTTAAAAATAAAACGCTAAAATTGTTCGCAATTTTAGCGTTTTATTTTGCTGATAATAGAATTAAATGGCTTCTTATGGACTCGTTCCAGCGGGCATTTAGCTCAAGCTACTCGTCCTAATAGAGTCGCCACTGTCGGCTAAAGTAAATGGCTTTTTTTATGGAGAAAGAATTGAAGTTCTCTATTTTTTGCATGGTTGTCCTAGAGGATTAATTTTACTGTGTGAAAGGTCGTTGCGAAATTATGTAAGTAGGTGGTGCTAGCAGATTGGAGTGGAAGGCGTGACATTTCTACAGGAACAGCAAGAGCGGAAAATTCATTTTTGTGGCGATTTGCTGCAAAAATTAGTTGGAGCCGTACCTGCGGAAAGGGAGCGTCTGGAACGGCAATCAACTTGCACTAAAAAAGGGTGGTAGTAATAACTTGCAACACCTTGGCAGACATCAATGTCCGAGCCTTATTAGTTGTAGTTTCCCGCTGTTTGAGAAGTTATCCGTGTTTGAGGGACTTCTATTATTCTCTAAGTATCGGTCATTTAAATGCCGACTGCATCTTTAGCTTCGAAAGACGATGCACACATAAATGTGACAGTTCGTTTGTCACTATCATATAGACACCATTCACGATGATCAACTACTGAGCCAACATTGATGCGATATTGCTTTGCTTGCAACTCAATTGGTTCTCCAAAATGAATACGGATCGGCAACTTTTTATTTTGACGATATATTCCTGATTCATGACTATGTCCGAAAAAAAGAAGCTGCTTATCAATCGAAGGAAACTTCGGCTGCCAGGAAACACTCCATTGGAATTGGTGTCCATGAATTAGCATTGCCCCTTCAATATCCATTGTTTCAGGCAAAGTTATAAAGCGCTCAATTCCTGTAACGTGTGTAATGCGTTCTTCTTGATTGCCTCGAATAGACGGGAATGTCAGCAGTTTTTCAAAATCATCATCGATAATCGCAGCTTTTTGCAAAGGCAATCCTGATATTGTTTTTGCTTTTTTCTTACTTACTTTACATTCATATAAGTCGCCTAATCCTATTATTTCAGCATCTTTCGCTGTTTGTTGTATATGAGCTAATACTGATTTTGTATCATCAATATTAGAATGTAAATCTCCTAAAAGTGCATACAGCATAATAATCACGCCTTTCTTTTTCAAAATATTTTACAAGTATCATACACCTAACAGAATTTGATAGAAAAGTAATATGTATAAGAATATTTTGTGACACAACTTACATATTTTGAATGTGTGGAAAAATTGCTAACAAATAAGTTGCTTGATAAAATAGTTTGTGTAATCTAAATTTTCTGAAAAATGTTAGTAGAATTGTATTTTAAAGCTTTTAATTAGCTTTAAAGCGTTTGATACGCTCGAAAAATCAAAAGCCGAGGTGTACGTAAGGACTAAAAATGAGGGGGTATATGATGACGGTATTTATGACGGATATTTTACAAAAGTACGCTACAGAGCAGACGGATGCGATTGCAACGATTTATGAAGGTAAAAAGGTAACTTATGGCGAGTTTAATCAGTATGCAGAAACGTTTGCAGCCTATTTACAAGAGCAAGGCTATGAGAAAAATGATGTCATTGCGCTATATACACTTAATTCCGATTTGTTTTTAATTGCTTACATCGGTATCCAGCTAGCGGGTTATGTTGTGATGCCTATCAATACAAAGCTTGCAGCACGAGAGGTTGACTTTATCGTCAATCATTCACAAGCAAAAGGACTCATTTATGATGAGAGAATAGAAGAAGTACTAGCGGATGTTCCGTATTCATTTCAACATGTAATCGGATTGAAAGATATGAAAGAGGTTATCCAAAACTATAAAGGGCAAAGGAAGATACTACAATTACAAGCGAATGATACATCTGTTGTTATGTATACGTCTGGTACAACTGGGAAGCCAAAAGGGGTAATGCTGACGCATCAAAATATTGCTTCGACAGCGGATATTTGGTCAGCATCGATGAATATGACGAACGAAGACAGCATGTTTATTTGTACGCCTTTGTTTCATTGTGCAGGCCTCCATGTATTTGCGATGCCAATGTTCTATAAAGGAGGTGCGGTCATTATAGAGGAAAGCTTTTCACCGAAAAATACGTTACAACAGCTGATAAAAACAGAGGCTACTATTTTCTTTGGAGTACCTTCCATGTATACGATGATATTAAATACCCCTGAATTTAAGGATCATTCCTTTATGAATTTACGTTTATTATGTTATGGTGCAGCACCGATGCCATATGAGCTTGTGAGGCAAGTTAAAGAAGCATTGCCGAATGTAAAAGTTCAAAATCTATATGGTCAAACAGAAAATTCACCTGCTGCAACCTCTCTTTTAGATGCAGATGCATTAATCAAAATTGGTTCAGTCGGAAAGCCGTTAGCACAGACAGAAGTGCGTGTTGTAGATAGCTATGGGGAAGCTGTACCAGCGGGCGAAGTTGGTGAAATTTGCGTTAGAGGGCCACAAGTCATGAAAGGTTATTTACGCAATGATGAAGAGACCGCTCGTGCAATTCAAGATGGTTGGCTCTATTCAGGTGATTTAGGACGCTTTGATGAAGAAGGTTACTTATATATCGTCGATCGTAAAAAGGATATGATTATTCGCGGTGGGGAAAATATTTATCCGATTGAGATTGAAGAAGTGTTATATCAGTTGCCAGCCATTTTAGAGGCAGCTGTTGTTGGCTTACCACATGAAGTGTATGGTGAAGTACCAAAGGCATTTGTCGTCTTAAAAGATGGGCAACTGATAGATGAAGCATCCATATTAGCCTATTGTCGTTCGCAGCTTGCAAAATATAAAGTGCCTTACGAAATAGAATTTTTAGAACAGTTACCACGCAATGCATCAGGAAAGGTGTTAAAGCATACGCTTCGACCACAAATAGCAAAATCTTAAAAGTATAGGATTTTGTCAATCCATTGAAAAGTAGCAGGATAAAATATGAACACCTATTAAATTAGCGTATAATAAAGCTACGACAAATTGTAAAAATAGAATAGAAGATTATATATTTCTTCGAATGAGATAGGAGCGGAATTTGTCTTGTGGAGTGATTATAAACGACTTTTAATAGTGAGTATTATGATTATCATGCTACTTTCTGGTTGTAATCAATTAACACAGCAGAGTCGATCAAAGAATCAATTAACTGTTTTAACGGTAGAATTTAATAGTGGTGCACCAATTCCGAGTCTCTATATAACAATGACAGATACGGAAACAGGTAAGAAAATTGAAGAAGCAGTAGGCTCTGAAGAGGGAGAGGCTACTTTTTCAAACCTTGTAGAGGGTAGGGAATATACGATTACGGCAACAACGCTAAATAGCAATGGTGATAACGGCTATACGACAATTGAAAAATTTACGTATGATGTGACGAAGCCTTATTATCGACTGCCGACGCATTCCTCAAGAGCAGAGCAGGAGCTTGCTGTTCCAGTAATCATGCAAAAACCAGAGCTTCCACAAGGTTGTGAGATTACGGCACTAACGGCTGTTTTAAATTATTACGGCATGAATATTTCAAAGCTTGAAATGGCAGATAACTATTTGCCTAAGCAAAATATATATACATCAGCTAATCAACGCTACGGACCGAACCCAGCGCTTGCATATGCTGGTAATCCACGTGATAAGGCAAATGGTATGTATGTTTTTGCAGCACCGATTGTCAAAGCTGCGGAAGCCGCTATAGCAGATAGGCAGGCAAATTTACGTGTAACGGATATGAGCGGTGCATCTCAGAGTGAGATTTTAGAGCTTGTAGAGGAGGGAGTACCTGTAGTTGTATGGGTTACCCTTGATTTATCGACACCTAAAACATCTGCAAATAAAGGATGGATTTATGAAGGTGAAACGGAAAAACGTGAAGCCTACATCAACTTACATGCCGTCGTATTAACTGGTTATTCAGATCAGCAAGTTGTCGTTATGGACCCATTACAGGGCAATGTATCCTACAATGTTGACGAATTTTTCAAGAGCTATAAGGAGCTAAATATGCAAGCAGTAGCAGTTCATAAATAAGGAATGGCGCATGTTTCCTATAGAAAGGAATGCTATTGGAACGCAGTTTTGACTGTAGTAAAATATGTTACACTAATAAAAAAACTAAAGTGAGTTGAGTAGAATGGCCATTGAGCACGCTTTTTTACCAGTTTTATTGGGCGATGAAATGAATGCTTACGGCATGGCGCGAGCATTTTACGAGTCCTATGGCGTCAAACCACTTGCATTAAATCATACGAATATGGAAAAAATTCAACAAAGTGATTTATTAACTTTTCGTGAAGTACCAAGATTGCACATTGAAGAGCGCTTTGTTGTTGCTTTAAAAGCAATCGCAGAAGAGTTTACAGATAAAAAATTATTGCTTTTAGCTTGTGATGAGTTTTATGTAAAAAAAATTGTAAAGCATAAAGAGGAATTATCGAGTTTTTATGTAATCCCTTATGTCGATGAATCACTTGCCAATCAATTACTAACACGTGAAAGCATGTATCAGCTTTGTGCAGCATATGGCTTCCATTATCCTGCAATGCATGTTTGTACGGTAAATGATTATGAGCAATTGACGATGCCATTTGAATATCCTATTGTCATCAAGCCTATGAATATGACGAAGTACGCAAGTTGTATTTTCCCAGGTAAGAAAAAGGTTTATACTGCACATAATGAGGATGAAAAAGATGCTATTTTTCACGCGATATATAAGGAATCTGCCTATCGGGATGATTTAATGGTTCAGCAATATATTCCAGGTGAAGATGCCAATATGCGTGTTGTAAATGCTTATGTTGGACAAGATCACAAGGTCAAGCTACTATCAGTAGGAAACCCAATTTTAGAAGAACATTCACCTGATGGTATTGGACGCTATGTTGCCATTATGACGACTTACAACAAGGAACTAATGGATTGTGTTAAAACGTTTCTTGAGGCGTTGCCATTTCAAGGCTTTGCTACATTCGATATGAAATATGATGAACGAGATGGGCTGTATAAATTATTAAGTATGGAATTACATAATGAATTATCGAATTATTATGTGACAGCAAGCGGCTATAATTTAATGCAGTATGTAGCGGATGATTTTATTCGTGGAAGTAAACAGCAGCTAACATATGTGCAAAACAAGCACCTTTGGACGATCGTGCCAAATGGAGTATTATTTAAATACGTATTAAATGAACAACTTGTAATTGAAGCTAAAAGTCTGATTCGACAAGGATTAGCAACGGATTCTATCTTTAATTATAAAGATATGAATGCGAAGCGTTGGTTGAATGTAACGCTTGATAATTTAAGCTTCTATCGCAAATATAAGAAATATTTTAACAACAAAGGTCTGTCTAACTCATGAAAAAACAAACTTTAGGTATAATTGGTGGCGTCGGTCCACTTGCAACAATGTTTATCGGCGAAATGATTGTAAGACGTACGAAAGCAACAAAAGATCAGGAGCATGTACATACGATTATTGATAATGATACAAATATTCCTGATCGGACGGCTTTTATATTAGATAAAACAAAAGAAAACCCTGTTCCAGTTTTAATTGAGGATGCAAAAAAGCTAGCCTCTGTTGGAGCAAATTTAATTGCCATTCCGTGCAATACGGCACATACCTTTTATGATGAATTAGCACAAGGCTCTCCAATCCCTGTGTTACACATGATTCGTGAAACGGCGAAGCGTGCAAATGATTTAGGGGCAAAGCGTGTTGGTATTTTAGCGACAACGGGAACATTAACGTCACGTATGTATCAAGATGCATTAGAGGAGTTTGGCATAACACCCGTAATTCCCGATGATCAAATGAAGGAAAAAGTTATGGCGATTATTTACGATTATGTGAAGGCTGGTAAGGATGTCACACAGGAAGATTGGCTGCCTATCGAAGAAGCGATGCTAGCCCTGGATTGTGATCGTATTGTGCTAGGCTGCACAGAGTTGTCAATCGTCAATCGAGATTTAAAATTAAGTGACAAATATATAGACTCATTAATCGTCTTAGCTGAATGCGCTATTTTAGCGTGTGGCTATGAATTAGTGGAGTAACATTTGGCTCACCTGTTGTAATAGGTGAGCTTTTTTAATCCATGTCTAAAAATAAAAGAGTATCGCACAATATAAAGAAGGAAAATGCTTGTACACAGCTAGTGTGTTAAACTAATGTCAAGCAGGATAATAAGGTGGGAATTAACATGTCAGTAATAAATTTATTAAAAGAAGAATTACAAGCAAAATGGAACTTTGAAGAACCGATGAAAATTCAAGAAGAAATGATTCCAGCAATGCTTGAAGGCAAAGATATTGTAGCAGAATCACCAACAGGCTCAGGGAAAACATTGGCCTATGTGTTGCCTTTACTTAATAAAGTAAATGGATCGAAAAAGCAAACACAAGGATTGATTGTTGCGCCATCTCAGGAATTAGCAATGCAAATCGTTGAGGTCATTCGTGAATGGATAGCGGGAACTGATATTACAGTACAACAGCTTATTGGTGGTGCAAACTCTGCACGACAAATTGAGAAGTTAAAGAAAAAGCCAACAATTGTAGTTGGTACGCCAGGTCGCTTAAATGAGCTAGTGCGTTCAGGTAAATTAAAATTAAAAGAAATTGAAACAGTTATTTTAGACGAATGTGATCAGCTATTAAGCCGCGAGTATCGCGTTGTGGTGAAATCATTTATCGAAGGGTCAGCATTCGGTCGCCAAGTAGTTGTTGTTTCTGCCACAATTACTGAGGAAATTGAATTAGTCGCAAGCCGTATGATGTTTGAGCCATTGCGCTTTAAAATTAAACCTGAGGATATGGTGAAGTTCGGTAAAGTTGTGCATTCGTTCTTGAAAGTAGAAGAACGTGATAAAACAGACTTCCTACGTAGACTATCACATACAGAAGGCTTACGTGCCCTTGCTTTCGTCAATAATATCGATCAATTGTTAATGAAAGAAACGAAGCTACAATATCGTTCAGCACCAATTGTGACATTACATTCTGACATGAAAAAGGAAGAACGTAAAAAAGCCTTAGACGCATTCCGTAAAGGAGATGCGCGTGTTTTAATTGCCACAGATATTGCGGCCCGTGGTTTAGATATTGCTGGTTTAACACATGTTATTCATGTCGATGTTCCACGTACAATTGAACAGTATTTGCATCGCTCAGGTCGTACAGGTCGTGCAGGGGCAGATGGTGAAGTACTAACATTGCTTTCATACCATGATGAAAAAACTTATAAAAAGTGGACACGTGAAATTCCAGGCAAACCCGTGCAGAAAGTATGGCATGATGGCGAGCTCGTAGAAGGAAATTCAAAAACAATTGGGCAAAAGCGAGGGAAATAATATGACGTTTGAAGAAAAATTACAAGCATATGCAGAGCTAGCAGTTAAGGTTGGTGTCAATATTCAACAAGGGCAATACTTATTAGTGAATACATCGGTGGAAGCTTTAGACTTTGCTCGTCTAGTGGTGAAGGAAGCCTACAAAGCTGGAGCTGGCCGTGTTCATGTTAATTTTTCAGATGATGAAATGGACCGTGCTTATTTTGAGCATGCGTCTGACGAGGAATTTAATCGTTTCCCAGAATGGGTTGTTAAAATGCGTGATGAGCTAATCGAACGCAAAGGGGCATTGTTATGGATAGATGCTGCAGATCCTGACAAATTAACTGGTATTCCAGCAGACCGTTTAGCAACACATCAAAAGGTATCAGGCGCTGCATTGAAAAACTACCGTAATGCTGTCATGAAGGATTTAATCGCATGGTCTATCGTAGCCGTACCTTCTCAAAAGTGGGCAGAAAAAGTATTCCCGAATTTAGAAGTTGAAAAACAAGTACCAGCTCTTTGGGAAGCCATCTTTAAAACGGTGCATATTGGTGAGGGGAATGCGGTTGAAAACTGGCGTACACATGTTGCAAATTTAGAATCGCGCGCTGCATTATTGAACAATAAAAAGTATGCAAAACTTCATTATACTGCACCAGGTACTGATTTAACGATCGCATTAGCACCTCAGCATAAATGGCTTACAGGTGGTAGTAAAACACCTGATGATACCATTTTTATCGCCAATATGCCGACGGAAGAAGTATATACGTTGCCAATGAAGCAAGGTGTAAATGGCTATGTTAGTAATACAAAGCCATTAGTATACCAAGGCAATATTATCGATGGCTTTAAGCTTACATTTGAAGAAGGAAAAATTATTGATGCACAAGCACAAGTTGGGCAAGATCTTTTACAAGAGTTAATTGCAGTGGATGAAGGTTCTTGTTATTTAGGTGAGGTAGCACTTGTTCCACATGAGTCCCCAATCTCGGCATCAGAAATATTATATTTCAATACATTATTTGATGAAAATGCTTCAAACCATTTAGCTATCGGTGAAGCTTATCCAACTTGTTTAGAAGGTGGAAGAGATTTAGAAAATGGTCAACTTGAAGCGTTAGGTGCGAACATTTCTGTTACACATGAGGACTTTATGATTGGTAGTGGCGAAATGGATATTGACGGTATTTTACCAGATGGTACTGTGGAGCCAATTTTCCGTAAGGGTAGCTGGGCTTTTTAATAGACTAACATTCATAAAATGTGAGGTGAGCAGATGAAACAACTATTGAGCCTAGTAAGTATAACGGTGCTTTCGTTGACACTTGGTGTTTCATCTGCTTTTGCACGGGCTGAAAATTATGTGGCGCTTGGCGATTCATTGGCAGCTGGTCAAACACCGTATCAGGAAATTGATGCAGGCTATAGTGATCTTATCGCGATGCGTTTAGGAAAGATGGGGCAGCTGAGTGCCTATACGAAAGAGCTTGCGTTCCCAGGCTTTACAACAGCGGATGTTTTAGAGCGAATAAAGTCAGAAGAGGCACGTACAATCTTAGCAAATGCTACACTTATTACGATTTCTGCAGGCGCCAATGATTTACTTCGTTTAGTGCAGGTCAACCCAACTGCTGGTACATTAACGTTTTCACAGCTTCAAGTTGACTACGCTTTAAATATGGCACGAAAAAATATGGCGGATATATTGGCAGAGTTAAAATTACGTGCACCAAAAGCGAAGGTATATATTATGGGCTATTATTTCGCTTATCCAAATGTGCATGCAACACAAAAAGAGGGAACAAATGCACAGCTCCTAAAGTTAAATACAATTTTAGAGCAACAAGCTGAGCAGGCAGGGATGACTTATATAAATGTCTACGATGCTTTTGGGTTGCAATCTAATCACTACTTGCCAAATATTGCAGATGTCCATCCTAATTTTGAAGGCTATCGGCAAATGGCGAATGCCTTTTTAACATCTTATAGTGGTAACGATATGCTCGCAATCTCTACTACAGAGTTACCAAATCCTAATCCAATGACATTTCAGGAAATCTTAGAAAAACAGGCTAAGTCTAAGGAAAAGTCAGAAGAAGCGAAATCGGAGAAAGTTTCAACTGCAAGAAACATTCAGGGCTTTATTGGCTATGCTGCTTTTATAGAAAAAGCCAAAGCCAATCAGCGCTCGCAACTAAGACAAATCTAGGACATGAAAGATACAAAAAGCTGTAACGTAAAAAAGTATGCTAAGTAAATGAACTGCCTCCTAATTAGGGTCAATTCAAGTAACTTAGCATACTTTTTTATTGCAGGACAGGTGCCAGTCACCGAAACAATTCTGAATATTACCAGTGCCAGTCACTGACATAATTCTGAATTTTGCTAGTAGGGCATTTCTAATATCCAAGTAAAAATCCACGAAGATTCCTGCGGGAACAGCACACGTTGTAAGACGCGACAGACCGCGCGACAGCGAGGGTTGCGGCTTACACTGTGCCCGCGGAAAGCGCAGTGGATTTTTATGAAATAGAAGGCTGAAACATTGTTAGATGCCCCGAGCAAAGTGCCAGTCACCGAAACAATTCTGAATATTACCAGTGCCAGTCACTGAAACAATTGAGGCTTTTTCCATATAAAAGATGTTGCCTTAAAGCAAGAATATAGTTAAATGCATGATAAAATAAAAGAAAAAGACAGGAGGCGCAAATACAATGAAATTATTCCATACTGCCGATTGGCATTTAGGCAAGCTTGTACAAGGGATGTATATGACTGAGGACCAACGCTATATTTTACAACAATTTTTGCAAGCCATTGACGATGAAAAGCCGGATGCAATTATTGTAGCAGGCGATTTATATGATCGCTCAATGCCACCTGTAGAGGCGGTTAATTTACTAAATGATGTTTTAGCAGAAATTGTACTAGAAAAGAAAATTCCTGTGTTAGCAGTCGCTGGAAATCATGATAGTGCAGGTCGATTAAATTTTGGTAGTCGTGTTATGCGTGATAGTGGATTACATATAGTAGGTCAGTTCACAAAAGAACATTCGCCTATTGTACTAAACGACGCGTTCGGTGAGGTGCATTTTCATCTTGTACCGTTTGCAGAGCCAGCCTCCGTCCGTACTATTTTAGAAGATGATACGATTCAATCACATCAAGATGCGATGCAAAAAATTATCGCACATATTAAACAAACGATGGATACAACAAAGCGGAATGTATTTATTGGACATGCCTTTGTCACGAAATACGGCTATGAGGAAGAAAACACGAGTGATTCAGAACGCCCACTCTCTATAGGTGGTTCTGATTGCGTCGATGCAGCGCTATTTAAACATTTCAACTATACGGCACTGGGACATCTTCATAAAGCCCATTTTGTATTGAATGAATCGATTCGATATGCAGGTTCGCCATTAAAGTACTCGTTGTCTGAACATCTACATGAAAAAGGCTTTTTAATTGTAGATTTAGATGCAAGTGGGCACGTTGAAGTCACTAAACAAAAATTAGTGCCTAGACGTGATCTACGAGTGGTAGAGGGCTCAATGGACGATTTATTAAAACGACCACCATGCGAAGACTATGTTTTTGTACGTTTAACAGATACGACGCCAGTTGCTTCACCGATGGAGCGAATTCGTACTGTATTTCCACATGCGATGCATATTGAACGAAAGGCGTCTCGCATGCAAGAAGACCGTGGAATACAAGCAATTGATATAGAAAAAGTAGAGGATATTGATTTATTCCGTGGCTTTTATGCTGATATTTTGGGTGAACAGCCCGATGCAGATACTGAGCGTCTATTTATAGAAATGTTACAGGAATTATTAGAAGAGGAACGGGAGGCAGTGCGATGAAACCACTTAAGTTAACGATTACTGCTTTCGGACCTTATAAACATACAGAGGTTATTGATTTCCAACAGCTTGGTGAGTATCGGTTATTTGCTATATCAGGAAAAACGGGTGCTGGCAAAACGACAATCTTTGATGCCATTTGTTATGCACTCTATGGATCAGGGAGCGGAGAGGACCGTCAGGATACAGCAATGCTTCGAAGCGGTTTTGCTGCAGATGATGTATATACTTCAGTAGAATTAGTTTTTGAAATGAGAGGTAAAGTCTATCAAATTGTACGGCAGCCTGGTCATATTAAAGCAAAAAATAAAAGCGTTACAGGTAAAAAAGTTGAGTTAGCAGAAATGAAGGACGGTAAACTTGACTTTAGTATTGTAGAGAAGCAGCAAACAAATGAAGTAGATAAAAAGTTGTTGGAAATTATAGGGCTAACAAAAGATCAATTTAGTCAAATTGTAATGTTGCCTCAAGGAGAGTTTCGCAAACTTTTAACATCAGACTCTACCAATAAAGAAGTCATTTTACGTAAAATATTTAAAACAGATCGTTTCAGTGCGATGACTAAAAAGCTGGATATAAAAAGGAAAGAAGCAGAAAAGGATTTAGAACATGCCCAGCAATTAAAAGAGCACTTACTGGGGCAAATTGCAGGCGTTTTACCAGAGCGACCATCAACACTGTTTACTTGTATAAACAATAATACAGACAATATGCATCAGCTAAAAAATGCTCTAGAAGAGGAGCAATTCTATTATAATGCTAGTATTCGAACGGAACAAATGCGCTATGAAGAAGCTTATGCAAATCATCAAAAAGAACAAGAATATTACAGTATGGCAAAAGCGCTTAACGAACAATTTGATCAACAGGCACAACGACAAGCACGTTTGCAATTGCTGATGCAGCAACGAGAAAAATATACTTCGATGGAACAAGAAATACAGTTAGCGGAGCAAGCAAATCGTCTCATTATGCTCGAACAACAGTGTGTGGACTTGCGGACAGAACAAAATCGTAAAGAACAGCTTTATCAGCAGGCTACAATTAATCATCACAATGCAGTAGAACAGCTAAAGAAAGTGCAACAATTGTATACAGAGGAAGAAGCAAAAGAGCCAGAGCGTCAGCACATTTTGCAACAGGAAATAGAGCTACTAGCGTTGGTGCCGAAATTTGAAGCATTTGAAAGTACTCAGCAAAATTTGGGGATAATTGAACAGCTTGTTGAAAGTTCAAAACGTGCAGTAGCTGATAATCTTGCTATTTTAGAAAAAGAACAGATGCTAGTTCGGCAATTAACCGCAACAATTGAGCAATATGAAAAGCAGATGGAACCTTATGCAGGCTATTTAGAACAGCTTCCTATACTTAAAGAACAAGTAACACTATTAGCTCAAATTGAAAAATATGAGCGAGCGTGTAAGGAAGCTGAGCGAGCTATGAATAATGCCCATGAGCAATACCAAGGAAGTAAGCAAGCGCTTCAAACAAAAGAGCAACAATGGATTACGGGACAGGCTAGCATATTAGCAGCTAAGTTGAAGGACGGAGATCCATGCCCTGTTTGCGGTAGTACAACACATCAACTCACACATAGAGAACCGTTAGAAGTAGTAGATGAAGCAGAGCTAGAATCTTTACGAACGATGACCAATGCAATGGAGCGTAAATATTTGGAGCAAGATGCGACGTTAAAAACAACTAAACAACTGCTTCAAGAGGCAACAGAGCAATTAAATGCTTATCATATTTCAATAGATAATCGATTAGAACTGACATCTTCTTTACATTTTATTGAACAACAAGTTACAGTTTTAAAAATAGTGAAGGATCAACTGTCTGTCGCACGAACTAAGCTAAAGGGACAACACGAAAAAAATGAACAGCTTCAACAAAAACAACTACAATTAGAGCAACATTTTGCAGAGCAGTCGAAAGAGTTAATAAAACAGCAAGCGATTGTAGAAGAACAGCAAAAGCAAATTCCGAAACACATACAGTCATTACAAGCGTTAAAACAAACGATTGCAGATGTAGGTTCGCAAAAAATGGCGTTACAGTCAGCTTGGAACGCGATTCAGCAAAATTTACAGGCGACTAAGGAAGCAACAAATAAGGCTTCTATGACAGAAGAACTTGCAAAAACAGCCTATGAGGAATTGCTAAATAAACTGAATGAAAAGCGTGAACAGTTTTTAGTAAGCATGAAAGATGTGGGGTTTGCAGCCTATGAAGAATACGCTGCTGCAAAGCGAAGTGATAGTGAAATCGAAGACTTACGGAAAGCATGTCGTGATTATGCCTTACAATCACATTCCTTACAGCAACAAATTGCAGATGGAGCAAAGCATCTTGAAGGAAAAGAAAAGCAAAATCTAGAGGAATTAGAGGAAAAGCTTGAGATGCTCCGTGCCACATATGAGGAAGCATTTAAAACTTTGCAACAGACGCAAAGCTATGCAAAGGCATGTGCTGATTTTATTGTTAAAGTAGAGGATACTGCAAAGGAAATACGTGTACTTGAACAAGAGGCAGGACGTGTAAAAGAGCTTTACACAGTGTTGAATGGCCAAAATCCGAAAAAACTTTCCTTTGAGCGATATATTCAAATTAATTATTTAGATAAAATCACTGCAGCAGCAAATATCCGATTATTCCACTTATCCAATGGACAGTTTGAATTGCGCCGTTCAGATCGATTAGAGAAGCATGCGAAGCAAAGTGGACTTGGCTTGGATGTCTATGATGCGTACACAGACCAATTAAGAGATGTTAAAACATTATCAGGTGGGGAGAAGTTTAATGCATCATTAAGTCTTGCATTAGGTATGGCGGATGTAATTCAAAGCTTCCAAGGTAATATTCGTATCGAAACAATGTTTATCGACGAGGGCTTCGGTTCATTAGATGAGGAAGCGTTAAATAAAGCAATTGACACGCTAATTGATTTACAAGACTCTGGAAGAATGATTGGCGTTATTTCACATGTAGCTGAGTTGAAAGCTGCAATGCCTGCAGTATTACACGTCGAAAAAACGTTGAGCGGACATAGCACAACCCATTTTGAAGTAAAATAAGTGCCAGGCACTCAAACAATTCTTAAATAATTTATAGATAACATAGTAAAAACCCACGAAGACTCCTGCGGCTTACATTGTGCCTGCTGGAAAGCGATGTGGGTTTTTACGTTATAGGAGCCCATTGGCTATTATTTTTTGTGTGTCGTTACGTTAGGTGTTGTTCCTTTTTTTGCTGCGACCACTTTTTTGACAATCGGAATAACGATGGGCGCTAATTTTATTGCAGTTTTAACTACCTTCGATACTTTCATGAATACGACAGCTCCTTCATACTAAAAATTTTTAACGAATAACTCGTACAGCTTGAACAATATTCCAAATGACAATGCCTAATGAAACGAGTAAATAAATGCCAAAAGATACAAACCATATGATAATAAATGTATTCCCATTAGAAGAAGGATCAAACGTGTTCAATGATATTGTAGAAAATACAAAGACGATAAAGAAAATGATACCGAAGATAAATGGTATTAAGTGAGATATAAGTGCTCTAATGGAATGTCTCTTGACATCACTATCTTTTGATACAAAATAAACGATTACTGGAACGATAAATGGTGCAAAAAAAATACTGAGATAACTAAAGGCAGATAAAATTTTTTGATTCTCCATAGTAGTCCCTCCTTTTAAATTATTTACGCATAGAAAACGCGAAAGTTTCAAAAAAATTAATGTGGAAAAGGTTGTAATTGCATAAGGGTTTACGTACAATGAGGATGTTCAACAAAATAATAAGATGTAACGACCACAAGGGGAGCTGATGATGTCAGCTGAGACTGGGCACGTAATGCCTTTACTCTTCGAACCTGTAAGTTAACGCTTGCGTAGGGATGTGGATAGAAACCGACACTTTTACGATGTGAGGCTCTGTCCTGGCATCGTTTTTTTATGCCAGTTGACATGCATATCAAAAAGATTTCTATTCCTGCTCTTGTATCCTACATCGGAACAAAGGAGAGAATAATAAAATGGACAAAAAAAGATTACTCATGCTGATGGAAATTGCAATTTTTGCAGCGCTAGGACTTGTACTCGATCAAGTTTCTTTTAAAGTATGGGCGCAAGGTGGCTCCGTAAGCCTAGTAATGATACCAATCATCTTAATGGCATTACGTTGGGGGCTCTTAGCTGGACTAACAACAGGTTTACTAATTGGAGTTATGCAAACGATGTTTGGCGCTTATATTGTGCATTGGCTACAAGGCTTACTAGATTACGGTGTAGCATTTACGGTCGTTGGTTTAGCGGCAGTAGTACGTGGACCTATATTTAAAGCGACAGCCGCTTTGAACAAAAAGAAAATGGCCCTTTACATTGTAATCGGTACAGTATTAGCAGGTTTCCTACGTTATTTAGCCCATACAATTGCAGGGGCTGTATTTTTTGCAGAATATGCAGGCGAGCAAAACGCATGGATTTATTCAATCATATACAATGGAACATACATGCTTCCAGCAACAATATTAACAGCGATCGTTGGTGTGATATTATTTACAGCTGCACCCCAATTAATGCAACGAAAATCATAAACACGATAAGACTGTCCCAAAAGTGAAAATAGTATGCTAAGTGTAACTTAGTGTGCTATTTTTTTTATATTTCAAGACAATTGGGTCGCTGTTGTTAGTACCAGAACTTCTAAAAGGGTCTGTTTTTTACTTGTCTGGTACTTATGAAATAATGTTAGCATAGAATAATTAAAGCGTTTGGCGTTATGGACATATAAAGTTATGTTATATTAATGAATAGATATTAGATGAAAGGGACGTTATAAATGATTGTAAAAACGCAAGAAGAAATTGAAGCCTTTAAAAAAATTGGTCGCATTTGTGCAGAAATTCGTGAGGCAATGAAAGTAGCTACAAAACCTGGTGTGACAACACTTGAATTAGATGAAATTGCAGGCCGTATGTTTGCTGAAGCAGGAGCTATTTCTGGTCCTAAAGGTGAATATGATTTCCCAGGATACACATGTATTAGTGTGAATGAGGAAGTTGCCCATGGTATTCCAGGACAACGAGTTATTAAAGAAGGGGATATTGTCAATATTGACGTATCAGGTTCTCTAAATGGCTATTTTGCAGATACAGGTATTTCATTTGTAGTAGGTGAAGGGTACGAAGATAAGGAAAAACTTTGCCGCGTAGCAAAAAGTGCCTTTGACCGCGCTATGACAAAAGTAAAAGCTGGTTCTAAATTAAACCAAATTGGGAAAGCTGTAGAGCGTGAAGCTTATGCAAACGATTTAACTGTCATTATGAATTTAACAGGTCATGGTTTAGGGCGTTCATTGCATGATGAGCCAAACCATATTTTAAATTATTACGATGCTTGGGATTCAACAATTATGAAAGAAGGAATGGTGCTAGCTGTTGAGCCGTTTATATCAGCGAAGGCAGAACATATTGTTGAAGCTGGTGATGGCTGGACATTCGTTACACCTGACAAATCATTAGTTGCCCAAATTGAGCATTCTATTATTGTTACAAAAGACAAACCAATCATTTTAACTTCGTTAGATGAAGCATAAAATAAAGGCTAGATGAAAAAGCAGTTTACCGATTTATTTTCGGTAAGCTGCTTTTTTTTTAACAAATAGGATACCAACAATTAGGACACCACATAAAAATAATGCCGCTGTCGTCACAAGTAATTCATCAAGATGATTATGGAGCGCAATACCAATAAATGCCCAAATAAACACGCTAGGATAGACAATGTCGTAATAATGGTAACGAATATGTAAGGCGATAGCTACACTGATTGACAGTAAAATAACTGCCCAAAGTGGGTTGCTAAGTCCAAAACCATGCCATCCATAAGATGTTAATGTAAAACTTGCATTTGTCATCATGATAAATGTAGACCAGGCAAAATAAAGTGATATGGGTAGTCGGCCAGATAAAGTATTATTTGTATACGGATAAGTACTATAAAGTAAAAATAAGTACAATACTAATATGACAGAGCAGCAAATAAAGACTATGAATAATTCATAATGCCAAAATAAAATAGAGAGCGCCTGTAATATGCAAACATTGCTAAAGAGAACAGTCTGTTTAATAGATGTCTTTTGAAAATTCATAACTAACCAATAAGCAAGTAAAATGTAAATTAATATCCATATCATATAACTAATATTAATAGGTGCAAACATTACGGGAAAACGATTTGAGATTTCTAACGAAGATTGACCATTTATTTTTATAAAATAGGATGAAAAGGTTAGGATGAGTGAGACAATAAAGGTTATTGTCATTAAAATAATCTTAGGCAAGGCTTCCTCTCCCTTCGTGTTAAATTGTATAGGGAAAAGACAAATAAGTATATGACTGTCACATAATATCTATTTCATTATAGCGGAAAACCCTTACAATGTATCAATGAATTTGCTTTAAAAAAACTACAATTTACCATTTGAATATGCATCCAAATATTTCTTTAGTACAATAGAAATAACCAATTTGAAGGAGTGAAATTTTTATGGCCCAAAATCTTAAAAATCTTGACCTATCGATTGAACTAGACAAAAAACTGTATAAAAAGAAATTAAAAGTACTTCAATATGAAATGTTAAATGCACAGCAATTTTTACTAAACAATAAAATCGGACTTATTCTAGTATTTGAAGGAATGGATGCAGCGGGTAAGGGTGGTGCTATTAAACGTCTGATTGAACGCGTAGACCCAAGAGGTTATATAGTCCATCCAATTTCAGCTCCACAGCCTCACGAACTACGCTATAACTACTTGCAACGCTTTTGGAGAAAGTTACCACAGCATGGACAAATCGCTATATTCGACCGTTCTTGGTATGGACGAGTGCTAGTAGAGCGTATTGAAGGATTTGCTACTAAGGATGAATGGTCTCGTGCATATGAAGAGATTAACAACTTTGAAAAGATTTTAACTGCGGGAGACTACATTATTATAAAGTTTTGGTTACATGTTTCAGATGAAGAGCAGTTGAAGCGTTTTAATGAGCGCGCGCAGGATCCATATAAATCATGGAAGTTAACGGATGAAGACTGGAGAAATCGTGAGAAATCTCCTGAGTATATAGAAGCGGCAAATGAAATGTTTGCTAAAACAGATAAGAAAAACGCGCCTTGGATTTTGGTGGCAGGAAACGATAAAAAACATGCGCGAGTACAGGTGCTACAAGAAACACTTGCACATATTGAACGCGAGGCACAAAAAAGAGGTCTACATCTATCAAATGTATTGGATAAGTCCCATTTAGAGGATGCTGAATCTTCCAGTATTGAATTACAAATACATTCTAAAAGAACAAGTAAAAACAAGTAAATAAATTGATTAGTGCTGTGATAACAAGACAAGACTGTTTTAGTTGTAGCAGCATCTTTTTTTACATACAATGAATATGTATTTACATTTATCGGAAGGCTTGTGGGGGAGAAATGGTGCTTAAAATTTGGAATTTATTAAGGAAAAAGGGTGGAAATGTGGTATCGATTCAAGGAAGAAAATGCTACGTTCGCACATTCCAAGAAAAAGATGCACAAAGCTTAATGGGTCTAGTAAGTCGAAATAAATATTTTTGGTCTACATATGAACCGTTACAGCGACCTGAATACTATACAGTTGAAGCACAATATAAAAAAATTCAAGAAAGTTTATATTTAATGAATTCGAAGAGAGAATTTACATTTGGTATTTATGAGCTCGGTACAAATAATTTAATTGGGCATATTTCGTTGTATGCTATCAAGCGTTTACCGTATTCGAGTGCATTTGTTGGCTATGCAATGGATGAAATCTATGTTGGGAAAGGGATCGTTTCAGAAGCTGTAGAATTAGTTGTACAATTTGCCTTTGAACAAATTGGGTTACATCGAGTAGAGGCATATGTATCAACTGAAAATAGTGCATCTATTCGGGTCTTAGAAAAATCAGGTTTTCAACAAGAAGGTTTGTTAAGAAAATTATTGTATATTAACGGTCAATGGGTAGATCACTATATGTATGCCCGCTTAGAGCCAACAGTATAAATACGATATAAGCTATAAAAAGTGAAATGTGGTCGGGACAAAAGAGTAAAAAGTGTTAGATTGATGGCAGTCTAACACTTTTTTCTATGCCATTGTTGTGCGCTACGGCGGGCGCTTTCCGCGGGCACAGCGTAAGCCGCAACCCTCGCTAACGCGCGGTTTGTTGCGTCTTACGTTTTGTGCGTTCCCGAAGGAGTTGCCCGCCCTTCACTCCAATCAACTGGTGTCATTATGCTCTTTCGAAGGAAAAAGTTAAAATACAGTACAATTATTTTACTTATTAATATTTCTGCTATTCGTCTGCTATAGTCATTAAATAAACTTAGAGGTCTATTGCCGTTGATTTCCGCTACGAGCGGGCGCTTTCCGCGGGCACATCGTAAGCCGCAACCCTCGCTAACGCGCGATTTGTTGCGTCTTACGTTTTGTGCTGTTCCCGCAGGAGTCGCCCGCCCTTCACTCCAATCAACTGGTGTCATTATGCTCTTTCGAAGGAAAAAGTTAAAATACAGTACAATTATTGCACTTATTAATATATCTGCTAGTCGTCTGCTATAGTCATTAAATAAACTTAGAGGTCTACTCCAGTTGATTTCCGCTACGGCGGGCGCTTTCCGCGGGCACAGCGTAAGCCGCAACCCTCGCTAACGCGCGGACAGTTGCGTTTTACGTACTGTGCGTTCCCGCAGGCCGCCTTCGCTGTCAACTACTCATTCTTTAATAAGTTCATAGACCACATGCTCATTTGGCTCATCGACCATTCATTTAACAGCTTCGAATGTAATGACTTGATTTCGATTTGTAGGGTATTGCTGATAGCTATAGTCTGCTGAAATAACGATGTCTCTAAAGCCAATTTGCATTAAAAGCCTTTTAAATTCATTGATCCCATACCATTTCAATGTGAAGATTTCAAATTCGCTGTCGATACAGGTACCATCTTTCCATTTATCATAGCGATGATGGGAAGTAGTCGTTTGTTCGATATGATTCATTTCAGATTGTGTTACTTGTAATGTAATCAATTCACCTTGTTTGTTTGTAAACGTTCGATAATGTGAGCTACCTTCGCTAAATTCTGGTTGTAAAAATAAATCGACTATTAATCTGCCATTTGGTTCTAAATGACGGTAAAAATTAGCTAGTATATGCATAGCTTTGTCATCATCATCAATTAACAAAAATGTTCCTGCAGGGAGAATAATTGCTTCATAATGGGATTCTGACTGAAAGGTCTCCATATCGGCTAGAAAGATGTTTGCTTCTTTATTTGCCAGTGTTAAATTGTCTCGACAGTAAGTTAACATTTCTTCAGATAAATCAAACCCTTCGATTGACAACCCTCGCTCAAGTAATGGAATTAAAATACGCCCCGTTCCAACGGCTGGCTCTAATATTTTTCCTTTTACCTGAGAAAGTCTTTCGCTATAGTATTCAACATCTCCAAAAGAACTTCCAATTGGTTTATCAAGATTATAAACTTCTGCTGAAATAGAATGATAGGATTGCATATGTTCCTCCTGTGAAATTGTTTATTTTTCTATTTATAGAAATATTATACATAATTTAGTTGAAAGTATTTTAAAAAAACACAAGAAATATCATATAAAAGAAATGGATGCTATTTATAATTTTATTTGGGGGTGAGACAAATGGATGAACAGATCCAATTGATGATTGAGTGGATTGAAGGTAATTTAAAAAATCAATTCTCTTTGAATAAACTTGCTAATTTCATGGGCTATTCGCCTTACTATTGCTCTTTTAAATTTCACCAAGTAACAGGTATTAGTATACGACGGTATATACATCTTAGAAGATTGTATTTATCTACAGAAGATTTAGCGATGAACAGGAGAATAGTGGACATCGCCTTTGAGTACGATTATTCTTCACAGGAAGCATATAGCAGAGCATTTAAAGCTATTTTTGGAATCAATCCTAAAGAATATCAACTTAACAAAATGCCTGTTCAGTCCATTGTTAAACTTACTATGAATAAAGACGGGAAATGGTGTGAAATGCATAGTAATCAAACAACTGAAATAGAAAGGTTACAAAATACGAATAAGGAGTTATTTGAGAGGGACGTACTTAACATTTTGAACGGACAAATGATGTATGAGGAATTTAAGAATAATAGGCTAATGGAAGATTGTGATTACGCTCCATTTAACGAAGCTATGTGTGTAAACGCTACTACAACACAAGTTTTTAGTAAAGCATTTATAAACGAGCGAGCTTATGGACACCATGATTCCGTAGAGAATTACATTCAAAAGGTTATTGCTCCATTAGAAAATCTTTTTAACAAAGAGTATAAATATATCGTTTTATGGTTTGGTGAAGACATGTTTTGCCAAATGAACCTCCTTACACTACTATCTTATCTTGAACAGTCAGGCTATAAGGGGAAAGTGTTCTTAAATAGTTTCAGAGAGGACGAGTTTAAAGTTAATCAAACGGAACTGCAATTAGGGCATTATAATGCAGTATACAAGGAGGTATTGAATAACCACAATAAGCCATCGAACGACGTACTACCTGTAATGTATCAGGCCATTAATATCTATTTGGATATGTTAAACGAAGATAATGCAGTAGTAAAATTTATTACCAAAAATAAAGACTTGCCAACAGCCGAATTGTTGAAGCAATGTTTTGTTCTATTTTCAACAGTAGGCTATGGTGATTTACAATATTTACAGCTTATCAATAAAATCAAATAGGATAAAAAAATGTGTCTATCATTCGACCTTTCGATACGATAGACACATTTTTTATTATATATTGAATGATTGTCTGCCAAAAGAACAGTGAGCTCTAAATAAGCTCAGTAATGTGTGTATATTATTTGCTACCATCGTCGATTAAATCAAGACGACCAGTATTCGGGTCAATTACTAAACCGTGAACAGGTACAGTTTGTACCATTAGTGGGTGATTACGAATGGTATCGACACTTTTCTTAACGCTAGTCGCTACATCGCCGAAACCACGTAAAAAGTCTTTTAAATCAATACCCGAGTATTCCATCATTTTAATCGTTTCTGGTTTAATACCACGGTTAACCATTTTGCTAAGCATTGCATCTGGATCAACTGCGCTCATACCACAGTCGTAATGTCCAACTACATACACCTCATCAGCTTGTAGTTCATAAACAGCAACAAGTAAACTACGCATTACGGCACCAAATGGGTGACTTACTAAAGCACCAGCACTTTTTACAATTTTTACGTCGCCGTTTCTTAAGTTCATCGCTTTTGGTAATAGTTCTACAAGGCGCGTGTCCATACAAGATAAAACAACGATACGCTTATCTGGGTACTTTGTTGTAATAAAAGGCTCATATTTTTTTTCTTGAACGAAATCTTCATTGAACTTTAAAATATCTTTCAACATTGTCATGAAATTTTGCTCCCTTCCCTACAGAAATATTTTAGAGCAAAAACGTAAATATGCAAATAATAATAACAATATTCATGCAATTTTATGAAAAAAAAAGAAGTTTGCTTAGTTAATTAGCGAATCCTAAGGCAATCCGTAAATGCAAAAAAACAGCTACGTAAAGTAGCTGTTTTGATTATGAATTAATATTTTTCTTTTGGTAGTGGGTCTACAGTTACTGAAGATTTAGAATCTAAGCCAACTTGTAGGTAATGAATGAAAAATCCAAGAGAAATTAATAATACGGCTGTGAAGCCAACTACAGTTGTGATGAACATTATAAAAGCTCCTCTCTACTTAAATAATCTACTATAAGAACTACATTAATTATACAATAGGTTGCTAGGAAAATGTAAGGATAATTTATGACATCCATAAGATACCTAGACTAGAATAATATTATCAGGAACGACTATTGTCTTAAAATGCCCAGTTACCATTGCGGAAAATTGGTTCGATTTGACCATCAATTGTAATTCCATCAATATCCATTTTAGCAGAGCCAATCATAAAGTCAACATGAGTTAAACTCTGATTCAACCCATGTTTCAGTAGTTCATCCGAAGACATTTCTTTGCCTCCCTCTATACAAAATGCATAAGCTCTACCTATCGCTAAATGGTTAGAAGCATTTTCATCGAATAATGTATTGTAAAATAATAAATCAGATTGCGAGATAGGTGATTGATGGGGCACAAGTGCTATTTCACCAAGATAATGAGCCCCTTCATCTGTCGCTACAAGCGAGGCTAAAATTTCTTGCCCTTGCTCAGCCTGAATATCGACGATGCGACCATCTTTAAATGTTAATTTAAAGTTATTGATAATATTGCCACCATAGCTTAAAGGCTTCGTGCTGGATACATAGCCATTCGCGCCTGTCTTTAACGGTGCTGTGAAAACTTCCTCTGTTGGCATATTCGCCATAAATGTCTGCCCCTGTATATTGACGCTACTACCACCTGTCCATACATGCTTTTCAGGTAATTCAATTGTTAAGTCTGTTCCTGGAGCTGTATAGCGAAGGGATTTATATTGCTTCCCATTCAAATAGTCAGCTTTATTATGTAGCTGTAAATCGTGAGCTTTCCATGCGCTGACAGGTTGTTCTTGATCAATGCGTGTTGCAGTAAAAATGGCTTCCCATAATGCATCAACTTGTTGTTCTTCGGGTAGTTGTGGAAATACTTTAGCAGCCCATGATTTAGAAGGAGCTGCGATAACTGTCCAACTAAATTTGTCTGCCTGTAGCATATTATAATAATTTACTAGTGCTTTACCTGAGGCTTTTTGGAAAGTCATAATTTTTTCATGATCTATATCCTTTAAAAGGTCAGGATTTTGCGAAACGATACTTAAAAAGGCAGCCCCTTGTTCAGCAAGCCATTCACGTTCTTGTATTTTCCATGGCGGGAAGAAATCGAATGAGTCTTTTGGAGCTTTTTCATAGCGTGTTCGAACAAGTTTATCATCCGATAAATCGACAAATACCTGTTTTGCACCATTTTCGTAGGCAATTTTAGTAATTATTTCTGCTAATTTTAAGTTATCGGTCGAACAACTCATATATAGGTATTGATTTTTCTGGATATTTACTCCTATTTTCACAGCTAATTCGGCATATCTTAGTAATTTTGTGTCAAATGATAATAACAAATTCTTAACCCCTCTCGATTATAGACAATTTAGTGTATTATTCTTAATTCAATATAATCAAATATGGTCGAAATGTGAATAAAAAGCATTTATTTCATCGAAAAATTAGTGAAATACATTTATACTATATAATATCTTTATTTAAAATATGGAAAATTGGACGAAAATAAGTAGGATAGAAGATTTGGAGGTTCGAGAATGGATTTATCGTCAGTAGTAGGGGTAATATTAGCGTTTATCGCCCTGTTAACAGGGATGGTCTTAAAAGGTGTAAATTTAAGTGCCTTTTATAACCCAGCGGCTATTTTAATTATCATCTTCGGTACAATATCTGCTGTAACAATTGCCTTTCCAATGAAGGAATTAAAGCGGGTGCCAAAGCTGTTTAAGATTCTTTTTAAAGAAACAAAACTAGCGGATGATATTGAAATCATTAAAATGTTTTCACAATGGGCCGATTTAGCACGCCGTGAAGGTTTGTTAGCGTTAGAAAGTAAGGCTTCAGAAATTGAAGACCCATTTTTGAAAAATGGTCTTACATTAGCAATTGATGGTCAAAACGCAGATTATATTCGTGACGTATTAACGGAAGAAGTAGAGGCGATGGAAGACCGACATACAAGTGGCGCAGCCATTTTTACACAAGCAGGTACATATGCCCCGACATTAGGGGTACTCGGTGCGGTAGTAGGGTTAATCGCAGCGTTAGCAGATATGAACGATATTGAAAAGTTAGGACATGCCATTTCAGCTGCTTTCATGGCAACATTATTAGGTATCTTTACAGGGTACGTATTATGGCATCCATTTGCCAATAAGTTAAAACGTAAATCAGCGGTTGAAGTGAAGCAAAAACGTATGATGATTGAAGGAATCCTTTCTGTTTTAGAAGGAGAAGCTCCACGTGTTATTGAACAAAAATTATCTTCTTATTTAACGATGGAAGAGCGTCGTCAAATTTCGGGTGAAAGCGGGGCGGGCGGCCTTGGCAAAGAAAGCTAAGAAAAAAAAGCATGAAGAGCATATTGATGAGTCTTGGTTAGTACCGTATGCTGATATTTTAACGTTATTACTAGCGTTATTTATCGTACTTTTTGCATCCAGTTCAGTTGACCAAGAAAAGTTAGATCGAATGTCAGCAGTATTTAATCAGGTTTTTGATGGTGGTACGAGCTTTTTAGAACAGCCATCGCCACTGCCAACGCCTGATGCAAATAATGACCAAACACCGCAACAGCCACAGCAAAACTCAGCGTATTTAAAGGATCAACAGGAGTTAGCTGAAATTAAAGATAGTGTAGATAATTTTATCGCAGTAAATGAGATGGAAGGTCAGTTTGCAACTGAAATGACTGATGAAGGATTGCTAGTAACAATTCGAGATAGCATCTTGTTCGACTCAGGGAGAGCAACCATTAAGCCGGAGTATAATACAATAGCTAAGGAACTTGCAGGTGTGTTAGTATCTGATCCTGCTCGTAGTATTGTCATTACTGGTCATACCGATAACGTGCCTCAAACAGGTCCTGAATTTGCTTCAAACTGGGAATTATCGGTTATGCGTGCTGTGAACTTCTTGAAAATTTTAGTGGATAGTAACTCAAATCTTGATCCAGTTTATTTTAGTGCAAAAGGTTATGGTGAATATAAAGCCATCGCACCAAATAATACGGCTGAAGGTCGTGCAAAAAATCGTCGTGTCGAAGTGTTAATTCAACCACTTGTTGCTGAAGACGGTTCTGCTGCGATAAACGCGCAGTAATTAAAAAATGCTATTAGCGAAAGACTTGAAGTCCTTGCTAATAGCTTTTTTAATGCCTGTACCATTATTTGCGTAAAGACCCTAATTCGGCAACGATAGCTTGCATTTCGCTTGGGCTAAATGTGTCACGTTTCATTACCATTTCGTACAGATAGACTAAATCTTCATAATTTGCTTCATCAAAATTCTCTGATTTCATAGCATCTACGTTTACCATGCGGAGCTTATCTTTCATTTGTTCGACCATATAAATAACGTTTTCTTTTGACGGTACTGATAAATCCATTCAATTAAACCTACCTTTCATAATCCTAGCCAATATCATTTCATTGAATAAAAAAAATGTCAACACTGTAATTGGGCGTTGCTTTAAAAATGCACTGTTATTGGGTAGAATAAGGGCAGTAAGCTGTTTAGTTATTTTAAAAATGGGAATATCATTAAACAAGCAGGGGGTATATAAAATATGGGACAAAGTAAATTATTAGCATCAATCGTTGTAGGGGCAGCTGTAGGAGCTGCAATAAGCATGTTTGATCGAACTACACGAGAAAAAACAGTCGCTACAACAAAAAAAATGAAAGAAGCGGTATCTTATTACGCCTCACATCGAAGTGAATTGCAAGACCTCATTGAAGAAAAGGTGTTAGCAGCAAAAGTACTTTGCGATAGCGTATCAGAAAATGTGAACACGCTAGCCGAGAAAGTTGATGAGTTTAAAGAATTGCCTTCTACAATTCAAGGTATGATTAGTGATACCAAATCAGCTTTTACTTCACCAGATAAAGAATAAGCTGTATTAAACGGAGGGGATTAAATGGAAAAGAGAAAAGCATCAATACATTCAACGATTGGTGAGGTGAAATCGTTTTTCTCACCAGATGAAGATGCGGTAGATGTGATGACATCGAAGGGCTTTATTCAAGATTTAATGCTTCGCATACAACGTGTTGAAATATCAGCTCTTGGCGCACAACTTGCTTATTTCTTTTTACTTTCTTTCTTCCCCCTATTAATTTTCCTTGTTACCCTATTGCCATACTTAAACCTAGAGACGACGCAAGTTTATTCGTTTTTAGTCAATTTAATGCCTGATGAAGTATATAGGCTGATTGAAAGTACACTAAAAGAAGTATTAACAAATCGTAATAGTAGTTTATTATCGATCGGGGTACTTGGGACGATATGGTCTGCATCAAAAGGAATAAATGCGTTAATAAGAGCTCTAAATAAAGCCTACGATACTGAAGGTAGGGTAGGTTTTGTGGACAGAGGACTGTCCCTTGTATTTACGATTGCTTTAGTAATTGTAATTGCAGTAGCTCTTCTATTACCTGTCTTTGGGCAACAAATTGGACACTTCTTGTTTTCGATTGTTAACATTGAAGATGAGTTTGAATCTCTTTGGCGAAATATTCGATGGTCCATGCCACCATTACTTATCTTTTTAGTATTGATGGCAATCTATTGGTTAGTACCAAATACAAGCCCGCGATTAAAAATTATGGGTGTATGGCCAGGTGCCATTTTTTCAACGCTTGCTTGGCTCGTTGTGACATATGGTTTTTCTTTTTATATTAGTAACTTTGGAAACTATTCTGCTACATACGGTAGTATTGGTGGCGTTATTATTTTAATGCTATGGCTGTATTTTACAGGGATGATTTTAATTTTTGGTGGTGTGTTAAATGCCACCATGCAAAAAAGAGCCTTGCTAAAAGCGGAAGGTGCTATCAAATAATGAGAAAGGGTGGTCTCGGTTTGAGACCACCCTTCAATCTTTTTAGATTTAACTGCCGTTGTTTCACGCTTCAGCTCCTCAACCGTAAAAATCCACTACACTTTCCGCGGGCACAGTGTAAGCCGCAACCTTGTTACGTCTTACAACTGTTGCTGTTCCCGCAGGAGTCTCCGTGGATTTTTACTTGGTAAATCACAGAGTGTCTGGTAAATTGTTTGAGTGCCTGGCACTTCAGCGCTTTTTTCTATACATTTTTATTAAGCATTCGTAAGCCGTTTAAGATAACAAGAATTGTGCTACCTTCATGTCCGATAACACCTAGTGGTAAATCGACAGCTTGTAAAAAGTTCGAGGCAATAAGCAAGACGATGATACCGATTGAAAAGAAAATGTTTTGTTTAACAATTCGTTGCATTTTGCGGGATAGGCGTACTGCATAAGCAATTTTTGATAAGTCATTTTTCATTAACACAACATCTGCTGTTTCTAAAGCAACATCCGTACCTTCTCCCATGGCAATCCCTGTAGTAGCTGTTGCTAATGCAGGTGCGTCATTAATGCCATCACCAACCATCCCTACAAAGTTATGTTGATTAAGTAAACGTTTCATTTCCGTAACTTTTGTATCGGGAAGACACTCTGCAACGTATTCTGTGACGCCAGCTTCTTTCGCAATAACCTTAGCTGTTTTTTCATTATCGCCAGTAAGCATGATGACATCAATGCCCAATTCTTTTAATAATGAGACGGCTTTTTTTGCTTCATCACGAACCGTATCTTTTAAAGCAGCAAGTGCGACAATGCCTTCTTTGTCACGCATGAAAATTACCGTTTTACCTTCTGAAGTAAGCTTTGCTAAAGCGTTATTCGCAAAAGCATTGGCTTCATTCTCACCTACAAAATCAGGTTTACCAATAAGATACTCTGTTTCATTAACATAGCCCTTCATGCCCCAACCAGGGATATCTTCTATCGTAGCTTGCGCAAACTGTGAAATATGTTGTGCTCTTGCGTAGCTTGTAATTGCTTGGGCTAATGGGTGATTGGACTGTGCTTCAATACCTGCCAGAAGTGCTAATGCTTCTTCTCGATTAATGCCTTCGCGCACGATAAACTCAGTAACGACTGGTTTTCCTTGTGTAAGAGTCCCTGTTTTATCGACAGCTAATGCACGTAATACACTTAGATGCTCTAAGTGCAAGCCACCTTTAAATAGCACACCGTTTTTAGCACCATTTGAAATAGTTGCTAATGTTGCAGGCATTATTGAGGCAACGAGAGCACAAGGGGAGGCAACAACTAAGAGCACCATTGCTCGATAAAATGTCGTCGTCCAATCCCAACCGAGTAAAAAGTGGGGAAGGAACATCATAAGCGCTACAGATAGTAATACGAACTTCACATAAGTGCCTTCAAATTTTTCGATAAATTGCTGTGAAGGTGATTTTTCACTTTGAGCATTTTGTACAAGCATAATAATTTTTTGGAATAATGTTTCGGAATTTGGTTTCGTCATTTCCATCGTAATGGCACCATTTAAGTTAACTGTCCCTGCAAATACTTCATCACCTTTTAATTTGGCAATAGGTAATGGCTCACCACTAATTGCTGATTCATCTATAGACGACTGTCCTTTAATAATAATACCGTCTGCTGGGACCCGCTCACCTGGTTTAATGAGTAAATGGTCGCCAATTTTTAATGTAGAGACAGCAACTTTCAACGGTTCAAATCCGCCGCGTACTAGCCAAGCCTCTTCAGGTTGTAAATTCATAAGTGCTGAAATTTCGCGATGACTTTTGTTCATAGCATATGTTTCGAGAGCACCACTAACAGCAAATATGAAAATAAGAATTGCGCCTTCTGTCCAATAGCCAATAGCTGCTGAACCGATTGCAGCTAATATCATTAGTAGTTCTACATTCAATTTCTTTTCTTCTAGTGTTTCTTCAATGCCTTCTTTTGCTTTAGCAAATCCTCCGACACAAAAAGCAACAATATATAATAAGACAGAAGCTGTTGTTTGATCATTTGAATCTAAACGCCATGCAAGCAAAATAAATAATCCTGCCATTACGGCAGCAATTAGTTCAGCATGTTCTTTTACATTCTCAATTAAACTTATATTTTCTCGATTAGAGTATTCCATCTATATCCCCCCTGATAATGAAAATCAATATCAAAACCCTTATTAAATAAGGAAGTAATAACATTTGTGTAGTTGATAATCACTTTCATTTACGTCTTTTCTAATTTAGAATTATTATAACAAAGGTTTTTGGAAAATGAAAGCAATAACTTTTCGAGGTAATGGAATAGGACCAATCATAATTAAATATAATAATGTGTTCAACAAACTGTTTATTGTTTTACCCATCTTGAACATGTGTTAAAACAGAAAAAGACACAGTATATTCTCTAGGAATATTCTGTGCCTTTATATTTTGTGTGCGCATTAGATAAATCTTTTATGTGAAAAATGTTTTGCTAGATTAGAAAACTCTTTCTGCATGTTGAGCAAGTTTTTCTAGAGAAGATTTGTCCACATCAGCGTGAAGTGAGTTACCGTGAGAGTCCATTGTTACAACAGCTGTGAACCCTTCAACATTTAAATGCCACATAGCTTCTGGAATACCGAATTCCATTAAGTCTACACCATCTACACCTTTAATGCAGTCTGCGTAGTATTGAGCAGCACCGCCAATTGCATTCAAGTAAACACCACCATGTTCACCTAAAGCAGCAAGTGTTTTTGGACCCATACCACCTTTACCAATAACAGCACGGATACCGAATTTTTTCATAATATCGCCTTGATATGGCTCCTCACGAATAGAAGTAGTTGGACCAGCAGCTTTCACTGTCCAGTTACCTTCTTCATCTTTAGCCATTACAGGACCACAGTGATAAATAACTTGACCGTTAAGATCAACTGGTGCATCATGGCTCATTAAATGATGGTGAATTGCATCACGGCCAGTGTACATACGGCCCGTAATAGCTACAACGTCACCTACTTTAAGTGAACGAATTTGTTCTTCTGTAATTGGAGCAGTTAGCTCTACTACATTTGTTAAAGTTTCATCTGTTGTTGCAGCAACTTCTTCATCTTCTTTAAATGTAATTTTTTCACCTTCTTGGTAGTGCCAGTTGATGATTTCGCCTGTTTCAGGATTAATATCAACTGCCATACGACGGTATGCCCAACAGTTATATGCTACAGATACGTAGAATGAAGCGGGAATACGGTGCATTACGCCAATTTTACAGCCAAGTAAAGTTGCTTCACCACCGAAGCCCATTGTACCGATTCCGAATGTGTTTGCAGTTTTCACCACATATTCTTCTAATTTTGCAAGATCAGGATTTGAATTTGTATCTTCTACATGACGGAATAATTGTTCTTTTGCTAAATCGTATCCAGAAGAGCGATCGCCACCAATACCTACACCGATAAAGCCAGCAGAACAGCCTTGTCCTTGTGCTTGATAAACAGAGTGTAAAATACATTTACGGATACCATCTAAATCACGACCAGCACGGCCAAGACCTTCTAGTTCACATGGTAGGCTATACTGGATGTTTTTGTTTTCACAGCCGCCACCTTTAAGAATTAATTTAATCGTAATATAATCTTTTTCCCATTGCTCGAATTTCATAACTGGCAGACCATCACCAAGGTTATTACCACTGTTTGCACCAGTTAAAGAATCAACGGCATTAGGACGTAATTTTGCATCAGCAGTTGTATCGTTAATCGCTTTTTTAATCGCTTCTTTAATCTCTAATTGGTTTACGCCAACAGGAGTGTAGATTTTAAATGTTGGTAGACCAGTATCTTGACAGATTGGTGATACATTGTCTTCTGCCATAATAATATTATTTGAGATTGTTTCTAAACTCATTGCTGCGCGAGTACCAGCATTTTCAGCTTCTTTAGCTTTTTTAATGGCACGACGTACATCTTTTGGTAAGTTTGTTGATGTTTCAGTAATTAAATTGTAAAGACTTTTCTCCAAAGTTTGAAGATTCATTTTGATATTGCCCCCCAATGAAAATTTGATGATTTCCACGAACCATTATACTCTTTTCCACTAATGAAAAAAAGAGTCCATCTAATTGTGGTAGGAATTAGCGATTATTAGTATAGAATGTGTAATGTTTACTGATAAACCTTTAAATGTTCAAAGAAAATAGTAATTGATTATTAGGAACATTTGTTCTAAAATAGAATTAACTTTACTTTAAGGAGGATATTTCATGTCTGAAACAATATCGTTGAAGTTACCAAAGGAAGTTGAGCAATTTCGAAATATAATAGAAGGAACAATGAAACCTGTTGTTGTAATTGAAACGCAAGAAAAGGAAACGACATTATTTGAAAGTAAGTTTGCAGGTAATCCGTATTTTCCACTTTCTAAGGAATATCCAAAAAATGAGGACCAACAACCATTAAAGCTTTTAGCACAAATTAATTTTGCAGATGTACCTAAGCATTTACCTCATTTCCCTAATGAGGGGATATTGCAATTTTATATTGATGGTTATGATGATGTATTAGGAATGGATTTCGATAATGGGAAAAATCAAAATGGTTTTCGAGTTATTTTCCACGATACAATCGTCAACGATGAATCGCAGCTTATTCAAGATTTTTCATTTATAGAAAGTGCAGAAGAAGAAATGTATTTTCCAGTAGAAAAGGAAATGGGCTTGTCTTTTAAAGCAAAATATGAACCTTTATCTATGGATGATTTTAGAAGTAATGAATTATATGCAAGCATCGTAGAAGCTACTGAAGAAGATGAGGAGCTGACAGATGTATTATATGATGTATTAACTGGTGATGGACACAAAATGGGGGGATATCCTTTCTTCACACAGGAAGACCCTAGAGCATACGGTGATTATACAGATTCAACAACGATGTTACTTCAAATAGATAGTGAAGGCGATCATATTATGTGGGGAGATTGTGGTGTTGGCAATTTCTTCATTACAGAGGAAGAACTAAAAAATAGAGATTTTAGCAATGTAGTGTACAATTGGGATTGTCATTAAAAAGCAAGCGAGCATAGATTGCTCGCTTGCTTTTCATTGGTATTATTGTTCACGAGCGTTGAATTGCTCCATTTTATCTTCTAAATCATCCATCATTTGAATTAAACGATCAATATCTTGTAATTCAGTCTTTTCTGGGTCGATGGCATCTAATACTTCTAAAAACATTTCAAGACGTTCCTTTAAGTAAGTCACTTGTTGTTCTTTATCCGTGATTGGCTTTGACATGCATACACCTCATTTCGTCCCTTACATAGTAGCTGATTTGGGACTAAATTTCAATGCCTAGGTTAACACCTAGGACTTAGCGATTATTTTTAAAAATCAATAGACAGAATATTTACAATATTGATTGTATATGTTAAAGTTATTTTAAGAAATAGTAAAGGAGCTGATGGTACAAAACGGTGAACTCTAACTCGAAAAGGAGGGAGTTTAAACAAGTAATAGGCAAATAAAAAAGCCGAAAATCGTGTTTATACAAGTTGAATGATAATAAGTGTTAGTTAGGCCTTAGCGTAAAATCACATGTGGTGAGCGCTAAGGCTTTTTGGTATGCTGTAATGTGGAAGATGACTTGAAGTTGGAGGAAAAAATGAATTACTTCTCAGATTACAGCAAAAAAAGATTTACTATTTTAGTGTTAATCGTATCTATATCTGGGTTTTCACAAGGGATGCTATTGCCACTTATCTCGATTATTTTTGAGCGTGATGGTGTATCGTCCGCTTTAAATGGTCTAAATGCGACGGGACTATACATAGGAACTTTATTAATTTCACCCTTTATCGAACAGCCTTTACGAAAATGGGGCTACAAACCAATCATTTTAATCGGCGGAGCATTCGTCTTTGTATCACTTATTGTATTTCCTTTATGGAAAAGCGTCACATTTTGGTTTGTATTACGTTTACTAATAGGTGTTGGAGATCATGCGCTACATTATGCTACGCAAACATGGATTACGAGTACATCTGATCATAAGAGCCTAGGTAAAGGAATGGCTATTTATGGTTTATCGTTTAGCATGGGCTTTGCGGTAGGGCCATTAATGGTACAGCTTATAAAAATTGCAGAGGCATTGCCGTTTATTGTGTCATCTATAATGTGCTTAATAGCTTGGTCATTTGTATTTTTCTTACGCAATGAAAAGCCAGAGCGTTTAACGGGTGATATGAAGGCACGAGGATGGCATCGTTATAAGGTGGCAATTGTATTTGGATGGATAGCATTTTTAGGTCCGTTTGTTTACGGCTTTTTAGAATCTTCATTAAACGCTTTATTTCCAGTTTACGCTTTACGTATCGGTTTTGATGTTAACATGATTCCGATTATTTTATCTGTCTTTACATTTGGAGGGATTTTAACGCAAGTGCCACTTGGTGCATTGGGAGATAAAATAGGGCGACGCAACATTCTGATGTTCGGATCATTTGGAGGCGCTATTCTTTTTAGTATTGCTAGTTTTTTAGAGCACTCGCAAATGGCTGTAGCCATCGTGTTTTTCTGTGCTGGTACATTAGTCGGTTCGATGTTTTCTCTAGGTATTACATATATGGCTGATTTAACGCCTAAAGAGTTGCTACCAACTGGAAACCTACTTTGTGGTATTGCCTTAAGTATCGGTAGTCTAACAGGACCATTTTTAGGTGGAGTGTATTTAGAGTTTGTGAAAAACTATAGCTTCCTTTTACTTGTAGCACTTCTATTGCTAGGTGTTGCGACAGTTCTACTCGTATTCGGAAAAAATAAAAATAAGCGACCATTGACAGTTTAATGTCATGGTCGCTTTTATATACAAAATAAAAGAGCGGGGCTCATCTCCCGCTCATAAAACAAAAAACGCCCAGCAAATCCGTGCTGTAATGGCGTTTTTCGGTGTGACACGGATGTTCCGTCCATGCCACGTAGGTTTGGCACCTAGAAATACATTATACAGACAAGCTTCGTTAAAAGCAATTAGATAATAATTCCATGCCTGCGGGAGCGGGTAGTGATTCCGCGAAAGCAGGTAGTGATTCCGCGGAGGCGGGTGATGATTCCGCGAAAGTGGGTGATGATCCCGCGAAAGCGAGCAGTGATTCCGCGAAAGTGGGTGGTAATTCCGCGAAAGGGCGTTGATTCCGCGAAAGAGGGTAGTGATTCCGCGGAAGTGGGTGGTAATTCCGCGAAAGCGGGCAGTGATTCTGCGAAAGCAGGTAGTGATTCCGCGGAAGAAGAAAGTAATCCCGCGAAAGGAGCAGTTTTATGTTATTAAAATAAAAAAGCATCTCAAAACTAATTGAGATGCTCCAATTTATTTATTTTTCAACACAAGCTTAGCGACGCATTCGACTTGAGCAGTCTGAGCGAACATATCCACTGGTTGGATATATTCAACATCATAAAGCTTTGATAATTCCTGTAGATCTTTTGCTAATGTAGATGGATTACAAGATGTATAGACAAAACGCTTTGGTTTTAGCTTAAGGACAGTGCGGATAAATTCTGGTGCAAGTCCTGTGCGTGGTGGGTCTACTGTAATAACATCTGGCGTGAAGCCTTCTTTACGCCATTTTGCTAAAACACTTTCAGCTGTGCCGACTGCATATTTCGTATGTTTGAAGCCATGGTTACGCGCGTTTTTGCGTGCATCTTGAATGCTTTCTGGAATGACGTCCATACCACGAACTTCTTTCGCCTTATCCGCTAACCATAAACCGATTGTACCAACTCCACAATAGGCATCCACAACGGTTTCAGTGCCTGTTAATGCCGCTGCTTTTTTGATTTCATTGTATAGATATACTGTTTGTGTTGGATTCAATTGGAAGAATGCACGAGCAGATAGGTCAAATGCTAATTCCCCAAGCTCCTCATGTATTGTTTCCTTGCCGTCAAGAACTATCGTTTCATCACCAAAAATAAGTGATGTTTTTTCCCGATTAATATTTTGTGCAATCGATACGATACTTGGATCGATTTTTTTAATGCGTGTGATAAGCTCGGCAAGGTGAGGAATTTCTTTTCGTGTTGTCACAAGGACCACTTGTGTTTCACCAGTTCGAATGCCTGTACGTACAACAATCGTACGCACTAAACCATCGAGCGTACGACCGTCGTAAATCGTAATATTTAGCTTTTGTAAGATTTTACGTGTTGCTACAGTAATTTTAGAAGTGATGGGATGTTGTACAAGGCAATCATTAATATTCAGTAGCTTGTTGCTGCCTTCTGAAAAAAGCCCTGCATAGACACGTTTGCCTTCTTTGCGTACTTGAAATTGGCTTTTATTGCGATAATTCCAAGGGTTGTCCATACCAAGTGTGTTACGAACTTCTACGCTTTCTGCTAAAGGCTTAGCATAGCGTTCTAACGCTTGAATCACGATATCTCGTTTTTCAATTAGCTGTTTTTCATATGTCATATGTTGAAGCTGACAGCCACCGCATTCATTGTAAACAGGGCACGGTGCCTCCTGACGAAAGTGAGATGCTTTGCGAATAGCAAGTATATCTGCTTCTGCGAAATTGCGTTGTGTTTTCGTCACTTGTGCGGTAATTTCTTCTCCTGGTATAGCGCCCTTTACGAAGACGACGTTGCGTTTATAAAAGCCAACACCCTCGCCATTAATACCAAGTCTTTTTATAGTTAATGGGAATTTTTGTCCCACTTCCATCGTTGTTTGTTGCGTCAAGCGATCCACGTCCTTTAACTTTGTTCAGCACGTAGGTATTGATAACATGCTGATGTCATCTCCCCATTATAACTAAGGAGTGGACGATTGCATAGTGACAGGGAAATCTTCATATTCCAATACTAAATCGTCAAGCGATAAAAAAGTATAGCCTTGCTTCTTCGCTTCAGCAATGAATAAAGGTAGGGCCTCCGCATTATCTTGCGCTACTGTATGCATTAAAATAACAGCGCCAGGATGAAGTTGCTCCATTAACGCATTATAAGCATAATCTGCTCCACGGCGCTCATCTTTTAGCCAATCTTTAAAAGCGACAGACCAGAAAATATGACGGTAACCTTCTGCATTGCCAACCTCTAACAACTTCGCATTGAAAATTCCTTCTGGTGGTCGAGCATAAGTTGTACGGTCTATGCCTGTTAATTCACGTAATTTACCATCAAACTTACGCCATTCTGCACGCATACCATCTCTCGTTAACTTTGCCATATTCGGATGACCGTAAGAATGGTTACCGATTGTATGACCGTCTTGCACCATACGCTTGACAAGGTCACCTGCGCTATCTAAATAATGGCCAGTTAAAAAGAAGGTTGCTGGTGCTTTTTCCTTTTCTAATGTATCCAATATACTTTCGGTAAAGCCATTTTCATACCCGTTATCAAATGTTAAATAAACCACTTTTTTATCGGATTTTCCTTTATAAATTGCTCCATATTGGTCGAGTAGTTTATCAAGCTGTGCTCCTGCTTGTGCAGGTTCACCATTCTTTGCTCGTTTAATGCCCCAATGATATTCATCCGAGCCTGAGGCAAAGTATGGATTAATGCTTATTGCTGCGGCAATAATAAAAGTAGCAATTACTGCACCTACAATATGTTGTTTCCACATAAAAACGCATCCTTTCCTTTTCTTTTAGGATGCGTTCTTTTCAAAAATTTATCCTGCTTCTTGTTTCACTTTGCGCACGGATTTTATAATAAATTTTCAAGTGCTTCTTTTAAATAAGGATAGTTAAATTCAAAATTTTGTTTTTCTAAAACAGTTGGTAATACATGCTGTCCTTCTAAAACGAGCATACTTTGTTCTCCGAGAGCTAAACGCATGGCAAAACTAGGGACTGGCATCCAATGACGGCGTCCCATTACTTGTGCAATTGTTTGACCAAATTCCTTCATACGTGTTGCGTGTGGAGCGGTCACATTAAATGGTCCGCGAATTGATGAATTGTTAATGGCAAAGTAAATAGCCCGCGCAACATCTTCTACATGTATCCATGAGAGCCATTGTTCACCTGAGCCAATCGTACCACCAACATGCAATTTATAAGGCAAAAGCATGGAGGGAAGTGCGCCGCTGTTCCGACCCAAAATCACACCAAAACGAGCAAGTGCTACGCGAATACCTAATTTTTCAGCTCGCTTCGCATGACGTTCCCAATCGTGAACGGTCCAACCTAAAAAATCTTTTGCATAGTCGCTAACGTTTTCACTATAGGTAGCCGCTGTGGAAGGTGGGTAAATTCCAACTGCACTGGCATTGACAAGTACTTTAGGTTTCTCTTTAAATTGCTCCATAATACGTACAATTTCTAGCGTAGCTTCCATACGGCTTGTATATATGGCTTTCTTTTGCTTTTTTGTCCAACGCCCATCATTTAATGACACTCCTGCTAAATTAACGACAGCATCGATATCTTCATCCAATTCCTTTTCTGGTCGTGCGCCATCTTTTAGCCATTGTACATAATGAATACCGTTTTCATATCTAGAATTGCTACGGGATAAAACGAATAACTCATGACCTTGTTGTTGCAACAAATTCGTTAAAGCCTGCCCAACAAAACCAGTACCACCAGCAATGACAATTTTCATAAAAACCCCTCCTTTTACCAATAGATGTAACTCAACTATACACAAAGATAGAAAAAAAGAAAAAGATGTTATAATGATTAAGCAAAGAGGTGATTTCGCTATGCGTGTTATTACAAAAATTGCGCGTCAAAAAAATAATCCAGAACGCTATAATATATATTTGAACGAGGAATACGCTTTTCCTGTAGACGAAGCGATTTTAATACAGTTTGGTCTGACAAAAGGTAAGGTGCTTGAAGAATTTGATATTCAGGAAATTGCCTATGAAGATGAAATTCGTAAAGCATTTAATAAAGGGCTAAATTTTCTATCTTATCAAATGCGTAGTGAGCATGAGGTGAAGAAAAAGTTAAGCTCATTAGAGTTTGGAGAAGCAGTGATATTGGAAGCGATTCAAAAATTAAAATCATATGGATTTTTAAATGATGAATCCTATTCGAAAGCATTGCTTGATACAAAAAAAGCTACGATGAAAAAAGGCCCTCGAGCAATTCGACAAGATCTCATTAAAAAAGGGATTGATAAAAATTTGCAAGATGAGGTGCTTGAAACATATAGCCATGAGGAGCAAGTCAAGCTTGCAACACAGCTTGCTGAAAAAGTAATTCGTTCTGAAAAGAAGAAAACACCAACGCAAATTAAGGCAAAAATTCAAGATTACCTTATGCGAAAAGGATATTCTTTTTCTATTGTAGATGAAGTGCTTGGACAGGTTGAAATTGAACAAGCTGAAGATGAATGGCAGTCCTTGCTCGATGTGCAAGGCGAAAAAGTTTGGAAAAAGTATGTGTCGAAGTATACTGGTTATGAATTAAAAATGAAAACGAAGCAGGCGCTTTATCAAAAAGGATTTCCTGTAGAAGTGATAGATCGTTTTATTGAAGAGAAGGAGAATGGGGAATGAGTGAAAAAAACTATGCTGCAATGACAGAGCATGAACTACGAGAAGAAGTAGCGAAGCTAAAAGAGAAGGCACGCAAGGCAGAACAGCTGGGTATACTTAATGAATTTGCGGTGTACGAGCGTAAAGCTTTAATGGCAGCGGCTTATTTAGTTGATTTAGATACAATTGTCCCTGGAGAAATGTACAGAATCGATGGCTCGGACAATAACTATTTCCAAGTGGATTATTTAAAAGGACGTTTTGCATGGGGTCATCGCCTAGGGGGCGATAAATATCAGGAAGCGTTGCCAGTTTCGATTTTATCACCGATAAAGGCGGGGAAATAAATGCAAGAAAAAATCGATAAACTAACAGCAGAATTACTAGAGAAAAATCCTCAAATGTCAGCAGGGCGTGCACGTGTATGGATTGAGCTTTTATGGAGTGATTTTGAATCTACATCTGCCAAAGCTGGCTATAATTATCGTGGGGCGGATTATACGGAAAATTTAGTGCGCCAATTAATTGCAAGCTACGGCGATAAACTCCATCAATTTGCAGGGCGCAATCCAAAATACGCTCATTTACTAGATGCAAGTGATGATATGGTACAATAACTAATAGGAAAAACATAACAAAGCCGGTGTTCCCTTTTTAGGATACTCCGGCTTTATTCGTTAATTGCTTGCGCCAATTTGTAATTTTTTTTGAAGTTTATCCTCGGTAAAAATCCAACCAGTGTATGAGGTGATAATTTCGTTGTCTTCGTTCAAATGAGCAACTGCAACGAAAGGATAGCGATTGTCACTGCGATAACGTAAATCAATTAACCTCACTTCTGTTAAGCCATTTTCAAGCTCGGAAATTTCCCAACGATACAATGGTGAAAAAGATACAAAGGCAGCAAGATTAGGGTCTTTCATTGCTGCTTCAACAGTAGGCGTTTTTGGCAATGGTTTGATTTCGAATTTATCGTAAATATTAACAGTTCGCCCATATGCACAGCCGACATAGTAATGCGTTTTCGATTTCGCGGCGATGCGCCAGTGGAAAAATCGCATCGTAGGCGCTACAATGACATAATCTTCATCTTGAATTGTACTGTGCACTGCTTTTTTAACTGCTTTTTGAACAGCAAATCTAAAGAAATAATAGACAACTATAACGCCATACATGACGCTAAATGTCCAGACTGGATTTGCCCCGAATGCCCATAGTAATATTCCAAGGCAATGTAGGGAAAAAATAATCGGATCAAATGTATTAATAACACCAAGGGCTACCCACTTTCTAGAGAATGGGCGAATAGCTTGTGTTCCGTATGCATTGAAAATATCAACAAAAACATGAATAGCTACAGCAAGAAATGTCCAAAGCCATAAATGTAACACATTTGCGTCCTGAATAATTAGTGATAACACGATTGTAATTAAGATCGGCCATAAGGCTACTGCTGGTATTGAATGTGTAATACCACGATGATGTCGAATGTAAATCGCATTATTGCGTAGTTTTAATACAGTATCAACATCAGGTGCTTGTGAGCCAATAATGGTACCAGCCATAACAGCAGTAAAAGTCATTGAATGATTGGCGACTACAGGGTCGGCTAAAGCTAGACCACCGAGTGCTATTCCCATAACGAAATGTGTACCTGAATCCAAAATTATCCACTCCTTGTATGCGTGAAAAAGTCGTACAATGCATACATGTATATTTCATTTCAATAATGGTATTGCTTATAAAATTTGCTTTTCAATCTCTAAGTATTCACTCGCACAAGAGGTAAATAATGGAGTTTGATTGTTTCAGCAAAAGTCCGCGACAGCGGCAGATGTCATGCGTAGGTGTAATAAATTTATACGTTTTTGGCATATTATGCGAATAGCTTTTCTTAATTGTATACCCTTTTAAACATAAATTAAATCGTAAAGACACGGGAGGTCACTGTGAAATATCCATATGTAGCAGAATTTCGACAATCTTTAGTCGAATGGTTTGAAGAAGAGAAACGAGATTTACCTTGGCGGCATACTAAAGACCCTTATAAAATTTGGGTATCTGAGGTAATGCTACAGCAAACACGAGTTGACACAGTTATTCCTTATTACAATCGCTTTATGGAAAGCTTTCCAACTTTAGAATTATTAGCTGAGGCACCACAAGAATATTTATTAAAACATTGGGAAGGCCTTGGCTATTACTCACGGGCGAGAAATTTGCAAGCAGGCGTTCGTGAGGTGTTAGAAAACTATGGCGGAATCGTACCTGATAATCGCCATGAAATTTCAAAGTTAAAAGGGATTGGTCCTTATACCGCAGGTGCTATATTAAGTATTGCCTATAATAAGCCAGAACATGCGGTTGATGGTAATGTCATGCGGGTTTTAAGCCGTGTACTTAATATACATGAAGATATTGCACTACCAAAAACAAAGAAAATTTTCGAAGAAGCTGTGGATGAACTCATTGATCCTCATAATGCATCATCCTTTAATCAAGGTTTAATGGAGCTTGGGGCGCTTATTTGTTCACCAACTTCTCCTAAATGTTTACTATGTCCTGTCCGTGAATTTTGCACCGCATTTAATGAGGGAGAACCAGAAAAACTACCTGTGAAAACAAAAAAAGTCAAGATGAAGCATATTTTATACGACGTTTTTGTTTGTGAGGATGAGCAAGGGCGAATTTTAATGGAGCAACGGCCAGCAGTAGGATTACTAGCGAATATGTGGCAATTCCCGATGCTTGAACAAGCAGAGGACTCATTATTAAAATTTGCTCAGCACTATAAAGTTGAAACACAAGCACAACAGGAAATTTTAACATTTAAACATGTTTTCTCACATTTAACTTGGCATGTGAATGCTTATTATATGAAGTGTAAATCATTTGAAGAGGGTGAATGGCTAACTCGAGAGCAAATCGAATTATTACCTATGCCAGTGCCAATGTTAAAAATATGGCAAGCAATAAAATAGTGGCTATACCATAATTAAGCAATCGAAAATAAAAATTAATGAGCATAAAAGTAATCACCTCTGTACACAATAATTAGCGTGGAGGTGAATGACAAATGAAGAAAAATCAAAACACAAACCAACAAGCAAATAAAAACATGCAACGCCAAAGTGAAGAGTTTGGTTATGAAACGGACTTCAACGAAGTGCAAAAGCAAAATGCTAAAGCTGAGCAAAATAAAGCTCAAGCTTCAGGCAAATATGCAAAGAATAACCAAAACACGAACGCAAGTGAGTAATCACTTTGTAACTGCATAATTGCATTTACCTTCTAAGGGGCTGTCTAAAATCGAAAAGATGAAAAGGACAGCCCTTTTCTATTTTTCCTCACAAAAGCATAAGCTTATTACGTAAGAAATCTCATTTGAATTTTGCAGTAATGATGGAAATAGCAATTAATTTTCGAAAATTTGTACATAAATAACACGACACAGTGAAATTTGTAGTTTTCAACTACACCTTTCGCGTACAGATTGCTATAATATACTAGAGACTGCTAGATTTAGGTAGCATAGACGAAAAGGTGGGCTTCAAAAATGGCAATACCAGTAGAAGGAGAAACGATACAAATACATAGTTATAAGCACAATGGCCGCATCCACCGTGTTTGGCAAGAGACAATGGTGTTAAAAGGAACTAAAAACATTATAATCGGTGCGAATGAACGAACACTTGTGACAGAATCCGATGGTCGTACGTGGCTAACGAGAGAGCCTTCTATTTGTTATTTCCATGCGGAGCACTGGTTTAACATCATCTGCATGCTGCGTGAAGACGGTGTGTATTATTATTGTAATCTAAGCTCACCATTTGTTTTCGATAATAATGCCATTAAATACATTGACTACGATTTAGATATTAAGGTTTTTCCGGATATGTCGTATACCCTTTTAGATGAAGATGAATATGAACAGCATCGCCAGGAAATGTCTTACCCAGATGTCATCGATAAAATTTTAAAGCGTAATGTCGAAAAATTAATTAGCTGGATTCAACAAAAAAGAGGACCTTTTGCACCTGATTTTATCGATGCTTGGACAAGTCGTTATAAGTTTCAGCTCGATATGCAAGCAGATGATAGTCAGTAACACCTATTAGTTAATCTAATGGGTGTTTTTTTGCATATATGGGGTAATTTATAAATAGGGAAATCGATGAAAGTAAAAAATAGTTAGGATTAAAAGCTAACTAACTGTACTTCATGCTGAATATTGCTATAATACGTAAGGGCATTCGTCGTAGAATGTCTGTTTCTTTTTTTAATGTATAGAAAGCCACATAAAGAAGAGGTTTTCTAATAAGGAAGTGATGAAAAATGGGTAGTATAAAGCGTTATATGCGTTTTGTAAAACCATACACATGGGAAATTATTTTAACGGTTTTAATTGGTATTGTGAAATTTGCCATCCCGTTATTTATTCCACTGCTCATAAAAATAGTCCTTGATGATATTATTGGTGCGGAAGATTTGACGGATACTGAAAAAACAAAAGAGTTGTTTTACTGGTTAGGCGGTACAATAATTGTATTTTTCGTTATACGACCACCGATAGAATACTATCGTCAATATTTTGCACAGCATGTGAGTAATAAGGTTCTTTTTGATATTCGTAAAGAAATTTACGCACATTTACAGCGCCTTAGCTTAAAGTATTACGCTAATACAAGAGCAGGTGAAGTTATTTCACGTGTAATTAATGATGTGGAGCAAACGAAAAACTTTGTGATGACAGGATTAATGAATGTATGGCTGGACTTGGCAACGATTGTTATTGCCGTCTTTATTATGCTAGCAATGGACGTTAAACTAACACTTGTGGCACTTATCGCATTTCCGTTTTATGCAATAAGCGTTAGGTTCTTCTTTGGGAAACTTCGAACTTTAACACGCAACCGCTCACAAGCACTTGCAGGTGTTCAAAGTTATCTTCATGAACGAGTAGCTGGCATGAGTATTATTAAAAGTTTTACGCTCGAAAAGCACGAACAAAAATTATTTGATGAAGCAAACGGCGAGTTTTTAGAAAAAGCATTGGATCAAACAAAATGGAATGCTAAATCTTTTGCGGTCGTCAATACGATTACCGATGTAGCACCATTACTTGTGATTGCTTATGCAGGCTATCAAGTAATTAATGGATCTTTATCGGTCGGAACAATGGTTGCTTTTATTGCTTATATTGAACGTCTTTACGGGCCTCTTCGCCGATTAGTAAGTTCATCGACAACGTTAACGCAATCAATTGCCTCGATGGATCGCATGTTTGAACTAATAGACGAGCCTTATGAGGTCAAAAATAAAAAAAATGCACTAGCATTATCGCCTGCAACAGGTGAGGTGCGATTTGAGAATGTCGCTTTTCAATATGAAGTGGATGGTTCGCAAATATTAAAAAATATGAATTTCACCATAAATCCAGGGGAGACAGTCGCATTTGTAGGAATGAGTGGCGGTGGGAAATCCACCATTATTAGCTTAATTCCACGTTTTTATGATACGTCAGACGGAGCGGTATATGTAGATGGTCATGATGTGAAGGACGTTACAATCCAATCATTACGCGCTCAAATTGGCATCGTGCTACAGGATAATATTTTGTTCAGTGATTCGGTAAAGGAAAACATACTGATGGGCAAACCTGGAGCGTCGGAGGAAGAAGTGATTGCTGCTGCAAAAGCAGCGAATGCACATGACTTTATTATGAGCTTGCCAAATGGCTATAACACGAAGGTTGGCGAGCGTGGTGTAAAATTATCGGGTGGACAAAAGCAACGTGTTGCCATTGCCCGTGTATTTTTAAAAAACCCACCGATTTTAATTTTAGATGAAGCAACATCAGCGCTCGATTTAGAAAGTGAAGCACTTATTCAAGAATCGCTCGATGCCTTAGTACATGATCGAACAACTATTATTATTGCGCACCGACTTTCTACAATTACACATGCCGATAATATTTTTGTTATTGATCATGGTCAATTAATTGAAAAAGGAAATCATGAGCAATTAATGAAGGAGCAAGGCACATACTTCAATTTATTCCAAGTACAACACTTAGATTAAATTGTTTGGGTGCCTGGCACTGGCCTTTCATTCCTAGGTGAATGAAAGGCTTTTTTGTATACAAGGGCTTATTTAGCAATAAAATGAACGGCTGCTTTTATAATTACATGTTAAATGGAAACTATTTCTGTAGAAAAATATCGTAAAATTACGAATTTTTTATATAGAAGGCGGAAAATGTAGAAAATATATGCTATTGGTAGAAAAATAATGATTGAAAGAGAGGAGGAATTTAGTTAGAATTATCTGAAAATAGAGAATTTATTGATAGTTAGTATATAATAAACTATAAATTTGTAAAATTAAAAAATATTGGTAGGATGGGGCGGTTGAACATGCGAAAAAAGCTGTTAGAGATTAAAGGTTTACAAACAACCTTTTTCACAGATGATGGACAGATTCCTGCCGTTGACGATATTGATTTTTCGGTCCATGAAGGGGAAATTTTAGGGATTGTTGGAGAATCAGGCAGTGGTAAAAGTGTGACATCTTTGTCCATTATGGGCTTAATACCATCGCCACCTGGAAAAATCACAGGTGGACAAGTACTGTTAGATGGCAAAAATTTAGCGAAATTAACTGATAAGCAAATGCAAAAAATTCGTGGGAAAGATGTGGCGATGATCTTTCAAGAGCCGATGACTTCCTTAAACCCTTTATTTACTATAGGGGAGCAATTGAAAGAGGCTATTTTAATTCACAATCCTAAGTGGTCTAAAAAGAAAGCTTTTGCACGAGCGATAGAAATTATGAAACTAGTAGGGTTACCTCGTGCGGAGGAGTTATTAAAGGATTATCCACATCAATTGTCAGGTGGGATGCGCCAACGTGTCATGATTGCCATGGCGCTTGTCTGTGACCCGAAGGTACTGATTGCCGACGAACCGACAACAGCGCTAGATGTGACAATTCAAGCGCAAATTTTGCAACTAATGAAAGATTTGAACAAGCGGATGAATACGGCTGTTTTATTAATTACCCATGATTTAGGTGTCGTAGCAGAAACTTGCGAACGCGTTATCGTTATGTACGCTGGACAAATTGTTGAAGAAGCGTCCATACAAGAAATTTTTAAAACGCCAAAGCATCCTTATACACAAGGGCTTATTAAATCAGTACCAGATATGCGTTATAAAAAAGACAGTCTTTATTCGATACCTGGTAGTGTGCCAAAGCCAGGCACGATTAAAGACGGCTGTCGATTTGCAGCACGCTGTGAATTTGCGATGGAGCGTTGCTTACAGGAAACACCACCTTTATATGAAGCGACAGCGCAACATAAGGCAAGGTGCTTTTTATTGGAAGAACAGGAGGTGGTTCAATATGTCGAAAGTGTTGTTGAAGGTTGATGGTTTAAAAAAGTATTTTCCTATTCGGAAAGGTTTCTTTAATTCACAGGTTGGTGATGTAAAAGCTGTAGACGATGTTTCCTTTGAAGTATTTGAAGGCGAAACATTAGGTATCGTAGGTGAATCGGGATGTGGCAAGTCAACGACAGGTCGCCTATTAATGCGCTTGCTTGAGCCGACAGCAGGTAACATTGAATTTGGAGGCAAAATGATATCCACATTGTCCAACAATGAAATGCGGAAAGCGCGAAGAGATATCCAAATGATTTTCCAAGATCCTTATGCTTCGTTAAATCCACGCCATACGATTGGCAAGATTTTAGAGGAACCGCTCATTGTACATGGTATGGGCAATTCCAAAGAACGAAAAAAGAAAGTCATTGAGCTTCTTGAAATCGTTGGATTAAATGAATATCACGCAAAACGTTATCCACATCAATTTAGTGGAGGTCAAAGACAGCGTATAGGCATTGCTCGTGCGCTAATGACCAATCCTCGTCTTATTATTGCGGACGAGCCTGTTTCAGCACTGGATGTATCGATTCAAGCTCAAGTTTTAAATCTAATGCAAACATTGCAGAGGGAATTAAAGCTTACTTATATTTTTATCTCACATGACTTAGGGGTTGTTCGGCATATTAGTAATCGTGTCGGAGTTATGTATTTAGGCAAGTTAGTCGAGTTAACAGATAGTGAGAATTTATATGCAGAGCCGCTCCACCCATATACGCAGGCATTATTATCTTCAGTTCCTGTGCCTGATCCAACTTTTGAACGTGAGCAGCTTATTATATCTGGGGATATTCCGAGTGCATCTAATCCGCCAAGCGGCTGTGCATTCCATACAAGATGTCCATTTAAGAAAGAGCAATGCTCAAGCGTTGTTCCGAAACTGCAAGAAGTGAAACAGGGTCATTATGTTGCTTGTCATCTTTATGATGCACTTCAACATTAAATGATATAAAAAAGTTTTAGGGGGAAATTAAATGAAGAAAAAGAAGCTTTGGTCATTAGGCGTCATGCTAATCCTTGTTCTCTCGACAATCTTAGCTGCGTGTAGTGGTGGCTCTGATGGCAAGGATACAGGTTCAAAAGATACGTCTACTGGCGGTGATTCAGCTAACGGCAGTGAAAAAACATTAGTATATGGTCGAGGTGGGGATTCCACTGCACTTGACCCTGCAACAGTAACAGAAGGTGAATCTTTTAAAGTTACAGTGAATATCTATGAAACACTGATTAACTTTGGAGATGAAGATGTTACATTGCATCCAGGTTTAGCAAAATCTTGGGAAGCTTCAGAAGATGGACTAACTTACACATTCCAACTTGAAGAAGGTGTAAAGTTCCACGATGGTTCTGATTTTAACGCAGAAGCAGTTGTGAAAAATTTCGAGCGCTGGAAAGCTGGCGCTGATAAGTTCCCGTACTTCATGTCCCAATTCACAATGGGCGGTGAGCAAGTAATTGAATCAATTACAGCAGAAGGCGATTCAACGGTTGTATTCAAACTGAAGCAGCCACAAGCACCATTCTTGAAAAACTTAGCAATGTCACCATTTGCAATTGCTTCTCCAAGTGCATTTGAAGCAAATGACGATGCGCTTATCGATAAGCCAGTAGGAACAGGTCCATTCAAATTTGTAAGTTGGACACGTAATGATTCTATTACAATTGAGAAAAATCCTGACTATCGTGTTGCAGGATTCCCGAAATTAGATAAAGTAATTTTCCGTTCGATTCCTGATAACTCTGCTCGCTTAAATGCACTAAATAACGGCGAGGTAGATGTTGTCGATGGATTAAGTCCATCTGATAAAGGGTCAATCGAATCAAATGGTGATTTACAATTAATCGAACGTCCTTCTATGAACGTTGGTTACCTTGGTTTAACAGTAACACGCCCACCATTTGATAATGTAAAAGTGCGTCAAGCAGTAAACTATGCAATTGATAAGCAAGCGTTAGTTGATGCTTTCTATGAAGGATTAGCTCAGCCTGCGAAAAACCCGATGCCACCAGTTATTGCTGGCTACAACGATGATATTACAGGTTACGCATATGATCCTGAAAAAGCAAAAGCATTATTAAAAGAAGCAGGCTATGACGGTAAAGAAATTGAATTATGGGCAATGCCAGTACCACGTCCATATATGCCAGATGGACAAAAAATTGCAGAAGCTATTCAAAAGAATTTAGCTGATGTAGGCATTCCATCTAAAATTGTTTCATTCGAATGGGCTACGTATTTAGAAAAAGCTCAAAATGGTGAAGCGGATGCGTTCTTACTTGGTTGGACAGGTGATAACGGCGATGCAGACAACTTCCTTTACACATTATTAGACGCTGATAATATCGGCTCAAATAACTACACGTTCTATGACAACCAAGAGTTACACAAATTATTTGTTGCTGCACAAACAGAAGTAAATGAAGACAAACGTATTGAACTTTACAAACAAGCGCAAGCAATCATTTCTGAGGATGCTCCATGGGTTCCACTTGCACACTCAATTCCTATTTTAGCTGCAAGTACAAAAGTTTCAAATTACCATGCACATCCAACTGGCTCTGACCGTTTAGAAGCAGTAGATATGAATTAGACAATAGAGAAATGAAAATTGTCGCTTACTCATAGTGACGTAACAAGATTTTTACAGCTTTGGACTTTGTCTAGCGTTGTAAAAACGGGTTGTGACTATGTTGGTCGCAACCCGTTTTTCTGTATGAAAGACAAACTATCTAAACGGCTATCGTTTGTTGAAGGCTGTCCCTTTCTACAGTATGTGTATAGACTTCAATGCTTTTCATAGCAAAAGTATAATTAGAAAATTACAGAGAGGTGAAAAAGATGCTTCACTATATGGGAAGGCGTTTATTTCAATTAATCCCAGTTTTGCTTGGAATGACTTTTATCGTCTTTATGTTAATTCGTTTAATTCCTGGTAACCCCGCGCAAGTGATTTTAGGTCAGCAGGCGACGAAAGAGGCGGTTGAGGCATTAAACGCAAGTTTAGGATTAGACAAGCCATGGTACACACAATATTTTGGCTATTTAGGTGGTATTTTTCAGGGCGATTTAGGTGTTTCATTGCGTACAAAGTTACCTGTGTCACAAGAGATATTTCCTTATTTAGCGGCAACAGCAGAATTAGCCTTATTTGCAATGATTATTGCAATTGTTGTTGGAGTCAATGCAGGTATTATTTCAGCTTGGTTCCAAAATTCATGGTTTGATTATGTAGCGATGGTCATTGCTTTAATTGGGGTATCTGTGCCAGTCTTTTGGCTAGGTTTAATGGAACAATGGGCGTTTAGTATAAACCTTGGATGGTTCCCAACATCGGGACGTGATAATGTCCGTGACCCTATAACCGCCATTACGCATTTTTATTTGCTCGATACACTTCTTCAAGGGAGATTTGATCAGTTTACGGAAGTGTTAAAACGTTTAGTATTACCAGGGGTGGCACTTGCTACAATTCCAATGGCGATTATCGCAAGAATTACTCGCTCTTCCATGCTGGAGGTTATGCGCTCCGATTATGTTCGTACAGCTAGAGCAAAAGGACAAAAAATGTTTATTGTTGTTTATAAACACGCACTGAAAAATGCAGTTATTCCAGTGTTAACAGTAATTGGGTTACAAACAGGGTTACTGCTTGGTGGTGCCATTTTAACAGAAACCATCTTCAGTTGGCCAGGTATTGGTCGTTATATTTACGATGCCATTGGCTTCCGTGATTATCCAGTTATCCAATCAGGTATTTTAATCGTTGCGTTTATTTTCATTATGATTAATTTAATTGTCGATCTACTTTATACAGTGATAGATCCACGCATTAAATATAAATAGGAGGGAGATGCGATAATGACTGGTGCGATAGATATAAAAAAAGAAGCAGTAGCAAGTCGAGAGCGTGCGGCAGGTCCTTGGAGAGAAGGCTGGCGTAGCTTTAAAAAAAGTAAAATCTCCCTAGTTGGTGCTGGGATTGTAGTATTTTTTATACTTCTTGCTGTATTTGGTCCGTACATTGCACCACAAGGAATTAATGAACAGGATTTATCAAAGCGCTTATTGGCACCTTCAAGTGCGCATTGGTTTGGAACAGATGACTTTGGGCGGGATATTTTTTCTCGGATTATTCATGGTGCACGTATATCGTTAAGGATCGGATTTTTTGCCGTTATTCTTTCGGTAATTGTCGGAAGTACACTTGGAATTCTTGCAGGTTATTATGGAAAATGGATTGATACAATTATCTCTCGAATCTTTGATATTATGTTGGCGTTTCCTAGTATTTTATTAGCAATTGCTGTAGTGGCTGTACTTGGGCCGTCATTACAAAATGCTTTAATTGCGATTGCCATTATTAACGTACCAAACTTTGGGCGGTTAATTCGATCGAAAGTGTTAAGTGTAAAAGAAGAGGAATATATCGTAGCAGCAAAAGCCATAGGGATGCGAGATTCGCGTATTTTATTTTCTCATATTTTACCTAACTCTATGACGCCGATAATTGTACAGGGAACATTAGCAATTGCAACAGCGATTATTGAAGCTGCTGCACTAGGTTTCTTAGGATTAGGGGCACAGGCGCCAGCACCCGAATGGGGAAAAATGCTTGCGGATGCTCGAATCTACTTATTAAAAGCGCCATGGACAATGATTTTCCCAGGGTTGGCGATTATGTTAACCGTACTCGGCTTTAACTTAATGGGTGATGGTTTGCGAGATGCGCTTGATCCAAAAATGAAAAACTAATATTAAAATAGCCTTCTACTGAAAAGTTAGAAGGTTTTTTAATTGTTAAGATGAATAAATATCGTAAATAAAAATTTACAATTTCATCCTGGAGCCATTATTTGAATTTTATGTAATATTATTTTAGACTTAATTTATGCTGACATACATACTTTATTGACGTAACTACTGCTCTTTAATGGAGGGTTACAAGAAGCGTAAACCTAAAGTATTTAAAAGTTTATGCTGTAACACTGTAACAAGCCGTGTTGATTAGGAAAATATGTATGGATTAATCGTTATGCTATAAACTTTCTATAAAAATCTATGATTTATAGCAAAGGGCTATCACTTAGCGGAAAACCCCTTTACTATTAGTTTTATAATTGGATAAAATTAGTTAATAAACATATTAGATATTGTTAGTATTTTTTCAGCAGAGGTACATTCAATTAAGGAGGGCATTAAAAATGGGAATTAATTTACAAAAGGGACAGCGTGTAGATTTAACAAAAGGGAATGCTGGTTTAAATAAAATTAAAGTTGGCTTAGGGTGGGACCCTGTAAGCCAAGCAAAAAGTGGTGGCTTTTTAGGCGGCTTATTTTCTAGTGGTAAAACAGCAGGTAGAGATGTTGACTGTGATTCCTCAGTTTTAATGTTGCAAGATGATCGTATCGTTGCAGGAGATGATGTAGTTTACTTCGGCAAATTAGCAAGTAAATGTGGATCTGTTATCCATTCTGGTGATAACTTAACAGGAGACGGCGCTGGTGATGACGAAGTAATTACTGTTGAGCTAGGAGCAGTGCCTGCTCAATATAATAAATTAGTATTTGTCGTGAACATTTATGATGCAGCTGGACGTAAGCAACACTTCGGTATGATTCAAAATGCGTATATTCGCGTGTACGATGACAAGACAGGCAATGAACTAATTCGTTATAATTTATCTGATGATTACTCGAATTTAACAACACTAGTGTGTGGTGAAATTTATCGTCACGGTAACGAATGGAAATTTGCTGCTATTGGTAACGGTACAAATGATGTAAAACTTGGTGATGTAGTTCGAAGATATCAATAATTATAAATTTGAGGAGGAATACAAATGGGTATTTCATTACAAAAAGGTCAAAAGGTAGATTTAACAAAAACAAACCCAGGTTTATCGAATGTAATTGTAGGTTTAGGTTGGGATACAAACAAATATGATGGTGGACATGATTTTGATTTAGATTCCTCCATTTTTTTACTTGCGGATACAGGTAAAGTAGCAGATCAAAATGACTTCATCTTCTACAACAATACTATTGGTGGTAATGGCTCTGTTGAACACTCTGGCGATAACTTAACAGGAGTTGGCGAAGGGGATGACGAAATCGTTAAAGTTTCGTTAAAAGAAATACCTGCACATGTTCAACGCTTAGCTTTCACTGTTACAATCCATGACGCAGAAGCACGTAGCCAAAACTTTGGTATGGTGTCTAACGCATTTATTCGCATTATAAATGCTGCTACAAATGAAGAAATCATTCGCTATGATTTAGGTGAAGACTTTAGTATTGAAACGGCTGTAGTGGTAGGCGAACTATACCGTCACAATGGAGAATGGAAATTTAACGCGATTGGTGCTGGATACCAAGGCGGTTTAGCTGCACTTTGTAATGATTATGGCTTAAGCGTAAACTAACGGTTTAACTTTACACGAGAAAGGGAGTTTTTTTCTAATGGGTATTCAGTTAAGTAAAGGACAACGCATTGATTTAATGAAACAGGATCCAGGCTTAAATAATGTTGGGATTGGTTTAGGCTGGGATGTTAAACAATTCGATGGAGGAAGTGACTTTGACTTAGATGCATCTGTATTTTTATTGGATGCATCAGGAAAATGCCGGAATGAACAAGACTTTATTTTCTACAATAATCTAACAAGTCCTGATAAATCTGTCCAGCATATGGGTGATAACCGTACTGGTTTAGGTGACGGAGACGATGAAAAAATTCTTGTAAACTTAAAGCAAGTATCCCCTCAAATTGAAAAGATTGTTATAACAGTGACAATTTATGATGCTGAAGGTCGCCGTCAAAATTTCGGACAAGTTCTTAATGCATATGTTCGTTTAACGAACGAAGAATCTGGTTCAGAAGTTCTTCGCTATGATTTAGCAGAAGACTTCAGTATTGAAACTGCGGTCGTATTTTGTGAGCTATATCGACATAATGGCGAATGGAAATTTGCCGCTGTTGGCTCTGGCTATCAAGGTGGGCTCGCTTCGTTAATCAATGCTTATGGTCTAGAGTAATAAAAGGAAGATGGATATCAATAGTGGCCACTAGTAGGCATTAATTTATATCATGATGAACTTAACGGAAGGCACTGTATTAGTCTGTATAAACAGGTTGATGCAGTGCCTTTTTTACAAAGATCATTCTTTGATGAGGGAGAGAATTGGATGCAATATTTTGCAACAGAAGCGGAGACGATTTTTTATCAACGACCACGCACATTTACAAAACTAGATTCACCTGATATTTTATCGTATGCATTAGGTGCAACGTTATATATGCCTGCATCTAAGCCTAACATTATTGACATGGTACAATCACAAAAATATCAAGATTTAAAATCGTTTGTCATAGATTTAGAGGATGCAGTTGGGGATGCAGAGTTAGCGAGCTGTGAGCAAAAAATAATTGAAGATATAAGTGCTCTCTACACACTTTATGTCCATAACGAAATTTTACTTGAAGATTTGCCACTACTATTTATTCGTGTGCGAAGCGTTGAGCAATTTAGACTGTTGACTTCCGTATTAGGAAAGCGACAGGAAGTGCTTACGGGTTACGTATTTCCTAAGTTTACAGCTATCCAAGGAGCTGCCTACTTTGAATTGCTGGAGCAAACAATTGAACAGCATCAGCTAACATTGTATGGGATGCCTATTTTAGAAAGCCGAGATATTTTATACAAAGAGTCTCGAATGGAAGCTTTATTTGCAATTAAAGATGTGTTGCATCGATACAGAAAACGTGTACTTAATGTACGAATCGGTGCTACTGACTTTTGCGGGATTTATGGAATTCGTCGCCGAGTAGACTCAACAATTTATGATATAGCCGTTATTCGAGACTGCATTGCAGATATCGTCAATGTACTTGGTCGTGAGGATGAGGACTTTGTTATTTCTGGACCAGTATGGGAATATTTCAGCAATGAACGGGTATTGAAACCAACGCTAAGAGCAACACCTTTCAGTGAAAAGGGAGCTTTATATGCACGTAAGGCATTACTTGATGATTATTTGGATGGCTTGATGAAGGAAGTAATTTTAGATAGACAAAATGGCATTTTAGGTAAAACAATTATACATCCCAGTCACATTCGTATTGTCCATGCACTGTATGTTGTCTCTTATGAAGAATTTGTAGATGCCACTAGTATTATTGATAATGAAGGGCAAAAGGGTGTTTTAAAAAGCCAGTATGCCAATAAAATGAATGAAATGAAGCCACATATAAGATGGGCACAGAAAGTTTTACGCCAAGCACATATATATGGTGTATACAATGAATCTGCAGATTTTGCCTCTCTATTATTGAATGCAAGTGTAGGAGGAAATACGGATGACGAAACGCAACAACAAGTTGAACATTATTCAAGATTATAATATTGATATCAAGATTACCCACAACCTTTATAATTTTGCTATGACGGATTTATTCAAAATGGCGACACGTATTAATAAAAAGAGACAATTTTTATTTGTTAGTACTGTCCTTGGCAAACATTTAGCAGTTCGACCACAAGTGCCAATTCTTACTGGTACACTTTTAGCAATGATGTATCATGAAAAACTGGTTGGTCGTGAATCTTTATTAGTACAGCCAGTTGTACAGGCAATACAAAAGCAGCAAAACATGCAAGAGGTTTTACAGCAAGTAGAGGAGCAAAGACTGGAGCTATCGGAGGAAGTTTTATTTATCGGCTTTGCTGAAACAGCAACAGCTCTTGGGCATGCAGTTTTTAATGCTTTTAAGTCCAATGCAACGTATGTCCATACAACGCGAGAACTACTGCCAGAACTCGAGCCATTTGTCACTTTCGAAGAAGAACATTCACATGCGACGAGTCATCGCGTGTACTGTGAGCAACCTGAAAAATTACTTCAGGCAAAACAGATTGTGCTCATTGACGATGAAATAACAACGGGAAATACAGTGGTCAACATTATTGAAACACTACGCCAAAAATTCCCTACTGTTGAGCGTTATTCCGTTTTATCGATTTTAGATTGGCGTTCTCCACAGCAACAAGCAATGTTTGCGGAGCTAGAAGTTAAGTGGGGGGTAACGATTGATTTTGTATCGATAATGAGTGGTCAATTTATTTGTGAGGGTACACCACTATTAACAAATCATCAGGTACAAATTACATCGCAAGCAACAACTGAAATGAAGTTGCTTTCGGCGAATGAAACAGGTGCACAGAAACATTACTATTCTATCGCTGAAAACGGTGTGATAAATAAGGCTCCGTATATATTAGCAACAGGTCGTTTAATGCTAACGACTGAGCAACATGTGGTACATAAAAAGATGTATCAAACGATCGCAAACCAGTTACGTGCCCTTCGTACAGGGGGACCAGCACTTGTTATTGGTACAGGGGAGTTTATGTATGTGCCTATGCAAATAGCAAGTTGTTTAGGAGAGGATGTTTATTTCCAAGCGACGACACGTAGCCCAATTTATTGTGCAAATAATCCATCCTATACAATAACAGAAAAAATTGCTTTCGAAAGTCCAGAAAATAATGGTGTAGAAAATTACTTATATAATTTAAATAGCCATTCTTATTCAGAACTTTTTTTAGTTGTAGAACGTATAGCCAATAAAGAGGTAGTAGCACGTGCAGTACATGCATTAAAATCTGTTAGTAACGCAAATATATATGTGATTTGTATGCATGAATGGGGGACTGAATAATGCCTGAGATGAAGCAACCAGATAAAATGGGAAGCTATTCTGCAGAAGATGTTGTTTTTTTACTACGAGATATTAGTACCATTCACTTAGAAATAGCTAATGAACAGCGTGAACGACTTATTCAATCGGGTACCCACTATTCAGAAATGTTGCCAGTAGAGTATCTTCCTTCTGAAGCGTATATGAAGCTGTTTTATCTAACATTAGATGATTATGCACAACGTATTGCGCTTGCGGTTGGATTAGTAGCACAACAAATTGTAGAGCGTAGAGGCTTAGATAATTTAGTGCTTGTTAGTTTAGCGAGAGCAGGAACACCTATTGGCATTTTAATTAAACGTTATATAAAAATGCATTATAACGTGAGCGTTCCGCACTATACGATGTCGATTCTCCGAGGTCGGGGTATTGATGACTACGCTATACGATACATATATTCTCAGCACCCACTTGCACAAATACAATTTATTGATGGATGGACAGGGAAAGGCGCGATTACGAGAGAATTACAACAAGCTTGTGAAAGCTATAATGAGCAAAATAATGAACAATTGGATGCGACATTAGCGGTGCTTGCTGACCCAGGCCATTGTGCTGCAATCTATGGTACACGTGCTGATTTTTTAATACCATCGGCATGTTTAAATTCAACTGTGTCAGGCTTAGTTAGCCGCACAGTATGGAATGCACAGTTCATGGATGTAAATGACTTTCACGGAGCGAAATTTTATAAAGAACTTCAGCATGCGGATGTTTCCAATTTGTATATTGATCGTATTAGCGCCTATTTTTTACAAGTTGAGAAAGATGTAGAGCAACAGCTTCGAGCACGAATACCTTCTACTATTACATGGAAAGGGTTGGAATCGGTTATTGCAATTCAACAACATTATGGCATAACAAATAGTAACTTTGTGAAGCCAGGAGTTGGAGAAACAACACGGGTATTACTTCGCAGAGTCCCATGGAAAATATTAATTAACCCTACCTATGTGCATGAATTAGCACACATTTTACTTTTAGCAAAGGAAAAGAATGTTGAAATTGAGGAATATCCACAAATGTCCTATGCATGCTGTGGCTTAATAAAAGAAGTGTAGAGGAGGGAAGACATGCTACTATTTACATCTGATTTAGATCGTACGCTTATTTACTCTCAGCGCATGATGGATAAGTATCCACCCAATACAGCCCCAATTACGGTTGAGCGAAAAAATGGGGAAGGACTTAGTATGATGACAGAAGATACAATGTCATTATTGCAACAGGTTCACCAACAAACATTATTCGTACCTGTTACAACACGTGCATTACATCAATATGAACGAATACATGCAATAAAAGAGTTGTGTCCTACTTTTGCAATTACGAGTAATGGGGGTACAATAATAGAACAAGGACGCCCTAATGTGGAATGGGCCAAAATTTTACGCAAACGAATTGAAGATTCTTCCATTCCACAAGCAGATTTAGAACGCCAATTTAATAACATAAAATCACAATGTTGGCTTCAACAATCGTTCTATGTTGATGAGTTATTTTATGTACATTATGTGGATTGTCATATTTTGCAGCATGACGATGTGCAGGCTATGATTCAAGACTTTGCGGTACATGGTTGGCATGTACTCTTGCAAGGACGAAAATTGTACTTTATGCCAAAGGTGCTTACAAAAGAAGCCGCAATTTCGTATTTGAAGGAGCATTGTACATATACTATGCACTTGGCAGCGGGTGATTCCATAATGGATTATGGAATGCTCGCTTTGGCAGATAAAGGCTACACGCCATCGCACGGTGACTTAAAAGACAAACAACCACAAATACTAAAGAACACCCTATATTCGGCACATAGTGGTGAAGCATTTACAAAACATTTATTGGAAGATGTTTTACAATTGGCTGCCATGCAACCAATTGTGGAAGTATGATGTAAGGAGGTGATGCTTGTATGCAAACGGTCACAATTGAATCAGTATTAGAAAGAGATTCTTATGATTGGCTACAAGCCTTCCAAGAAGCAGCTAATGTGCGAGCAGTTTACGAGGTGACAGAACAACACGTTCGTTTTAGCCGTATTGCTGTACGTATATTAGGTGTCCCGCTAGAAGAAGATGAATATTTTAATTCTTTATATACAATGTCACAAAATCCAAATATCCATATTTTAAGCGAAGAATTAAATAAACATATTGAGCAAAAAGATTTTCAGGCATTGCAAACGATTATAGAGCAACATCAGCAATCCCCTAAAGGCTTGTCGATTAATCGACTAATTGCCATGATGTATGGTCACCAACTTATTCCTAAGCATGATGATCCTTCGATGAATCGTCATTTGCAGCTCGTGACGATGCGAGTAGTGGAGCGCTTCAGAGATCAGCAATCACTTGGATTACTAGCGAATGACTTTCGACGCTTTTTAATTGATATGGTGAAGTGGTTAAAAAACCATTGGATTCAGTGGACAAAAGCGATGAAGCCGACAGATGATTTCCCGAAGGTCATTTGGTATGGTGAAACAACAATTAGTCAGCGCTATTTCCTCCTATTATTAATGGAGCTTGGTTGCGATGTGTTAATCTTCCATCCAGCAGCGATTGATGAATTTGCTACAGTGGATTCAACAGATGCATTTTCTGTTACGCACTCCTATGTAAGTCAAACAACGCTACAGCCATTCCCTGATAAATTACGAGATCGTCAAGCAACAGTGGGCTATAGCTCTAGCCAACATTTTGAACAATTAATGCATGACCAGCATTCGGGTGTTTATCGACCATGGCAATTTAAAGACCATTTGCCGCGTTCACTAACACTACGTATGACATATTATGATATTTTTATTTATGAAAATGAAAAGGCGATGGTTCGTCCGAAATTTGAGGTGCTTAAAGATGAAGTCATCATTCCAGTAATTTTCGCAAAAGTTAGTGGCGTATCTAGTAACCGTGAAGAATATTGGGGAAATATGCATCGATTGCTTGCAAGCCCACAAGCGGTATTTGTGCAGGCGTTTCCATATGCGAAAACGAGTAGAGCTAATTTTCATTTTCATTATCAGCATTGTTTAGTGAATGGTGAACTATCTACAGAGCGGATTATGCAAAGTGATTGGTGGCAATATGAGGATTTGACATTGGAGCTACAATCAGCAATTGCTCATACAATGAAAACGTCCTGTGAGCAGCCTATGCTTAAACTGCAGCCAAATGAATCACAGTATGATTTGCAATTATTTATATTTAAGCAAATGACGATGATTCCAAAGGACATATTGCGCTTATTACAAAGTTTTGATTATGCTCAGGAAGTGCCAAAGCTAGTGCTCTATCAAGCACCGCAGCAGCCAGTATTATCTCGTGAAGATATTGCTTTATTAGCGTTTTTAAATCGTTTTGGTGTAGATATTATTTTTTACAATCCAACAGGTAAGCTTGATTTAGAAAAACATTTGCTAGAGGATACGTTTGATGGACATCGTTTAGAGCATATGGTGTTTGACTTACAATTTGAAGAGCCAAAGCAACAAAAGTCAAAGCCTGATAAAATGATTAAAAAATTATTTAACCGTTTCTTCTGACGGCTAGGAAAGGAAGGAGGAACATAATGTCAAGTAGAGCGATTGTACTTGAACGATTAACAGCTGAAACAGCAGAACAAACAAAACAACAGCTAAGTCATAGTCCAGAAGTACAGCATATTGCAAACCAAATCAATATAAAAAACAAGCTTGAATTGACGGAGCTCGGTAAGGAGCCAGCAGTTAAACTTTCACGTTTTTCAGACCAAATTTTAAGAACGATTGCCCATTCAAAAGTAAATGAATCCAACGAATTATTAAAGCAGCTCGAAGCCCTAATGTCTAAGTTTGATAAAAAGGAAGTCATTGAACAACAAGGCTTTTTAGGGAGATTGTTTAAACGTGCGCCGAAAAATAAGGAAGATTTATATGCTAAATATAATGTTCTTGGAAGAGATATTGAAAAAGTACATTATCAATTTGTCCTAATGGAAGAAGCATTGGCAAATGATAATCGAATGCTAGCTCGTCTTTATAACGAAAATTTGACTTATTATATGGAGCTTGAAAAATATATCGTTGCCGCTGAGATGAAACTAGATGAGATAAAGTCAACATTAATTCCAATGTATGAAAGACAAAGTGAAGCGGGCAATCAAATTGCAAAAATGGAGCTTACAACATTACAAGCAATTGCCGAAACATGTGCCCAAAAAATTGATGAGCTTGAGAAATCCAGAATGGTAGCGATTTTAGGGGCAACCCAAATGGATATGCTACGCAATGGCAATAGCGAGTTAATGGAGCAAATCAATGGAGCGTTTGTCACCACAATTCCTGTTTTTAAAATGGGGATTATGAATGCGGTGAATGAAAAGCGCCAACAGCTACAACAGGAATCTGCTGCTGCTTTTGAAAAGCGTATGAAGCAATTTGGTGAAAACAATAGTCATGCTGTTTTACAAAGTGTGGAATATGCTCAGCAAAGTGAGTCGACAATGACGCTCGAAGAAATGTGGGAAACGATTGTTACTGGTATTACAAGTTATCGTCAGTTACGTGCGGAACAAGCAACGAAGCGTCAACAAATAGAGCAGCAACTAATGGCTTTAAATAATGAAGCTTAAAAAAGCTGACACCATATTAAGGTGTCAGCTTTTTTAATAATTGTGTGAGTGCCTGGCACGCTAAGCGCCGCTAGTTGCAGCTTACATTAGGTGCGTTCCCACAGTTCAAAATTGTGTGAGTGCCTGGCACCTAAATAAACTCTTCTTCGATTTCCAAGTTGATTTCTTGGCCGTGATAGCTTTGATATGACACGATTAAAGTATCTAAGTGCTCTAAGTTTTCCTCGTAATCTAAAATCCGCGACAAAATATATAAAAGGTGATAGCTCGAAAATTCTGTATCGCCTTCTTGGTGTGCATATGTCACTTGATGGATAAAGATTTCCATTAACTGATTGCGTTGAATGTAGTCGATATGTGTGCTCCATTCGGAATGCTCAGGCTTTAATTTCCCTGTATATTTTAGCAACAGCTGCTCATGGTAGGTAAGCAGGAAGTCTAGACGCTCTTGAATCATTAAATGGAATTGTGTCGGTAAATGCGCTAATTCGTTTTCATGTTTATGCAGACGATGTAACAATTCTAGACTCTTTTTTGAAGTCGTAATCATTTGACGGTAAACCACTAATTTTCTTGCTTTAATGTATTTTTTGTTTTTAAAGTAATTTCGTTCTTCCTTGAAAAACTCATAGAGTGTATCGACTCTAAGCATACGTTCTCTAAATTTGTTTAAAGCAGTTTTAGTAGAAGTATGCTCAGACGCTTGACGAACAGCTAATCTCGTCCAGCGAATAATATCATCCTGTAAAAAGTAAATTTTACGGAAAAGCTTTACTTCGTATTTTGGTGGTAAAAACACAAGATTTACAACAAATGCTGCTAAAACCCCAACTAAAATTGTAAGAAAGCGAAATAAACTAAATGTAAGAAAGTCATCACCTTGAATCTCCATAATAGCGACAACGGAAACAAGTGCTAGAGAAAGTGATTTTTCAAGCTTGAATTTTAACATCAATCCTATTGCGATAATGACAGCAATACCTACAGCCACGACGTGATGGCCGAAAAGTAAACCGAAGATTACGGCAATGGAAGCTCCGATAATATTTGCTTGTACTTGTTCAACGATCGTTTGATAAGAGCGATAAATAGATGGCTGAATCGCAAAGATTGCTGCAATTCCAGCAAAAACTGGAGTTGGTAATTGCAGGAGCTCTGCAATAAATAGTGCAAAGACAATAGCTACGCCAGTTTTAAATACACGGGCACCTAATTTCATAATAAAATCGATGTCCTTTCTGTCTAATATTTTTAACTTGGCTCCTCTTTTAAAAGTGAGATTTAATCAAGTTAAAGGTCTCTGCGCAAGTCACAGAATTTAAAAGTAGCTTTTTTAAGAAAGCTCACAAAAATCTGGATACCATTATGCTAAGTCGTAATGAATGCTTCTTTACATTATAGAAGGAAGTTCTTAGAAAATACATAGATTTGTATATCATAATATAAAAAAGTTGACTTCTATTAATCATGCACAACATTGTTTAATCTACAAGCATAAAGGGAACAGCCAAAATGTCAACCCTCCCTTTAATATTAAACAAATTTTCGTGAATTGAAACCAAATAATCGTGTTGAAAGTGTACAACGAACATACATAAAGCTGTCGACAAAGACATTAGCATAAAGATTAATTGTTGCAAACAGTAGTCACTATTTAACGAAAATAATCTTTTTGAAGGTACTAGATGGCATATGTGAAATTTTGGAGATGAAAATTGGAGGGTTAAATGAATAATCAAAAATTTGATGAGTTTATTAAAATAGCTAAAAAACTAAATGATATTAAAATTATTCCATTGTTAATGGGTTCGGTTGGCTTAGAAGTAGTTACAGGGGAAAATTGGAAAGCTCAAGATTTAGATATTCATGTACCTGGAGATAAAAGAGGGTGGGAAGTTCCCCCTGAAATATCCATACATAACTGGATTGATATTGTGCAAATCATGGAATCAATGGAATATAGCTTAATTGATTTGCATGAACATGAATTCACTAAAGAGGGGCTATCAGTTCAGTTCGGTATTATTGACACTTTACCAAATTTCGCAGGAGTACAATTAGATGATTTAGAAATGCAGCAAAAGGAAGAGGTCAAATATTACTTATTAAATCCTGAGCAATATTTATATGTTTACAAGGCCTCATCTAAGGATAGTTATAGAGCAGACAAAAATAATAATAAAGATTTTATAAAAATAGATTTCTTAAAAAACATGGGATGCTAATTTAATTGTCCTAATAAGTGCTTTAATTGAAGAGATAACAAAATTGGCGTAGCAGTAAATTTGATTGCTGATGTACAAAAAGGATAGATGTAAGCAGGTATCCACCCGTTTCATCTATCCTTTCTTTTTTAGCTATATGTTGTTGGACATTATAACTATACTTTCATTATAACGTCCTTTGTAGTTTCTTAAAGTTGAGAAAATGCATAGTCGACAGCTTCGATTGTTTCACGAATATCTGCTTCTGTATGCTCAGTTGTTAAAAACCATGCTTCATATTTAGATGGTGCGAGGTTAATGCCTTGTCCAAGCATTAGTTTAAAGAATCGACCGAAAATTTCTCCGTCAGAATTTTCGGCTTGCGCATAGTTTTCTACTTTCACATCTGTAAAGTAAATCGTTAGTGCACCTTTTAGACGATTTAAAGTAATCGTTACGCCATGCTTTTTGGCAGCAGTTAAAATACCTTCTTCTAAAATCGCACCAAGTCGATCCATTTCATCGTAAACACCTGGAGTGGCTAATACTTCTAAGCAAGCTATACCCGCTTGCATCGATGCAGGGTTTCCAGCCATTGTCCCTGCTTGATATGCTGGTCCAAGTGGAGCAACTGTATCCATAATTTCTTTACGACCACCGTAAGCGCCGATTGGTAAACCACCGCCAATAACTTTTCCTAGTGCAGTAAGGTCTGGCGTTAAACCGAGTAGTATCTGTGCACCACCGTAATGGAATCGGAATGCCGTAATCACTTCATCATAAATTGTCAGTGCACCTTTTTCTTTCGCTGTTGCATGCACTAATTCTAAAAATCCAGGGTTCGGTTCAACAATACCGAAGTTGCCTACGATTGGTTCAATTAAAATCGCAGCGATTTGGTCACCCCATGTTTCCATCGCTTCTGTAAATGCTTGGGGATTGTTAAATGGTACCGTAATGACTTCTTCTGCTGTTGCAGTTGTTACACCTGCTGAATCTGGTGTGCCTAATGTAGCTGGACCAGAGCCAGCCGCTACTAATACTAAGTCAAAGTGTCCGTGGTAGCAGCCAGCAAACTTCATAATTTTTGTACGGCCAGTATAGGCACGAGCAACACGGATAGTTGTCATCACTGCTTCTGTACCTGAATTGTTAAAGCGTACTTTATCCATTGAAGGGATGGCTTCTTTTAGCATTTTAGCAAAAGTGACCTCATATTCAGTTGGCGTACCAAATAATGTACCGTTTTCAGCGGCATTAGAAATCGCCTTTGCAATATGTGGATGGCCATGACCTGTAACAAGTGGACCGTATGCAGCTAAATAATCAATGTAACGGTTGCCGTCAACATCCCAAAAATAAGCGCCTTTTCCTCGAGCCATTGCAACGGGCGAGCCCCCACCGACTGCTTTATATGAACGAGAAGGGCTGTTCACACCACCAACGATATGTAAAAGCGCTTCTGCGTGTACTGCTTCAGATTTTGAGTGATTCATAACTATGCCTCCTAAGTAATTATACTTAACCTATTGTAGACCTATCAGTGTAAGAAATCCAAAGAAAATAAGGGATATGACTTGATTTGTTACTTAGAGTAAAATAAGAAATGCAAAAGGAGGAGATTGTTATGACATTAGTAGAAGGACAGAAAGCACCGAATTTTTCACTTGTTAATGACAAAGGGGAGCATGTGCAATTAGCAGATTTTAGGGGCAAAAATGTCATTTTGTATTTTTATCCGAAAGACATGACACCAGGTTGTACAACAGAAGCATGTGATTTCCGCGATAAGCATGAAGACTTTAGCCAGTTAAATGCTGTTGTATTAGGCGTGAGCCCTGATAATGCACAAAAGCATACAAAATTTATTGATAAGCATGGGCTACCTTTTTCCCTTTTAGTGGATGAGGATCATGCTGTAGCGGAGGCTTATGATGTTTGGGTATTAAAGAAAATGTATGGACGCGAATATATGGGGATTGAACGTTCAACCTTTTTAATTGATACAGCTGGTAATCTTATAAAAGCGTGGCGCAAAGTACGCGTGAAAAATCATATCGAAGAAGTGTACACATATTTAGCAAATCAGGAGGAACATTCATGAGAATTTATTTTACATTTGAACCAAGACCCGATTTACGTGAACCGTTAGTAGAGGAATTTTCACAATGTGATTTCGTTTTTGAAAATGGTTTATCTACGGATGAACTTCAAAAAGCAGATGTACTAGTTACATATGGCGAAGATTTAAATGATGATAATATGCTGTATGCCACGAAACTAAAATGGATTTTCGTTGCTTCCGCAGGAGTAGAAAAAATGCCTGCTCAAGCAATTATTGATCGGGGGATTTTAGTATCTAATGTACGAGGTATTCATAAATCACCTATGGCTGAGTCGATGCTTGCTCATATTTTAGCCATTAAGCGTGCATTACCATGGTTATATGAGCATCAAAAGAAAAAAGAATGGTCGAAGAAAGGAAAGCAAACGGAATTACGAGATAATACAGCCCTTATACTAGGACCTGGAGCGATTGGCTCGGAAGTAGGTCGCTTATTACAAGCATTTGGTGTAACGACAATTGGTTGTAACCGTTCAGGTAAAGCTGCGCCTCATATGGATGAGATGGTAAGTTTCACTCAGCTAACAGAAGCTTTGCCAAAGGCAGATATCGTTATTTCCGTATTGCCAAAAACCGAAGAAACTACGCATTTATTGAAGGAAGAGCATTTTAGTGCAATGAAAAATGAAGCCATTTTCATGAATTTTGGACGCGGAAATTTAGTAGATGAAAAGGTTCTTATTCATGCTATGGAAACAGGTGAAATAGGCTATGCCGTATTAGATGTGTTTGAAAAAGAACCACTTAGTGCAAATAGTCCATTATGGACATGTCCGAATGTCATAGTATCTCCGCATGTTTCAAGTCATTCTTCTCGCTATGTAGAAAGAAGCTTAGCTATTTTTAAGCCGAGTTTGACAAAATGGTTAAATGGCGAGACAGCACTAGAAAATGTCGTGGATTTATCGAGAGGATATTAAAAAGTAATTTAATTTAGCTGATGCATAGGACGAAAGTTGACAGATGTTAGCTTAATTCGATACACTAATTGTAACAATTATAAATTAATAATACTTATGAAAAGGGGTGCATGACGATGTCTATACCGCATTTACAGGATGCACTTGACACGTTAAAAACAACTGGTGTACGCATTACTCCTCAGCGTCATGCTATTTTAGAATATTTAATTCAATCGATGACACATCCAACTGCGGATGAAATTTATAAAGCGCTTGAAGGAAAATTTCCAAATATGAGTGTGGCAACTGTCTACAATAATTTACGTGTTTTCCGTGAAGTAGGATTAGTAAAAGAGCTGACTTATGGGGATGCCTCTAGCCGTTTTGATTTTGTTACAAATGATCACTATCATATGATTTGTGAATGCTGTGGTAAAATTGTCGATTTCCATTACCCAGGTTTAGATGAAATCGAACACTTCGCCTCACAAGTAACAGACTTTGATGTGCATACACACCGTCTAGAGATTTATGGTACGTGTCCAGCGTGTAAAGATGTAGCAGCGAAAGTACAATAAGTTTTCTTGGAGTTTTTACGCAAGCGTATGAATGAATACGATTAAAAAGCAAGTGGGCAATTAGCTCGCTTGCTTTTTATTATGGCGTGCGAGAAATACTCTTAAAACAGACTGGAAATTTTCGATATTAATAATATGGGTGATGACACGAAGGTGAAGGGCTTTTTATTATACTGCGTCGAGGTTGTAGCTTATTAAACAAGTATCTCTTAAAACAATTAATTAGGAGGGATTTAATGAATGTACAATTAGGGAGTAGTAATTACTTTAGTACAGTAAAAAAAGAAGAACGATTGTCTGACAATTTATTTTTAGCAAACAAAAAAAGAAAAGCAACATACGAAATAATAAAAGAGAATGGTTATGTACGTCATATAGTAACGAAGGAAAATGGTGAAAAAGTAATTGTTAGAGAAGTGAAAATTCCAAAACATGAAATACAAGATCAATCCTCTGGTGACATCAACGATATGATTACGCAAAAGTTAGTAGCACAAATGATTAAATCGTTCGATGACAGACAGCACCTGCAAAATTCTTTTAAAACTGGCATAGCTGGTCAAAAGGAAAAACAAATTTCTAAATATAGAGTGAGCATATAATTCGGTTATTGCTATTAATAGTAGTGGTTGTAATACTAAAAAAATTCCTAGCTCTTATATGGGGCTAGGAATTTTTTGCTTTGTTATTATAAGATTGATCAAACTCTTTTCCTTCAAGTGTTGGATCTAGTGTTAATGGTTCGTTACAGTACATGCACATATCGACACGACCTAAAACTTTCGTATGCTTATGGCAATTTGGGCATTCTACTTGAACTGCTCTTGTTGAGAGAAGTCCGATCCAAGCATAGACAACTGTACTACCGATAATACATAGTAAACCAAGCGTCATGAAGATTAAGACAAGGATGGGATTGTTTTTGAAGAATATTCCCCCATACATAACAACAAAGCCGATGAAAATAAGTGCTAATGCAAAAGAACGGATTTTATTAATTTTACTTTTGTAAGGTTTCATACAATATCTTGCCTCCCAATCTAAAATCTACTATAACATATAAGAACAAAGTATTTTAGTTTTGACTAAAAGGCAAAGAAGGAATACTTTCAGAGTATGTCGAAATTTTAACGAAATAAAGTCATATAACAAATAGAGGAGGACTGAACATGGAGCAAGTTTTGCGCCCAATATATCAAGAACGTGCGAGTCAGTCTAATACGTTAGGTGTCATTTTAATGGAGAAGCGTGAGGAACAAAGTAATGTTACTGACACATTCGATACCATATTACTCATTATTGTAAAGGAAGCGGAGCAACCTGTTTTCTCAAAGCATTATTTATATGATGGGAATAAGGTGGCCTTACATACTGTTACAGAAAAATTGTTACGCAAGTGGTTACTAATTGGCTCTAACAAAAAAGTAGTTGATTGGATTTTCTTTGGCAGAGTATTGTTTGATCGTAATGAATTCCTTCATAAATTAAAAATTGAACTACAAGAGTTTCCGTTCAGCGGTAGGAAAATTAAGACGGGTATTCAATTTTCAAAGTTAATTCGACGCTATTTAGAAGGAAAAGAATATTTTGATAAGGGAAGCTATTTAGATGCCTACAATCATGTTGTTGATTCTTTGCATCACTTAGGGCGATTGTCCATTATAGATAGTGGGTTATATCCAGAAGTTACAGTATGGGCGCAAGTGAAAAAGATAGAGCCTGCTATTTATAAGTTATATGAAGAACTTGTTTTGAGCAGTGAGCCAATTGAAAAGCGATTAGAGCTTTTATTTTTAGCAAGTGAGTTTTTAATTCATTCACGAACACAGGATGGAGCTCAACATATATTAGAAGTCATGCAAACAAAAGAGACATGGACGATTCAAGAATTACATGATCATCATGAGCTTGTGAACTATTCTGTAGACTTAGAAGTATTTGTAGAGTATTTAGTGGATAAAGGCTACATACTTATTGAACCTGTCGTTGCAAAAAGCGAAATGATTTTCCATCGACACTATAAGGTGAACAAAGAGTCTATAGAATTTAAATAAGCCATATAGTATGCTAGTAATCGAGGTATAAAAAATACCTCGATATTTTTTCAAAAAAAGTATTGACGATTAATATATTGATATTGTATTATATTAATTGTCGCTAAGACATAACAAAAACACTTAGAAAAACGAGTGAAAAAACTTTATAAAAGTTGTTGACACAAAATGAGTGAGATGTTATTATAAAGAAGTCGCTGAAAAACGACGAACGATATGAACCTTGAAAACTGAACAAGCAAAACGTAATCAATATAGTTTTTAGTAGCTAACTTCGTTAGCGAACAAAACAAAATTTTGGACATCAAAATTGATGCCAGCAAAACAATTTGAGCTAATCAAATTTCTTTTATGGAGAGTTTGATCCTGGCTCAGGACGAACGCTGGCGGCGTGCCTAATACATGCAAGTCGAGCGGACAGATAAGGAGCTTGCTCCTTTGACGTTAGCGGCGGACGGGTGAGTAACACGTGGGCAACCTACCCTATAGTTTGGGATAACTCCGGGAAACCGGGGCTAATACCGAATAATCTTTTGTCTCTCATGAGACAATTCTGAAAGACGGTTTCGGCTGTCGCTATAGGATGGGCCCGCGGCGCATTAGCTAGTTGGTGAGGTAACGGCTCACCAAGGCAACGATGCGTAGCCGACCTGAGAGGGTGATCGGCCACACTGGGACTGAGACACGGCCCAGACTCCTACGGGAGGCAGCAGTAGGGAATCTTCCACAATGGGCGAAAGCCTGATGGAGCAACGCCGCGTGAGTGAAGAAGGATTTCGGTTCGTAAAACTCTGTTGTAAGGGAAGAACAAGTACAGTAGTAACTGGCTGTACCTTGACGGTACCTTATTAGAAAGCCACGGCTAACTACGTGCCAGCAGCCGCGGTAATACGTAGGTGGCAAGCGTTGTCCGGAATTATTGGGCGTAAAGCGCGCGCAGGTGGTTTCTTAAGTCTGATGTGAAAGCCCACGGCTCAACCGTGGAGGGTCATTGGAAACTGGGAGACTTGAGTGCAGAAGAGGATAGTGGAATTCCAAGTGTAGCGGTGAAATGCGTAGAGATTTGGAGGAACACCAGTGGCGAAGGCGACTATCTGGTCTGTAACTGACACTGAGGCGCGAAAGCGTGGGGAGCAAACAGGATTAGATACCCTGGTAGTCCACGCCGTAAACGATGAGTGCTAAGTGTTAGGGGGTTTCCGCCCCTTAGTGCTGCAGCTAACGCATTAAGCACTCCGCCTGGGGAGTACGGTCGCAAGACTGAAACTCAAAGGAATTGACGGGGGCCCGCACAAGCGGTGGAGCATGTGGTTTAATTCGAAGCAACGCGAAGAACCTTACCAGGTCTTGACATCCCGTTGACCACTGTAGAGATATGGTTTTCCCTTCGGGGACAACGGTGACAGGTGGTGCATGGTTGTCGTCAGCTCGTGTCGTGAGATGTTGGGTTAAGTCCCGCAACGAGCGCAACCCTTGATCTTAGTTGCCATCATTTAGTTGGGCACTCTAAGGTGACTGCCGGTGACAAACCGGAGGAAGGTGGGGATGACGTCAAATCATCATGCCCCTTATGACCTGGGCTACACACGTGCTACAATGGACGATACAAACGGTTGCCAACTCGCGAGAGGGAGCTAATCCGATAAAGTCGTTCTCAGTTCGGATTGTAGGCTGCAACTCGCCTACATGAAGCCGGAATCGCTAGTAATCGCGGATCAGCATGCCGCGGTGAATACGTTCCCGGGCCTTGTACACACCGCCCGTCACACCACGAGAGTTTGTAACACCCGAAGTCGGTGAGGTAACCTTTTGGAGCCAGCCGCCGAAGGTGGGATAGATGATTGGGGTGAAGTCGTAACAAGGTAGCCGTATCGGAAGGTGCGGCTGGATCACCTCCTTTCTAAGGATTTTAACGGAATGTTTCGTTTAGGACGAAACAATGATTACGTCTTTGCTGTTCAGTTTTGAAGGTTCATTCTTACGAATGAAATACTTCAAAATTTGTTCTTTGAAAACTGGATAAAACGACATTGAAATTGTAACAAACACATTTATTTTTTAAATTAAGTTTTTTAGGCTTAATAACTAGGTTAAGTTATTAAGGGCGCACGGCGAATGCCTTGGCACTAGGAGCCGAAGAAGGACGGCACTAACACCGATATGCTTCGGGGAGCTGTAAGTGAGCTTTGATCCGGAGATTTCCGAATGGGGGAACCCACTACGTTTAATCGCGTAGTATCTTGACGTGAATACATAGCGTCTTGAAGGCAGACCCAGGGAACTGAAACATCTAAGTACCTGGAGGAAGAGAAAGAAAAATCGATTCCCTGAGTAGCGGCGAGCGAAACGGGAAGAGCCCAAACCAAGAGGCTTGCCTCTTGGGGTTGTAGGACACTCTATACGGAGTTACAAAGGAATGAGTTAGATGAAGCGACTTGGAAAGGTCCGCCAGAGCAGGTAAAAGCCCTGTAGTCGAAAGTTTATTCCCTCCAGAGTGGATCCTGAGTACGGCGGAACACGTGAAATTCCGTCGGAATCCGGGAGGACCATCTCCCAAGGCTAAATACTACCTAGTGACCGATAGTGAACCAGTACCGTGAGGGAAAGGTGAAAAGCACCCCGGAAGGGGAGTGAAAGAGATCCTGAAACCGTGTGCCTACAAGTAGTTAGAGCCCGTTAATGGGTGATAGCGTGCCTTTTGTAGAATGAACCGGCGAGTTACGATTACGTGCGAGGTTAAGCTTTAGAAGGCGGAGCCGCAGCGAAAGCGAGTCTGAATAGGGCGAATTAGTACGTGGTCGTAGACCCGAAACCAGGTGATCTACCCATGTCCAGGGTGAAGGTGAGGTAACACTTACTGGAGGCCCGAACCCACGCACGTTGAAAAGTGCGGGGATGAGGTGTGGGTAGCGGAGAAATTCCAATCGAACTTGGAGATAGCTGGTTCTCTCCGAAATAGCTTTAGGGCTAGCCTCGTGATGAGAATACTGGAGGTAGAGCACTGTTTGGACTAGGGGGCCATCCCGGTTTACCGAATTCAGACAAACTCCGAATGCCAGATATTTATACACGGGAGTCAGACTGCGAGTGATAAGATCCGTAGTCAAAAGGGAAACAGCCCAGACCACCAGCTAAGGTCCCAAAGTAATCGTTAAGTGGAAAAGGATGTGGCGTTGCACAGACAACCAGGATGTTGGCTTAGAAGCAGCCATCATTTAAAGAGTGCGTAATAGCTCACTGGTCGAGTGACGCTGCGCCGAAAATGTATCGGGGCTAAACGATTCACCGAAGCTGTGGATTGACATCTACGATGTCAGTGGTAGGAGAGCGTTCTAAGTGCGTTGAAGTCAGACCGGAAGGACTGGTGGAGCGCTTAGAAGTGAGAATGCCGGTATGAGTAGCGAAAGACGGGTGAGAATCCCGTCCACCGTATGACTAAGGTTTCCTGAGGAAGGCTCGTCCGCTCAGGGTTAGTCGGGACCTAAGCCGAGGCCGATAGGCGTAGGCGATGGACAACAGGTTGATATTCCTGTACCACCTCCTCACCGTTTGAGAAATGGGGGGACGCAGTAGGATAGGGTAAGCGCGCCGTTGGTTGTGCGCGTCCAAGCAGTAAGGCGTGTGTGTAGGCAAATCCGCACACTGTAACGTTGAGCTGTGATGGCGAGTCCGTATGGACGAAGTTCCTGATTTCACACTGCCAAGAAAAGCCTCTATCGAGGTGAGAGGTGCCCGTACCGCAAACCGACACAGGTAGTCGAGGAGAGAATCCTAAGGTGTGCGAGAGAACTCTCGTTAAGGAACTCGGCAAAATGACCCCGTAACTTCGGGAGAAGGGGTGCTCTTGAGCGTGCAAGCGCACGAGAGCCGCAGTGAATAGGCCCAGGCGACTGTTTAGCAAAAACACAGGTCTCTGCAAAACCGTAAGGTGACGTATAGGGGCTGACGCCTGCCCGGTGCTGGAAGGTTAAGAGGAGTGGTTAGCGCAAGCGAAGCTGCGAATTGAAGCCCCAGTAAACGGCGGCCGTAACTATAACGGTCCTAAGGTAGCGAAATTCCTTGTCGGGTAAGTTCCGACCCGCACGAAAGGCGTAACGATCTGGGCACTGTCTCAACGAGAGACTCGGTGAAATTATAGTACCTGTGAAGATGCAGGTTACCCGCGACAGGACGGAAAGACCCCGTGGAGCTTTACTGTAGCCTGATATTGAATTTTGGTACAACTTGTACAGGATAGGTAGGAGCCAGAGATCTCGGAGCGCCAGCTTCGAAGGAGGCGTCGGTGGGATACTACCCTGGTTGTATTGAAATTCTAACCCATGCCCCTTAGCGGGGCAGGAGACAGTGTCAGGCGGACAGTTTGACTGGGGCGGTCGCCTCCTAAAAGGTAACGGAGGCGCCCAAAGGTTCCCTCAGAATGGTTGGAAATCATTCGTAGAGTGTAAAGGCACAAGGGAGCTTGACTGCGAGACCTACAAGTCGAGCAGGGTCGAAAGACGGGCTTAGTGATCCGGTGGTTCCGCATGGAAGGGCCATCGCTCAACGGATAAAAGCTACCCCGGGGATAACAGGCTTATCTCCCCCAAGAGTCCACATCGACGGGGAGGTTTGGCACCTCGATGTCGGCTCATCGCATCCTGGGGCTGTAGTCGGTCCCAAGGGTTGGGCTGTTCGCCCATTAAAGCGGTACGCGAGCTGGGTTCAGAACGTCGTGAGACAGTTCGGTCCCTATCCGTCGTGGGCGTAGGAAATTTGAGAGGAGCTGTCCTTAGTACGAGAGGACCGGGATGGACACACCGCTGGTGTACCAGTTGTCTTGCCAAAGGCATCGCTGGGTAGCTATGTGTGGACGGGATAAGTGCTGAAAGCATCTAAGCATGAAGCCCCCCTCAAGATGAGATTTCCCATTACGCAAGTAAGTAAGATCCCTCAAAGACGATGAGGTAGATAGGTTCGAGGTGGAAGTGTGGTGACACATGGAGCTGACGAATACTAATCGATCGAGGACTTAACCAAAAAAGTTTGTAACATTCAATGAACCGTTTATCCAGTTTTGAAAGAATAAAAAAGTATTTCTTAGATACTTGTAATTATAATACTATATGTTATAATAGGTAATGTCTTTCAAATAGTCTAGTGATGATGGCAAAGAGGTCACACCCGTTCCCATACCGAACACGGAAGTTAAGCTCTTTAGCGCCGATGGTAGTTGGGGGCTTCCCCCTGTGAGAGTAGGACGTCGCTAGGCTATACATAATAAAATCATTCCGAAGTAGCTCAGTTGGTAGTAGCACCTGACTGTTAATCAGGTTGTCGCAGGTTCGAGTCCTGCCTTCGGAGCCATTCTTGGAGAGTTGTCCGAGTGGCCGAAGGAGCACGATTGGAAATCGTGTAGGCGGTTAACACTGTCTCAAGGGTTCAAATCCCTTACTCTCCGCCAGCACTTACGATTCCAATTAGTAAGGCCCCTTGGTCAAGCGGTTAAGACACCGCCCTTTCACGGCGGTAACACGGGTTCGAATCCCGTAGGGGTCACCATTTATAACGAATACCCAGATGGAGGATTAGCTCAGCTGGGAGAGCATCTGCCTTACAAGCAGAGGGTCGGCGGTTCGAGCCCGTCATCCTCCACCATTTTATAAAATTAAATTAGTATTGTCGCGGGGTGGAGCAGTGGTAGCTCGTCGGGCTCATAACCCGAAGGTCACAGGTTCAAATCCTGTCTCCGCAACCAAATAAAGGTCCCGTGGTGTAGCGGTTAACATGCCTGCCTGTCACGCAGGAGATCGCCGGTTCGATCCCGGTCGGGACCGCCATTTTTCAAATAATAAATATGGGTCAGTAGCTCAGTTGGTAGAGCATTAGATTGAAGCTCTAAGTGTCGGCGGTTCGATTCCGTCCTGACCCATCGTTTTTTTGCCGGTTTAGCTCAGCAGGTAGAGCAACTGACTTGTAATCAGTAGGTCGTGGGTTCGATTCCTATAGCCGGCACCATGTTTTCCTGGAGGGGTAGCGAAGTGGCTAAACGCGGCGGACTGTAAATCCGCTCCTTAGGGTTCGGCGGTTCGAATCCGTCCCCCTCCACCAGTTTTTATTTAATAGGGGCATAGTTCAACGGTAGAATAGAGGTCTCCAAAACCTTTGGTGTGGGTTCGATTCCTACTGCCCCTGCCAATTAATTTTATGGCGGTTGTGGCGAAGTGGTTAACGCACCGGATTGTGGTTCCGGCATTCGTGGGTTCGATTCCCATCAGTCGCCCCATTAATATAAAATTAAAATTAAAATTAAAACTATAAAGCAATGGCGATTGTGGCGAAGTGGTTAACGCACCGGATTGTGGTTCCGGCATTCGTGGGTTCGATTCCCATCAGTCGCCCCATTGTTGGGGTATAGCCAAGCGGTAAGGCAACGGATTTTGATTCCGTCATGCCCTGGTTCGAATCCAGGTACCCCAGCCATTTATGCGGAAGTAGTTCAGTGGTAGAACACCACCTTGCCAAGGTGGGGGTCGCGAGTTCGAACCTCGTCTTCCGCTCCAATAATATGGCGGCATAGCCAAGTGGTAAGGCACAGGTCTGCAACACCTTTATCACCGGTTCAAATCCGGTTGCCGCCTCCATATTTTTTTCTTAATCGGATACTCCGATTTTTTTTATCTCTAAAGTATTATGCCGGTGTGGCGGAATTGGCAGACGCGCACGACTCAAAATCGTGTTCCTTTGGAGTGTCGGTTCGACCCCGACCACCGGTATCCAAAGTGAATTTAAAAGACTTCAACAACTTTGTTGAGGTCTTTTTTGTTTTTAAATAATGGCAGATTACAAGCGCAAAGTAATAGGTATTTGATATAATAAAGTTTGTATATTCAGAATTATTATATTTTTAGATGTTAGGTTTGGAGGTAATACTTATGAAAAATAAACTATTATCATTTTTACTACTCTTAGCAGCTATTTTTTTATTTCTAGATGCCTTTACAAATATATTTAGCGATTATGCAATGGTTAAAAAAATAGTTGCTATCGTGCTTATTTGTTTAGCAGGTACTTTCATCTATTTTTCTTTAATTTTTACAAGTGAAAAAAGGGGGAGATGAATTGGGTCGAGTAATAGGGTTTGAACTAAATAGTCAAGATCCTGAAAAAGCAGCGAATTTTTATTCTAAAGTTTTTGCATGGGAAATTGCGGAGCCTCGTTGGGATTACTGGGCTGTCACAACAGGTGCCAGCGAGCAAAATGGTATTGACGGTGGAATTGGTAAAGGTCCAAGCGATTATCCACATGGAGTACGTGTGCAAATTGAAGTAGATTCGATTGATGACTCTATTGCGAAAGCTATGGAGAATGGGGCTACTATTGTCCGAGAAAAAATGGAATTTAATGATTTTTTTCTTGCCTATTTAGTAGACCCTACTGGACTAGGTTTTGGTTTAATTCAAAATAAGTAAAATGAATAAGCTTTAACGCCTCTGCAAAGTTGCAGGGGGTTTTTTATTTTACAAGAGTTATGAAGTCTATTAGAAGTGTAAGCGTATTTTGAAACGGGTATGGAATGATTAGTGTTAATTGCAAGAAAACTATTAAAAATATCTTTTTAGTTAATATTTATTTTACTTGATGAATAGGATAACAAGGATGGGAGTAAATATAGGGGGAATAGCATGAAGAAAATAAGTAGGATCTTAATTGTAGTTGTGATTTTTGGGTTATTACAGATTCAGCCAGTATACGCAGCTAGTTTTAAAGATGTGTCATCTGATAATACGTTAAGTACCGAAATAGATTACTTAGTTGAGCGGGGGATTATTAAAGGTTATCCTAATGGCACTTTCAAACCAAATGACTATGTAACTAGGGCACAGGTAGCTGTCATGTTAACTCGTGCGGTAGGGTTGAAAACGACGAATGTTAAAAATCCAAAGTATCAAGATGTGCCGACTTCACATATCTATTATAAAGAAATCGCTGCTACCCAAAATGCGGGGATATTTGAGGCAACGAAAAAATTTAATCCGAATGGGACGCTGACGAGAGCAGATATGGCTGTTGTTTTGCAACGTGCATTTAAATTAAAGGGAGCGAGCCCTTATTATTTTACAGACGTTACAGAGAAGACGCCAGGCTATAAGGAAATATTAGCGGTAGCGAATAATAATATTACGAGCGGTTATCAGGATGGTTCATTTAAACCAAAATTGCCGTTAACACGTGCGCATTTTTCAGCATTTGTTGCACGTGCCATGACCCTTTCAAAGCCGAATTTACAAAAGGATCCTGCATATAAATACACTTATGCATTTTACTCACCAGATGATGGCTTACGATACACATTAAATTATCAATACAGCCATAATGATAATAAAAACGATGTTTGGTCAATTGCTAATACAACGAATAATAAGCAGTTTAATGATGAGTTATTATATTATGATGGCTCTGTATATGCACAAGCAATTGCTCAGGAATATAGCTCACATTACGACTTTTATATAGGGCTACCTCTTAGAATTGGTGTAATAGTTCACGAAGACGATGAAGGTCCAGTTAACGGCAATCGTATAACAGTTCAAACGACGGATGGAACGGTTCGAGCAGGTGGTGTTAATTATAAAAATGTAGCTGTATTAGAAGAAAGTTTTAAATATATTGATGTAGTGAAAACCTATTATTTTGTAGACGGTATTGGTTTAGTCAAGGAACTGCACAATGGCGAAGTAGTATATGAGTTGCTAAAACGAACAGCAAATTAAAAGCGTAAAAGGATGCATCCAACAATGCATCCTTTTTTTAAGTGATCGATATATGAAAATAACGTTCAAGTGCTTGTTGCCACTCTTTCTCAGTGTGGGTTGTATACGTAGTTAATGAGTGCCCTTCATATATACGGAATTCATTATTGAACATAGTATGTCGACCTGAAGAAGTGCGAATCATTGCGATTTTATTTTTTTGTTGAGAAAGTCGTGGGGCAAAATTAGCATCATTATCATTATCTGTGAAGTTATAAAGTAGGCGCCAATTGTGTGGTGTTTGCTCATAAAGCATCCATCCGTACGTGTCATCCCATTCAATTTTATATAGCTCTTTCCCTTCTCGATGTTCATGGTGAGCAATTAATGGAACTGGTTTACAAGGGGCTAGTGCACCTACTCCAACGTCCGAGATATAAGGTACGCCGTCAAATTGGACGAGAAGTAGCTGATGCATAGGAACTTCTTCAAGTGGTGTATCCGCATCCATATTGCGCCAAAATTGTGCATAGCGATTCGTTACAGAAAAACCGAGCTCACGAAGTAACCAGCTATATAAAATATTTAGCTCGAAGCAATTGCCTCCGCGTTGTTGAACGATAATTTTTTGAAAAAGATCAGGAATAGCAAAGGAGATGCCACGTTTCAAGGCAACGTCTATATTTTCATAAGGTATCGTATGTAGATGTTTTGTTTGTAATTGACCAAGTAGTTTTATAGACGGCTCTATAGATCCTTGAAATTGAAGATAATTTAAATATTGTTGTATTTGAGAATTCATAAAATCGCCTCACTTCCTTACTATTTAACATAACCGAAATAGCAATAGAATACACGTAAAAAAATTGATAAAGAAAATAATAGAAATGCAGCTAAATAACTTGTAAAATTAATATATTCACTACTAGATAGTAATGAATTTCCCATTTTTAGTTAAAAATAACGATTCTAAAGGTAGGTATATAAATGACGAATGCAATAAAGTGGATAGAAGTAAATTCTTACGATGAAATGAGTGAGGTAGCTGCACATATTTTTACTGAGCAACTACAAGCAAAACCAGCAAGCATTTTAGGACTAGCAACAGGTGGTTCACCAGTTGGAATGTATAAAGAATTAGTGAAGCATCAACAAGCTGGTAATATTTCCTTTAAGGAAGTTACAACATTTAATCTTGATGAATATGTAGGTATAGAACAAACTAGCCCTGCAAGTTACTGGACGTTTATGCATGAGAATTTATTTAATCATGTAGATATCAATGAGGAAAATATACATTTACCAAATGGTAAGGCAGAAGATTTGGCCGCTGAATGTGTAGCATACGATGCACGGATTGCAGAGGCTGGTGGAATTGATTTACAGCTGCTTGGTATTGGGGTAAATGGACATATTGGCTTTAATGAGCCTGGTACATCATTTGATTCGCTTACAAACATTGTAGAACTTACAGAATCAACTAGAACTGAAAATGCCATTTATTTTGATCGTCCAGAAGAAGTACCTACACATGCGATTACAATGGGTATTCAATCTATTATGAATGCAAAGGCAATTGTTTTAATTGCATTTGGGGAAAAGAAGCTAGAAGCTATTGAAAAGCTACGAAGTGGGGAAGTGACAGAAGCGTTCCCAGCTAGCAGATTATTAAATCATCCGAATGTTACTGTGATTTATGGTGGTACAAAATAAAAAACAAAGCGTAGACTTCATTTTGTAGTCTACGCTTTTTAATTTTAGTCTGATAAATGATGCGTATGCTAGAATGAGAGATAGAATTGGAGGGGGTAGTGTGATAAGTACAGTTGCACATTTAGAAAAAGGCGATACAGTTGGACTAGTATGTTTGTCCAGTGTTATGGAGCCAGAAAAATTAGGGGATGCATTAGCGTTTCTAGATGAGTTAGGCCTCCGCTATAAAATAGGGGACACGATTACGGCAAAGCATGACTACTTAGCAGGTAGTGATGATGTGAGACTTGCTGATTTTCATGCAATGGTTCAAGACCCTGAGGTGAAGGCAATTTTTTGTGTAAAAGGTGGATATGGCTCTGCTCGTATTGCTAGCAAAATTGATTATGAGCTATTAGCGGAAAATCCAAAAATTTTCTGGGGCTTCTCTGATCTTACTTATTTGCATTGTGCAATAAATGAATATGCAAATATCGTAACCTTCCATGGACCAATGCTAAAGGCTGCAAATAAAATGGATGAGTTATCGAAAAAAATGTTTTTACAGCTATTTTCTCCAATGGAAATACAGTATACAGAAAGTATTTCTCCATTAACAACGATTGCACCTGGGATAGCACGTGGACCTATTATTGGTGGTAATTTACGTCGCCTTGTCAGCACCTTGGGCACAAAATTTGAGGTTCGTACTGAAGGTAGAATTTTATTGATCGAAGACATTGGAGAAACGATTCCACGGATTGATTCGATGCTACAGCAGTTAAAGCAAGCAAGAAAGCTAGAACAATTAGCAGGTGTCGTTATTGGCTCATTTACGCAAACAGAAGCAAGTGACGATGGTCTGCTATTGTTAATGAAAGAGTATTTTAGCGACTTAGGGATACCAGTCGTCGCAGGTTTTAAAATCGGGCATGAAACAACGAATATTGCCATTCCATTAGGTGTCGAAGCCATTTTAGATGCACAGGAAAAAGTGCTCCGTCTTTTACCTGGTGTTTATTAAAATTGTTTGAGTGCCTGTCACTTTAATTTCAAAAGAAAGACGCAACCATCGCTAATGCGTGCTGGTTGCGTCTCACATTTTGTGTGTTCCCACAGGTGTCTAAATGAATCATTTTTGTTCTGAAAATTCAAAATTGTTTGAGTGCCTGACACTTTAATATGGTTCGGCATCGTGCCCTTTGTCGACAGCCTCTTTCGGTGCATTATCACCGTCAATATTACCGAGAGGCTTTGCAGAAGATGCATTTGTTTGCGCCATTTGTAAGCCTTCATTTAATAAGCGTCCGTATTCTTCATCGGCCTCAGAAGCTAATGCAATCATCGCCTCTTGAATAGCGGTATTACAAGTCGATAAATCTCTGATTAAGTTTTCCAGCAGTTCATCTCGTTCCCATTGCTCAAAATTACGATAGGTTTCACCTGCTTGTTTCGTATTGCTTTGGCGATCAATAGATTCTCGAACAAGATTTCCTTCAATAAATGGTGTATATTCCTTGGCCGTTTGAGCGGCTTCTTTTAAGCCATTTAACATCGATGGCTCGTAGTTAATATGTGGATTTTGTCCAGGTGCTAAATCACGTTTATACATCATTTGCCCACCACTCTGATTGGTTGCTACTCGCTTCTTAGGCGCATTAATAGGAAGTTGTAAATAGTTGGCACCAACTCGGTGACGCTGCGTATCAGAATAAGAGAAGGTACGCCCTTGGAGCATTTTATCGTCTGAGAAATCCAAGCCATCGACAAGGACACCCGTACCGAAAGTAGCTTGTTCGACCTCAGCAAAGTAGTCTTCAGGGTTTTTATTTAATACCATTTTTCCTACTGGATACCAAGGGAACTTGTCATTAGGCCAAAGTTTCGTATCATCCAGTGGGTCAAAATCAAGCTCGGGATGAGGACCGTCCTCCATAATTTGCACGTTTAACTCCCATTCAGGATAATCACCACGTTTAATAGCATCGTATAAATCTTGTGTAGCATGGTTGAAATTTTTCTGTTGGATTTCTTCTGCTTCTTTTTGTGTTAAGTTTTTAATGCCTTGTATTGGCTCCCAGTGGTACTTAACGAGAACAGCTTTACCCTCACTATTAACCCATTTATACGTGTTAACACCAGAGCCTTGCATCATCCGATAATTGGCCGGAATGCCCCAAGGTGAATACACAAAGGTTACCATATGGAAGGATTCTGGAGAACTTGCGCAGAAATCAAAGAAACGCTCAACATCTTGAATATTTGTAATCGGGTCGGGCTTAAACGCATGAATCATATCAGGGAATTTCATAGCATCACGAATAAAGAAAATTTTTAAGTTGTTACCAACCAAATCCCAGTTTCCATCTTCCGTATAAAATTTTACTGCAAAGCCTCGCGGATCGCGTAAAGTTTCTGGAGAATGCCCTCCATGGATAACTGTAGAGAAGCGGACGAAAACGGGTGTTTGTTTGCCTTTATCCTGAAAAACTTTTGCTCTTGTATACTTAGAAATGGGGTCATTACCGACAACGCCGTATGTTTCAAAGTAGCCATGTGCTCCTGCTCCACGAGCATGTACGACACGCTCAGGTACTCTCTCACGGTCAAAGTGACTTATTTTTTCAAGGAAATCATAGTTTTCAAGCGTCGCTGGCCCTCGATTTCCAACAGTTCGTAAATTTTGATTGTTTGTAATCGGGTGGCCTTGGCGATTTGTTAATGTATCATCTTTTTCATGAGAATGGTTCATTACGATTGCTCCTTCCAATTGTACTAAGCAAAGTTTGTCCAAGTGATTGGCAAAATAGACATAAAAAAACTCTCCTACACACAAGGTGCAAGAGAGCTTACGGATGGCGTTTTTTTAATGATTATATGCTCGAGTTTTGTTATGCCTTTGCCAATGGTTGGTTATAGGTCATCGGTCATAAAGTAACAGGTCACATGTTATTGGTTTATTCTAGTTGTCTACCTAAGTAGTTTTGAAAAAACAGCCATCCGACTCGGTTTGGAGTCTCACCGCCCCGAGCTTAGAAGTAGCGAGAATCGTCGAATTGTATTTCAACACTATAGTTTTTGGCATTAATTAAATTAGAGAGCTTATGTGCTTCTTTCTCAAGTTGAAGAGAACGTTCACGGTATGCATCAGGTTCGTACATAGCAATATCATAGAGCATTGTACTTTCGCCATAACCCATGCGTACACTTTCTTTCTCATGTGTGCCAAAATGTTTACATAGTTCTGCTTCCGCGCGAAGCTGTGAAGCCAATTCGATTGCCTCTACAAGTGCGAGCTTCTCGCCCTTAAAGTCTACCGTATTTTTAATATTCGCTTCATAGACAAGACGATCTAATGTCCGTATATCAAGACGTACTTGAGCTAGCTCACTTTCAACAACAGTCATGGGACGATTGCTCGTTTTAGGTGCTTGTCCTTTTTCAACAGTCACAAAGGCACTACGGTGTAACTCACTAATAAGTTCCTGAACCTTTTTGGCTAAAATGCTTTTAAGTTTAACTGCTTCTGCAAGATTAATCAAGAAAACACGTCCTTTTATAGAGTAGTAGATGGTGTTGTAGTCGTTAAAAGGGCAATTTGATAGTCTCCACCATGAATTTGGTTGAACATTTTACCAGCAGACGCAAGAAGCTTTTGCGCATCCTCAGTTGAAAGAGAGGGGCGAAGATAGAAAATATGTAGCGCTTCCGTTGTCGCCTCGGAGACCGCCGTACGTTTTGAATCGACGAAAGGTGAACCAAATGGTCCCACCTCATCACGGCTAAACATTATATTATTCAACGTATTAAAGCGTCCATTTAAGCCTTCATAGCTGGTTTCTTCATTGCCAAGTGCAATTTCAACGTTACCTTTGAGATGAGCTAAATCATAGATGCCAACGGGAATTTCATATTGAAGAGAGAAAAAATTATTTACATCTACACCTGAATGAAACGGTGTTAAATAATTTTGCTTACTAACTCTGCGCATTAAGCTTTCCGCTGAGTGACGATAACGGTTCGGATCTGCGCCAAGCTTTTTCCAAAGTTGTCGCCATTCTGCAATGCCTGAGCGCTCTGTTACAGGTTGTTCCTGCATTTCTAAATAGAGGTTTTCTTGATACAATTGCAGGCGACCTTTAATCATTTGGGGCGATTCTGCTACGACAATTTTGGTATAATGAATAATGCCGATTTTCAGCTCTGGAAGTTGCGTTAACAACGATGGATTAAGTGATACTTCCATAAAAAATCACCTACTTTATTTATTTTAATTATTATATCATGTAAGGAGTTGGAAATAAAATGAACATACATGAACTGCAACGAGAATTTGTGGCGTATGCAATGTCCATTGGCGTTGATAAAATAGGTTTCACAACGGCAGCTCCCTTTACAGAATTAAAGAATAGACTGCGTCGTCAACAAGAGCTCGGTTTCCAATCAGGCTTTGAAGAAAGTGATATTGAAAAACGAACGGAACCCCTTCGATTGTTAGACAGTGCAGAAAGTATAGTCGCTATAGCGGTCGCCTATCCTTCGCGGATGAAAGATGCACCTATTGGTAAAAAGGGCGCTCGACGCGGCATATTTTGCAGAGCTTCTTGGGGCATCGATTATCATACTGCATTACGAGAGCGTTTAACATTACTAAAAGCTTGGCTGGAAGAACGAGTACACAATGTGCGCATTGAGTCGATGGTAGATACAGGTGCGCTTTCAGATAGGGCAGTAGCAGAGCGTGCAGGTATAGGTTGGAGCGGGAAAAACTGTTCAATTATTACTCCAGAGTTTGGCTCATACGTGTATTTGGGAGAATTAGTGACAAATATCCCTTTTGCGCCAGACAAGCCAATGGAAGATGAATGTGGAGATTGTCGTTTATGCTTGGATGTTTGTCCAACAGGTGCGCTAATCGAAGGTGGGCAGCTAAATTCACAGCGTTGCATTGCCTTTTTAACACAAACAAAAGGGTATCTTCCAGACGAATTCCGCTCACATATAGGGAACCGCTTATATGGCTGTGATACTTGCCAAACCGTTTGTCCAAAAAATAAAGGGAAAATCAATTGGATACATGAGGAATTTAAACCTGATCCAGAGCTTGCAAAGCCTTTACTAACACCCCTTTTAACAATTTCCAATCGGGAGTTCAAAGAAAAGTTTGGACATGTATCGGGCTCATGGCGTGGTAAAAAGCCAATTCAACGCAATGCTATTTTAGCGTTAGCCCATTTTAAAGAGGAAGCGGCAGTACCTGATTTAGTTGGGCTTCTGGAAAAAGATGAACGACCAGTGATCCGTGGAACGGCAGCATGGGCATTAGGCAAGATTGGCGGGGAGCAAGCAGAAATAGCATTACTTGCTGCAAAGAAAAAGGAACAAGACGAGGAAGTCCTCGTTGAGATAAACAAAGGATTACAATTTTTTAGTTAAGGAAGTGTGTCGTTATGCCATTGCATATCGTTTTATATCAACCAGAAATTCCAGCAAATACAGGGAATATTGCACGTACTTGTGCTGGTACTAATACCTCACTACATTTAATTCGTCCACTTGGTTTTTCGACGGACGATAAAATGCTTAAACGTGCTGGCTTAGATTACTGGCATAGTGTCAACGTGGTGTACCACGATTCACTTGAGGATTTTTTAGATACATCTAAAAATGGTGATGTATATTTAATTGAAACATATAGTGAAGAACCATTTACAACGCATGATTTTAGTAATAAAGATCGGGACATTTACTTTATGTTTGGCAAAGAAACAACAGGGTTGCCTAAGGATTTTGCCTATGAGCGCAAAGACATGTGCCTACGAATTCCGCAAAGTGAACATGTCCGTTCATTGAATTTATCGAATACAGCTGCCATTGTTATTTACGAGGCTCTACGACAACAGGGCTATCCTGGTTTACAGTAAGAAAAGAAAAAAGTGTTAGATTGACTGCATTCAATCTAACACTTTTTTGCTTCAGCAGAGTGCATAAGTTGATGGTAGTAAAGGCGGTGATTCCTGCGGGAACGCATGCACCGTAAGACGCAACAAACCGCGCGTTAGCGAGGGTGGCGGCTTACGGTGTGCCCGCTGAAAGCATCCGCCATAGCGGACATCAACTATAGCAAAAACTATGAACATCTTTGCTCATGTGTCCTATCCTCTTTTTTACATTGATTTACTCTTTTAGTGCTTTATTGACCGCTGGCATAATGTGCGTGCCAAGTAGCTCAATGGATTTAGCTACTTGATTAAATGGAACTGCACCAATATCGAGCTGTGCCATAAAACGAGAGTGACCAAATAGTTCATGCTGCATTAATATTTTTTCTACAATTTCATTTGGACTACCAACAAATAGAGCGTTATGACCAGCCGTCATGCTATCAAAGCTTTCTTTAGATAAATGATACTGCATACCGCGCTGCGCATTAACATAATGCCAATAATTTGAGTAGTATGGATAAAATTCTTCCTTAGCTTGCGCTAAACTTTCAGCAAAGTAAGCGTGACCTGATACTGTGATTTTCGCTTTATCCATATCATGTCCTGCTGTGGCCAATGCTTCACGATAGACATCAACTAAATGTTTAAAGCGGCTTGGATCTCCACCTAAAATGGCTAAGTTTAAGCCAACTCCATAGCGTCCCGCGCGAATGGCGCTTTGCGGTGTTCCACCAACTCCAACATGAATAGGAATTTCACGACTAGCACGTGGTGCAATTTCAGCATTTTGAAGCGGTTTGCGATATTGACCACTCCACGTTACACGCTCTTCTTTGTTTAACTTTAAAAGTAATGCCAAGTTTTCCTCAAAGAGTGCATCATAATTATCTACATCATAGCCGAACAGCGGGAAAGATTCGATAAAGGCTCCTCGTCCAACGGCAATTTCTGCTCGACTATCTGATAATAAATCGAGAGTTGCGAAATCTTCGTATAAGCGTACAGGATCAACCGTACTAAGCACAGTCGTCGTACTCATTAATTGGATGTTTTTTGTTCGCTGTGATAGCGCTGATAATACAACGGGTACTGCTGAAATCGCATAATCTAAGCGGTGATGCTCTCCAACACCAAATACTTGAAGACCTGCTTCATCAGCAAGTTGCCCATATTGCATAACTTCTTCTAATCTTTCTTTAACGGTTGGCATATAGCCATTCACTGGATTTTGTCCGATATCTGCTAATGTATATACACCAAATTCCATAAGATAGCCTCCTTAAAATTGAAGTAAAATTACATTACCAGCAGGGTCCACTGTTTGGAAACCGCCATTCATATCAGTAACAGCTGCGCCAATTTGACGTAAGTTTGCTTTTATTTTATCTGCTTGCACTTCATTATCCAAACGAAGCGTATACGATTTTAAACCAATTTGATTTTCCCCAAGATTTGGTGCGCCTTCAGAATACCAAGTATTTAAGCCGATATGATGATGATAACGTCCCGTAGATATAAATAATGCTTGCTCACCATAGCGTGTGACAATGTCAAAGCCTAAGCCTTTTGTATAAAACACCTCAGCAGCAGCCAAGTTTGATACAGATAAATGAATATGTCCCATTACTGTATTAGCAGGAAGCCCTTCCCATGCCCCATTAACTTCGACTAATATCGAAGGAATATTAAGTGGCTCAGTTACCATATGCACTTGGTCGTTTCGCCAAGTCCAGTTATTTTCAGGACGATCTACATAAATTTCAATACCATTTTCGTCTGGATCTCGTAAATAAAGTGCTTCACTTACATCATGATCGGATGCGCCAAAATATACTCCTGATTGACGGAAATGAGTAATGATATTTGCTAAATCACGACGTGTTGGTAATAGTAATGCAAAGTGATAAAGCCCACTTGTAGTGCGCGATTTTTGCTCAACTGTTTCTAGTTGAACAATAGTTAGCAATGCAGTTTTACCATCAGCAGTTAAGGTAGCTCGAGTAGATTCCTGTTGTAAAACTTTAAAGCCTATAATTTCTTGATAGTATGCTAGTGAGCGATGTAAATCACTTACTTTAATTTCAACATTTGTAACATATGTGTTCGGTTTTTCATGAAAATGCATAGAAGTAAACCTCTGTTTTTTAGTTATGATTAATTATCAAGTTACTTTATGTAAGTAAGTATATTTAATAAAGTAGAGTAAGTCAAGTAATTACGAAGTCACAAAAAAAGAAGTAACCGCAATGGCTACTTCTGTAAAAATAAGAAAATCACTAAGTAGCATACTTAGTGATTTTCTTGAGCATTATTTGTCCGCTTTGTAGTCGCCTTCGTACCCAGCAGTGAAAATAGCAGCTAAGAAAGCAACAGTTACACCAATAATTAATAATAACTTCATGGAAGAACCCTCCTCATGTTTATAAGCAAATCTCTTTTTAGTATAGCCTATCTATTATAAAAATGAAACGACCTTGCTAAATAAAATATGTCAGAAATGGTTCAGACTTTAATATTTCGGGAAAACTATTATAGAGGTGATAAAAATGGAAAAAAAGGTTCCAAATATAGAAAACGGCACAATGGCGAGAAATTTTAAAGAGCTGCAAGATCTCGGTAAACAAATGGAGCATCTTCGTGATGGACAAGAACTTGCTGAGGATGACCGTATTGCAGACCCGATTCAGGTAGATGAAGAACCCGAAGACAAGCAATAGGAAAGCGACTCTCACAGTATGCGTGGTTAGCTATGGTAAAAGTTGATTCCGCGGAGCAGCGAGAGGTTTCTGCTGAGCAGGGCGAGGCGTGGATTCCGCGGAGCGGGGCAAGGATTCCGCGAAGCAAGGGGAGAATTCCGCGAAGCAAGGAGAGAATCCCGCGAAGCAATGCGAGGATTCCGCGAAGCAATGCGAGGATTCCGCGAAGCGGAGCAAGGCAAGGATTCCGCGAAGCAGAGCGAGGAGAGGCAAGGATTCCGCGAAGCAATGCGAGGATTCCGCGAAGCGGGGCAAGGCAAGGATTCCGCGAAGCGGGGCAAGGATTCCGCGAAGCAATGCAAGGCGTGAATTCCGCGAAACAATGCAAGAATTCCGCGAAGCAAGGAGAGAATCCCGCGAAGCAAGGCAAGGATTCCGCGGAGCAAGATGAGAATCCCGCGAAGCGGGGCAAGGATTCCGCGAAGCAAGACTATAATCCCGCGAAAACGTTGCAAAATACCCGCGCGACAAAAAACATTATTTTTAATCCAATTTTTTGTATAATGTAACTAGGGAAAGAAAGGGGCTGATGTTTTTGAATTTACAATCTACAAAAACGTTAACAAATGGTATTGAGATGCCTCGTTTTGGTCTAGGCGTATACAAAATGACAGAACGTGATGAAACGTTACAGGCTATTGATAAGGCGTTGAAAGTGGGCTATCGTGCAATTGATACTGCTTCGTTATATGGTAATGAGGCAGAGGTAGGTGAGGCGATTCGTCACTCAGGCATTAAACGTGAGGATATTTTTGTGACGACAAAGGTTTGGAATACTGACCAAGGGTATGATGCAACGCTGCGTGCTTTTGAAGTATCATTGAAAAAATTAAATATGGATTATTTAGATTTATATTTAACGCATTGGGCAGTGCCTGAAACATTTGAGGAAACATACAGAGCGATTGAACGTTTGTATGATGAGAAGTTACTGCGGGCAACAGGTGTGTCGAATCATCATGAACATCATCTACAAAAACTATTATCAAAAGCCAATATTGCGCCAATGGTCAATCAGGTAGAATTGCACCCATACTTACAACAAGATGCACTTAAAACATTTTGTGCAGAGCATGGAATTGCTGTAACAGCATGGTCACCGTTAGGTCGTGGAGGGGTGCTTGATAATTCAACAATTCTTGAAATTGCACAAGAGCTAGGGAAGTCTGCTGCACAAGTAGTGCTTCGTTGGCATTTGCAAAAGGATACATTGATTATTCCAAAATCAGTGACACCAAGTCGTATTGAGGAAAATGCACAAATTTATGATTTTGAATTAACGCAGGCACAGATGGATAAAATGGCAACGCTAAATAACAATCAGCGTTTTGGTCAAGATCCTGATAATTTTAAATTTAATTTTTAACGATAAAAATCCCGCTATCAAACTTGCTGAAGCGGGATTTTTTGTCGTATTATTTAGATTCTTTTACATAAGGAATGTAGTTAGAAAGCATTTTTGCCATATGTGCACGTGTAGCATTGTTATTCGGCATGAATTTGCCATTTGAACCGCTAGCAATTTTTAAATCTTGCATAAGTGCGATAGCGTTTTGTGTTTCTTCATTGTATTTAGAAATATCGCTGAAATCAGCAGTTAATCCAGTTTTTGCATCATGTTGTAAGTTATAAGCACGTGCAAACATTAAAGCAAGCTGAGAACGAGTTACTTTTGCTGTAGGATTGAATTTGCCATTTTGACCTTGAACAATTCCTGCTTCAGCAAGTGCAGTAATCTCTTTTTGTGTCGCTGCTTCTAAACTAGTAATATCTGAGAATGTTGCTTCACCTTTAGCTTCAAGTTTTAAGACACGTGCAATAAATGATGCAGCTTGTGCACGAGTTAAGTTAGCATTTGGTGAATATGTTGTTGCAGATGTACCTTGTGTTAAATCACGGTAGTAAAGATCACGAACGTAACCTTCAGTTTCAGAACCTTTTGCAATATCAGTAAATGGAATTGTAGCAATAATGCGACCTTCTACTTTAGCATCTACTTTTTTAAGTGTGTTTAAATGATTGATGAACATTTCAAAGTCAACTGTACCAGGTTCACTTACACGACCATCTGCATATGCTTTTGCTAATGTTTCGTAGCCGTCTCCACCTTTAGCAGTGAATGTGTTTGTTGCACCTTTATAGTAAGCTGCTTTATCTAGTTCTTTACCATTTAATTTAATAGATTTCACACGTTTGCCTGCTGGTGCTTTACCATCAAATTCTACTTGTAGACCAGAGAAATGAAGGAAGCCACCTGATTCTTTCGGGAACTCTTTCACACTATGTTCAGCAATTTCATAGAGTTCAGCACCAGTTAATTTTACGATACCAAGTGCATTACCGAAAGGCATTACTGTCATTACTTCACCAACAGTGATGTCGCCAGCGTCAATGCTCGCACGGATACCGCCACCGTTTTGGAATGCGAATTGTACTTCAGGATCAATCTTTTTAGCTCCAGCAAGCATACCATCAGTAATAACGTTACCTAGATTCGTTTCACCTGCACGTACACCCCAAAGTCCACGTTTACCATCAAGTTCTGTAACAGCTGTAGTGCCTGTTGATTGTTGTTTAACTGCTTCGATTTTTGCACTATATGGTGCTAATAATTTAGTTGCTTCAGCGTCTGCTGCTACAGGATTTTCTTTATCATTTAAAGCATGTAATTGGCCGAAGTATTCAACAACAGCACCATTATCATCGAAAGTTAAATCAAGCTCACCTAAGTTTTCGCTGTATTGACCAGTTTGTACGATAATTGTTGGGTTTTTGAATGATGTTTCTGCTTTCACAGCTTTATCTAATTTCGTATGTGTATGACCACCAACGATTACATCGATACCTTCTACTGCTGCTGCAAGTAATTTATCATTATCCCAATCAGTAGAATCGTCATAGCCGATATGAGTAAGTGCAATAATTTTATTTACGCCTTGTTTTTCAAATTCAGCTACTGCTTTTTTCGCAGAGTCGATATAGTTAGCAAATTGTACGTTTGCAACACTTGAAATTGAAGGTGTTTCTTCAGTTGTTAAGCCGAAAATACCCACTTTTTCTCCATCGATTTCTTTAATAATACCGTCATAGATTTTACCGTTTTGGAAATCTTCTACTACTGTTTTGAATTGTAAGCCATCAAATAATGAATCTTTAGAGAAATCTAAGTTGCCACCAAGTAATGGGAATTCTGCACCTTTAACAAATTTTGCAAGAGCAGCATGGCCTTCTGGGCTTGACCCTAAATCGAACTCATGGTTACCAAATGTCATTGCATCGTAGCCCATTAAGTTCATTAACTTCATTTCAACTTCTCCAGTAAATTCGTTAAAGTAAAGCGTACCAGTTAATGCGTCACCTGCATCTAATAGTAGTGAATTTGGATTTGCTGCACGTAACTCTTTTATTTTTGTTGTACGTTGCGGTGCATATTCTGCGTGTGAATGTGTATCATTGGAATGTAAAATTGTTAAATTGAAACCGTCCTTTGTAGCAGTTGGCGCAGATTCTGCCGCATGTGCAGCAAATCCAGGTGTAGCTAGTAAACTTGCAGCTAGAGTTGTTGCTGCAATACTTTTAACCCATTTCATAATAATGATTTCCTCCCTCATTTATATGTCAGATGACTGACAATTTACTCTATTCTAACATGAAAGAAATCTATCGTCATTACCAATATTGGAAAATCAATATTAAAATTATTGTAAAAAACATATGAAGTAAATGTGAATTCGTAATTTTATACTTTAAATAGAAACAAAGTAAAAAAAAGGTTTATACATAAACGACTCATAATCAATAAATATACCAAAAAGTGATATTTTCCATAAAAAAAGTACAAACCCTGAAAGTGGTTTGTACTGTAGCATTATAGCTATTCTTTATCTTTTACTATAATTAATTTATTTAAAAACGGGTGGTCAAATTCTAATTGAATGGCATGTAGTTCATAATCACCGCTAGCTGTTTCGCGTGCACCATACATCGTATCGCCGATAATCGGATGACCGATATGCGCCATGTGAACACGAATTTGGTGTGTACGACCTGTTTCTAAAACAAGGTGGACAACACAAGAATGTTTATAGCGTGCAACAACCTCATAGTGTGTTACAGCATGCTGACCTGTGTTTGATACGACACGTCGTGTGGGATGATGACGGTCTTTACCAATAGATTCAGCAATAGTTCCCGATGTAGTACGAAGGTTTCCTTGCACCTCTGCAGCGTACGTACGAATAATTGTCTTTTCTTCAATCATGCGATCAAAAATGGATTTTGCAAGTGGATGCTTTGCAACTAAAAGTAAACCTTCTGTTCCTTTATCAAGGCGATGAACATGTTCTGCATAGTCTCGACCTTGCTCTTTCATATGAGCCATAACGTGATTCATACAAGTGTGCGTATCGCGCTCATCATTAGGATGAGTGGACATGCCCTTTGGTTTAGAAACAATTAAACAGTGATCATCTTCATACACAACATCAATTGCACAAACAGGCGTCGGCTTATAGCTAGAGGCAGGGATAGGAAATGAAAATTTAATGATTGTTCCTGCAGGAAGTGGGTCCTTCCATTGTAATGGTTCTCCTTCAAGTGACGTGACTGCCTTCTCCATACGTAATTCGTGAACTAGCTTTTTCCCTAGGCGCCAATTAGTACGTAGCAGCTCCTCAATCGTTAGATGATTGTCTTTTATTTCATATTGAAACATCTATTTTCCTCCATGGAATGAGCGTTATCGAACACCCTTGTCATTTTTTTAGACAAAAAAATCCGCTCCCTTTCTGCACAAGGACGATTCACAAAATACCAGATGTTAAAGCCACAGCATAATCTGGCTTGAATCGCTATCCCGCAGGCATATCGCGAATTTTTTGTCGGACACTATGTGGTAAATCAAAAAATACTTATCGCATTATTTAGCAGTTTTTGAAGCTTTAATTAAATACAAGCTTGCGCCAACAATTAAAATAAATGCTGTTAATGCTAAAAACGGGATGGTAATGAAACCAAGCCAGTTTATGTATTGACCAGTGCAAGACACGGCACCACAAGAAGGTGCAGAAGCAGCTAAAAAGCTTAGTTTCTGAATTCCATAATGATAAAGTGATACAGAGCCACCAATTACGGCAAATACTGCCGTTGTTACAGCGATACGAGCATTTTTTTGAATAAAGGCAATAGTAGTCATTATTGCTATAGGATACATAAAAATACGTTGGATCCAACACATTTTACAGGGCTCGTAGTGACGAATTTCAGAAAAATATAATGAGCCTAGTGTTGCAACGACAGAGACAATCCAAATAAACAATAAGCTATTTTCCTCTTTTTTTGACATATAAAAACTCCCTTTATGCTAACGATGTACTTGTTACGATTATAGGTGTTTTGAATTTAGAAGTAAAATGTTTCAATTATAGAGTTTATCTAATGCTGTCTCGTTAGTATATTCACACAATTATATATAAAAACAATGGAATTTCAGTCTAAAGTATGAACGGCTCAGGCAGACACCTTTGACTTGGAAATGTTATCATTAAAATACGTAATGCCAATAAAAAGAGGTGTTTTTGTGAGAGAGAACGAGCACTCCAATATTAGTATTTTAAAGGAAATTGCTGAGTTATTGAATGAAGAAACAGAAATCAACACTACATTAAAAGGCGCGCTTGTAAAGTTTTTAAATGGTACGAATTTTGAAACGGGCTGGATATTTTTTATTGATGAAAAGGGACGATCAGAGCTTGTTGTCCATGAAAATTTACCAGAGGCACTTGAACATAATAATTGCCATTATTTAAAAAAAGGAGGCTGTTGGTGTGTATCTCGTTATCGTAATGAAGAATTAAAAAAAGCTTCTAACATTATTGAATGTCAACGTATCGAAAGTGCAATTGCTGCAAATGTTGGCGATCACGAAGGAATTACACATCATGCTACGGTACCGCTACAATCAGGACAGGAACGTTTTGGTGTTTTAAATGTAGCATCCAAAAATACAGTGCGGTTTTCAGAGGAAGAGCTTGCCTTACTGGAATCGGTTGCCTTTCAAATGGGCTCTGCCATTAAGCGCATATTATTGACTAAGCAGGAGCAGGAAATGGCGCTCGTGAAGGAACGTAATCGTCTGGCACGGGACTTACATGATTCAGTAAATCAGCTTCTTTTCTCTGTAACATTAACGGCGAGGGCTGGCATTGAGATGAGTAACGACACTGAGGTAAAAGAAACATTTAAGGAGATACAGCATTTAACACAAGATGCTTTAACAGAAATGCGTGCACTCATATGGCAACTAAGGCCAAAAGGGTTAGAGAATGGACTGTTAGAGGCGATAAAAGTATATGCTGAAATGCTTGGATTAAAGCTTCATGTAACCGTATCTGGTGTTTTACAGTTTCCATCTCGTATTGAGGAAACGTTATTTCGTGTTGCACAGGAGGCGCTTAATAATGTGCGTCGCCATGCTGGTGTACTTGAAGCGGCACTTTATATTACGGTAACAGCCACTGATATATTATTAGTTATTCGTGACGAGGGACGAGGCTTTGTTATTGATCATAATACTAAGCTCCTATCCATAGGCTTGCAATCGATAAAAGATCGAGCTAAATCGGTGGGGGGGACAGCTGACTGGGTAAGTGAAATTGGTAAAGGCACGGAGCTGCTAATCCGCTTGCCATATTAAGGGGGGAATAAAATGATTCGTGTTCTAATTGCAGATGATCATCATGTAGTCCGACGAGGATTATTATTTTTTTTAAAGACACAGAAAGATATTGAGGTTGTTGGGGAAGCAAAAAATGGTGTGGAAGCAGTTGCGCTAGCCGAAAGCATACAGCCCGATATTATCTTAATGGATTTAGTAATGCCTGAAATGGATGGTATACAAGCAACGAAGCGCATAAAATCTAAGTTTCCGCACATTGAAGTTTTAATGCTAACGAGCTTCTCTGATCGAGATCATGTTGTCCCCGCAATGGAAGCAGGGGCAGCAGGATATCAGCTAAAGGATATTGAACCTGATGAGTTAGTATCATCGATTCGTCGCATTATGCAGGGGGAACATACTTTACACCCAGAAGCAACTTCAACACTTGAGATGGATCGTCAAGAATCGGAAAATGCATTACATGTTTTAAATCCATTAACTCCACGGGAGCAAGATGTACTTGCAGAGCTTACAAAAGGAAAAAGTAATCGAGAAATTGCTTCATCTTTATTCGTTACTGAAAAAACAGTAAAAACGCATATTTCTAATATTTTTACGAAGCTACAAGTACAGGATCGAACACAAGCCGCTCTCTATGCAGTAAAGCATGGATTGACTGAAGGCAGCGGCCAGTAGGCAATCAATAAACGTGGCTGGGACAAAAGAGAAAAAGTGTTAGATTGACTGCAATCAATCTAACACTTTTTTGCTATGCCGTTGATGTCCGCTACGGCGGATGCTTTCCGCGGGCACCCCGTAAGCCGCAACCCTCGCTAACGCGCGGATTGTTGCGTCTTTCGTTGCGTGCGTTCCCGCAGGAGTCACCGCCTTCGCGACCATCAACTAGTGCACGCTGCTAATTTATTATTCTTACAAAAGAAAGAGATGTGGATTTCAGATAATCTAACACTTTTTTGCTATGCCGTTGATGTCCGCTATGGCGGGTGCTTTCCGCGGGCACCCCGTAAGCCGCAACCCTCGCTAACGCGCGGATTGTTGCGTCTTACGTTGCGTGCGTTCCCGCAGGAGTCACCGCCTTCGCTACCATCAACTAGTGCACGCTGCTAATTTATTATTCTTACAAAAGAAAGAGATGTGGATTTCAGATAATCTAACACTTTTTTGCTATGCTGTTGATGTCCGCTACGGCGGCTTTCCGCGGGCACCCCGTAAGCCGCAACCCTCGCTAACGCGCGGATTGTTGCGTCTTACGTTGCGTGCGTTCCCGCAGGAGTCACCGCCTTCGCTACTATCAACTAGTGCTATTTGAGAAAATTATCTATTGCTAAGGATAATGAATAGCTAAAGTTCTTTACCATAGTAAATAGCAGCAAAAAATACGAATGTTTTGCTACTGTTTCTAAATTTAAAAAGGTTGGCATGCTTTTCTTTCCATGTAATTTATTGATTATAACTAAATAATTTCTTCGACATTTCTAGTAAAGTGGAGCTCGGAGTAAGTGCTAAGTCTTCTTTTAATTTTTGTTCATAGGATAAAAAAATAGTGTATGCCTGTGTATGAAATCCCGCATTAATTAACAACTGTAAATATTGTTCAAGCTTATGGTCATTATAAGGATCAAACTCTATTAAACGTTTGAGATAGTCAATAGCTTTTTCCGTCTCAGTTGCTATGCTCGTTTGAAATCCTTTCTCTAATAACTCTATGTATGATTTAGTAAGCTTATCTCTATCAGAGGTAGCCCATTCATAATCATCAAATACGAGTAAGCCGTCCTTATAAATAGCAAGACATTGGTTAATTAATGTAATCGGAGGATAATCGGACTTCTTAAAATCATTAAAACAATCTTGGAATTCGTATAAATCACACAAAATATTTGGTTTCTCAAAAATGTAATATTTATTAGAAAATATTATACAGTTCGTATAGCCCATATTATTTAATGTTTTTCTTAAATAAGATAGTGCTGTATGAAGATTAGATTTGGCACGAACATAATCTAAATTAGGCCACAGAATTTCAATTAACACATCTCGATGAATAGGCATGTTAGGATGCAATATAAAATAGGCGAATAATTCTTTTGTTTTCTCCGTTTTAAAGGAAACGAGACTATTGTTGCTATAGGTAGCAAATTGATTAAAGCATTGGACGTTTAAAATCGTATTAGAAGTTTGTTGTACCAACTGTTGCATAGAAAATTCATGTTCAATACGTGATATTGTTTTTTGTAAGCGTGCTTGGCTAATCGGTTTAAGTAAATAATCAAGTCCTCCTATTTCATATGCTTGGATTGCAAATTCTGAATACGAAGTTATAAATATAACAATTACATGTGGATGATTGCTTTTTATAATATCAGCTACTTCAAGTCCATTCAGTTCATCAAGCTTTATTTCTAAAAAAATTACTTCAAATTCCAGTGATGGAAGGCTATTTAAGAATAGCTTTACACTAGTGAAGGTTTTGATAACCTCTATTTGTTGAAAGTTTTGTAGCTTATTTTGAAAATAGTGTAAAGCTAGAGGTTCATTGTCTATTAAAACGGCTCGAATCACATCAAAATCTCCTTTATACAATTAAATTGAAAACCATTAAACTCTAGTACATTGTTTTTGAAAAGGTCTCCCCATTATATAGAGGATAAAAGTTTTTTATGTAGTGTTAAGAGAATTGAAATAATTGTATAAGCGTTTATTATTAAACTATTTTACAAAAAGAGAGTTGCGATAGTTAAACTAGAAAATTGACTGAAGGGATTTAAAGTTTCTTTTTTCTTATTTTGTAAAAACATTCTAATGAATGTATTATGTAATAGCGGTTATTATAGTACATTTGACTTAAAGAAAACTCAAAAGGTACTTAAAAAATACTTAAAAATAATAGGATATAAGTAATTGAAAATTACTTTGTTGTGGAAAAGTAGTGTGTGTTTTAAAAATATGTACAAAGTTGAGGAATTAGACAAATGAAATTAGACCGTTTATTAACGATGACTATGATTTTAATTAATCGTAAAAAAGTAAGAGCTCAAGAATTGGCAGATTTATTTGACGTATCCGTTCGCACAATTTACCGCGATGTTGAAACCCTCAGCTTTGCAGGGGTACCTGTTGTAAGTCAGCAAGGAGTAAATGGAGGAATTAGTTTAATCGATGGATATAGAATGGATAAGCAAATTTTAACGAAGGAGGAACTAACCTCTCTATCGATTGCGCTCAAAAGTGCCTTGACGTCATATGAGGATACACATGCTAAAGCCGTTTTAGAAAAATTAACGGGGATAGCAGATGACAAAGTGAAAAAATCGATGGACCATGTATTTATTGACCTCAGCCCTTGGGGACAAAACGTTATATTAAAAGAACAAATAACGTTATTGAAAAAGGCAATTGAGGACGAGCAATGTGTCAGCTTCTTGTATTCAACTGCGCATGGGACGATGACAAAACGCTTAATAGAGCCACATACTTTAGTACAGAAGGGGAAAGTGTGGTATATCTATGGCTATTGCACATTAAGAAATAGTTTTCGGTTATTTAAAATTTCAAGAATGAAGGATATTAAAGAGGCATTCGTATGTTTTGAACGGAAGGCAGTTCATTTAGCAGAACTTCCTTGGGATAAAGCTTGGCAGCAACCACACAACTTAGTGGCAATCACGCTGTCATTCGATGAATCAATTCGAACACTAGTGGAAGAAACATTTGGAGCAGAACATATAGATAATGAAAAATCAATCGTGCAAGTGTCATTGCCTGAAGATGAATGGCTCTATGGATTTTTGCTGAGCTTTGGGAATCGAATAAAGCTTATTGATCCACCTTATTTAGTTGATATTGTGCACAAACGGGCACAGGAAATTGTCGCATTATATCAGGAAACAAAAGGTGAGAAATAACCTTTCAATTGATGACATACAGATGTCAAGTTTGCTTTGTTATAGTGAATACAAATGAACGAAGGGTGGAAGTAAAAGATGCAAAGTTATTGCCAAAGCTGTGGAATGCCATTAGTGAGCGCGGAATTATTAGGAACAGAAAAGGATGGACAAGTATCTCAGGATTATTGCATATATTGCTACGAATTAGGAGAGTTTAAACAGCCAAATATAACTGTTGATACGATGATTTCTTTATGTGTACCGCATTTAAAAGAAGAAGGTATGGTAGAAGAAGAGGCACGACAAATGTTAGCTTCGTTTTTACCTAATTTAAAAAGATGGCGAACACGAGAGGTCAAACAACCAGTTGTAAAGGAAAAACAAAGTTTCCAAATAGTAGGGATAACAGCACGCACAAATAATGCGAATGAATTAACTGCTACAGCGAAAATACCACAATTATGGACAGATTATTTTCAGCAAAATGTTGCGGGTCAACTGTTCAATCAAGTGAATGAGGGCGTTATGTATGGACTGTATTCGGATTATGAAACAGATGTTAACGGAGATTATTCAATAACGCTTGGAGTGGAAGTATCAACTGACAAAGATGTGCCAAAGGAGATGTCCGTAAAAACAGTTCCTGCCTCTAAATATTTAGTCTTTAGTTCCGAAAAAGGATCAATGCCAGACATTGTTATTAAAGCTTGGCAAGATATTTGGGCTTGGTTTGCAAATGCAGAAGTGGAACGAACGTATACTGGTGACTTTGAGGTATATGATGAACGATGCCAACCTAATGAGGCTCAAGTCGATATTTATATAGCAATTAAGTAATTTTTTAGAGCGAAGCGAAATATTACAAAAAGCCAGACTCTTACCATCAAGTGGTAGGAGGCTGGTTTTTGTGTGTAGGCGGCAAATCTTCGATGTGTGGTTCAATATGCACGAGTACGTGACAGAAGTGATTTTCCCGCATAATTGTTCGTTCAATTTCTTCAGTAATACGGTGGCTTTCAAAGACATTTAAGTAAGGATTCACTGTCACAGTTACATCTATAAAGTACATATTGCCATGTGCGCGTCCTTTGAAATCTAAAAGCTCAATAACGCCGCTTACATTGCGAATTAAAACCGATAAAGTCTCGACTTCATCGATATCAAATGCATCTGTAAGACTTTGAACAGCTTCCCAAAATATTTCCACGGCCGTTTTTAGTATAAGAAAAGCTACAACAAGTGCTGTCAATGTATCTATGATTGGGAAGCCGAAAATTGCACCGAATATCCCGATAGCTGTACCAATGCTGACAAGTGCATCTGAACGATTGTCATAAGCGGCAGCTTTGACAGCAGCACTGCGAATTTTTTTTGATAAAGCTAAATTATAACGATAAACAATATACATTACTCCAGCACTCCCAATTGCGACAAATGCTGTTAACATAGATGGAGTTGTGCCACTTGGCTCCCATAGCCCTTTTAAAGACGCAATCAAAACTTGTAAGCCGACAACAAGCATAATGAATGATGCAACAAGTGAAGCAACCGTCTCAGCGCGCAGATGGCCATATTGGTGATTTGAATCTGGTGGTCTTTGGGCAATACGCAAGCCGATTAATACGGCAATAGATGCAATAATATCCGTTGTATTGTTTAATCCATCTGCTTTTAAAGCTTCAGATGTTCCAATGTAGCCAATTGTTAGCTTTGTCGAGCTCAGAATTAAGTAAGTAGCGATAGATAACCAAGCGCCTTTTTCCCCTTGACGTAAATTTGTATAGAGCTCCATTTTGTTTCCTCCTCGCAAAACTTTCGGGCATTATAAAACGACCCCCTTATATGAAAGGGAGCCGTCTTAGCTGTGTTATTTATAGTCTTTCGATTCTTCGATGTCATTTACTAAATCAAGTTCAGGTAATTTCAGAACTTCTAAGTATAATATGTGGTGACCGTCTAGTTCTTTAGCTGTGAATTCAAAACCTTGCTCTTCAATGCTATCACCTTCAACAGCATCGAAACGCTTCGTCATGAACCAACCACCAATCGTATCGATATCATCATCTTCTATGTCAGTACCTAGCATATCATTGACGTTTTCTAGTAGCATTTTTGCATCTAAAATAAAATGATTTTCTGCAACTTCTTGTACTTCAGGGATTTCATCTTCATCAAACTCATCTTGAATGTCCCCGACAATTTCCTCGATAATATCTTCAATGGTTACAAGACCCGATGTTCCACCATACTCATCCATTAAAATAGCCATATGAATACGTTCACGTTGAATCTTGAGTAATAATTCATTAATTTGCGTTGTTTCCATAACGCGAATAATCGGTTGCATATAGTCAATCACTAGTTTATCACCATTTGCTGGGTCTTTAATGTAAGCAGTTAATAAATGCTTCATATTGACTAAGCCAATAATATGGTCTTTATCACCGTCGATAATTGGATAACGAGTATATTGCTCGACACCCATTAAATCGAATACTTCTTTAATCGTAAGCTCTTTCTCAATTCCGACGATTTCAGTACGTGGCACCATGATTTCTTTTGCAAGGCGATCTGAGAACTCAAAAATACTGTTTACATATTCATATTCTGCGTTATTAATTTCTCCACCTTTTAAACTATCCGACAAAATCATACGCAATTCTTCTTCAGTATGCGCAACTTCTGATTCTGACATCATTTTAAGACCAAATAGACCTGTTAAACCACGAGCAGAGCCATTTAATAATTTAATGATTGGATACGTAATGTTATGGAATAAAATTAATGGACCAGACAAGTTTAATGTAACAAATTCTGCTTTTTGGATGGCTAAAGTTTTTGGCGCCAATTCCCCGATAACTACATGCATAAACGTTACAATAGAGAATGCAAGTATAAATGAAAGGATAGATGTTATGCTACCGTTCAGATTTAGAAACTCGAACACTGGATGTAAAATGATTTCAAACGTTGGTTCACCTAGCCACCCAAGTCCAAGTGCTGTAATTGTAATACCTAACTGACAAGCGGATAAGTACTCGTCTAAATCCGATACAACACGTTTTGCATTTTTCGCTTTTTTATGGCCTTCTGCGACTAATTGATCAATACGGGTAGTTCTCACTTTTACGATTGCAAATTCAGTTGCAACGAAAAATCCTGTCATTATGATTAGTAGGGCGAATGCCGCCAACCTTATGGTTATTTCCAATATGTCTCCGTCCAAATAATTCCTTTGTCCCCGCCCGAATGAGGGAAGTAAACAAAGTGTACACCTCCTATGATTTAAAAAATTGTTGGATGTTTTAATCATAAGTTATTTATAACTAAAACACAAATATTGACAACGACTTTTTTATACTATTTTATGAAGCCATTACTTTTAAAAAAAATGAACATTATCTAGATGACAAATGATTGAAAATCAATATGCATTATGCTAACTTTATATGGAGCAAGGATAGTTTATTTAGAGAAAGAAGCATTTGCATCTCATATAAAACGACACGTCAAAAATCTCAAGAGTGCTTTACTTGTGGATTTTTTTAAATGAATTATTTTTAATATGCAACAAAAAAAGAGGTTGTCTCCGTATAGGAGATAACCTCTTTTTTGCGTTGATATGTATCGAAAAAATTATTGTTGGAAACGTAATTTAAGACAAGCCTTTTCTACATCATGCACAGACTCTTTTATAGGGATGGCGCCTGAAAAAGTTGAAATGATGATAGGTGCTTTATCTGTTAGCCCTTGTTGGGTAAGAATATAATGATTGCCATTGTAAATTAAATACATTTGTTTATTGGCACGTTTTCCTATTCCAGTTGGAGATTCAAAAATAGCTTTTAATTGGCTACAATACTCACTGTAAAAATTACTGCTAAAGCCAGATAGTGCTTCAAATTTTTTACTATCGATAGTGCTAGCCTCATCGACTAATCCGAAAATTTTTGCGGAAAATTCAGAAAAAAGTTCTTTTACTTTTGCACGAATTAATGCTTTCGAATTATAGTTGTTTAAGTCATCAGAAAGTGCGACTTTACTCATTGAAATAGCCTCCTGCATAAAAAACATTATAGAAATAAATTCTTTTATTAAATGTATAAGAAAAATACAGGAATATCAATATAAATAAGCACTTTTCGTATAATAGCAGTGATTTTACTAGTAAATATTAGGTATTTTTAAGTGGATAAAAGCAAAAAAATATCGTTATTATTAGTCATAAATATGGAAAAGCATAAGTTCGTGAATCATTTTTTTAACATCTTCTTCATTTGGAGGAATAGGTCCAATCCATTGGATAACGCCGTCCTTTAAATATTCTGCAGCGTAACGTTCACGTTGATAGAAAAACGAAATGGCCCATCCAGGAAGCTGTGTATTTTCAAATAAAGGTTTAAAGCTAAAATGCTGAATCATATACAAACCCCATTTCTAATGATATGTATTTAATATTATTCAAGGATAGCAGGCATTTTGCAACTAAACAATTTGTAATGTATTAAAGATAGGTACAATTATGCTTTATCGTAATTAAATGGAGGGTATTTCTTTCGTTGGATTTCATTGCTCTGCTATAATGAGTCCAATAGGCGACAAAATACGCCAAAAGTGAATATGATTGAAATGAGAGGATGCTAATGGACAATTTTATAGTGACATTATTATTTATGGCAATCATCGGTGCTGCAATCGGAGGTATAACAAATCACTTAGCAATTAAAATGCTATTTCGACCTCATGAAGCGATCTATATTAAAAATTGGCGTGTGCCATTTACACCTGGTCTTATTCCAAAAAGACGTGATGAATTAGCGAAGCAGCTTGGATTGACTGTCGTCAATTATCTACTGACACCTGAGACCTTTAGGAAAAAGTTTTTCTCAAAAGATATTCAAGATAAAGTAGAACAATTTGTACAAACAAAAGTAGAAGAAACATTTTTTACGGAAGATAAAACGATTCAAGATTGGTTAACTTTAGCTGGTTTCTCCAATATGCCTGTCACGATTGAACAAAAGGTAGAGCAAATTGTAGCCGGACAATTTGAATCAGTTAAGAATACATTATCAACGAGAACAATTCGTACACTGTTATCGGAGGACATTCAACAGACGATTGATGCTAAAATTCCAGTAGCAGTGGGGCATATTTTGCAGAAAGGCGAAGATTATTTTTTATCGCCAGCTGGAGAAATGACGATAAAGGCAATGATTGATGACTTTTTATCGTCAAAAGGATCACTAGGCGGTATGCTTAATATGTTTTTAGGTGATTCTTCGTCACTTATGGGTAAAGTACAACGTGAGCTTGTGAAGTTTATACAGGCTCCTGGAACAACAGCGCTGCTAACGAACATTTTCACACAGGAGTGGGAAAAATTAAAGGATCGTCCAGCAATGGATTATTTAGAGGATATTGATTTTGAACCGATATTAGCAAATTTACAAAGCTATGTAAAAGATCAATTAGCAGTTGCAGAACGCTTACAGCATCCTATTTCATATTACTGGCCTAGCGGTAGTACTTGGATGAGGGAAACAATCGTGCCTCAAATGATTGAAAAGGCATTTACTAGAGCAGAAGATAAATTAGAAGATGTGTTAAAACGCTTAAATTTACAAGAAGTCGTACGTGAACAAGTCGATTCGTTCCCAGTATCGAAACTTGAAGAGCTTGTCCTTGGCATTTCCAAGCGTGAATTTAAAATGATTACTGTACTTGGTGCCGTTCTTGGTGGTCTAATTGGTATTGTGCAAGGTTTAATCGTCTACTTTATTTAGAAAGGGGAAAAAGAAATAATGGTTAATATTTATAATGAGATTAATGCTTTGGAGGCAACTTTCCGCAAAACGGAGGAATTTAAAGCATTAGAAGAGGCAGTAGCAGTCGTAAAGGCGGATGAGGATGCAATTAAGCTATTCCAAAACTTCCGTAAGATTCAAATAGATTTACAGCAAAAGCAAATGGCTGGGGAAGATTTACAGGAAGATGAACTACTGTATGCTCAAAAAACAGCTCAGCTTGCGCAACAAAATGAGAAAATTGTAGCAATGCTTGAAGCAGAGATGAAGCTAAGTGGTGTTATCGAAGAAGTAAATCGTATTTTAGTAAAACCAATCCAATCATTGTACGAGGGTATGTAAGTAAGCATGTCTATCAGCAACATACCGTTAATGATGTTGAGGAATAAATAATCGTATATTTGCACATATAACAAAGTAAGAAGGAAAACGTGTCTCGGCTATTCGAGACACGTTTTCACTTATGGAGGGAATTGTATGCATGTTTTAATTGAATGGACTTATAAAACACCAAAGGGTGCTGGAACGATTTTACGGTCAGAAGAAATGCCTGGAGCTCAAGCGTTATTATTGGCGGAAGATATGGAACGTACAGGACGTGTTAAATCCTTACAATTTATCGATCGACAAGATACGAACTGGTCTATTAAGGAGCTAAAAGCATATCTAAAAGAAGTTGATACGGAACCCCATAATATTACTGTCTATTTTGATGGAGGCTTTGATCGTACAACTAAACAATCAGGGCTTGGGTGTGCCATTTATTATGAGCAAAATGGTAAACCTTATAGGCTAAGAAAAAATGCCTTTTCCGCGGAGCTTAAATCTAACAATGAGGCTGAATATGCAGCGCTTTATTTAGGGCTAGTGGAGCTTGAATTATTAAATGCTCATCATTTACCGATTAGCATTATAGGGGATTCACAAGTCGTTATTAATCAGCTAAACGGAGAATGGGCCGCATTGGAAAAGGATTTAGCAGGTTGGGCAGACAAAATTGACGCAAAATTAAGTGAGCTAAGCCTTCGACCAGACTATAAACTGATTTCAAGGAAAGAGAATGCCGAAGCAGATAGACTTGCAACACAAGCATTAAACGGAATTGATATTACAGGGTTGAGTGAAAGGTTAAAGGAATAACAGTGAGGGAGGCGCCGAATACTACTGACGCCTCCCTTTTGTTAAAAACTTGTCCTATGGAAAAAACAGTTTATTGGCCGTATATTTTGGATATTTTTTGGCGAACTGCTGGAAGTTTATCTTGAAATGAGTAGTATTCATGAAGTTTCGTGCTAATCGTAATTCGTCAGAGTATAAAAGGATATGGTGGAAATGCTGTTGAATAAAGTTCCTTGCATGTTTATAATGCTCGTTGATAGAGATAGCCCCGTACATTTCTTGATGATTCATAATATAAATAAAATCACAAAGAACTTTTTGTTCGCGATATTTAAAAAATATGGTGAAATACATTGTCTTTTCGTCACACCGTTGTAAATCAAAATGATGGAAGGCAACTTCTATTTGCTGAATAAAGCTAGAAACAGAAGAACCGTTTTCTATTAATACACCCACTATCAACACCACCTTTCCTAAAAATTATAGGTAATAATAAATAAATTGTCTATAATTAGTCTAAATATTCTGTTAATTATAACTTGAAAATAGTAGCTTTGCTTATACTGATAAAAATTTGTTAAACTATTGAGGCAATCATTAATTTAGTAATGTACATTGGAATATTGAAAGAAGAGAGCGAAAACAATGAAAATTATTCAAATAGATCGAAAGTATCCTGAGGATTGGATTCGCGTATTAAATCATATTGCGAATTTGTTTTTTGAGGATTCAAAGTTAAGTACGACTGCGCAGGAAGCCGATATGTCCGTTGCTTTCAGCTACCGAGTTGATGAACATTTTTCTATCTATACTAGCGCGGTGCTTGAGGTAGATGGTAAACGTTACACGAATGATTACCATATTGATTATGCGATGGAAGCGGTTGGTCGTGAGCAAAATATTCGACTGAAACGTGCACTATCACATGTGTTTTTAAATGTGCTAGAACAGCATACGGGTATGCATCAGCAATGGGGGATTTTAACAGGTGTGCGCCCGACAAAGCTTTACCATAAATTCCGCCAGGCAGGTATGGATGATAGAGAAATTGAGGAGGTACTCGTACGTGACTTCCGTTTGTCAGAGGAAAAAGTAGCACTGTTGAAAGACATTGTTGCCCGTCAGCTAGTCACTATTCCAGACTTAGACAATATCGAGAAGGAGATTAGTGTTTATATTGGCATTCCGTTTTGTCCAACAAAATGTGCATATTGTACTTTCCCTGCGTATGCGATTGGAAGTAACCGTAAACAAGGTCGTGTAGAGACATTTTTAGATGGCTTGCACATTGAATTGCGTGAGATGGGTAAGTGGCTAACTGAGAACAATATGAAAATTACTTCAATTTATTGGGGTGGGGGTACACCAACTTCAATTGAAGCACATGAAATGGATGCACTGTATCAAACAATGTATGACGCTTTCCCGAATCCTGAAACGATTCGTGAGGTAACGGTTGAAGCAGGTCGTCCAGATACGATTACACCAGAGAAATTAGCTGTACTGAAAAAATGGGGCATTGATCGTATTAGTGTAAATCCGCAGTCTTATACAGATGAAACATTAAAAGCAATCGGTCGCCATCATACGGTGCAAGAAACAATTGATAAGTTTTGGCTAGCACGCGAATCTGGGATGAATAACATCAATATGGATTTAATTATTGGCTTGCCGAATGAAGGGACGGAAGAGTTCCAACATTCGTTAGAGGAATCTGCAAAAATGCAGCCAGAGTCTTTAACTGTTCACACATTATCCTTTAAACGCGCCTCTGAAATGACGCGTAATAAAGATAAATACAAGGTGGCAGATCGTGATACGGTTGCTCAAATGATGCAGATGGCACAAGTATGGACGAAGGAAAATGATTATGTTCCTTACTATCTATACCGTCAAAAAAATATTTTAGGCAATTTAGAAAATGTAGGCTACAGTAAAGCGGGAGAAGAAAGCATTTATAATATTGTGATCATGGAGGAAGTGCAGACGATTTTAGGTATTGGTTGTGGAGCATCTTCAAAATTTGTTCATCCTGAGACAGGGAAGATTACACAATTCCATAATCCAAAAGATCCTGCCGCTTACATCATGACGTTTGAAGACGCAATTGGCAAAAAAATTGAGCTATTAAATGAATTATATAATGTTTAAAGGGCAAAAGAGTAAAGTGTTAGATTGACTGCAATCAATCTAACACTTTTTTTGTGTGCGTATTCTGAAGAACTTAGCCATTCTTTCTTTGGCAATAGATAATATTTAGCAGAGAGCAATAGTTGATGGTAGCGGAGGCGGCGACTCCTGCGGGAACGCACGCAAAGTAAGACGCAACAAACCTCGCGTTAGCGAGGGTTGCGGCTTACGGTGTGCCCGCGGAAAGCGCCCGCCGTAGCGGACATCAACCATAGCAAAAATTACGAATGACTTTTCTTTATAAGTTATATGTCCCAGACTGGTTATGATTTACCGTAAAGTGCAGGCCATTTTTAAGATGACAGCATCCTCAAAATATTGCGGATCGTAGCCTGTTAGCTCTCGAATTTTATTTAAACGATAGGTAAGAGTATGACGGTGAATATTAAGCTGTTGTGCACAAAGTTTCAGCTGTAAATTACAATCAAAAAAAGTTTGTAATGTTTCAAGTTGTTTAGCATTCATATTTTTTAGTACACGATTTTGGAATGCTTGTACTTCTTCAGAGTCTCTCTTTTTAAAAAGAGAAAATAACTCGACATCTTCAAAAAACGTAATTTCTTTATTCATAAAGGCAAATTCAAGTGCTGTTTTTGCGCCGTTATAGCAATTTGGAAGTTGCGATAAATTTGGTACTGTTGGTCCAACACCAATCTGTAATGACGGTAGTTTATGCTTTTTTTTACGTAAAGCTTTCATCATTTGTTGTTTTTTCTGCTCATCATAGTTTGTTAGTAGTATATAGTATTCATGAAGCTGGCTATGACCTGAAAGAACAGGCTGCTTATAAAATAAATCCTCAAAAAACAGAGGAAGGCTATTTTCTGCAGACGAAGGTGCATCTAAGCTAAGTAATACAATTTGAAAAGGTGCTTCAAGAGAGAATGGAAGTTTTTGAATGCGTTCTTGTAAGGCGGCGTCTATCTTACTGCCGTGCACTAACGCTTCAAATATGTAATCGTTGTTTTTCCGTTGCCACTCACTTTTTGATTCCACAATCGCTTGATGTGTCATGATTTCAGTTGTTAGTTGAACAAGATTGGCAATTTCTAAAATTTCCTCAGAATCACCTGTAATACCGATTACTCCAAGGACTTCATCTTGATACATAATCGGCATATTGATGCCAGGTTTTGTATTGGGATAGGCATCGATGTTTTCCTTATTAATGATGAGTGTCTCTTTTGATTTTGCCACATAAAGTGCGCCTTCGTGTATATTTTCCACCCTCATTTTATCGCCAGAAGCTAAAATAACTCCAGTTGGACTAATAACATTAATGTTGCGACGTAATCGTAACATTGTTTGATGCACGATTTCTTCTGCTAATTTTTTTGTTAACATGCTTATACACCTCGCATAAATAAACCTCTGTTATATTACAGTTAATTTGTACATTCATTATAATGTTTTCTGAATTTATTGTCATTATAATAATTTGTAAGCGCTTAACTTTGACTAGAAGAAATTTCTTGTATGCGATAAAACTATATCGTCTGACAGCTGAGCACCAATTTAAATATGAATGGATGTAAAGTGGGGGTATCAAATGAAAGTCATAATTTGTCCAGATTCTTATAAAGGTACTTTATCTGCATTTGAAGTTGCGAATGCGATGCATGAAGGAATCATGGATGCTGATCAATCGATTGAAACAGTTATTTTACCAGTGGCAGACGGTGGAGAAGGTACGCTAGAATCCCTTATTGCTTCAACGGGAGGTAAGTATATTTCAGAAAATGTGCTCGATCCGCTAGGCAGAACAATCGAAGCAAAGTTCGGTGTGCTTGGAGATGATGAAACTTGTGTCATCGAGATGGCACAGGCTTCTGGAATTATGCTGTTGCAGGACAGTGAAAAAAATCCTGAGCTGGCATCAACATATGGGACAGGGCAGTTAATAATGGCAGCACTGAATAAAGGGTTTCGAAAATTTATTATTGGAATAGGCGGTAGTGCCACAAACGATGCTGGTATTGGTTTATTAAAGGCTCTAGGCTTACAGTTTAAAAAAGATGATGGGACATCTATTGCGAATGGCGTGTCAGCATTATTAGATTTAGCATCCATTGATAATAGTCAGCTCGATGCACGATTGTCTGAAGCAACATTTACAATTGCATGTGATGTAGATAATCCATTGATTGGAGAGCGCGGCGCTACAGCTATTTTTGGCCCGCAAAAAGGTGTGAAAAAGCATGAAATTACTTATTTTGATAATTGCTTAAAGCAGTTTGCAGATATTGTGGAAAAGCAGTATCACATACGTTTACATGATTATAAAGGGGCAGGTGCTGCTGGTGGTGTAGGTGGTGCATTAATTGCCTTTTTAAATGGTACTTTTCATGCAGGCATAGATATTGTTATAGAGGCTGTCCAGTTAAAAAAACAGTTGAAAGACGCACAAATTGTTCTTACTGGTGAAGGTAAATCAGATCGCCAAACATTACATGGCAAGGCGCCATTGGGGGTGGCAATGGCTGCAAAAACAACAAACACACAGGCGATGCTATTGTCTGGAGCCATTGATGAGGAGGATAAGTCTATTTTGCTCAATTATTTTGCTGTTGTGGAATCGTTAGTAGACGAATCGACTACTGTCCAGCAAGCAATGCAAGAGCCTTATCGTTTAATTCGTCTAAAAACGAAAAAAATAATTGAGAATTATGTAAATATGGGGGATGAGTAAATGTTGTTCGTTATTATTTTAATAGGGGTAATATTTGTTGTAGTCGGAACAGCAAAGCTAAAGCTTCATCCGTTTCTAGCACTATTAATTAGTGCATTCTTTGTAGGCATTGCTTCTGGAATGCCATTATTAACGGTTGTTGAAAGTATTAATACTGGATTTGGAGGCTTGATGACAAGCATTGGTTTAGTCATTATAGCAGGAACAATTATCGGACTTATTTTAGAAAAATCAGGGGCTGCCTATCGTATGGCAGAAGTGGTATTGCGAATTGTTGGGCCAAAGCGTCCGCAATTAGCAATGTCTTTAATCGGCTATATCGTATCCATTCCTGTTTTCTGTGATTCAGGGTTTATTATATTATCGAGTTTACAAAAATCATTAGCAAAGCGCGCAAATGTTACGATTGCCTCGATGGCTGTAGCTTTGGCTACAGGGCTCTTTGCTACACACGTATTAGTGCCACCAACACCAGGGCCAATAGCAGCGGCTGGTAATATAGGGGCAGCAGATTATTTAGGAACAGTAATTGTTATTGGATTGTTAGTAGCAATTCCAGCGACTTTTGTAGGCTATTTATGGTCAGTTAAAGTAGCAACAAAAATTCGTGTGCCTGAAGATGACTTAGAGGCATTGGATTATGAAGAAATCATTAAATCATTTGGTAAAATGCCATCAACGTTTAAATCATTTTTACCGATTGTGCTTCCAATTGTGTTAATCGGGCTAGGATCAATCGCAGCATTAGTTGGGGATAGCGAAGCTACGTTTAATATGATTTTACGTTTTTTAGGATCACCAACAGTTGCTTTATTTTTAGGTGTAGCAGCAGCGATGTTGTTATTACCTGAAATAAGTGAAAAAACGTTAACTGGTTGGATAGGTGATAGCTTAAAAGAGGCTGCTCCGATTTTATTAATTACTGGAGCGGGTGGTTCTTTTGGAACGGTTATTAAAAATGCTGGCGTTGGTGAAATGTTGCAAGAAATGGATTTAGGTATGTTTGCATCAGGAAGCCTATTCCTACTTGTACCATTTATCGTAGCGGCTGCGTTAAAAACAGCACAAGGCTCTTCAACAACAGCGTTAGTTATAACATCTTCTCTAGTAGCTCCAATGCTTATGACGCTTGGTATTGAAGGAGCTGTTCCATTAGCATTGGTGGTAATGGCAATAGGAGCAGGGGCAATGACTGTTAGTCATGTAAATGATAGCTTTTTCTGGGTTATTACGCAGTATAGTGGAATGGAAGTGACACAAGCCTACAAAGCCCAAACTGTTGCGACACTATTACAGGGGCTTGTAACGATTGTGATTACGATGATTTTGTGGTGGATTTTAGTTTAATTTGCTTTAGCAGAGAGCGGCCTTCGGGTTCGCTCTCTTTTTTTGTATAATAGAAAATAGAAAGGAAGATATGTAATGAAAAAAATATTCGCTGTGCTCCTTTGTATTTTTGTATTAGCAGGTTGTACATCAGCATTAGAAACAGAAAAAATACCAGTGGCAGCTGGCCATGAAATGCGTGTGCATTTTTTTGATGTAGGACAGGGCGATTCAATTTTAATTGAGTCACCGAATGGTAAAACGATGCTCGTTGATGGAGGTGTGAAAGGGGCTGGGCAACAGGTCGTTTCACATATAAATGAACTTGGTATAGATAAGCTTGATATAGTCGTCGCGACACATCCAGATGCGGATCATATTGGCGGTTTAATCCCTGTATTGAATTCGATCCCTATTGAACAGTTTTATGATTCTGGGAAAGTACATACATCACAAACGTTTGAAGAAATGCTATCACTTATTGATACGAAAAATATTCCGTATAATGTGCCGAAAACGGGAGATAGCATTGCTTTTGATGATGAACTAGAAATAAAAGTACTGAATGCTAACGAAGATGCCTCAGATAATAATGATGCATCGATTGTGCTAAAAGTTACCTATGGAAATATTTCATTTTTATTAACAGGTGACGCAGGTGTAGCTCTAGAAAAAGAAATGATGCAACAAAATGTGAAGGCGACTATTTTAAAGGCAGGCCATCATGGTTCCAATACAAGTAGCTCTCAAAGCTTTATACAAGCAGTGCAACCAGAAGTAACTATATTAAGTTATGGTAAAGACAATAAATATGGACACCCACATGCTGAAGTTGTAGAGCGTTTACAGGCGATCGGAAGTAAAATTTATGCAACAGCCGAGGCTGGAACAGTTACTGTTTCAACAGATGGGGTAAGCTATAATGTAAGTGCGAAAGAGTGGTCAGGTGCCATTGCTGAAAAACCGAGTTTGAAACAAGATGTAGAAATTATTAGCAAGGATTTAATAGAGGAAATAGTCGCTATAAAAAACAATGGTCAAGATACAGTTTCGTTAAAGGATTGGCAACTTGTATCAATAGAAGGGAATCAAGTTTTTAATTTTCCTAATGTATCATTACAGCCAGGAAAAACGATTTATGTCACTAGCGGAACGACAGCACGTGAGGGGCAAAATTATTTAAAGTGGACAACAAGACAGATTTGGCTAAATGATGGAGATAGTGCACAATTACTTAATGCGAAAGGGGAAGTTGTAAGTGAACTCGACTAAATACACATTAGACCGCATTGAAGATGGCTATGCAATTTTTTTAAAATATCCAGAGGAAGTTGAGCAACTAATTCTACCTATCAACACTGTGAATCAATCGTTACAAGCTGGTGATCGCGTCTTAATTAAAGAAATTGATAACACTTACCATATTGACATATTAAAAGAAGAAACAGAGCAAAAGAAGGCCGAAATGCAAAGTTTAATGGACAAATTACGCCGAAAAAATTGAGTGCCAGTCACTCAAACAATTCTGAATTAAAATGGCGATGCCAGTAGCGCTAACTAAGTAAAAATCCACGGAGAATCCTGCGGGAATACGTGCGCTAGCGGGGGTTGAGGCTTACACTGTGCCCGCGGAAAGCGTAGTGGATTTTTACGATTTAACTATGCTAACTATTTTGAAAATATGCTAAAATAAGCGATATGAATGCTTTTTGTTCAAGTAGAAAAGAAGCTAGGAGCTGACACAATGTCAATAAGTACAATTATTTTTGATTTGGATGATACGTTGTTATGGGACAAAAAATCTGTAAAAACAGCATTTGAAAAAACATGCGCATACGCAGCAACAATACATACGGTGGATTCAACTGAATTAGAGGAGGCAGTGCGCAAAGAAGCACGTGCACTTTATGAAAGCTACGAAACATATGACTATACGGTGTTAATAGGTATTAATCCATTCGAAGGACTTTGGGGAACATTTGATGATCCAACCGATTCATTTCAAAAGATGAAAGAAATTGTGCCTGGATATCGCTCAGAAGCGTGGACAAAGGGCTTAGCTGCACTTGGAATTGACGATGCAAAGTTTGGAGCCGAACTAGGCGAACGTTTTGTAGCAGAACGTAAAGTGTCGCCACTTTTATATGAAGATACTTTTACTGTTTTAGATGAACTGAAAGGTAAATATCAACTTATATTATTAACGAATGGCGCACCGAGCTTACAAAATTTAAAGTTAGAAATTACACCTGAAATTGCTCCGTATTTTGACCATATCATCATTTCTGGTGATTTTGGAAAAGGGAAGCCAGATGCGTCCATCTTTGAGCATGTCATGGAAAAGGCGGGCATTACTGCTGACGAGGCAATTATGGTTGGCGATAACTTAAATACAGATATTTTAGGTTCATCTAGAGTCGGCATGCGTAATGTTTGGATTAACCGTGAAAACAATGTACCAATAGGAGCTGTCACGCCAACATATGAGGTAGATTCATTAACAGCCTTTTTAAAACTTGTGAAAGAGCTTTAATCCTCCTTATGAATTAGTGCAACAAAAAATAAATATGCATAAAAGGACTGATTAATAACTAATCAGTCCTTTCAGACTGTAGACAAACTCGAAAAATTTCGAGTTTGCCTACAGTCTTTTTTCATTTTAAAATAAAAATAGATGTCTACTGCCGTTGATTTCCGCTACGTTCGGGCGCTTTCCGCGGGCACACACGTAAGCCGCAACCCTCGCTAACGCGCGGTTTGTTGCGTCTTACGTTCTGTGCTTTCCCGCAGGAGTCGCCCGCCCTTCGCTCCAATCAACTTGATATGAATTGCTAGCAGTCTACTATAATTATGGCAAACCGCTTCATATGGAGGGGATGCTCGAAGAGTATAGCAAGACGAAAGTAAGAACTCCTAATTGTCGATAAAGCTTAATGAATCGCCGATAGAATGCAGGAAATCGCCGATAAATTCTCCAGCTACGTTTATAGAGCTTAGGCAATGTGCGCTATCACAGTAGCGTTGCCCTCTATACGTAGAACATTAACCATAAAATTACAAAAGACAACAAGAGTGTAAACTCTAGTTGCTTTTAGTAATTTAGTCATTAAAGATCAATTGCTTTCACTTCGTCAATGTTTTCAAGTTGTGAAACGTATGTTAAATCTTCTTCCGTAACAATATTATCGACTGTTAGCATCATTACAGCTGTTCCACCAACTTCAGCACGTCCAACTTGCATTGTTGCGATATTAATATCTTTTTCAGCTAATTTTGTTGCAACGCGACCAATTGCCCCTGGTTTATCTGTGTTTTTAATGTAAAGAAGGTGTCCTTCTGGTACAACGTCTACTACGTAATTTTCTACTTTTACAATACGTGCGCCAAGGCCATTTAATAATGTACCAGCAACAGTATGTGTTTCAGTAGCCGTTTTTACTTCAACTGTAATTAAGCTTGTGAAGCCTTTTGCAGTAGTAGTTTTATGTTCGTTAATTTTCATGCCAATACGTTCAGATAAGTAACGAGCATTGACATCATTAACGTGATTGCCATGGTTTTTAGCTAATAAACCTTTTAGAGCATTAGAAGTTAAAGGACGTACATCATAGTTTGCTACTTCACCTGCATAAGATAGATTAATTTCTTTAACTGGCTCAGCTGTAATTTGAGATAAGAATGAACCAAGTTTTTCAGCTAATTCAAAGAATGGTTCTACTTGAGCAAGTAGTTCTTTCGGAATTGAAGGCATATTTACTGGGTTTGTCACTGTACCTGTTTTGTAAAATTTAATAATATCGTTTGATACGTCAACTGCAACAGATTCTTGTGCCTCAATTGTAGATGCACCTAAGTGAGGTGTCGCAATGACTTGTGGTAAAGTTAATAATTTGTGATCAGTTGCTGGCTCAGAAACGAAAACGTCCAATGCTGCACCTGCTACTTTACCTTCGACGATAGCATCATATAAGTCATCCTCATTAATGATACCACCACGAGCACAGTTAATAATACGTACGCCATCTTTCATCATGGCAAACTTTTCTTTGTTAATAAGGTTACGTGTTTCTGGTAGTAATGGTGTGTGTACTGTAATAAAATCTGCCGCGGCACAAATTTCCTCGACAGTAGATTTCGTAACACCTAGCTCATTGGCGCGTTCATCAGTTAAAAATGGATCATACGCCATAATATTCATACGCTGACCTTTTGCACGGTAAGCTACTTCTACACCAATACGTCCGAATCCAACAACTCCAAGCGTTTTGTTTTTAAGCTCTACTCCTACATATGATTTACGATCCCATTTACCGTTTTTCAATGTATTAAAAGCTTGGGGAATATGACGAGCAAGTGAAGTCATCATGGCGATTGTATGTTCAGCGGCAGAGTTTGTGTTACCGTCTGGAGCGTTCACAACGATAATGCCGTGTTCTGTTGCAGCAGCTAGATCAATGTTGTCTACACCTACACCAGCACGACCGATTAATTTTAAGCTTTTCGCCGCTTCAATTACTTCACGCGTAACGGTTGTTTGAGAGCGAACTAGTAATACATCTATATCAGCAATTTTGGCAATTAATTCTTCTGGTGCTAGTCCAGTGTCGATAATAACGTTTAAGTCTAATTCTTTTTCTTGGCGTAATGGAAAAATACCATCTTCACTTAGTGGATCAGCGATAAATACGTTAATTGTTTTTGTTGCAGTAGTCATTTGTAATTAGCTCCTTTTAATAAAAAATTAGTAGTGATGTCTAAATGAGTAGTCCACAGGGGTGATGCTACAGCATGTAAACAATCTTTTTTTCGAAAAAATATAAAAGCCTTCCGCGCCTTACGAACACAACTATTGTGTCGTAAGGGGCGAAAGGCTGAAAAATATAGGTTCGCGGTACCACCCTTAATTACTGCTCGAAAAAAATCGATACAGTCTTAGCTATATGCGTAACGTGCATGTGACGGACAGGCTTACTTTTGGATGTTTCGGCATGTCTATTCGGGAGTGGAACTTTATCGTAGAAATCACTGATTTACACCAACCATCAGCTCTCTTTGGATTTTCTTGCGACTAGCGTGTCTCCGTCGTTATATTTTTGTGTGATTAAATTTGTTAACATCATAATCCCTATTGTTCACCTTTGTCAACAATAATTCAAAAAAAGATTAAAATCACTCGCTTCAAAAGTCTGAAAACTGCATATAAACGAACGATATATTGAATTACAACTTTTATCGTTCGTCTTTTTGCAGTGGACATTGTAAGCGCTAACGAATGTGTCAAGACAGATAATATAAGGATTAAGCGAGTATAAAATGATAAAAAATTTTTGAGAAATAATTGTCGTACATTCGATTATTTTCCTAAAACTCTCTTTAATTAAGACGGAATGCGAACATTTCGCTAATGCCATATTTTTGACGAAATTATCAAAAGATAAGGAGGTAAAGCGCCAATAAGAGAAGAATGTATGTAAAGAAAGATGGATTTCGATTTTTCGGGGGTGTTGGGATGAAATACGATGTAGCAATTGTCGGAGCTGGTCTGGCGGGACTCGTTGCAGCCTGTGAATTAATAGATGCAAAGAAACGTGTACTATTAGTAGACCAAGAGCCTGAAAATTCAATGGGAGGCCAGGCATTTTGGTCTTTTGGTGGGCTATTTTTAGTCAATACACCAGAGCAAAAAAGGCTTGGTATTAAGGATAGCAAAGAGCTTGCGTGGCAGGATTGGCTAGGTACTGCTGGCTTCGATCGTTTGGAAGATGAGGATAGTTGGGCTTACAAATGGGCAAGGGCTTATGTCGATTTTGCTGCAGGTGAAAAATATGCATGGCTTAAATCATTAGGCATAAAATTTTTCCCTGTTGTTGGTTGGGCTGAACGAGGTGGCTCATTGGCGGGAGGTCACGGGAATTCGGTTCCTCGCTTTCATATTGTTTGGGGAACGGGACCAGGCATTGTAAAGCCTTTTGCAGATAAAGTGAAGAAAGCGATAAAGGAAGGAATTGTTGATTTTAAGCCGAGACATCGTGTAGATGAATTTATCCAGCAGGATGGACGAATTATGGGCATAAGTGGCACAATTTTAGCTGAAAGTTTTGCCCAACGTGGAGAGCAAAGTTCACGCATTGGGGTAGGTGCTTTTTCCTATGAAGCAAATGCAGTTATTGTAGCAAGTGGGGGCATTGGGGCCAATATCGATTTAGTACGTAAAAATTGGCCTGCACGCCTTGGGACGCCGCCTAAAAATATAGTATGTGGTGTACCCGCATATGTAGATGGACGCATGTTAGAGATTACTGAACATGCTGGTGGGCGTATCGTTAATCGTGATCGGATGTGGCATTATACAGAGGGTTTAAAAAACTGGGACCCAATTTGGCCAAACCATGGTATTCGTATTTTACCAGGTCCTTCATCTTTATGGTTTGATGCCGAGGGAAATCGCTTTGGGGCACCGAACTTTCCAGGGTTTGATACATTAAGTACATTAGAGGCAATTCAAAAAACAGGTTATGATTATTCATGGTTTATTTTAACGGAAAAAATCATTGAAAAGGAGTTTGCCTTATCAGGTTCAGAGCAAAATCCTGACTTAACGAATAAAAGCATACCAGAGTTGATGAAACGCATTTTGCCAGGACCACCCGCACCGATTCAAGCGTTTAAAAATCAAGGTGAGGATTTTGTTATTGCAAACGATTTAAAACAGCTAGTAGATGGCATGAACAAGCTTGCTGGGAATGACTTGCTAGATTTTATTAAAATTAAAGAGCAAATATTAGCACGGGATCGTGAAATGGACAATAAATTCACGAAGGATTTACAGGTAAATGCCATATACGGGGCGAGAAAATATATCGGTGATAAAGTAGTACGGGTTGCAAAACCTCATAAAATTTTAGATACAAAAAATTGGCCACTTATTGCAGTGCGATTAAATATTTTAACCCGAAAAACATTAGGGGGCTTGCAGACGAATTTAGATGGAGCTGTATTTGGCATGGATGGACAATTAGTGCCAGGACTATTTGCAGCAGGAGAAGTGAGTGGTTTCGGAGGGGGCGGTGTACATGGTTACCGAGCTTTGGAAGGAACGTTTGTCGGCGGATGTTTATTTAGCGGAAGACAAGTAGGCCGCTATTTAGCAAAACAACCTTAAGTGTCAGGCACTCAAACAATTCTGAAAAAAATCCACGCAAGATCCTGTAGGAACGCACGCAAAGTAAGCCGCAACAGACCTTGTTGCGGCTTACTTTATACTGCACGAAAGTGTCAGGCACTCAAACAATTTTAGCCTGTGCAATTTTTGCTATTTGTTCTTCAACTTGCTCTTTTGTCCATCCATTTTCTTCGACAAAGAAATTACGTTTTGCGCGACGACAATCGTCAGAGCAGCTTCGCATATAAAATGCCTCATGCTTTTCCTCGCATAGCATTAATTTATGGCACTCAGGATTAGCGCAGTTTGTATAGCGCTCTGTCGGTTCACCTGTGAAATAGTCCTTACCAACAACTACATGCTCAACCTGATTAATAGGTACACTGCGGCGACGATCGAAAACAAACATTTGGCCATCCCATAATTGTCCCTTCACTTCAGGGTCTTTCGCATACGTAGCAATACCACCATGAAGTTGCCCGACACTTTCACCATAGCCTTCTCGTTTTAACCAGCCAGAGAATTTTTCACAGCGTATTCCACCTGTACAATAAGTTAAAATGTTTTTACCAGCAAAGTCTTCTTTATGCTCTTCCATCCAAGCAGGAAGATCACGGAAGCTTTCAATATCAGGACGCACCGCATTGCGGAAATGTCCTAGGTCAAATTCATAATCGTTACGTGCATCAATAATAACCGTATTATCTTCTTGCATACGAGTCATAAATTCCTTTGGTGTTAAATAATCTCCAGTTAATTCTAAAGGGTTAATATCATTTTCTAAGCCAAGGTGTACAATCTCCGTACGAGGTCGTACATGCATCTTTTTAAAGGCATGTCCTTCTACCTCGTCGATTTTCCACATTATATCGCTAAAACGAGGGTCTGCTTTCATATAATTCATGTAGCTTTCAGTTTGCTCAATCGTACCAGAAACCGTACCATTAATGCCCTCTAAGCCTACTAAAATCCGACCAAGTAGACCGACTTCTTGACAAAAAGCTAAATGCTCTTCGGCAAATGCTACTGGGTCCTCAATAGCAACATATTTATAATAAAGTAATACACGAAAGTCCTTTTGTGACACAAAAATACCCACCTTTAATTTCAATATTCGACATTAAATATAGCATAACAACGACTATTTTGCGTAGGAGAGAAGGAGTTTTCAGAAAAAACACGAATAGTACATAGTGAATGACTATTCATATTCGGGGGTGTAGGACATGGAATTTTCAACAATTACATTAGAAAAGTTAGAGCGTCGTGCTACATTAACACTAAATCGACCACAGGCTATGAATGCGATGGACGATGTAATGATGCGTGAATTAGCTAAGTGTTTTGAAGCATTACAGCAGGAGCAAGAAATACAGGTTTTAGTTATTCGTGGGGAAGGGAAGGTCTTTTCTGCGGGCGGTGATATTAAGGCAATGCTTGATCCAACTAAGCCATTAAATATTGATGAGGCGATGGTATATTTAACACGTATCGTCAAAGCGTATTATCAACTACCGATGATTGTTATAGCTGCGGTTCATGGTGCATCAGCAGGCTTAGGCTTTAGCTTAACACTAGGGGCAGATATCGTAGTTGCTTGTGAAAATAGTAAGCTAGCTATGAATTTTATAGGGATTGGGTTAATTCCAGATGGTGGTGGTCATTTCTTTATGAAGGAACGACTTGGTACTGTGAAAGCAAAGCAAATGATTTGGGAAGGCAAAGTGCTTACAGCCGAAGAGGCACACAATGTAGGCTTAATCGATTATGTGGCACCTGAAGGGTCCGTTTTTGCAGTGGCTGATCAATTAGTTGGAAAGATGCTAGCATCTCCAATTGCTTCAATGATTACGACGAAAAAGATTTTACATGCTCAAAACTTGCCACAGTTAGAAAATATTTTAGCGATGGAAGCACAAGGGCAATCTGCTATGCGTAAAACGGCTGATCATTTAGAAGGTATACATGCATTTGTTGAGAAAAGAACACCTGTCTTTGTAGGACAGTAAACATGTAGCTTGGCTTACAGTCTGAACACGACGCAAGCCCCATCACATAAACTTTTGTAGCGAGACAAGTGAGATTCCGTTTCGGAGGCTCTGTGCTTGTTCATAAAAGTAAACGTGGTGGGGCTTGCCATTTTTCTTTAAAAAGCTATTTAAAAATATTGTTACTGTGTTAGACGCCTAGTATTTTTTAGGTGTCTTTCTACTCTCATAGTTTAAACATGGAATAATATTAATTTTCCAGAAGAGTTGACAAGGCGATGTGTTTTTTCAGCAACGCCCTTTTCTACGATTTGTTGTTGACCATTTACTTTTGCAGCTTCATCGCTTTCAAATGTCCAAGTTTCATCAAAAAGTGTTTCCCCAGTTTTTTCAAAAGCTGTAAAACGATAATTATTCATAAACAAACCCCACCTTTTTTTGAATATATAACTATTATACATAGAAGAAATATAAACTTCACGGTATATCTAGCGAATATTTCGATAATTTACGAAAATTGTGGAAAATTTAGTACAACATGATGCTGAATAGTCTAGCAATTCGTTTCTCATCTAACAGGAAGTATGATAAAATAGAACAAATATTCGCTTTTGAATACTCTTGTTATACATGGCTCAAATCTTCCTTGCCTTGTACACGCAAAACGAAAAACTAGACGAAATGATGAACAAAGGTTTAATTAATATGTAGAGGTGATTGGATGTCCGCAATTCGTTTTTTCCATATGGCAGATTTACATTTAGATAGTCCTTTTAAAGGGTTATTTGGATTACCTGAGAAGAATCTAAAAAAAATTCGAGCAAGTACTTTTGAAGCATTTGATAAAATTATTCAGAAGACAATCGAAGAAAGACCAGATTTCCTGCTTATTGTAGGGGATCTTTATGATGGCGAAAATCGCAGTTTACAGGCACAAAGACGTTTTCAAGCAGCAATGGAGACGCTATTTGAACATAACATTCCCGTCATAGTCAGTTATGGCAATCATGACCACTTACATGGTTCTTGGACACGATTTGCTTTACCGAGTAATGTTTACGAATTACCAGCTGATACAAGTGTTGTGCAATTAAAAATACGAGGTCAGCAAGTAAATATTTATGGCTTTAGCTATGGTGAGCGCCATGTCAAGGAATCGATGATTGATAATTATCCTGTTGCACATGATCAGCATGCAATTCATATAGGGATGCTGCATGGCAGTGAAGCAAGTGATTCTTCGCATGCGGTATATGCGCCATTTAAAAAAGAGCAACTTCTTGAAAAAAGATACCATTACTGGGCACTTGGTCATATTCATAAACGACAGCTATTACACAAGGAACCGCCGATCGTTTATCCAGGTAATATTCAAAGTCGACACCGAAATGAGCAGGGAGTGAAAGGTTTTTACGATGTAACCTTATCGCAAACATCTGCTGAATTAACTTTTATACCAACTTCTGCTGTTGTCTATAATATAGTGGAGGTGGATTGCACCGATGTACTTCATGCAAATGAATTACTACTAAAATGTGAAGAGGCCATCGCTACTAATCGAATGGCATATGGAGCATCCGTAATTGAGCTTCATTTGAAAAATATAGATGAAGAAAGTGAAGCGTTATTTGAACATGCTTCGGTAGAAGAATGGCTTGAAACAATTCGGGAGTCAGAAGAGGGGGTTGAGCCAATGGGATGGGTGCAGAAGCTTATTTTGCATAAAGTTTCATCTTCATATGAGTCAACTGCGATGACTGAATCAGTAATAAGTGTAATGGAACAGTGGGATATTTCGGATTGGAAAGATATTTTAAAGGATTTGTACCAGCATGCAAGTGGGGCAAGATTTGTAGAACCTTTAACTGAACGGGAAATCGAACATTTGAAGCTTGATGCGCAGGAGTTATTAACCGATGAAATTCAAAGGGCGTGAAAACTTTGCTAACGATACAGAAAATCCATATTTACGGCTTTGGTAAGCATGAAAATATCACAATCTCTTTGCAAGACGGTGTTACGATTTTTTATGGCATGAACGAGGCAGGCAAAACGACTATTCAACAATTTATTTTGCAGATGCTTTTTGGATTTCCAACAAAACAGCAAAGCCAGCGAAAATATGAGCCAAAAACATCACCGAAATTTGGGGGTCAGCTAACCATACTTCACCCAATATATGGTCAATGTACAATTGAACGTGTAAAAGGAAAGGCTACTGGTGATGTTACTGTCTATACAGAAGATGGTATGAAAGGGCATGACGAGCTTTTAGCCAAGCTTTTGTACGGCTATTCACGTTCATCATTTGAAGCGATTTTTTCCTTTTCAATTCATGAATTGCAAGGAATCGAAAAAATGTCAGAGGACGAGCTGACACATCTATTGCTTGCATCAGGGACGACTGGCATTCATCGGCTATCTGCGCTTGAAAAAAAATTAGAAAAAGACGCTGGAGAGCTTTTTAAAAAATCTGGTAAACTGCCAATCATCAATCAAAAAATCGAAAATTTAAAGCAACTTGAAAAAGCCATTAAAAAAGAACAGGCTACAATTCATACATTTGAAGATAAATCACTCAAATTACAGCAACTTGAGCAAAGACTGAAGGATTTAAATAAACAACAAAAAACGCTGCAACAAGATTGGCAACAACTGACGGTCATAAAACAGGCAATGCCACTTATTGAGCAGCAAGATGCTTTACAGCAATCATTTAAAAATTATGAACATGTCCAATTCCCTCCAGAAGGAATTCGACGTTATGAACAGTTAAAAGATCGACTGACGCACGAAACATTACAGCTAACTCAACTAGAGGAACAATATCAAGCTTTAAAAAGTAAGCTTCAATTGACGGCAGATGAACAAGCAATTGACGAGATGGCTAGGCTGATGAATAAAGAAGCAACTTGGAATCAGCTCCTCGTTAAAGAGCAGAACCTTCAGGACGAGCTGTTTGTACTAGAGCAAGACGTTGAAGCCCAGTTTCGTTTATTGGGTGTACACGAAATGGAAGCTCAAGCAGCTCTTATAGAGGAAACAGTTTCTTTGCAACAAGAGGAACAATTTCAACGGCAGTTGACTGTATTACACGAAGCAGAGGAAGAGCTAAAGTCTTATCTACAATCTTTAGAGCGAATACACGAGGAACTAGATAGCATTGCTCGGCAGAAAAAGCAACTTCAGCAGGAGTCATTATCCGCTGAAGAAGAACATATTTTAGCAAAGTGGCCTCAGAGAAAGGGGCGCTTGGAACAACTGCGTCATGTTCAATCGCAACGCTCGAAACAAAAGCAACCAATGCTTTTTGTTATGCTTGTGTTAGCTATAAGCATTGTTGCGCTTATTTATGGCGTCTTAGAAAAAAATTGGGCTGTAATGGTTATTGGGGCTATGTTATCGTTACTATTTTTATTGTATTTAAAACAAGCGAAACAAGCAGAGGATGGACCTCCAGAGCACAATAGTCAATTACTGAGAGAACTAGAGCAAGAAGAAAATATTGTTCAAGTATTACTTGTGAAAAAGCAACGGCTTGAAGATCGATGGATACTAGCCAATGAGCAACAGCGTGATAAAGAACGACAGTATGCACAGCTCGAACTTAAAATACAACAAGCTGAACAAGTAAGCGCCGAGGCAACTCATTCGTTGCAAAACTTTTTGGAGCGTTTCCGCCTAGAGGGAAATGTACCACGCTCGCTATTACCAGAGTTATTCATGCGTATTCGTGGGGTACAGGAGTTGGTAGTTAAAAAAACAAGCATCTATCAACTATTACATGTTATACAATCTGAAAAAAAAGAGCTTTATGAAATGCTACAACAAGTTTTAAAAAATGAGTATAGTGAGCAGGAAATTTTTGTCCATCTACGCTCAACCTATTTTGCAATTCAGCAGGCACAACAACAGATGCTGCAAACAAAGGAACAACTTGCTCAAATCGATTCAAAAATACAAGAAGTACAACCACTTTTAGTAAACTATGAAGCGGCAATAGCACAATTATTTCTTGACGCAAATGTAGAATCAGAAAACGCATTTTACGAAGCATATGAACAATATCAACTTCAGCAAAAGCTGCAGTCCGAACTACAAGCGATTCAATATCAATTAGACTCATTAGATATGCAACAGCAAGAAAGCTTTTTAAGTGCGGAACAACTTCAAGAAAAAATACAAGCTTTGGAAGAAGTACGCAATGCTCTACGAATAGAAATTGAGCATTGCTTGGAAGAGCGAGCAGCCTTGCAGATTGAGAAGGAACATTTACTTAACGATGAACAATATGGTTTATTGTTGCAACAGTTTGAGCAAGAGAAAGCAATATTGCAACAGCTAATGGCACAATGGGCTTCTAAAAAAGCGTTAGCAACAGCTATTCATGAAACATTATTCCGTTTGCGTGAAGAAAAATTACCACATGTACTTACACAGGTTAATGCTTTCTTCCATTCGTTAACAGGTGGTCGTTACGATAAACTTTTCATTCATGAGGAAGGCTATTTTGAAGCGCATGCGGTTTCTGGCTTACGCTATCATGTAGCAGAATTATCACAAGCTACAAAGGAGCAAGTCTATATTTCATTGCGAATGGCATTAGCGAAAACCCTTGCAACTTCAGCGCCATTTCCGTTTATAATGGATGATCCATTTGTCCATTTTGATCGAAACCGTACAAACAAAATGGTACAATTAATGAAAGAAGTAGGATATGAACGTCAAATTTTGTATTTTACTTGCCATGAAGAGATGCTCGAACTTTGGCAAAAAGAGCAAATTGTCGATCTAGGAGCACTAGCAAATGAAAGGGGAGTGACGTCAACATGAAAGGTATTACGACGCTCCAAGTTGGAGAATCAGTTGATCAATTTTTATTAATTAAACAATCGACAAAAGGGGTTACCACTGTAGGGAAGCCATTTATGTCGCTGTTACTACAAGATAAAAGTGGAGATATTGAAGCAAAACTATGGGATACAAACGAAGACCATGAAAAAATGTATCATGCAGAGGCGATAGTACATGTAGGGGGAGAAATTCATGACTATCGTGGCAAAAATCAATTGCGCATTAAAACGATTCGTGTGGCAAAGCCTGAGGAGGGAATTGCCGTTAATGATTTAGTTCCTTCTGCTGCTACTCCAAAAGAACAGCTTTATGAGGAATTGACACAATTCTTCTTTGATATTAAAAATCCAAATATTTCACGTATCACACGTGCAGCTATTAAAAAGCATCAGGATGCTATTTTAGTATATCCTGCAGCAACGAAAAACCATCATGACTATGCATCAGGCTTATTAGATCATATGGTATCGATGTTAAAGCTAGGGAAAGCCATTGCTGATTTATATCCAACGTTAAATCGGGACCTATTATACTCGGGTATTATTTTACACGATATCGGTAAGGTCGTTGAATTATCAGGTCCAGTGGCAACAATGTACACTGTGGAAGGTAATTTACTCGGGCATATTACGATTATGGTCAATGAAATTGCCAAAATTGCTAGTGAGCTGGAAATTGAAGGCGAAGAAGTGATGCTGTTACAACATCTAGTGTTATCGCATCATGGAAAAGAAGAATGGGGAAGCCCGAAAAAACCTATGATTCAAGAAGCGGAAATCTTACATTATATTGATAATATCGATGCGAAAATGAATATGCTTACGCGTGCATTAGGGAAAACAGCTCCTGGAGAATTTACAGAGAGACTATTCCCACTCGATAACCGATCATTTTACAAACCAAATATTGAGTAAAACGAAAAGGGTTACGCCTTTGATGGCGTAACCCTTTTTCATATAGTAAAACAATGACTATTTAGATTCTTTGTCTTTACTTTCATCTGCTGCTTTTTTAGCTGCTTCTTCATCTGCTTTTGCTTGTTCTTCACTTGTTGTTGTAAAAGACTCTAATGCTTCTTTTAATTCTTTATCAGATGTTTTAAAGTCAGCATCTTTTGCTAATTGGGCAATGATGTCTTTTAACAATGTTTGTGCTTCACCAGTTTGAGTAAGCTTGTTTAACATTGTTGTACGAATTTTTTCTTCTTCATCTTCAAATGAGCCTACATCTTTTACATCGCGCTTTTCCGTAATTTCAATTACGTGGTAGCCATAGCTTGATTTAATTGGCTCACTTAATGTGTTTAATGGAAGTTCATAAGCCGCGTCATTGAATTCATCTACCATAGAACCAACTGTAAACCAACCTAACTCTCCGCCTTTTGCTGCAGAACCAGTATCAGTTGAGTATTCTTTTGCAACATCAGCAAAAGAAGCGCCGCCTTTAATTTTTTCAATCGCTTCTTTCGCAGTTTTTTCATCTGCTACAAGAATATGGCGACCGTTTAATTCTGTTTTCATTTGCTCATAATATTTTTTTACGTCTTCTTCTTTAATGGCTTTGTCTTTTAAAGCTTTTTCTTGTAGAAGTTGTACACGTAAAGAATCTTTAAAGCCTTGTTCTGTTAAGCCGTTTTCTGCTAGTGCTTGTGCAAAGCTATCGCCGAACTGTGATGCAGTTGCATCATATTGTTCTTTAATTTCTTTGTCAGTCACTTCATATTTGTCTGCTAATACTTTTTCAGTCACCATTTGTTGTAATACATATGAGCCTGTTAAAGTTTTTGCTTTTTCATTAAAATCAGATACTGAAATATCGCCTACTTTAGATGTAACTAATGCTTTGCTGTCGCCTCCACTACAAGCGCCAAGAGCTAAAATTGAGGCTGCTAATGTTAAAGATAATACAGTCTTTTTCATATGGATATTCTCTCCTTAATTCATTTCGTCCATTTTTTACTATAACATAAACGTTTTAAAAACAAAATGGTTCCCCCTTGAGTATAGCCTAAATTTCAATTTTCAAAGCGCATAGGATATAGAAAAGAAAGGGGGTGAAGTTATGAGCAACGGAGGATACGGTGGTGGCGGTGGCTACGGCTCAGGCTTTGCTTTATTAGTTGTGTTATTTATTTTATTAATTATTGTTGGTGCAGCGTTCCTATACTAATTAATAAAATGCCGAAAAGCTAAGGATATGCTGTTCCTTAGCTTTTCTTATCAATATCTAGGCATTCGCTCCGCACGCACGGGTCGAGGCCGAAAGAATTTTGGCTTCAATTAATTTCCCATTGCTGCATGGATGTTTTAAATACATGACCCGCGTGCGGACTGGCGCGGATGCAACTACATTAGACTGCAAACAAAATTTCTACGTAAAATGAAACAAGTAAAATTGTGATAAGTATATTGATAGTTCGGAATATCTTTGGTTGGTTTTCTTCGGGAATTTCACGTCGCATACACAGTGCGTAGGTCATGCGATTGATTTGAAATAAATAGAATACCGAGAATAGAACTACAATCATTAATAGCAAGTCTATTCCTCCCCTCTTTCAGTATTATTAGCATATCAAAAAACATTAATAAAACACAAGTACAAGCGAATCAGTTAATTGTAGGCGGTACTAAAATTTCATAGCCCTTCGGTGTTTCTTCAATTTGGGCATCTTTAGGTGAATTCAACAAATATTTCACGTAAAGAATATCAATTAAACATAAACTACAATGATACGCTAAAAGTAATGTTCCATAATGTGTATAGGCAGGCAGAAGCCATGTACTAATGACGATAATTGTATTTAATACAATAAAAGGTGTAAGTAATGCGAAAATATAGCGGTTTTTCGATAATGGCTCACGAATGCGCATATGCAGTATAGGAATAACGTAAAACTGTTTCCGTACACGTAATTTGAGATGCTGGCGTAAGTCATATAATGCTAGAAAGTGTAAACATTTATGAATAGGATAAAGAGCAAGGACGGCAATAACAAATAGCCAAAATAAATGATCATTATAATATTCATCGTTAAATAAATTAAATGTCACATAGGACACGGAAAAGACAGTGAGAAAAACAATAACAGCCATCATTATAATACGAGTCGTTCCATAATGATGTTCAAGGTTTAAAATTTTCCAACAGTGCACGTTAAATATCAACTCCATAATAGGGAAGGTTCCTATTCAATGTAAATTGATTTCTATAAGATTGCAAGAGAAAGGAGGTATTTCAGAAATGTTTCTGAAATGCCTCCTTTTTTAGCATATATTATCCTTTTACAGTAGAACGTTCTTCTAACGTGTCAAAGGAATCACGGAAGTGTTGAAATGAACGTTCAAAAATATCAATAAAGTCCTCACCGTAAATATTACGAATAACAGCCATTACATCTAAAAATTCTGGGAAGCGACCATATAAATCTTTCAAAGCTAACGAGCCCTCCAGCACAGAATGGTATGTGTTATGATAATTGCTATTCATTTCAATAATAAGGTCTGTCCCTGTTTCAGTTAGTTCTACATAAGTATTTCGTTTGTCATCATCGCGTTTTGAAAACTTTAATAATCCACGTTCCTCTAGCTTTTTTGAAAAGTTAAATGCTGTTGAAACGTGCATTACACCAAATTTGGCTACATCTGAAATGGAAGCCCCTTTTAAATGATATGAAATCCACAAAATATGGTGCTCGTTAATGTTTAAATCGTATGGTTTAATCCATTGTTGCCAATCTTTTTCAACTGCTTTCCATAAAGCTTTTGATAATTGTGCAATTCTTTGACTGTATAGCATTGCTTCTTTTTGAGTGTATAATTCCTCTGACAAAGCCATCACCTACTGCTTTCTTTAACGTTTTAAAATTATTATAGCAATAAAGAAAAAAAGTTTAAAGTTAGAAAAATTAAAAAATTGAAAAGTGGTTAAAAAATAACAATTTGAATATTGTTTTTGGTAAAAAAACAGGTTTTATTACCGTTTTATAAAACTTTATGCCTGTGCCTTTTCTTCTGGTTTTTTCTTTTTATCAGTGAATTGTGCAATGTTTTTCTCGATTTCGTTAATTGAATTCTGTAATGCATCTATTTCTTGTTGTAAATTATTCTTTGTCGGTTCGATTTCTTGTGTAAAGACAGTAATCGAATGTTTTAGATCATTTATTATTTGTGGTATATTATTTTTCGCTTCATTTGTTAAAGTGCCTACAGATTGTTTAACATTGTTGACTTGATGCTTTACATCTTGAAGCTTAAGTTTTGCACTATCAGTATTAGAAAGTATTGTAGAACGTAATTGTTGGCCTGATTGAGGTGTTGACAAAAGGACCGCAATTGCGCCTCCGATTATACCTGTTGTTAATCCGAATAAAAATGGTTGTGCTTTCATAGTAAATACCTCATTTCTATATTTGTTATCTTTCTTCTATTAAACCATGAAATCAGTCGATAAAAAAAGAAAAAAGAAGCTAAACGAGTGATTTTGCCTCACTGTTTAGCTTCTTCCCTTATATTAAAGCTTAAAACGTCTTACGTTTATAATGCTTGCGAAATTGCTGTGTTGAATTTAGAACGCTTCACTAGTTTGGCAACGATAGGATAAATAATAACAAATGCTACAACGTTAAAGGCAACAGCTGGTATTACAACCCCCACAAACAGCACCGTAAACGTTGCGCCTACATTAGCGTTAAATACAAATAGCGCAACAGATAAAAAGACAGATCCCGACAAAATCGTACCTAAGCCAACTAAGACAGCGGATATAGCAAAATGACTTGTCACTTTTTTTAGCATAATGAGTATTGCTAAAAACACAAAGCCTGTAACAGCTTTATCGATAATATTTGGGATAAATCCTGCTGGGAATGTTGTAAATAAACCTGAAAGTACCCCTGTCGATAAAGAAAGTAAAAAAGTTTCTTTTATTGAAGGGAACAATAAAATGCCGATAAACATCATTGTTAACATGAAGTCAGGCTTCATGCCATTTACCATACCTGGTGTGACCACATAAAGGGCAGCACCGACACCGACTAAAAGCGCCATTAACACTAGATTTTTTGTATTCATTTCTAATCTCTCCTCAACTATGCTAATCTAATTGTTTCCTAACGTGTCCTCATGACCGTTAGCGAAACTTATTTGTGATTGTACGCTAAAATGGATCGTTTGACAATAGCGTTCCATTTTCATAACTAAATTGTTTGAGAATTGTTTGAGTGCCTGGCACTATAAATTAGCTTTAATGCTGTCGGCTACTTCTGTTAATTGCTCTGGTGTATATGTTTGTGTTTGCCAAATTAAGCCTAGGCCTTCTTTTTCATCGTAACGCGGAATAAAATGTAAGTGGTAGTGGAAAACAGTTTGTCCAGCTGCAGCACCATTGTTATTAATCGTATTCATACCGATAGGGTTAAATGCTGCTTTAATGGCATTGGCAAGCTTCGGTGCGACTGCATATAAATTACGTGCTACCTCTTCTGGCATTTCGAATAAGTCTTGACAGTGATGTTTTGGAACTAATAAAGTGTGACCTTTTGCAACTGGTGCAATGTCCGTGAATGCATAGACATGTTCATCTTCGTAAACTTTTGTACTTGGAATTGATCCATCAATGATTTTGCAAAATAGGCAATCGCTCATTCGTAAAATCCCCCTTAATATTTATATGTAAGTTTATTCTATCATACTCATAACTGAATCATTTGCTAATTTTTGATAAAATAATAACAAGAAGAGGAGTGAGGGTATGTCGGTATTAGAAGTGCAACATGTGACAGGTGGCTATACGAAAAAGCCTGTTATTAAAGAATTGTCATTTACAATAGGTAAAGGAGAGCTTGTCGGGCTAATTGGTTTAAATGGTGCAGGTAAAAGTACGACCATTAAACATATAATCGGCACAATGCTACCAAAAGAAGGCGACATTCGTCTAAATGGTGTGACGTTAAAAGAAAATACGGACAAGTATCGGACAGCATTTTCCTATATCCCTGAAACACCAGTTTTATATGATGAATTAACATTACGTGAACATCTTGAATTAACAGCAATGGCTTACGGTTTAGATGAGGCTACACTTGCAGCTCGTTCAGAAATGTTATTAAAGGAATTTCGGATGGAAAAACGCTTAAATTGGTTCCCATCGCATTTCTCAAAAGGGATGCGTCAGAAAGTAATGATTATGTGTGCATTTTTAGTAAATCCAAGTCTGTATATAATTGATGAACCGTTTGTCGGACTGGATCCACTAGGTATCCAATCATTGCTCGATCAGATGGATACAAAGAAAAAAGAGGGAGCATCCATTTTAATGTCGACACATATTTTATCGACAGCTGAAAAACATTGTGATCGAATTATTTTATTGCATGAAGGATGTGTTCGAGCACAGGGAACGATGGCGGATTTACGACAAGCGTTTGGCATGCCACATGCTACATTGGATGACCTATATATTGCGATGACGAAGGAGCGGGACCATGAAGAACTTGCGTGATGTATGGTCCTCGCGCTTCATGCACTATATAAGTGAAGTACAAAAATATATGCAGTTTATTTTCACTGGACATATTGCGATTGTACTTGTGTTTCTTGTTGGAGCTGGGGGCTATCAATATAGTGAGTGGTTGAAAATCGTTGAGTCTGATTTTCCAGCTGAAGGGCTTATTGCCTTAATAATTGGTGTATTACTAGCATTTAGCCGCCCAACGACATTATTGCGTGAGCCAGACCAAGTGTATTTATTGCCATTAGAATCAAAAATGTCGCTGTATTTAAAAAAGGCACTTGCGTGGACGTTTTGGTCACAAGTTTGGATTGTGGCAATCGTTTATATCATTAGTATTCCTTTATTAAAGGCAGTAACAGAATTAACAACAACTAATATTTGGTTACTATTTTTACTAGTTATCGCCCTAAAGTATGTGAGTGTGCAAGGTGAATTTAGTTATCGTTATAGTGAACGCGGACATTTTGTATGGGTGGACAGACTAATACGAGCTATTATATTTGGTGTAACCGTATATATGGGGCTACAAATGCAACTTATTCTTGCATTCGTTGCAGCGATAATTGGTTGTATCTATGTATTGGTGTTTCGCAAAAAATGTGCGAACGAGCCTGTACCATATGAGCACTTTGTAAAATTAGAACAAAATCGAATGATGAGCTTCTATCGTTTCGCCAATTATTTTACCGATGTACCTCATTTACGTGGGAGTATTCGACGTAGAGCATGGCTGGACTGGTTTTATAATTTTATACCCTATCAAAAGGGGAATGCTCAAAAGTATTTAGTGTTCCGTACGTTTATTCGTACAGACGATCATTTTTATTTATGGCTCCGATTAACCGCTATTTCGGCTATTATTGCAGCCTTTGTGGATATTCCTTTTGTTACATGGTTTATTGCAGGTGCATTGAGCTTTGCGACGACAATTCAGCTAAAGCAAGCATTATTAGCTAGCGGTGAGTTTCGGATGGACATGCTTTATCCGCTGCCAGAGGGTGCGCGTAAAGTTGCTGTTATGCAAGTTGTGCGTCTGACAATGATTGCGCAAGCGATTATTGTTACTCTATGCGGAGTAACGCAGCCGATGTTTTATGTAACAGCAATAATCATTTTTGTAGTTAGTGAAATAACTGCAAAGGTGTCAAAACCTTAAAGACAAACGTTACTATTGTATATTAAAAGAAAGCTCATTTTGCCCGAAATAGATTAGGCAAAATGAGCTTTCTTTTTATTATTCCACGCCTTGATATTCAAGCGCAGCGCTTAACATAACTTTTGCTGCAACTAGCATACCTTTTTCATCAATATCAAATTTCGGATGATGATGTGGTGCATATTCTACAGGTGCGGCCCCTGTGAAGAAGAAAGTACCTGGTTTTTCCTCTAAATAATAGGCGAAGTCTTCGCCACCCATCGTTGCTGGTATTTCAACAACATCACAAATGTCTTGTGCGATATCGCGAACAAATAGTGTTTCTTTTTCATGATTCACAATCGCTGGATAGCCTTTACGATAGTCTAGCTTAATTGTGCAATCTTGTGCAATTTCAGTTCCGTGTACAACGCGCTTAAATTCACGTTCCATCGTTTCACGGACTTCTTTATCAAACGTACGGATAGTCCCATTTAAATAAGCTGTATCTGCAATAATATTATCCGCATTCGAGGCAACGAATGAGCCAACAGTAAGAACAGCTGATTCAGTTGGAGCTACTCGACGTGCTACAAGTTGTTGCAAGTTCATGACAAGCTGAGAGCCGATAACGATGGCATCTTTCGTTTGATGTGGATGAGCGCCATGCCCACCTTTACCTTGAATTTTTAACTCAAAGCTATCCACTGCAGCCATTAGTGGACCAACACGGTAACCGATCATGCCCGTCGGATGATTGGAAGATAAATGTGTACCAAATATAGCGTCAACACAGTTAAGTGCACCTGCTTGTATCATACCGATAGCACCGCCTGGGTCTGCTTCTTCAGCATGTTGATGTATCAGCACATATTCACCTGCTAACTCATCTCTCATTTCCCATAAAAGTTTCCCTATTATTAATAAAGTAGCCGTATGACCATCATGACCACAAGCATGCATAACACCATCTACCTTTGATTTGTAAGGGACATCTTTTTCGTCTTGAATAGGAAGTGCATCAAAATCAGCACGTAAGGCAATCCTTTTACCAGGCTTGCTACCTTTAATACGTGCAATCAGTCCATAGCCGCTAATATTAGGTTCAACTGGGACACCAAGCTTTTGATAGTATTCAATAATATAGTTTGCTGTTTCTTTCTCTTGGAAGCTTAGTTCCGGATGCATATGTAGATGGCGGCGAATGGCCACCATTTCATCAAAATGAGCATCAATTTTATCGAGTAATTGTTGATTCATAAGTAAGTGCTCCTTAAAAAAAATTATGCCTCGTCGTCTTCTTTCGGGACAACAGTATAGGTTGTAACATAGGATGCGGCAGAGAAAATATTTTGTTGTCGCACACCAGTTGGTTCTTCACGTTGGGCATGTGCTGTATTATACGCTTTTGAGCTTTTCCATGCTTCAAATGAGTGAGGTCCATTCCATTGTGTCAAAACAATGTATGTGTCACCATTTAATGGCCGTAACAGTCGGAACGCTACAAAACCAGGCTCGTTCTCAATGGCACGTGCACGATTTAAAAAACGATGTTCAAAAACAGGTTTCCCTTCATCTGTCACTGGAATATTATTGAACACGAAAAAACCGCGTTCTTCTAATTCATTTACCGAATCTAACACTTCAAATTTACGAGGTGTAGCAAATACAGATTTTCCTTCAGTTTCATGGATGAGCACAGAATTACCCTCACCATGCATTAAAATCATATGTTCGTCAGGGTACTTATTTTTCACTTGTTCCATAAACTCTCCTGTGCCAGAAGTTATATAAATATTCATTGTTTTGCCCTCCTTATAAATGTCTAAGTAATCAGTGATTAACTCCATTTAAGTGTAAGTTACCCGCTTTGTCAAAAAAGAAAGCATGGAGAAAGAACAATTTTATGACATTTCACTAGGAAAACTATACAATAGCAGAGGAAGCGTTTACTATTGAAAACGGATATCAATAATAATGGAATAAACAAGTGATTTTTTTTATGATACGAATTTCATCGAGGGGAAGGAAATAATCAATGACAACACTTTTTAATGATACACTTCTACGTGCTGCACGCGGAGAAAGGACTGAGCATACTCCAGTCTGGTATATGCGACAGGCAGGTCGTTCTCAACCAGAATATCGTGCAATTAAAGAAAAATATTCATTAGAGGAAATTACACATCAACCTGAGCTTTGTGCGTATGTAACACGTTTACCGGTCGAAAACTATAATGTGGATGCAGCGATTTTATATAAAGATATCGTAACGCCTCTTCCAGGTATCGGTATTGATGTAAAAATTAAAGCTGGTGTAGGTCCAGTTATTTCAAACCCAATTCGCACAGTATCAGATGTAGAAAAATTAGGTGAGTTCAACGCAAAGGAACATACACCATTCGTTTTAGAAACAATAAAAATATTATCAGAAGAACAGCTTAATGTGCCATTAATAGGTTTTGCAGGAGCACCGTTCACATTAGCGAGCTATATGATTGAAGGCGGACCTTCTAAAAACTATAATAAAACCAAATCATTTATGGTATCGGAACCAAAGGCATGGTTTGCATTAATGGACAAATTAGCAGACATGATTATTGCGGACGTTTCGGCGCAAGTGGAAGCGGGGGCAAAAGCGATACAAGTATTTGACTCATGGGTAGGAGCCTTAAGTGTTGAAGATTATCGTGTGTTCATTAAACCTGTTATGACTCGTATTTTTGGTGAGTTAAAAAAAGAAAATGTACCGCTTATTCAATTTGGAGTTGGCGCAAGCCATTTAGTAAAAGAGTGGCATGATTTACCGATTGACGTTGTGGGCTTAGATTGGCGATTACCAATTAAAGACGCACGTGCAAAAGGAATTACAAAGCCCGTACAAGGAAACCTAGACCCTTCATTATTACTTGCTGATTGGTCAGTAATAGAAAAACGAACAAAAGATATTATCGATCAAGGTTTAGAAGTACCAGGTCATATCTTTAATTTAGGCCATGGTGTATTCCCAGAAGTTGATCCAGCAGTATTGAAACGTTTAACAACACTTATTCATGAATACAGTGCACAACAAATTCAAGCACGTTCTTAAAATAAGCAAAAGAGCAGATTAAATGACGCAATTACACTATTTTTTGGTGTAATTGTTGTTGACGTACAGAAATCATACAAAAAATATAGTTAAACTATTATTTAGAGGTGAAAAGGTTTATGAAAAAAGTTAAAGGTTTATTAGTAATGGCATATGGTACACCCTATAAAGAAGAAGATATTGAATCCTACTATACACATATTCGTCACGGACGTAGACCATCTGACGAGCATTTAGAAGATTTACGCAGTCGCTATGAGGCAATCGGTGGTTTATCGCCACTGGCAGCTGCAACAGAAGCGCAGGCGGAAGCTTTATGTGCACGTTTAAATGAAGTGCAAGATGAGGTTGAGTACAAACTATTTATCGGCTTAAAGCATATCCATCCATTCATTGAGGATGCTGTTGAGGAAATGGTTGCAGCAGGTATTACGGAAGCAGTTTCTATCGTGTTAGCTCCTCACTTTTCGACTTTCTCTATTAAATCTTATAATGGTCGTGCAGAAGAAACAGCAGGTGATCGCCTGAAAATTACATCTGTTGAATCTTGGTATGATGAGCCGAAGTTTATTGAGTATTGGAAAATTAAAGTGAATGAAGCGTTTGATTCGATGACTGAAGAAGAACGTGAAAAGGCATGTCTAATCGTTTCAGCACACTCACTGCCTGTGAAAATTAAAGAAATGGGCGATCCATACGAAGACCAATTAATTGAAACTGCTCGATTAATTCAAGAAGCAACGGGCGTGAAAAATGTAAAAGTAGGCTGGCAATCAGCTGGTCAAACACCAGAGCCATGGTTTGGTCCAGACGTTCAGGATTTAACACGTGATCTTTATGAGCAAAATGGTTATCGTTCATTTGTTTACACACCAGTAGGCTTTGTAACAGAACATTTAGAGGTACTTTACGATAACGATTATGAATGTAAAGTGGTTTGTGATGAATTAGGTGCTAACTATTATCGCCCAGCAATGCCTAATACACATCCGTTATTTATCGATGCTATGGTAGACGCCATTCATAAAAAATTAAGCTAAGCGAAAAGAAAGTGATGATGTTGGTGACTCAAAAAAGACGAAAGGTAGTTGTTGTTGGCGGCGGCATTACAGGCCTCACAGCTGCGTTCTATATGCAAAAACAAGCGCGTGCAAAAGGATTGCCGGTAGATATCGTACTTGTCGAGTCGTCATTACGTCTTGGCGGGAAAATCCAAACGCTTAGAAAAGATGGCTTTATTATCGAGCGTGGGCCAGAATCCTTTTTCGATCGCGAAAATCATGTCCAGGCACTTGCAAAGGATTTAAATATTGAAGATAAGATGATAACTGGAGATTCGGGTCCAACCTATATAGCTGTTGGCAGTAAATTATATCCGATTCCGAGCAATCTGATGTCTGGAGCAACGCCACATATCTCGTCATTCATTACATCAGGATTATTTTCACTCAGCGGTAAAATTCGTGCAGCGGGAGATTTTGTCCTCCCGCGTTCTGCACGGGATGACGACCAGCCAATAGGTGAGTTTTTTCGAAGAAGATTTGGCGCAGAGGTTGTAGAAAATCTTGTAGAACCTTTACTTGCAGGTACATTCGCAGGGGATATTGAGCAGCTAAGCATGAGATCTACATTCCCGCAGCTCTACGAATTAGAGCAAAAGTATCGCAGCTTGCTTTTCGGTATGAAACAGTCGGGTACAAATTTTTTAAGTTACAATCGGATAGCAAAGGATAAGGGGATTTTTCAAACATTTGAAAATGGCCTTGAAACGCTAATCGAAAAACTAGAAGACTCTCTACTTCCAGGGACAGTTATGAAGGGTGTTAAAGTAGAGCAAATTGACCATAGCAAAGATGGCACTGTGCAGGTCGTATTAAATAATTTTTCGCATATAACAGCTGACGCGGTTATTATTGCAACACCATATAATGTTGCGCAAATGATGTTTAGTAATCACCAACTTTTAACAGAGTTAAATACAATGAAAGCCGCAACAATTGCGACCGTGACGATGGCATTTAAAAAAGAGCAGTTAGGTGACTTAGATGCACTGTCGTTTTTTGTCTCTCGAAATAGTGATTTTTCAATAACATCTTGTACATGGATTAATCGTAAATGGCCTAATACTACTCCTGAGGACTATGTATTATTACGTAGCTATATTGGTCGTGTAGGTGACGAAACGATTGTTGCCCTATCTGATTCAGAGATTGAAAAAACAGTATTACAAGACTTAAAGAATACAATAGGAATAGATGGGGAGCCTGTGACGACGGTTGTTTCTCGTTGGAAAAATGCTATGCCACAATATACTGTAGGACATGAGGCAAAAATTGATCGGGTGAAGGAAGAACTTTATGAACACTTCCCGACAGTCAAACTTGCTGGCAGCTCCTTTGAAGGGATTTCAATTCCTGAATGTGTAGAACAAGGGCGCAAAGTTGCAAATGAAATTTTAAGCGAAATGTTTATACAGGAAGATTAAAAAAAGTAGTACAAAATTTAATTTGTACTACTTTTTTATTTGATTTAAGTTTATCCATAGTGGAATGCATTAATGTATAAAGGTTAAATCTCTTAATTGAATAGATAACTAACAATTAAGAAATTCTGTGGCATGACCATACAATACCACCTGAGTTAGCGCCTCCTAGTGTTAAGGCAAGCGATAAACCATTTGCTTCGTAAAATAAATCTATTTGATCACCAGCAGTTAAATTAACTTCTCCAGCCAATGTTACAGTGCCACTACCAAGAATTGCTCTAATAGTTAATAAGGTTACGGATAAATTTAATATTGGGAATAAACCACTAATTAAATTAGTACTTGTATTTCTACGGATAGCAAATGCAGGGTTAACACCTGCACCTATACCAAGGCTAATGGCAGCTACTGTAGAATAGTTGATAGTTGCCTCAAAAGCATATCTTCCAGTTGTAGGAACTGTAAATATACCCGTTGTTGGATTAAATGCTGGTGTTGTGAAATATGGTGAAGCTACACTCCAATTAGTTAAAGTAGTAGAGGAACTAACAGATAAAGTACTTAGGAAGGCTGAGAAACCTTCTGTAAATGCAGGTCCAGTTGGCCCAGTAGCACCAGTAGGTCCCGTAGGTCCAAGAAGCCCCGTCGCGCCAGTAGGTCCTGTAGGTCCAAGAAGTCCCGTTGCGCCAGTAGGTCCCGTAGGTCCAAGAAGCCCAGTCGCACCAGTAGGTCCTGTTGGTCCAAGAAGTCCCGTTGCGCCAGTAGGTCCCGTAGGTCCAAGAAGCCCCGTTGCGCCAGTAGGTCCCGTAGGTCCAAGAAGCCCAGTTGCGCCAGTAGGTCCCGTAGGTCCAAGAAGCCCAGTCGCGCCAGTAGGTCCGAGAAGCCCCGTTGCGCCAGTAGGTCCCGTAGGTCCGAGAAGCCCAGTCTCGCCCGTAGGTCCTGTAGGTCCAAGAAGCCCAGTCGCGCCAGTAGGTCCCGTAGGTCCAAGAAGCCCAGTCGCGCCAGTAGGTCCCGTAGGTCCAAGAAGCCCAGTCGCACCAGTAGGTCCTGTAGGTCCAAGAAGCCCCGTTGCGCCAGTAGGTCCTGTAGGTCCAAGGAGTCCCGTTGCTCCAGTAGGTCCAAGAAGCCCAGTCGCGCCAGTAGGTCCCGTAGGTCCGAGAAGCCCAGTCGCGCCGGTAGGTCCCGTAGGTCCGAGTTCGCCAGTGGCACCAGTAGGTCCCGTAGGTCCAAGAAGCCCAGTCTCACCAGTAGGTCCAGTAGGTCCGAGAAGCCCAGTTGCGCCAGTAGGTCCCGTAGGCCCAAGAAGCCCAGTCGCGCCAGTAGGTCCAGTAGGTCCGAGAAGCCCCGTCGCGCCAGTAGGTCCTGTAGGTCCAAGAAGTCCTGTTGCACCAGTAGGTCCCGTAGGTCCAAGAAGCCCAGTCTCACCAGTAGGTCCCGTAGGTCCGAGAAGCCCAGTTGCGCCAGTAGGTCCCGTAGGTCCGAGTTCGCCAGTGGCACCAGTAGGTCCCGTAGGTCCAAGAAGCCCAGTCTCACCAGTAGGTCCCGTAGGTCCGAGAAGTCCAGTTGCGCCAGTAGGTCCCGTAGGCCCAAGAAGCCCAGTCGCACCAGTAGGTCCCGTAGGTCCAAGAAGCCCAGTCGCGCCAGTAGGTCCTGTAGGTCCAAGGAGTCCCGTTGCGCCAGTAGGTCCCGTAGGTCCAAGAAGCCCCGTCGCGCCAGTAGATCCCGTAGGTCCGAGAAGCCCCGTTGCGCCAGTAGGTCCAGTAGGTCCAAGAAGTCCCGTCGCGCCAGTAGGTCCAGTAGGTCCAAGAAGGCCAGTTGCGCCGGTAGGTCCCGTAGGTCCAAGAAGCCCAGTTGCGCCAGTAGGTCCCGTAGGTCCAAGTTCGCCAGTGGCACCAGTAGGTCCCGTAGGTCCAAGAAGCCCAGTCTCACCAGTAGGTCCCGTAGGTCCGAGAAGCCCAGTTGCGCCAGTAGGTCCCGTAGGCCCAAGAAGCCCCGTCGCGCCAGTAGGTCCTGTAGATCCAAGAAGTCCCGTTGCGCCAGTAGGTCCAGTAGGTCCAAGAAGCCCCGTCGCGCCAGTAGGTCCTGTAGGTCCAAGGAGTCCCGTTGCGCCAGTAGGTCCAGTAGGTCCAAGAAGCCCAGTCTCACCAGTAGGTCCCGTAGGTCCGAGAAGCCCAGTTGCGCCAGTAGGTCCCGTAGGCCCAAGAAGCCCAGTTGCGCCAGTAGGTCCCGTAGGTCCGAGAAGCCCCGTCGCGCCAGTAGGTCCAGTAGGTCCAAGAAGTCCCGTTGCGCCAGTAGGTCCTGTAGGTCCAAGAAGCCCAGTCGCGCCAGTAGGTCCAGTAGGTCCAAGAAGCCCCGTCGCGCCAGGATCTCCCGTAGGCCCTGTAGGACCAGTGGCTCCTGTTATGCCAGTAGCGCCAGGATCTCCCGTAGGCCCTGTTGGACCAGTAGCCCCTGTCATGCCAGTAGCACCAGAATCCCCCGTAGGCCCAGTAGCTCCCGTCATGCCAGTCGCGCCAGGATTTCCCGTAGGCCCTGTAGGACCAGTGGCTCCTGTCACACCAGTAGCTCCTGTAGGTCCTGTTGCGCCTGTACAACCAGTAGTTCCTGTTGGTTTAATTGGCCAAATGCAGCTATGATGTTCAGGTATTTTTATACAACCACAGGGGAATGTCCTACATTTACTGCAAACATTATTTAAAAAATAATCTTCAAAGTTCATTTATTCACCTCCTCTCTCAAGTATCCTATTCATAAAAATGATAGAGGAGGTGGACGGTTAACTACTTTTACTGTTTATTTGATAATTTGTAAAACCTATATTATTTATTATTAAATTTATTTACCGAAGGGGGAGGGCGATAAGATTGATAGATGGAAGGTAACACTTTTACAAGAATTTAAATCCTTTTATAAAAGGTAAATTAAAGTTTATCGTTGTTGTTTTTTAACAAACGATCGAAGTAGCTTTTATTGTGTAAGATTTTTGGATCATTGGGTAAGTAGACACGTGCTAATTCATTATGGGTGTTAGCTAATTCGTATTGTTGTAATCGGTCATAGAGAACGCAAAGTTGTAAATGGGGTAACCAAGTAGTAAAGGTTTTATTTTGGAAAGGGGCATTTGGTTTAGGTTTTATTGTGAGTGCTTGTTCATACCAAAAAATGGCCTCATGATTTTTTGCCTGTTCTATAAAGTGATGACCAAGCCTGCAGCATGCTTCAGGGCGCGGGGTGTCATATTCGAAGCTTCTTAAAATAGAACTTACGTTATTTTCCTTATCATTTAATTTCGTATAGCAATCAGCTAGTTTAAAACAGGCATTAATATTATCTTCTACCCAGCCTTGTTTAGATGTGAGAAAAAGCTCATAGTAAAATATTGCATCTTCAATTTCATTGTGATCCAGTAATTCATTGGCATAATAAAATGTGTCACGTGGTGATAGAGGTTCCCCTGATTGAAGGAGTTTCTTGTAAATAGTAATATTGCGCTGGTGATCGTGCTGAAGTGGTAAATGGCTTACTGCAACATCACTTTCAATCAGAGTACCACTAACCTCTAAATATTCGTGTACCGCCCCTATCCATCGAAATTGTTTCTCCCTTCTGACTAATCGATTTCTTCTTATAAGAGAGCTAACATTACCTTCGTTATCAAAGCTTAAATGATAATTCATCGAGACGGCATCGATATTAGGAGTTAAAGATTCCTTTAGCACTTTAAATTTTTCTTGATCTTCAGCCATTAAAACATCATCTGCATCTAACCAAAAAATGTAATCGCAAGTTGCTTGTTGAAAGGAAAAATTACGTGCATCGGCAAAATGGTGAATCCACTTAAAATCAAAAATCCGATCTGTAAACTGTTTAACAATTTCCTTTGTCTTGTCAGTGGAGCCTGTGTCCACTATATTTATTTCATCAACTAAATCACTTACTGATTCAAGGCATCTGGCGATAACATCCTCTTCGTTTTTCACAATCATACATAAACTTATCGTTACCATATTGATTCCTCCTTTCAATAATCTTTGTAGTATATGTAAAGTTAGTTTTTTTGCGAGGCAAATTGACCTTTCTTATTACGTTAAAGCACTGTTATCACTTGGGAATTTGTCATAAATTTACCTTTCAAGTTTCACGCAGATTTCACAAATGTAAAGTATAGTTAAAGGGCAGAGGTGATGATTATGAAAAAATGGGCATTCTTCATTTTTTCTTTTATACAAGTTATTTGGTTGGCGGGATGTACCGAGAAATCTTTTGAGCCACTTGACCGTAATCAGAGTTTTATTGCATCGCTCAACATACAAGAGCCTTCACTAGATTTTATTGATGAGCTGGGGAACGTAATTGCAACATGGTCATTCGATAAAGCATATACGGGCGCATTATTACTAGATAATGACCGAATATTATTATATGGGCATCAATTAGATGAAATCGTTGTCTATACACTTTCAACGGGTAAAAAGCTTTATTCCAAAAAAGTAGAGCTAGGTACGACAAATGTGTACTATGATCCAAATGTTAAACAATTTTTTATAACGAATAGTAAGATGAACACAGTGACAAGCTTTGATGTGGAAGGAAATAAGTTGGCATCACAGCAACTTGGTAACTACCCGATGTCGATGGCTACTTACAAAGATAAGCTCTATGTAGTCAATTATAAAGATACGAAATTATCAGTATTATCCATTAAAGATTTAACAATAGAACAGGAATGGCCAATAGGAAAATCATCACATGGCATTGTCATCGTTGAGGAGACAAATGAGCTTTGGGTTGGCGGGCATGGTGAAGGAAGCAAGCCGAATAGTTCAGTAAAGCGATTTGATCTTGGGACGGGTACTGTGCGTGGCAATATAGAAATGCCTTTAATGCCAGTAGGTTTAACAAAGACGAAAGATAAAGTGTTAGTCGTTAGCCACGGTCATAATGAATTATATGTTGTTGATTTTAAAGGAAATGTTTTATGGGAAAAAGAAGTAGGAGCAAATCCATTTGTTGTGAATCAGTTTAAGGACTATATTGTTGTAGCTGGTTATGATGACCATACATTATATTTTATAAAAGATGGTCAAGTACAAAAAACAGTTGATGTTGGCAAAGGTGCATTTCAGCTGTTAGTAAGGGAGGAAGAAAAGTGACAACGGTATTAATTGTTGATGATGAGCAAGATATGCGTAATTTAATCGAGATGATGCTCAATAACTCCAATTTCGAGACCTTTACAGCTGCATGTGGAACTGAGGCGTACGATATTATTGTTCGCGAACAAATTGACTTAGTTTTATTAGATGTGATGATGCCACATGAAGATGGCTTTGCGGTTTGTCAAAGTATTCGAGCAATGTCTAATGTGCCTGTCATTTTCTTAACGGCACGAGATGCTAATGAGGATAAAGTAAAAGGACTAACACTCGGTGGAGATGATTATATCGTTAAACCGTTTACAAATGATGAACTAGTGGCACGAATGCATGCTGTTTTGAGAAGAAGTGGTACGAATATTGCAGATTTTGAGCAAAAATTTGTTGTCTTTGGGCCAATTAAATTAGATGAGATTGCACGTAAAGTTTCAGTGGAAGGGAAGGTTATTCCATTAACTTTAAAGGAATTCGAATTATTACACTTATTTATGAAAAATCCAGGAAATGCTTATTCTCGTGAGCAGTTGTTAGAGCGTATTTGGGATATTGATTATTTAGGTGGAACAAGAACGGTTGATACTCATATTAAAACTTTGCGATTAAAGCTTGGAAAGGAAGCGGCAGGGTATATACAAACCGTCTGGGGAGTAGGCTACCGCTTTGATCCAGGCGAATGAAAAAGATTTCTACACGTATTTGGCTTTTGATTTTTGCATTTTTGATAATCACAGTTGTTTTTATGTATGTACTGACTGATTTTTTATATGAACAGCTTTATGTGGAAGATACAGAAAGCAATATGATTGAAATCGGGACAAAGCTACAAACAATGTATACGAGTGGTAAAGTTACAGACGAATTTATTGCTAATATTGAACATTATAATGACTATTCCAATTTAAACATTTTTGCTGTTAGAAATCCTCGTGAACTGAGTGCCTGTGTTCCGTTTGATATTGATTATGAAACATTGATAGGAGCTGATGAACGGCAGCAATTGCTAGAAGGGAAATATGTGCAAAAAATTGGCTATGAACCTCGTTTCGATCGACAGCTTATTTCAGTAGTCCTACCTTTAGTAGATCAAAATAGGCTAGAGGGAATTATTTATATTTACTTCCCATTAGCCAAAATTAGTGAGTTAGCAAGTCAAGAAGTCATTTTTTTATTTTTGAGTGCATTTGTCTTTTTGATAGTGACTAGTTTTTTTGTCTATAAAGGTATTCAACATATTATGCGTCCATTAAGTGACTTACAAACGGCAGTAGAACAAATGTCTTATGGACAATATGCAACACGTGTCCCTGTCAAATCGAGTGATGAGATAGGGAAACTATCAAGCACTTTTAACGATATGGCGGAGGCAATTCAACGAGAGGATGAGGCGCAAAAGACTTTTTTAGCGACTGTCTCTCATGAATTGCGTACACCTATTAGCTATGTAAAAGGTTATAGTGAAGCAATGCAAAACGGTATTATTGCAGAAGAGCAACAAGAGGAAACCATTCAGTTAATCGTGCGTGAAGCAAATCGTATGGAACGTTTAACAAATGAGCTTCTTCAACTTGCTCGTATGGAAAATGAACAAAAGGACATCGCACTCTATCCGATACCACTTGCAGAGACATTACGAGAAGTTCAAAAAATTTTAACGCATCAAGCACAGAAAAAGAATATTACTTTGCACCTTGATGTAGATGATGAATTAATTGTTAAAGCCGATGAAGTGAAGCTAAAGCAAATTTTTATCAACATTATTGAAAATGCTATCAATTACTCCTATGAGCAGTCGAAGGTTGACATTGTAGCAATTGAACACAACGGCAATGCGCTTATCATGATAGAAGATGAGGGGATAGGTATACCGCAGGAAGATTTATCTCATGTCACAGAGCGTTTTTATCGTGTCAATAAAGCGCGCAGTCGAGTAGATGGTGGAAGTGGCCTAGGTCTATCCATTGTTGAACAATTATTAAAACAGTTACAAGGCAAGTTAGAAATTGAAAGTGAAATAGACAAAGGCACAAAAGTAAAAATTTCGATGCCATTAATGGAGGAGTAAAACATGAAGAAGTGGTTATTTACATTGATAGCTGTACCAGCATTATTAGTAGGTTGTGGAGAAAAGGAAGAACCTGCAACATCTTCTGCATTGGAAGAGCCTCAAATGTTGGAGGTGGAAATTTTAACGCCAAAAGAAGTAGCGATAAATGCTCCTATTGAACTTGCTGCACATGTAATTCAAGGTGAAAAAAATATTGATGATGCAATAGTCGAATTTGAAGTGTGGGAATCAGGTAAACGCGATGAAGGACAAATGCTTGAAGGAACATTAGAGAAAGATGGCGTCTATAAAGCCCAAACTACATTTGATCATGATGGTGTTTACTTTATGTTTGCCCATACTACTGCGAATGGTATTCATAATATGCCGAAACAGCAAATTACGGCTGGAACACCTGATATGACACAAGTAATTAAAGAAGATGAAAAAGCTAATATGAACATGTCGGATCACGGTAAAGATTCATCAGAGGATTCAGAGCATTAATAAAATGAAAAAAATATTCAATAAATGCTTGCATTATTTTTAAAATAGGAATATTATAATGACCAGATGACCGAAATGGTTTTCTGGTCATTTTAATTTCTGTGTACAAAAAATGTACATAACTTAACAGGAAAGGATGTCACAAATGGATCGTAGGCAGGAAATTCTTGAAGCAGCTGCAAAATCATTTACGTTGTTTGGCTATAAGGCAACGACGATGGAACAAGTGGCGAAAATTGCTAATGTCGGTAAAGGAACGATTTATACATTCTTTGCAAATAAGGAAATTTTATTTCAAGAGATAGCGATGTCACTTGTACGTGAGATGAAGGCAGAAGCGGATGCAGTGTTGGATGTATCAGCTAGCTTCATGGATAATGCACATAATGCTTTAATGAAAATGCTACAGTTCCGTGAGAAGCATCTTTTATTTGCGAAGTTAATTGAGGAAGAAAAAGAATTACGTACGCCAGCAGTAAAACAAGTATTAATTCGTATTGAATCTGAAATATTATCGTATGTCGCAACGTTAATTCAAAGACGTATTGATAAAGGTGAGATTCGAGATTGTGATGCAGAGTTAGTAAGTTATCTGTTGCTAAAGGCGTATTTAGCGTTCGTGGTAGATTGGCATGAGCTACATGGCGACATGATTCCTGAAGAAAAGATACTAAATCTTTTCAAGGAAACGATCTTTCGAGGGCTAGTTCTTTAACAAAGAATCTACAAATTTTACGCACTGTGAAGTTTGTGATTTTTTTGCAGAAAAATGACCAATTGACGATTACGGTCAATTAGTATAGGAGTGAGAGAAAAATATGATTAAAGCTGAATGGCTGAAAATCCTAAAAACAAGAAAAATGCTTGTTTCAATAATTGCCGTCCTATTTATCCCAGTCATGTATGCAGGCATGTTTTTATGGGCGTTTTGGGATCCATACGCAGGCATGTCTAATTTGCCAGTAGCAGTTGTCAATGAAGATAATGGAGCAGAAATGGATGATGTGAAGTTAGACTTAGGAGATACCTTGGTCGATAAACTCGTCGATAGTAAGCAATTTGACTTTATTGAAGTGTCAAAAGAAGAAGCAGAAAAAGGTTTAAATAGTAGAGACTATTACATGATCTTAGAAATACCAGCAAATTTCTCAGAACATGCGACGACTTTACTTGATGACAAACCTTCTAAGTTAGTGATGAACTATATCCCAAATGAAGGGTTGAACTTCCTAGGTGCGCAAATTGGTGAAACAGCAATGGATCGCATACGCGCAGAAGTAAATTCACAAGTTTCTGCTACATATGCAGAAAAATTATTTGATTCCATTGCAACGCTTGGAGATGGCTTTACAGAAGCTGCTGACGGTTCAGTTAAGCTAGATGAAGGAGCACAAAAAGTAGCAAATGGAGCAAAAGATTTAAAAGGGTATTTAGAGCAGTTAGCTTCTAGCACAATCGAACTTTCTGATGGTACAGATAAAATTACAAAAGGTGCAGGGCAAGCAGCAACAGGTGCCAACGAACTGTCAACTGGTTTAGTTAAATTAGAAAATGGTACAGTTCAATTACAGCAAGGTGCACAGCAGGCAGCTGCAGGCGCAACAAATCTTGAACAAGGCTTATCTCAATACACACAAGGTGTAGCTAAAGTAGAAGCAGGCCTTACAACATTAAATGAAAAACAACAGCAAATCGTTTCAGGTGCGGCATCAGTTGCTGAAAATGCTGGTAAAATAAACAGTTCAGCAAATCAATTATCGAATGGTTCTGCACAAGTAGAAGCAGGTATTACAGCACTATCTGAACAGTTGAAAAGTGCGATTGCATCTATGCCAGAGGAGCAAGCAGCAGCGTTAAAACAAACGTTAGCAGAGCTACAAGCAGGAAGTGCAAGTGTGCATAATGGATTAAATTCTTTAGCATCTGGTGCTGAACAGTTACAAGCTGGTGCAAGCCAAGTAAGTGGTGGTGCATCACAAATTGCAGCTGGTCAAAAAGATGTTTTAACTGGTGCAAATGCATTATCAGCAAAAAGCAATGAATTAGTTAAAGGTGCGCAAAGTCTACAAGCTGGTAATGCGACACTAGCTGATAAACTAGGTGAATTACATGCTGGTGTGAACACAGCTGTTACAGGTTCAAAAACATTAGCTTCAGGATTAAATGATTTAGCTAGTGGTACGACAACATTGAACGAGGGCACATCAACGCTAGCTTCTAAATCTGGTGAGTTAGCTGAAGGGTCTGCAACACTTGCAGATGGTTCGACTGAACTTGCGGACGGTACTGCTACACTATCAGGCAAATTAGGTGAAGCGAGTGAAAAAGCAAACGAAGTACATGCGAATGATGACACGTATGATATGGTAGGTAATCCAGTAGAAGTAGAAAAAGAATCAGTTAACCATGTTCCAAACTATGGTACAGGTTTTGCACCTTACTTTATTTCACTTGGATTATTTGTTGGGGCATTATTAATCTCGATTGTATTCCCACTTGTTGAACCAGCTATTCGTCCGAAAAATGGTGCAACATGGTTTACAAGTAAAGTGACAGTGCTTGCATTTGTCGGTCTTGTTCAAGCTTTATTAACAGTAGCAATTGTAAAATGGGGCTTAGGTCTTGAAGTACAAAATTTAGGTTACTTTGTTCTAACAGCTTTAGTGACAAGCTATGTATTCTTAGCTTTAATTCAAATGTTAGTATCTATTTTCGGTGATCCAGGTCGCTTCATAGCGATTGTTGTACTGATTTTACAACTTACAACAAGCGCGGGTACATTCCCACTTGAGCTTATTCCAGAACCATTACAAGTGTTCAATAAATTATTGCCAATGACTTATACTGTTCAAGCGTTTAAAGCAAGTATTTCAACAGGCGACATGTCATATTTATGGCAAAACTACGGCGTGTTATTTGGATACTTAATTGTGTTCTTAGCCATTACATTTGGTTATTTCATGCTATTACACACAAGACGTTACTCAAAAGTAGTAGAAGATTAAACAAATTTGTACACCCACCATTTACTTGGTGGGTGTTTTTTAGTGCCAAATTGTTTTAGTGCCTGACACGCAAACAATTAGTCGCCTAGCAAAAGTATCGGCTCCTAAAACGTAAAAATCCACTTCGCTTTCCGCGGGCATTGTGTAAGCCGCAACCCTCGCTAACGCGCGGTTGCGTCTTGCAACTAGTGCTGTTCCCGCAGGAGTCAACGTGGATTTTTACTAGCAAATGAAATTGTATGAGTGCCTGACACCCGTCCTCAGTGGGAAGAGTGTCAGGCACTCATACAATTTACAAAGTAAAACAGCAGCTGATATGAGCGTATCAGCTGCTGTTTTGTGTAAGTGTAAGAGATTTAATTAATGGTTCACCATAAATGTATGATGAGGGGTGTCATTATTAGTTCGTGTGGGGCACGAAATGACTTACAGAATAGGCAAATGCTTATAGGCAGTTACATTTTTCACAAGTGTTGCTGTAGCATTCGCTTTGTTCTTCGATCTTTTCACCGCATTCTGTGCATTGTTTTGCAGGTAAGTTCTTGAAAAATTCAACTACGTTTTCTAACATTGTGGACTCCTCCTTTAAGTTCATCTGTACTATTACTGTTTTATTATTTTCTAGTGTATTATAACAGATGCGTTTCGTCAACACAAAATGCCTAATTTACGTTAAAATAATATATGGATATTTTGTGAAGGAGGAAACGATTATGATTTTCGTTGATAATAAAGGGATCCATGATCCACGCATTAACCTTGCCATTGAGGAGTATTTATTAAAAACAATGGACGTTGAGAAGGAGCCAGTGCTGTTATTTTACATAAATCAGCCATCCATCATTATTGGAAAGAACCAAAATACAATTGAAGAAATTAATACAGATTATGTTGAGGACAATGGTATTATCGTTGTGCGCCGTCTCTCTGGTGGAGGTGCGGTGTATCATGATCTCGGAAACCTAAACTTTAGTTTTATTACAAACGACGATGGCGATAGCTTTATGAATTATAAAAAGTTCACTCAGCCAGTTGTAGATGCACTTGCAAAAATGGGCGTGAACGCTGAGCTGTCAGGTCGTAATGATATTTTGGCAGAAGGGCGTAAAGTATCTGGGAACGCACAGTTTTCTACTAAAGGCCGTATGTTTAGTCACGGGACATTAATGTTTGATACAGAAATTGATGCGGTTGTATCTGCGTTGAAAGTAAAGAAAGATAAAATTGAATCAAAAGGCATTAAGTCGATTCGTTCACGCGTAGCCAATATTTCGGAATTTTTAAAGGACAAAATGACGGTGGAAGAATTCCGCCTAGAAATTTTAAAGTCCATTTTCGGTGGTGAAGAAAATATTCGCTATTATGAACTAACTGACGAAGATTGGGCGAATATTCATAAATTATCCGCTGAACGCTATCAAACATGGGAGTGGAATTACGGTAAATCTCCACGCTTTAATATTCAAAAAACACATCGCTTCCCTTCAGGTGGGATTGATATACGTCTAGAGGTGAAAAATGGTGTGATTGAAGAAGCACATATTTTTGGTGATTTCTTTGGTGTGGGCGATATGGCTGATGTAGAACAACGTCTAGTTGGGACAAACTATGACCGTGCTGCTATCGCAAATGCGCTCGTAGATATCAACATTCCAACATACTTTGGTGGCGTATCGACAGAAGAGTTTCTACAATTAATTTATTAACAGTAGATAAAAAAATAGCTGGCAAATGCCTTTCGATAACAAAGATATTTTTAGCCTATACTAAGACGATAGATTGGTTATGCTACTGGAAACATTTTGAGTCGAAACATGCTAAACACCCTAGTAAGGGAAATTCGAAGCTACTTCTGTAATCACAGTAGAAAAGGGCACGCGCAATTATGGCGCGTAGCCTTTTTTTGGTACAATATACGATAGAAAGGAGTGTCGGTATGGAGAAGCATCGAATATTTATTGTCGAGGATGATGTGAAGATTGCATCATTGCTTGCAGAAACATTAAGAAAATATCAATACGAAGTGGAAACAATTCAAGAATTTGACCATTTAATCGAAGAGTTTACAACTTTTAATCCACATATGGTATTGCTTGATATAAATTTACCAGCGTATGACGGCTATTACTGGTGTCGTCAATTACGTCAACATACAACATGTCCAATCATTTTCATTTCAGCGCGATCTGGAGAAATGGATCAAATTTTTGCGCTTGAAAATGGGGGTGACGATTTTATTACTAAGCCATTCAATTATGAAATTGTTTTGGCTAAAATCCGTAGTCACTTGCGTCGGACATATGGCGAATATGCAGCTAGGCAAGAAGAACGGACAATTAAGCAAGGGCAGCTTGTATTGCATCTAGAACGTATGGAGTTGCATAAAAATGACTTAGAAATTCCATTACAGAAAAAAGAATGTATTATTTTAGAATTATTAATGGGCCATGCACCAAAAGTAGTGGCGCGCGAGCAACTGTTAGAGGAACTTTGGGACGATCAGGCATTTGTCGATGAAAATACATTGAATGTTAATATGACGCGTGTACGTAAAAAGCTAGCGGATTATAATATTTCATCATCAATTGAGACAGTCCGTGGTGCAGGTTATCGCTTTATTTTAAGTGCAGGTGAGCTGTAAATGGGCTGGAAACTATTTTTGCGGGATTATGCAACATTTTTTATATTTCAGCTAATATTAGTTGGTTTTATTATGGTGTTGTATTGGCTCGATGGCTTCCGTAACGTTGATACTGCCATTTACTCTGTAAGTATTAGTTTGGTATTGCTATGCTCTTTTCTACTTATTCGTTATTTAATGCGTCAAAGCTATTTGAGCAAAATACTGCATCTTCCAAAGTCTATGGAGGACGTGCTTCAAAAAAATGCTAAGACACCAGAAGCGATGCAAGTGGAAAAGTATATGCATGAATTGTATCGTCTTTATCAGCATGAGCTACATTCGTTGTATGCTAGCCAAAAGCGACACGATCAATTTATGAATCAATGGGTACACCAAATGAAAACGCCTATTTCCGTTATCGAGATGCTATTACAGGATGAGCGTCCTCTCGATAAAAAGAATGTTCAAGAGGAAATCGATCGCTTACGAAGAGGATTGGATATGGTGCTTGTCAATGCACGACTCGAAAACTTTGAAGAGGATATGCAAGTAGAACAAATACCGTTAAAATCGATTGTCACTGCAACTGTTAATGAAAATAAACGTTTATTTATAACGAATAGAGTTTTCCCAGAAATCCATATTGATGATGACATGATTGTAGCAAGTGATTCAAAATGGCTTCGCTTTATTATTGGGCAATTCGTAACAAATGCAGTGAAATATACGTTTGAAGAAAATAAAAAAATTGTGATGTCTGCCATTAAAAAGGATGATTATATTCAGTTAGCAATTTGTGATGAAGGTATTGGTATTCCAGCTTCTGACCTTTCACGCGTGACTAAAGCCTTTTTTACAGGTGAGAATGGACGTAAAACTGGGGAATCCACAGGTATGGGCTTATATTTAGCAAAGGAAATCTGTGAAAAACTAGGGCATCAATTAGACATTACATCTGAAGTAGGTAAAGGTACAATTGTCACCGTGACATTTACAAACTAGGGGGAGCAAAAAATGGGAGAAGTACGTTTGGATGATTGGGTATTAAATATTGAATTAGAAAAGACGAAAAATTTGTATGACTTACAATTAGACGTTTGTGACTGTTTGTTTTGTGAAAATTTTCGTCAGGCTAGCCTATTACTTCAGGATGAGGTAATGCATTTTTGCAATGCGCTTGGGCTAAACTTACATAAACCATGCCTACTTAATGCTTTGCCAGTAGAAGGTGAGCAAGTCATGTATAGTGGGCACTATTCAGTTTGTGGCGAAATCATTGAAGGTGAATTAGATGGTTGGGATATGATCGTCGGGGAGCATTGCTTTAGTCTAGTTCAAGAAGAAGCGAACATACCTTCAGCTATTTTAGAGCCACAGTTTCAAATTGGCTTTGAGGTGGTATTTAAATGGCTATTACCAGAATCTATGGAATTAATCGAGAAATAAGGTGGATGAGGCATGCCTATTTTACAAATAAATGATGTGACAAAAGTATATGAGGGAAAGGTTACACATCGTGCACTCAATCAATTAAGCTTTGAGGTTGAGGAAGGTGAGTTTTTAGCTGTAATGGGACCATCGGGAAGTGGTAAAACTACGTTACTAAATATAATTTCTACAATTGACGAACCAACAAGTGGCGAAATTATTTTAGACGGCATGAATCCTCATAAGCTAAATGCTACTGAACTAGCTTATTTTAGAAGAAGACAGCTTGGCTTTGTTTTTCAGGACTTTAATTTATTGCATATGCTTACTGTCGAGGAAAATATCGTGTTGCCATTAACGCTTGATCAGCAGCCATTAGAAGTAATGGAAGCGCGTCTTGCAGGTATTATAGAGAAGCTTGATTTAGCTTCTTTCTTGCACAAGCGTCCAAATGAAATTTCAGGTGGACAAGCGCAAAGAACAGCGATAGGGCGAGCATTAATTCATAACCCAAGTCTTATTTTGGCAGATGAACCGACGGGGAATTTGGATTCGAATTCTTCTCGCGATGTACTTGAACTATTAACAAAAATTAATAAGGAAAAACAGACGACAATCGTGATGGTGACCCATGATCCGATTGCAGCAAGTTATTGTGATCGTGTGCTATTTATTAAGGACGGGGAATTTTTCAATGAAATTTATCGAGATGACCGACGTCAAATGTTTTTCCAACGTATTTTAAATGTATTGAGCTTACTAGGGGGAGGGCAAGTAGGTGACCTTTCGACAATTCGCTTACCGTAATGTCGTACGGAATAGCCGTATATACGGAGCCTTTTTTATGGCAAGCTTTTTTTCAGTAGCCGTATTTTTTATCTATTCAATGTTAATGTTTCATCCAGATATTGAACGTGGCATTTTAGGAGAAGTATCGTTAGTCGGCATGATTGGCGCAGAAATCGTACTTGTTCTCTTCACCTTGTTCTTTTTATATTATTCCATGAGTGCTTTTTTAGAGGCGCGCTCACATGAGTTTGCGATTTTATTGCACCTTGGAATGGAAAAGCGACAAATGAACAAGCTTGTCTTTTTAGAAACAATGATTATCGGTGCAGGCTCTATTATTGTGGGCATTATTTTTGGCTTTTCATTTTCAAAGTTTTTCTTCATGATTGTTCGAGAAATATTGCATTTAGAGGATTTACCGCTTTATGTTTCTTGGCAACCTTTTTTACTTACTATTGGTGTTTTTACGAGTGCCTTTGTCGTTATTTCTATCATTAGCGTGTATTTTACACGTGAGAGAAAACTACGTGCTCTTATTAAGGGAAATGATTATATAAATAGCGAAACTAGCTTTTCAAAAGTTCGTGCAACATATGGCATTACTCTTATTTTAGCAACCTATGTGCTGGCATTTATCGTTTCTCATACAACAATGATTGGGCTTACGTTATTAATACCGTTTTTTGCAACTTTCGGAACTTACTATTTTTTTAGTGATTCAGTACCATTCATTTTACAAATTGCACGTGGTAAACGTAAATTTAATTGGCAGCGCTATCGCCTTCTCTCTTTAGCGGAACAAACACATATTATGAGGGATAATGTAAAAATGTTTTTCGTCGTAACGATGGTATCGACGTTAGCATTTTTATCTGTCGGAGTATTGGCTACGATGTCCTCCTACACGACACAATACGATCGATTAAATCCTTTAGGGCTTATTTATAAAGGAGATATCGATAACCCATATGAAGCTACGCACATCAATTCCCTCCGTATCCAATTAGAGGAAAAGGGCTTATCCTACCATTTATCCCGCTTTGTAGTTGTAAAACAAACTTCCTCGTATACACATAATGAGGTTGAGGTATTCCGAGAATCAGATATGAATGTTTTATTATCCTCCTTTAACTATCCATTGATTAATTTAGAATCTGGAGAAGCGGTGTTCATACCATATTCGGAAGAGTCGTTAAAAAAGCTTAAAAATAAAGAAGTCAAAACAGTTTTAGAAGAAAACGAAATACCTATTACGATAGATAGTGTTTACCCTAAAATAGTATTCCCAGGATCAATAGTAAGTGTAAATTCAATTGTCATTAGCGATGAAGACTTTGTGAAGCTTGTGAAGCCAATTACGAGTAACGGTGCTGTGCAGCCAAGCTACCATCTATTTACTTTTGATATTCCACAGTGGATGGAAACAAAGGAAATTGGTAAGGACATAATTGAAATGGCTTCAACCGAATATTTTAACAATATTAAGAAGGGCAAGCATAGCCCATTTTATTTTGAAAATGCAGGATTAAATTATTCTTATATACTAGCTACCTACTCATTATTTACATTAGTTGGTGTTTTAGTGGCGACTGTATTTTTGCTGGCGGCTGGTAGTTTCATTTACTTTAAACTGCATACTTCACTTGAGCGAGAGAAGCGGAAATTTGATGTCCTAAAACGTATGGGTTTAACAGATATAGAGTTGAAAAAGCTAGTCAATCGTCATTTGTTCCCACAATTTTTCTTACCTTGGAGTGTTGCTATGATGCACAGTGCCTTTGCCTTTTTTATGGTGCAAGGCATTTTAAAGGATATTGCTAATATTTCAATTGTTAAAGAAGTATTCTTTGCATTTGGTTTTTTCGTCCTTATTCAAGTCATTTACTTTTACTTAATCCGTTGGCGCTATATCTCACATATCCGTTCTTGAAAATCTGTACAAAAGAGAAAAAAATGAATTTTTTGACGGTAATAATGACATGAAGTAAAAAGACTCATTGTCTTTTAGATATATTTCTTATATAATATTACTGAATAACGATTCATTTTATACGATAAGGGGATGGTGTAATTGAATTTAGTTTCATGTGTTCGTCAACAAGCAGCAGAGCAACCAGAAAAAATTGCGTATCATTTTATGGGGAAAGATACGACGTATGGGGAATTTGAACAGACAATTGGTCGCTTTGCACAGGGGTTACAAGATTTAGGGGTACAAAAAGGGGACCATGTGGCGTTTTTACTCGGCAATACGCCACATTATTTAATTGCTTTATATGCAACAATGCGTTTAGGAGCTACAGCAATACCTGTAAATCCAATTTATACGCCAGATGAGATTTCATATATTTTACGGAATGGCGATGTCAAGGCGGTGATTGCGCTCGATGCACTGCTTCCATTAGTAGAAGTAGGTGTACAAGCCTTTCCAGAAGTTGTGACATTTGTAGTGTGTGAAACAACACCAGATGTGGCTGAAAAAGTAGCTGCTTTATCGGAAGCGGCGAAGGCGAGAACACATTTATTTTCACAAGTCATCGCGCGCGCATCTGGCTCACTAGAACCAGTGAACGTTGCTGAAGATGATACGGCAATTATATTATATACATCGGGCACAACAGGGAATCCAAAGGGTGCCATGCTGTCCCACGGAAATGTCTATTCAAATGCGCGTGACGTCTCTACTTATTTAGGATATAGAGCGGATGACCGCATTATTGCAACATTACCAGTTTTCCACGTGTTTGCGTTAACAGTAGTTGTCAATGCACCATTAATTAGTGGTGCAACTGTATTGCTTGCACCACGCTTTAGTCCAAGTGAAATATTCGCATTGGCGAAGGAGCAGCAGGCAACGGTCTTTGCTGGTGTACCAACAATGTATAACTTTTTATATTTATTACCTGAGGGCAAGCCAGAAGATTTTTCGACAATTCGATTAGCCATTTCAGGAGGCGCATCTTTACCTGTTGCACTATTACATAATTTCGAACAGAAATTTAATGTGCGTGTCTCAGAGGGGTATGGTTTATCAGAAGCTTCACCTGTAACATGCTTCAATCCATTAGACAGAGAACGAAAAGCAGGCTCCATCGGGACATCTATTAACAACGTTGAAAATAGAGTCGTAGATATCAACGGAAGAGAAGTCCCTGTTGGTGAGGTTGGCGAGTTAGTTGTTCGTGGGCCAAACGTGATGAAAGGCTACTATAAAATGCCTGAAGAAACGGCCATGGCCATCCGTGATGGTTGGTTATTTACGGGGGATCTTGCAAAAGTAGATGATGAAGGCTATTTTTATATCGTCGATCGCAAAAAGGATATGATTATTGTTGGAGGCTATAACGTATACCCGAGAGAAGTCGAGGAAGTGTTATTTGCACATGACAATATCGTAGAGGCGGCAGTAGTGGGCTATCCAGATCTTAACTTCGGTGAAGCGGTACACGCTTATATCGTGCTCAAAGAAGAGTCGGCATCTACAGCAGATGATATATTAGCATACTGTGCAAAACATATGGTGAAATACAAAGTGCCAAAGGTTATTGAAATCTTGGACGAGCTACCGAAAAATACGACAGGTAAAATTTTGCGCCGCTCATTAAAGGCGACAAAAGTATAAGATATTTATAATAGAAATAATGTCCACCACAGAAAGTTAAGTGGTGGGCTTTTATTTTATAATTTGTTTGACAATTGTTTGAGTGACTGGCGCTCCACGGGGAGAATTCAGAATTGTTTGGGTGCCTGACACTTAAATGGTACTTAAATAAGTTGAGTGCATAGAGCTGTAGTGATAAAATCAGTCATGTGTAAAACTTCTACATACTTTAAAAGGGCTTGTCATATAGTAGGGGAGTAGTAACTTGTATACTCTGTTGTATTGATTTGGAACCCTTTTGTGAGTAACAACGTCCAAGCTTTTAGGAAAAATTAAATTGAAAGAGAGCATACAAAAACAATGATAGGACTCATTCAAGAGTTATTTAGTTTTATAATGCATATTGATGTGCATTTAGAAGAAATTATTCGTGATTTTGGTAATTGGAGCTATCTCATTTTATTTGCAATTGTGTTTGTCGAAACAGGTGTTGTTATTTTTCCATTTTTACCTGGTGATTCATTGCTGTTTGCTAGTGGTACATTAACAGCCGCAATGGGTGCCTTTGATTTATGGGTTCTAATTCCTGTATTTTTGGCTGCAGCAATTTTAGGAGATACAATGAATTATCATATAGGTCACAAAGTTGGCACTTCAATTCCACCTAAGAGCTTTTTAGGCCGAATTGTTAAAAAGGAACGTATGGAGGCAGCGGAAAAGTTTTTTAACACACATGGTGGGAAAACAATTGTGATTGCTCGATTCATGCCTTTTATTCGTACGTTTATCCCATTTGTTGCAGGGGCAAGTAAGATGCACTATAGCTACTTTTTACTGTACAATATTGTAGGTGCAGTTTTATGGGTATTCAGCTGTACATTACTTGGTTATTTCTTTGGTAATATCCCTATTATTAAAGATAACTTCTCGGTCGTACTTATTTTAATTATATTTATCTCAGTCGTACCAGCAGTTATCGGCGCTTTTAAATCTAAATTTGGGAAATAAATCGATACTTAAGAGATGATTCTCTGAAGTATGGAGACTATAGACAACTTGAAAATTTCAAGTTTATCTATAGTCTTTTTTATTTAACTAATGTGCTTCTTGCAAAAGAAATATTCCGAAAGGATTATCAAAAATGTATTATTTAAAACGCCATTAGTACATAAGTAATAAAAAACCAATTGTATAGGTATATGTTAGTTGAAGAATAACAATCAATTAATATGTTGCTGAAAAAATAAGCGTAAGGTAATGAAAGGTGCTATAATAATTACTAGAAAATGGTGAATTGGAGGCAACGAAATGGAAGTATTTATCGGAAGACAGCCAATCTTTAATCTTCACGAACAGGTCGTTGCATATGAATTGTTGTATCGAAATAAAAATGTAAATTCATTTCCTGATGTCGATTCGGATGCTGCAACAGTAGATGTGTTAGTGAACTCATTTTTATCAATTGGTATCGACGAGGTGACGAAAGGTAAGCCTTGTTTTGTTAATTTTACGGAAAACCTGATTATGAGTTCAATCGTTGAATTTTTAAATCCTTCTCAAATAGTAATTGAGATTTTAGAGGATGTACCACTAACACCAAAATTAGTTGAGCGTGTCATTGAACTGAAGGCGCATGGATTTAAAATAGCTTTAGATGATTTTATTTTAAACGAAGATGTACAAGTTTATGAAAAACTTTTCCCACATATTGATTATATAAAAGTGGATTTTTTATTTTCCTCTTTGCTTGAACGAATGGAAATTGAAAATATGGTAAAAGAAAATTTCCCCCATATTAAATTGCTTGCTGAAAAAGTAGAAACACAAAAGCAATTTAAAGTAGCTAAGCATTCAGGTTATGAGTTATTCCAAGGTTATTTCTTTGAGCAGCCTCAAATCATTAGAGCAATGGATATACCTGCAAATGCTATTCAATATTTTCATATAATTTCTCTTTTAAAAGAAGAGGAGCCGAATGTTCATCTGTTAGCGGAAAATATAGAACGGGATATATCGTTGACGTATAAATTATTACAAATGATTAATAATTCTAATAGACGATCAAAATCTAAAGTACGTTCAATTAAACAAGCTATACTACTACTTGGTTTAGCCAATCTTCGTAAGTGGATCTATTTATTAGCTTTGCGTGAGTTCGATGGTAAAACAGATTCAGATCTTTTCCAAGAATTAATGCGTACATCATTGTTCAGAGCAAAAGTTTGTGAAAAATTAGCAAAGCTATCATATAAGCAAAACTTTTCAGAGTACTTTTTAGTTGGGATGTTTTCATTAATTGATACGATATTACAAAGACCGATGAGTGCAATTTTACAGCAATTACCTTTTTCAGAGGCAATTACGGAAACAATTTTAGGTGGACAAACTGAAATGACCCCCTATTTAGAATTTAGTATTGCTCTAGGTAAATTAGATTGGGAACGCCTAGAAGAATTAGCAACGCAAATAAATATCGAAATGACAAGTATTGATCTTTTATATAATGAAGCTTTAGAATGGGCAGAAACATCATTATAATTAGGGAAAAATTACAGAAACTAAGCTACCGATGTTCACAAGGTAGCTTTTTTTGTTTGTTAAGTCGAGTTTCTCTTCATCAAGATGAAGTTCTCAACATGAAAACTATTTGCTATAATCATGTCGTCTTTAGAAAAATTCTGATAGTTGAAGTGGGCGTGAGGAAATGAATCAAACACAAGATGTAAAGGCAAGTATAGTGGAATATGTGTATGTAATTGTTGGTGCCGCTATTGTGGCAATTGGTTTTAATGTATTTTTACTACCAAATCAAGTAGCTTCAGGAGGCGTTAGCGGTATAAGTACCATTTTACATGGCTTATTTGGCTGGAATCCTGGACTAGTACAATATGCATTTAATATCCCGTTGTTTTTAGCTGGAGTTCTAATACTTGGTAAAAAGTTTGGCGTAAAGTCTTTTGTTGGCACAATAACGTTACCGTTTATCGTCTTATTAACTAATAGTTGGGAACCGTGGACGGATAATCCTTTACTCGGTGCGCTTTTTGGTGGAATTGTTGTTGGATTAGGAATAGGACTAGTCTTTAAGGGGAATGCTTCTACTGGTGGCACTGATTTACTAGCTCAAATTATTACAAAGTATACCGGTTTATCGCTTGGTACAAGTGTACTATTAATTGATGGAATTATCGCGATTAGTGCAGCAATTGTTTTTGACTTAGAAAAAGGACTCTATGCCTTAATCGGCCTTTATGTCACAACGAAAACGATTGATATCATTCAGCTTGGATTTAGCCAATCGAAAATGGTGTATATTATTACGTTGAAACAAGATGAAGTGCGTGATGCCATATATGCTGAAATTGATCGTGGCGTGACAAAATTGCCTGCCATTGGCGGTTATACAGGAGAAGCACGACCAGTTTTAATGGTTGTTGTCTATCAAACAGAGTTCACAAAGCTGAAACAACTCATTAAAAGCGTTGATCCGTCTGCGTTTGTCATCGTTTCTGATGCTTACGAGGTGTTAGGTGAAGGTTTCAAGCGTGCATAAATTTGGTATAATAGCAATGGTAAGATATTCATTTACTTAGGAGGGGTACTAATGAAAAAAGCAATGTTAACATTAGTGTTCGGTTCAGCAATTTTCTTAGCTGCATGTGGTGGCGGCGGAGATAAAAATAATGCTACGGGTAATAACGATACGGCTGCTGAACCAGACGGTAAAGCTATCGCAATGAAATCATGTGTTTCTTGTCACGGTGGTGAGCTACAAGGTATGGGTAATACACCTGCACTAAACAATGTAGGTTCTCGCTTATCGGAAGAGGAAATTTTAGATGTAATTAACAATGGTCGTGGGGCAATGCCAGCTGGACTTATTAAAGGTGCAGATGCTGAAGCTGTTGCCAAATGGTTAGCAACTCAAAAATAATCAAAGCTAAAAACTAGCGGTTCTGGAGACCGCTAGTTTTTCTATTTAATACATGTAAATAGTATAACTCTCATTATTTTGCACTTGTTTGTTACACCACCGTTTAGAAAGTATAATGGTGTTATTAAATAAACATGCAAACAAGTGTAAATTCATTTCTTTTATACATAGGCATGCTAAAATAAAACAATATTCAATTCGTTTGAATGGAGGCTGCACACATTGGTCGTAGTATTGACAAGGGATGTAATGGAAAAATTTAAATTAGAACTATTAGGCGGCGAGGAAGGTATAGGAAGAACGATTACTACAAGTGATATTTCTAGACCAGGGTTAGAGATGGCTGGGTATTTTACGCATTATCCTGCAAATCGAGTTCAATTGCTAGGGAAAACAGAACTTTCCTTTTTCGAAATGTTACCAGCAAATGTTAAACTAGAGCGCATGCGTTTACTATGTTCACAGGATACACCTGCGATAATTATCTCCCGTGACCTAGAAGTACCTGAGGAACTAATTCAAGCCTCAAACGAAAAGCATGTACCTGTATTTAAAACACATATGACGACAACGAAATTTTCGAGTAGGCTAACCAATTATTTAGAGGGGCGTTTAGCACCTATGACAGCGGCACACGGTGTGTTAGTCGATGTCTATGGCATTGGTGTGCTTATTATCGGAAAAAGTGGTGTTGGGAAAAGTGAAACAGCGCTAGAACTAGTGAAAAAAGGACATCGATTAGTTGCAGATGATTGTGTTGAAATCCGTCAGGAATCAGAGAACTTTTTAATAGGTAGTCCACCACCTTTATTAGAGCATTTATTGGAAATACGAGGGATCGGTATTATCGATATTATGACACTCTTTGGAGCAAGTGCCGTACGACCATATAAACGTATTACTTTAATTATTGAGTTAGAGATTTGGGATCCTGCCAAAGTATATGATCGTTTAGGTTTAGAAGAAGAGAAAATGAAGATAATTGATACAGAGCTGACAAAACTAACAATCCCAGTTCGACCTGGACGAAATGTATCCGTAATTATCGAAGTGGCAGCAATGAATTACCGTTTGAAAAAAATGGGTGTCAATGCAGCTGAAGAGTTTTCACGACGTTTAGATGAAGTCATTTCTTCAACAGATGAATTAGACGATTAATAAATTGTTAAATATTGAAAGGAGTTAAAGATGGATTTATTACTTTTAGACATTAACCCGATTGCCTTTCATTTAGGGCCAATTCCTGTACGTTGGTACGGACTGTTAATTGTATCGGGGATTATTTTAGCATATTTTGTTGGACAACGAGAGGCTGTAAAACGCGGTTTACCCGAGGATTTTTTAGCTGACTTGTTATTATGGGCAGTACCGATCTCAATCGTCTGTGCACGCATCTATTATGTTTCAATGCGTTGGGATTATTATAGTGAAAATCCAGGCAGCATTATTCAAATTTGGAATGGCGGTATTGCTATTCACGGTGCGCTAATAGGTGCATTTGTGACAGCTTACATATTTACTCGGAAAAAAGGGGTAAGCTTTTTACGCGTGGCAGATATTCTAGCGCCAAGTCTATTAATTGGACAAATTATTGGTCGCTGGGGCAATTTTATGAATCAAGAAGCATTTGGTGGACCAGTGTCACGTTCGTTTTTAGAAAACCTAATGCTTCCAGATTGGATTATTAATCAAATGTACATTGAAGAACTTGGAACATATGTACATCCTACGTTTTTATATGAATCTGCATGGAATTTTGTCGGTTTATTAATTTTACTGGCATTACGGAAAGTGAATTTAAATCGTGGGGAAATTTTCTTTGGTTATTTAATTTGGTATTCAATTGGTCGTTTCTATATAGAAGGTTTACGTACAGATAGTCTATATTTAGTTGGAGATATAAGATCAGCGCAGGTCGTTTCAATTATTGGTATTGTCATTGGTCTTGGAGCAATTATTTACCGACGATTGAAAGTTAAGCCAGCAGTGAAATATTTGGACAATAAGTAAGGAGTGTAATGTATGGCTGTAAAAGCATTACTTTTTGATTTTGATGGAACACTATTAAATACAAATGACTTAATTATTCAATCATTTATGCATGTTTTAGAAGAGAGATTTCCCGGGCAATATTCGCCAAAAGATTGCCTAAAATTCATGGGTCCGTCATTAAAACAAACATTTAGTGATTTAACGCCAGGCGAAGAAGAGGAAATGATGGCAAAATATCGCGCTTGGAATGAACCACACCATGATGAGCTTGTAACAGAGTTCCCAGATGTTGTGTCAACGTTAGAGCAATTAAAGTCAATGGGTATTAAATTAGCCATTGTCTCAACTAAGCGTAATGGTATGATTGATCGCGGCTTGAACATTTTAGGTGCTAGACATCTATTCGACGTGATTGTGGGGACAGATGATGTGCAAAACGTGAAGCCAGATCCAGAGCCTGTCTTACTTGCCCTATCACGTCTAGGTGCAGTAAAGGAAGAAGCCATTATGATTGGTGATAATTCTCATGATATTGAAGCTGGTCATAATGCGGGAGTAAGAGCTGCAGGTGTCGCATGGTCAATTAAAGGTGAACAATATTTACAGCAGTTTAACCCAGAGTATATGTTGCAGCATATGAACGATTTACTTGATATTGTGAAAGAGGGGTAAATGCATGGCGCGTAAAACAGAAAGATATCGTGTCGAAGGAGCAAACTCGCTATGGAATGTCTATGATACGGTGTCCTTTTGGAAGGTGATGAAGTGCTTCATTGTCATTCAAATTGGACGCTTCACACCATTTTTACGCGTGAAGAACTGGCTGTATCGCACATTTTTAAAAATGAAAATTGGTGACCAAACATCTATAGCCTTAATGGTCATGCCAGATACGATGTTTCCTGAGCGTATCCATGTCGGCAATAATACTGTCATTGGCTTTAATACGACAATATTAGCACATGAATACTTAATTGAAGAATATCGTCTAGGGGATGTCCATATTGGCAATGAAGTGATGGTAGGTGCTAATTCGACTATTTTACCTGGCGTGACAATAGGAGACGGAGCCATTGTGTCAGCCGCGACACTAGTACATAAGGATGTACCTGCAGGCTGTCTAGCAGGTGGTAACCCGATGCAAATTATTTATACAGCAGAACAGATGGCGGAGCGCAAACAGAAGGAAGATGTGCAATGGTGTACACCGAAAAAGTGAAATAATGAGGCTGCGACACAATTGCGCCGAGGTGTAATTGATAAACAGGGACAAAGGTGTTCGTAAATTTTACTATTTTTCTGAAGGAGAACTTAGCTATTCATTCTTTGGCAATAGATAAAATCTAACGGTGGACGGGTTCTCGGCACTAATGCAATTTCCACGCTACCATGTAATATTTAATTACTAAGTAAAAATCCACGTAGACTCCTGCGGGAACAGCACATGTTGTAAGACGCAACAGACCGCGCGACAGCGAGGGTTGCGGCTTACACTGTGCCCGCGGAAAGCGAAGTGGATTTTTACGATTTAGGACCGATATTCTGCCAGGTTCTATGCTAAGTGCAAGGCGCTAAAACATATATACTAGTTGATGGTAGCGGCTTACTGTGCCCGCGGAAAGCATCCGCCGAAGCGGACATCAACGGCGTTGGAAAAAGTGTTAGATTGATTGCAGTCAATCTAACACTTTTTCTTTTGTACTAGCTATTTTTACGTTATTCAAGCTGTGTGATAGAGATTGATAAAAGTTCCACTTTATATAAATAGGTGTATAATTAACTGAATAATAAGTAATTAAATCTTTAGAGAATTCAGTGCGTAATATATTGACTGGATAAAAGGAATGCGTTAAAATACTTTCATATTCTAATTCTCTAGCACTCTAGTGAATTAAAGTGAAACGTGAGGAAGTGTCAACATGTCAGCGATTAAAATGTTTGAAAAGCCACTTGGTATGCGCGATAAATTTCCGCAAATCTATGAAAAAGTAGAAGCTGTAAGACATACAGGTCGTAATTTTCTACGCTCAAGGGGCTATGAATTTATAAAAACGCCTACAGTAGAGTATTTCGATACAGTAGGTAAAGCATCGGCAATTTCCGATGCGCATTTATTCAAGCTTGTAGATAGTCAGGGCAATACGCTCGTCCTACGACCTGACATGACAACGCCGATTGCTCGAGTAGCTACTTCAAAATTATTAAAAGAAATGATACCGTTACGCTTAGCTTACTTTGCTAGTGTATTTCGTGCACAGGAAACAGAAGGTGGACGGCCAGCAGAATTTGAGCAAATGGGTGTTGAGCTAATCGGTGATCATTCGGTATTTGCGGATGCTGAGGTAATCGCTACAGCAATGGAACTGTTAAAGCAGTTTGGCATTGAAAACTTCAAAGTAACCATTGGACATGCAGGTGTCTTAAATTGTATCTTACAGGACTATACAGAAAGTACCGAACAACAAGATGCACTACGCACTTTGCTTGTACAGCGTAACTACGTAGGCTTTGAAGAGGCAGTGGCATCATTTGATTTACCAAAGACAAAATCAGATGCATTGCTACAATTTATTGAAGAGGCAATGACCTTAAAGGAAATTCGAGATATTGAAAAATATGTGCGTAAAAATGACGCATTAGACTATATGCAACAGCTTGCAAAATTGTTAGAAGTTGCGGACTTAGCTCAATATGTTGCGTTTGATTTTACACTATCAAGTCATATGAGCTATTACACAGGCATGTTATTTGAAGTGTTTGCCTCAGGCAGTGGTTTCCCTTTAGGCAATGGAGGACGCTATGATGGACTGCTTGAAGTCTTTGGCTCAAAAGTGGGGGCTACAGGTTTTAGTATTCGTGTAGATAGACTATTAGAAACGATAACAGCACAAGCTTTGCAAAAGGAAGAAGCTATTGTTGTGCTATTTGAGGAAGAAGACTTTGAGGAGGCTCTTGAAAAGATAAAAGCTTTAAGAGCAGCGGGAAAACAGGCGACATTGCAGGTAAGAAGTAGTTTAGTTGATGAAGCAGCCTTTTTAACGCATTTTACTGAGGTAGTTGTTGTTGGACAGGAGGAAGTTCGCGGTGAATGAATTAACAATTGCTATGCCAAAAGGGCGTATTTTTGAAGAGGCATACCAAATGCTTATTGATGCAGGCTTTAATTTACCAGAAGAGGTCGAGATGACACGTAAATTAATGATCGAAATTCCTGAAGAAAAAATTCGTTTTATATTAGCAAAACCTATGGATGTTCCTGTATATGTCGAGCACGGTGTTGCAGATATAGGCATTGCAGGAAAAGATGTTTTACTGGAACAACAGCGAGTTGTCCATGAGCTCCTTGATTTAAGAATAAGTACATGCTATATCGCATCAGCGGGTTTACCTAATACGACAATGAACGAAATTGCGCCACGCATTGCGACAAAATATCCAAACATTGCGATGAAATACTATAAAGGTATTGGCGAGCAAGTAGAAATTATTGAATTAAATGGGTCGATTGAGCTTGCACCGATGATAGGCTTAGCAGATCGCATTGTCGATATTGTATCAACTGGACGTACGCTCAAAGAAAATGGCTTAGTCGAGTATGAGTTTATTACGGATGTGTCATCGCGCCTAATCGCCAATCCAGTAAGCTATCGAATGAAAGGTGATCGCATCATTGACCTTGTAAAACGTTTGAAAAATTGTGTCGACTAATAAAAGTTTTGCGAAAGGTGTTGCCAAAACACCTAGAAATAAAGGGGACTTTTTCATGAAAATCACAAAATTAGCAAAAGGTATTTCCTTGAAACGACCACTCGAAGGTGGCAATGAAGAACAATTAAAGGTTGTACGACAAGTATTAGCGGATGTCCGAGCACAAGGTGACATCGCAGTACGTACATATACAGAAAAATGGGATGGCTATGCTCCTGACAATTTACGTGTCACAAAAGAAGAAATGGCAGAGGGCGTCAACACGATTGATACACAGCTATATGCAGATTTAACAGAAGCTGCACAAAATATTCGTCTCTATCATGAGCAACAAAAGCGTACTGGCTATCGGATGGAATTGGCAGATGGCTCCTGGCTTGGACAACGTATCACTGCGCTCGATGCAGTAGGCCTTTACGTTCCAGGAGGGACAGCTGCCTATCCATCATCCGTATTGATGAACGTTATCCCTGCACAAGTAGCTGGTGTGAAGCGAATTGTTATTACATCACCTGCTGGTCGTGATGGTAAATTACCTGCTGGCGTGCTTGCTGCTGCGCATATTTTAGGTGTAGAAGAAGTGTATAAAATTGGTGGTGCGCAGGCAATTGCGGCACTTGCCTACGGAACGGAAACGATTCAAGCGGTCGATAAAATTACGGGACCTGGTAATATTTTTGTTGCTCTAGCAAAACGTGAAGTATTTGGTGAAGTGGCAATTGATATGATTGCAGGACCAAGTGAAATTGCTGTAATTGCAGATGAAACAGCTTTTGCAGACGAAGTGGCAGCAGATCTTTTATCACAGGCAGAGCATGACAAGATGGCTTGTGCCATTTTAGTAACAACATCGGAGCAACTTGCTTATAACGTAGCGCTTGAAGTAGAAAAACAATTAGCTACTTTACCTCGTGAAGAGGTAGCACGTGCATCTATCGAAAATTATGGTGCGATTTACATTGCCGAGACGATGTCAGAAGCAGTTGAGGCCATTAATTCATTAGCACCAGAACATTTAGAAATCGTGACAAAAAATGCGGAAGCTGTGGCAGAGCAAGTACGTCACGCTGGCGGTATTTTCATTGGGCGATATAGCTCAGAGCCTGTAGGTGATTATTTTGCAGGTACAAATCATGTATTACCGACAAACAGCACAGCTCGTTTTGCAAGTGGTTTAAATGTAGATGACTTCGTGAAAAAATCGAGTATCGTTTATTACACTGAAAAAACGTGGGCCGATAATGCCTCAAAAATCGCACGCTTAGCTCGCATGGAAGGCCTAGAGGGGCATGCGCGAGCAGTCGAATCTCGTGGATGGGAAAAGGAGTAGAACGATGACAGAACAAAGACGCTATGCAAAGGTAGAACGAACAACAAATGAAACGCAAATATCAGTAGCCATTGATTTAGATGGTGAGGGCAAAGCAGATATCCAAACAGGTGTTGGATTTATGGACCATATGTTGGATTTATTTATTAAACACGGTCTTTTTAATGGCTCAATACAAGCGAACGGTGATACGCACATTGACGATCACCATACGACGGAAGACCTTGGCATTGTGTTAGGACAAGCTATTCGTGAAGCACTCGGTGATAAGAAAGGCATTAAACGTTACGGTAATGCCTTTGTCCCAATGGATGACGCCCTTGCTCAAGTCGTAGTCGATTGCTCAAACCGTCCGCATTTAGAATATCGTGTGCCTGAGCTAAAAGAAAAGGTAGGCACTTTTGATACTGAATTAGTGCATGAGTTTTTATGGAAGTTCGCACTTGAAGCAAGAATGAATGTGCATGTTATTGTGCCATATGGTCATAACACGCACCATATAATTGAAGCTATTTTTAAGGCGTTAGCCCGTGCGATTGATGCGGCAGTGGAGATTGATCCTCGTGTTAAAGGTGTACCTTCAACGAAGGGGCTGTTAACGTGAAAATCGGTGTAATTGACTATGGGATGGGCAATTTATTTAGTGTCGAGCAAGCATTAAAACGCCTTGGCTGTGAGGTCATTGTAACGGCAGATGAACATGAGCTCGATGCAACGGATGCTCTTCTATTGCCAGGTGTAGGTGCTTTCCCTGACGCTATGAAGCGCTTAGCGGAAACAAAATTAGATAACTACCTACAAAAAGTAAAGGCAGAAAATCGACCTTTACTCGGTATTTGTTTAGGGATGCAGTTATTATTTGAGGAAAGTACAGAAGTCACATTAACGAAGGGGCTAGGCTTTTTCAAAGGGAGCATTCAGCGCTTTAGCGGTGTTCAAGGGAATCAATCCTATCGAGTACCTCATATGGGGTGGAATGAATTGATTGTAACAAATCGCCCTGTATGGCTTAAAGACGAAGCAACTGCCGAGCATGTATATTTTGTCCATTCATTTTATGCGACAAATATTGATGCAACAGAGCTTGTCGCTTATGCAGACTATTATGGCATTGAAGTGCCAGGCATCGTTGCAAACGGCTCGATTACAGGTATGCAATTCCATCCTGAAAAGTCAGGGGAGTTAGGCGTGTACTTATTAGAACAATGGTTAAAAGGGGTGGCGGCGTGCTAACAAAACGTATTATTCCATGTCTTGATGTCAAGGATGGGCGTGTTGTCAAAGGTGTACAGTTCGTTTCATTGCGCGATGCAGGAGATCCTGTAGAGCTTGCAACATTTTATGATGAGCAAGGGGCAGATGAGCTTGTCTTCCTGGACATATCTGCATCGCATGAAGGTCGTGAAACGATGGTCGATGTGGTGCGCCAAACAGCGGCGACATTAGCTATTCCATTTACCGTTGGTGGTGGTATTCGTTCGTTAGAGGATATGAAGCGTATTTTACGCGCTGGTGCAGATAAAGTGTCTGTTAATACATCTGCTTTAGAACGTCCAGCGCTAATTAAGGAAGGTTCTGACTTCTTCGGTGCGCAATGTATCGTTGTGGCAATCGATGCGCGCTACAGTGAAGAAGATGGCACATGGATGGTGTATACACACGGTGGCCGCAACAAAACATCTTGGAAAGTAATCGAATGGGCAAAAGAAGCTGTTCGCTTAGGTGCTGGTGAGATTTTATTAACAAGTATGAATCAGGACGGAGAAAAATCTGGCTTTGATTTAGCTTTGACAAAGGCGGTAAGAGATTCCGTGACAGTCCCAGTAATAGCAAGTGGTGGTGCAGGGAATGCCGAGCATTTTTACGAAGTATTAGCAGATGATGTCGATGCAGATGCAGCACTTGCAGCATCCATTTTTCATTACAAAGAAACGAGCGTAGCGCAAGTAAAACAATACTTACGTGAAAAAGGAGTGGCAGTTCGATGATGGATAACATTAAATTTGACGATAAAGGTCTTGTGACAGCAGTTGTGCAAGATGCCAATACAAAAGAAGTATTAACGGTAGCTTATATGAATAAAGAGTCATTAGAAAAAACATTGGAATCAGGCGAAACATGGTTTTACTCACGTTCTCGCGAAGAGCTATGGCATAAAGGCGCTACTAGTGGCAACGTACAAAAGGTAGTATCCATTAAAGCGGATTGTGATGGCGATGCATTAGTTGTAGAAGTACTTCCTGCTGGTCCCGCATGCCACAACGGCACGACTTCTTGCTTTACGAATGTACTCCTGGAAAAAGCGAAAGTTGGTTCAGTAGGCATTATCCCTGAACTAGTTAAAGTAATTGAAAAGCGTGAGCAAGAAATGCCAGAGGGTGCATACACTACATATTTATTCGATAAAGGCATCGATAAAATTTGTAAAAAAGTTGGGGAAGAAGCAACAGAGGTTGTCATCGGTGCAAAAAATCGTGATGCAGAAGAGGTAAAATGGGAAGCGGCAGATTTAATTTACCATCTATTAGTTTTACTACAAGAACAAAAAGTAAATGTTTTTGATGTATTGCATGTGTTGGAAAAACGTCACGAGGAGAAATAACAGCATATCGCTTATTGTATGGTATAATATAAGTTACTGTAAAAAGGAACGTATGATGCGTTCCTTATTTCTTGTTTCGGAGGAAATATTTTGGAAAAGAAACGTCAAAAAGAGAAGCAAACGAATGTCGTATCGTTCATTCCAACAGGCGACTATTATTATAAAAAATCAATTCAAGCGATGAATAGCGGACAGATGGATAAAGCCTATAAATATTTACAGCGTGCTGTTGATTTAAGCCCAGATGACCCGATGATTTTATTGCAATTAGCGATTGTAGAATTAGAAGGTCAAGGCTTTGAAGAAGCCTATGATTTACTTCGTCGTGCCTATCAATTAGACCCAAATGAGCCAGAAATTATTTTTTATATGGCAGAGGTGTCTGGATGCGTCGGCATTATACAAGATGCCAAACGCTTTGCAGAGCAATACTTAGAGATGGAACCTGAGGGTGCTTATGCAGATGAAGCGGCTGAAATTTTGGACTTTGTAGCTTTTGAACAAGATGATTATGAAGAGCTTGAAGGTAGCGGCGAGGATTTATATCGTCAGGAACAAGCGCGTCGTTGTATGGAAAAGGGTGATTTTCCAGAGGCGATAAACATTTTAGAACAACTCGTAGAAGATAGACCAGAATTTTGGTCTGCATACAATAATTTAGCTTTAGCTTATTTCTATGTCGGTGAAGCAGAGCAAGCAAAAGCAATCCTAAACACAGTACTTCGTGAAAATAAAGGGAATTTACATGCGTTATGCAATTTAACGGTTATTGCGTATTATGAGAAAAATGATGAGGAATTAAATGCTCTTTTAGAAGTTTTAGTGAAAATCCAGCCTTATGCATGGGATCATCGCTATAAACTAGGTGCAACGCTTGCGCTTATTGGTCAATATGAAATAGCCTTTAAATGGCTACGAAGCATGCAAAAACGTGGCTATTTAGGTGATCCAGGATTTTACTTTTGGTTATCACATGCGGCGTATTTCTCGGGCTACGATGATATTTCAAAAAGCGCTTGGGAGCAGTTACTTGAGCTTGATCCAGAGAAAGAGGGCTTTGAACCTTGGCGTCAGCATGAAAATACATATGAACTTGACGCATTAGAACATGATCGTGACTTCATTGTATCTAAACTTGAAAGTGAGTATATAAGTGATCGCCTATTTGGTTTGTTTTTATTAAAAGGGACAGCGCATAAACAGGAAATCATTGCTCATCCTAAATGGATAGATGTTGAGCAATTTGATGCTTTTGAAAAGCTTTTTTTAGCTTACGCACTTGGCCATCAGTTTGATGAAAAAAATAAAGTAGAGGCAAGCTTTTTAAGAGCTGTCCGTGTATCAGAGATTTTATTAGAGCAATATGGGAAAATGACAACATTGGTTGCGCCAATGTTTCAAATGTGGTTTGTGCTATGTGAACAAGCGCTTAGTGAAAATTATCGCTTTACAAATCCAGCTGCCATTGCAGGTGCAAATGATTTCTTATTCCGCTCATCTCGCATGTTGAAGGTGACGAAGAAGGAAATTGCAGAGCAGTATGGTATATCTGTGTCTACATTATCTAAATATATTGAAGAAATGTTAATGTTTTTACCAACCAGTTAAATTTAGGTTGTGAGCAACATAGTTGAATAACTTCATGCTTTCACATACGATGAACATACTAACGTTATTATAAAAAAGTTTTACAAGTTTAGGAGGAAGTATGTATGTCAGAAGAAAAAATTTATGATGTTGTAATTATCGGAGCAGGACCTGCCGGCATGACTGCGGCTGTTTATACATCACGTGCCAACCTTTCAACGCTAATGATTGAACGCGGTATTCCAGGCGGACAAATGGCGAATACAGAAGAAGTAGAAAACTATCCAGGGTTTGATACAATTTTAGGGCCTGAACTGTCTACTAAAATGTTCGAGCATGCGAAAAAATTTGGTGCTGAGTATGCATACGGTGATGTTTCAGAAATCATCGATGGAGAAGAATATAAAATCATTAAATCTGGTGCAAAAGAATATAAAACACGATCAATTATCCTTTCTACAGGTGCAGAATATAAAAAAATGGGTGTACCAGGTGAAAAAGAGCTTGGTGGACGCGGTGTCAGCTATTGTGCAGTATGTGATGGTGCATTCTTTAAACAAAAAAATCTCGTTGTCGTAGGTGGTGGGGATTCAGCTGTTGAAGAAGGTGTTTATTTAACACGTTTTGCTGATAAAGTAACAATTGTTCACCGTCGTGATAAATTACGTGCTCAAAAAATTCTACAAGATCGTGCATTTGCCAACGATAAAATCGATTTCATTTGGAATGCAACAGTAAAAGAAATTAACGAAGCGAACGGTAAAGTAGGCGGCGTTACATTACAATCAACTGTGGATGGCACAGAATCAGAATTTAATGCTGATGGCGTATTTATCTATATTGGTATGCTTCCATTAACAAAACCTTTTGAAGCATTAGGTATTTTAAATGAAGCTGGTTATATTGTGACAAACGAAAATATGGAAACGAAAGTACCAGGTATTTTTGCTGCAGGAGATGTACGTGAAAAAACGCTTCGCCAAATCGTAACTGCGACTGGCGATGGTAGTATTGCAGCACAAGCAGCACAACATTATGTGGAAGAATTATTAGAAAAAATTAACGCATAATAGGCCTGAAATAGTTCGTCTCGAAATAGCTAGCGTAAAACGCTAAACGTAGAAGCTCGTTGCTATTGGCCGTTATTACCGGAAAAAAATACAATTTTTTAATACGGTTTTAATATTGCTGTAACTTGAATGACATATAAAAGGTGTAATATGTAGAGTGTAATTAGCAATCCCCCTTTTATTTTTTTAGTAGGTTGTTTCCGCCTAATTAGGTGGGGGCAACCTATTTTTGATATTTGAGTGTCACTCAAACAATTCTGAATTTTAAGTGTTATTGACGCTATTGTTATTTGTCCATTCATGCTACAACAGCACAAAAAGTAAGGCGCAACAAGCTGCACAATAGCGACGGTTGTAGCTTACGTTGGGCTGTGTGGACAACATACTGGGTTTTTCCGCAATTGGATAACTACTGCTTAAGCTTATTATTTCTGAATGTGTCATGTCTCACTATAGAAAACTGTATACTATAAGTATGATTATTCGTGTAAAATAACTGTCATTGGGAGTACAACGATCCTTTATGCAAGAGAAATAAAAGCCATTCATGTTGATTCAATATAAACAGTTTTTTGCGCAAGATACCATAGTTGTGAAATGAGGACAAACTCTGATAGGTCTTGCTATAATGAAAATATAATGCAAAAGAGATTAGAGGTGTGTCTATGCAAAGAATTGCAAACTTAATTGCCGTAAAAGACGGCCAAGTATTATTACTTCAAAAGCCGAGACGAGGCTGGTATGTAGCACCTGGCGGAAAAATGGAAAGCGGTGAGTCGATTTATGAGGCTGCTTTACGTGAGTTTCAGGAAGAAACAAATGTCATCCCATTGAACGCGCATCTAAAAGGTGTATATACGATGATTATTAAGGAAGATAACGTTAAGGTGGATGAATGGATGCTATATACTTTTATGGCGAAAGATATTGAAGGCGTTCCATTCGAAGAAACAAGAGAAGGTAAGCTTGCATGGCACCCAGTTGGGGATTTAAAACATTTGCCGATGGCTGAAGGTGATCGAACGAATTTACTATTTGCGATTTCCCAATCAGGCATTCAATACGGCACATTTGAATACACGAAAGATTTTGAATTGCTTCATGAGAAAATACAAATATCAATAGAACAATAAAGGAGCTGCATGACAGTGGTGGTTGAAAGTCAACAATGTACACATGAATTGGTCATTATTACAGGAATGTCTGGAGCTGGGAAGACAGTAGCTATTCAAAGCTTTGAGGATTTAGGGTATTACTGTATTGATAATTTACCACCAGCGTTACTCACGACTTTTTTAACTTTACTTAGGGATTCAGGTAAAAATATAACACGTATTGCAGCTGTCATGGATATGCGTGGCGGCAACTTTTTTGATTCGCTAATTGGAGCGCTCGACCATATATTAAAAGAAGGCGATATCGTTGTCCGCATTTTATTTTTAGATGCAGATGATGCAACGCTTGTGAGACGTTATAAGGAAACGAGACGTGCACATCCATTAGCTGTAACTGGTTTACCTCTTGATGGCATTAAACAAGAACGCGTACTGCTATCAGAAGTAAAAGGCCGCGCTAATTTCGTTTATAATACGTCAAATATGAAACCAAAAGAGTTACGTGAGAAAATCGTGAAAGCATTTGCAAGTGATGCAGATCACACTTTTTCAGTTAATATTATGTCCTTTGGATATAAACACGGTATGCCAATTGATGCAGACTTAGTATTTGATGTGCGCTTTTTAAAAAATCCTTATTATGTAGAGGAATTGCGCCCTAAAACTGGTTTGCAAACAGAAGTCTCTTCTTATGTATTAGCGTTAGAGGATACACAAATCCTAATTCAAAAACTAACGGATTTGTTTGAATTTATGATACCGCTTTATAAACAAGAGGGGAAATCGCAACTTGTCATTGCTTTTGGTTGTACAGGAGGACAGCATCGTTCGGTGACTTTAGCAGAATATTTTGGCGCTTGCTTGGCCAAAAAAGAAAATGCTGTGATATCGCACCGTGACATCAATCGAAGAAAGGATTGAGTGAATGGGGAAAAAGCATACAAGGCTAGTTGTAATAGGTGGTGGTACTGGCCTTTCTACGTTACTACGTGGTTTAAAGCATCACCCGTTTGATATCACTGCAATCGTAACAGTTGCGGATGATGGTGGTTCCTCAGGACGTTTACGTGATGATTATGATATCCCCCCGCCTGGGGATGTTCGTAATGTCATTGCAGCATTATCGGATGTGGAGCCACTCGTTGAGCAAATGTTTCAATATCGTTTTTCCGTATCAGAAGATTTAAATGGTCATTCTCTTGGCAATTTAATGTTAACGGCCTTAACCGATATTACTGGAGATTTTAGCCATGCTATTAGCGAAATGGGAAAAGTTTTAAAAGTACATGGTCGAGTAATTCCAGCTGCTAATAAAAAAATTACTTTACATGCCGAACTAGAAGATGGGGCAGTAATTCAAGGTGAGTCGAAAATTCCTACTGCTGGAAAGCGCATTGACCGCGTTTTTTTAGTGCCTGAAAATGTGCAGCCGTTACCAGAAGCAATACGCGCAATTAATCGTGCTGACTATATTTTAATAGGACCTGGTAGCTTATATACAAGTATTATTCCTAATTTGCTAGTAAAAGAAATTGGAGAAGCTGTAGTTAGAGCAAAGGGACGAAAAATTTATGTATGTAATTTAATGACCCAAAAAGGGGAGACCATTTCTTATACAGCAGGTGACCATGTTGAGGCAATTCACAAGCATGTTGGACATTCCTTTATTGATGCTATTTTAGTAAATGATGAACAACTTCCACATCCTGTTAAAGAGCTTTATAAAGAGGAATGTGCGGAACCCGTAACATTCGATGTTGGAAAGCTTGAAAGTATGGGATTAGAGGTTATTAAACGTGATATTGCAACCATTCGACCAGATGGGACAGTGCGCCATAATGCTGCAAATGTGGCACAATGGCTTGTGGATTATGCAAAAATCTTACCGAAAAAGTAAGGAAGCCAACAATAGAGTCCTAAAGAATGCTTGTTGTATATGGTAAGATGAACATATACATAGAAATAAAGGTCGAAAGGAGGGCGTAATATGTCATTTGCTTCAGAAACGAAAAAAGAGCTGACGCAAGTAGAAGCGGACGATTATTGTATGAAAGCAGAAGTATCTGCATTAATTCGTATGAATGGTTCATTATCTTTTGCAAACAAGCAACTTAGTTTAGACGTACAAACCGAAAATGCAGCGATTGCAAGAAGGCTTTACACTATTATGAAGAAGTTGTATCCATATAACGTAGAGCTACTTGTACGTAAGAAAATGCGTTTGAAAAAAAATAACGTGTATATATGTCGTGTGCGAGAAGGGGCGCGGGAGTTACTTATTGATTTAGCGATAATATCGGATGATTTCCAATTCAATCACACAATTTCTAAAGAGCTTATAAAAAAGAGTGGCCATAAAAGAGCTTACTTACGTGGAGCATTTTTAGCAGGTGGCTCGGTAAATAACCCAGAAACGTCTGCCTATCACTTAGAAATTTATTCTTTGTATAAAGAACACGGTGAAGCATTAATGGATTTAATGAATGAATTTGAGTTAAATGCAAAAACAATTGAACGAAAGAAGGGCTTTGTGACATACTTAAAAGAAGCGGAAAAGATTTCCGATTTTTTAAACATTGTCGGAGCTCATCAAGCGATGATGAAATTTGAAGATGTTCGCATACTACGCGATATGCGAAATAGTGTTAATCGTATTGTAAACTGTGAAACAGCAAACTTGAATAAAACAATCGGTGCTGCACTGCGCCAGGTAGAAAATATTCGCTTTATTGAAAATTCAGTAGGGCTGGATCAGTTGCCTGAAAAGCTTCGTGAAATTGCACGCTTACGTGTGGAATATCAAGATGTGACGTTAAAAGAACTTGGTGAAATGGTATCAAGTGGAACGGTTAGCAAATCAGGCGTTAATCATCGATTGCGTAAAATAGATGAAATAGCAGATGCACTAAGAAGAGGTGAAAAAATAGGCGGTTAAGCTTTCATACAAAAGACAGAAAGCAAGTGCAATCGCTTATTGTTCTTCTGCTGTAAAGTGCGGTAATATAAAACTAAGAGACGAACGGTAGTGAAGGAGAGAATTGCGAATGACTGAGAAAACAGTCCAGGTAAAATTAAAATTAGGACTTCAAGCTAGACAAGCGGCTTTGTTTGTACAGGAAGCAAATCGTTTTAGTGCTGATATTTTTCTTGAAAAAGATGAGAAAAAAGTAAATGCCAAATCCATTATGGGTGTAATGAGCTTAGCGATTGCTAAAGGTACGAAAGTTGTTTTAAGCAGTGAAGGTAGCGATGCAGAGCAAGCGGTTACATCATTAGCTGCTCTTATTGAAAAAGAAGACTAAATAAAAAACCCTCTAAGTCACCTGGACTTAGAGGGTTTTAAGCATCATCGCTGTGGATTTCCACGGGCACCGTATTTTGAGTGCCAGTCACTAGTGCAATTCGAAAGATTCGGAATTGTTCGAGTGCCTGGCACACATAAAAAACCCGCTAAGTCATCTGGACTTAGCGGGTTTTTCTAATTAACGTTCGTTACGTACAAAAATGTGGTCGATTAAGCCGTATTCTTTAGCACGTTCAGCTGTCATGAAGTTATCACGATCAGTATCTCGTGAGATGACTTCTAGTGGCTGACCAGTACGTTCAGATAAAATACCATTTAATTTTTCACGAAGGAATAAAATGCGTTTTGCAGCAATTTCAATTTCAGTCGCTTGACCCTGTGCACCGCCAAGTGGTTGGTGAATCATTACTTCTGCATTTGGTAATGCATAGCGTTTACCAGGTTCACCAGCAGCAAGTAGGAACGCACCCATTGATGCAGCCATACCAATACAAATTGTTTGTACTTTTGGCTTGATGAATTGCATTGTATCGTAGATTGCCATACCAGCTGTAATAGAACCACCTGGTGAGTTAATGTAAAGAGAAATGTCTTTATCTGGATCTTCTGCTTCTAAAAATAGAAGCTGCGCAACGATTGAGTTTGCAACGTTGTCATCAATTGCACTTCCTAATAGGATAATACGGTCTTTTAGTAGTCGTGAATAAATGTCATAAGCACGCTCACCACGACTTGTTTGTTCAATAACTGTAGGAATTAAATTCATGTTAAATCCTCCTTAAAAAGCTAAATTCGAATACTTTTACTGAAATCATCCATTATATTTCAGTTGTAACCTTATCATACACATTATAGTCAGGGAAGGTCAAATATTAACGCTGATATTAAGAAATAAAATCCCTTATAAAAATTTTAAATTATAGTTGAATTGTGGGCAATAGGTTTGTATAATGGAAAGGTCGTAAGTTAAAGTACAGTACACTATTTTGCAGGTATGCTTCTACAATGAGGGTTATCTACATGATGCTTTACCGTAAAGCCTAAGAGTGAGTACTTTTTTTTTATGTTCAATTGCCCTCGTGGTGTAATGGATAACACGTAAGATTCCGGTTCTTGCACTGGGGGTTCGATTCCCTCCGAGGGCGCCATTTACTGATGAATTGATTTACTTTTATAGCTCGATTCTCCTATTAAGTTGCTTAGCAGCCTGCTTAATGGAGAAAGAGAGGAATATGGTGGAAATCTGTCCCGTAGGCATTATTCCCATTATGATTCCTTTCTAAACCATCAAAAGCAATAACTCCAAAAAGTTTTTTAGTGAACATACTGATCGTGAAGCTAGCATTGCTAGCACAAAAGAAGAATCCTATCTGAGGGGATTCTTTTTTTGTGGTCAAAAATATCTAAATTTAGCATAAAAATCATCTTAATATTGCATAAGTATACATTTTCAGACATAGATATTGTTTTTATTACATAATTTCTCTACGTTTTGTATTATAAAATTAATTATTATGAAAAAATAATCACTTTTATACGAAATCGTATTGTATATCCCCTCTATTGACACTATAATTGACCTAATAGTCTAACATTTCCGAATTGATAAAATTGAATTAGTCGGAAAATATTAATTGTATAGGGGGAAAAACTATGAAAAAACGTTTTTGGACGTTATTAATGGTTGTAGCAGCATTTACGCTAGTGCTAGTAGGCTGTGGTGCAAAAGAAGATGCATCTTCTGGCGACGCAGTTTCTGATGGTGGCGGTAAGGACAAAGTTTATAAGGTAGGTACAGAGGCTACTTTTGCACCATTTGAATCGATTGACGATAAAGGGAATATTGTAGGATTAGATGTCGATATTTTGCAAGCGATTGCAGATGAAATGGGCTTTAAAGTGGAATGGGAAAACATCGGGTGGGAGCCTGTATTCCAAACAATTAAAAATGGTGAAACACACATCGGTGCATCGGGGATTACAATTAATGAAGAACGTAAGGCGTCATTCGATTTTACAGAGCCATACTATGAATCTCAATTATTAATCGTAGTTAAAGAGGATTCAGATATTACGTCATTAGCAGATTTAAAAGATAAAAAGATTTCAGTGCAAATAAATGCCACTGGTCATATGGCTGCAAAAAAATTACAAGGTGATGCAAGCACAAACATTATGGCATTCGAAAGCCAACCTGTTGCTATTCAAGAAATGTTAAATGGGAACGTTGATGCAACAATTGGTGATAATGCAGTTATTTATGAATATATTAAAGCTAACCCAAAAGCGAAACTTAAAGTAGTTGAAGATGATGCATTTGAAAAAGAATACTACGGCTTTATGGTGAAAAAAGGTAATACGGAATTATTAAACCTATTGAATGAAGGTCTACAAAAAATTAAAGACAATGGTAAATTAAAAGAAATTACTGGTAAGGACTTTAAGTAATGGATGATGCCGTTAGCCTAATCATGCTAGCGGCTCATTTGATTTATTAGCGTATTTAATAGAGAAATTGATAGGGAAAGTAGGGGTTCTAATGGACATCTTTGATTTACGCTGGGACATAGTTTGGAACTACCGTGATATGTTTATCCGTGGTATTGGTATAACAATCATCTTAACGCTCAGTGGTTATTTTGGTGGTATAATTTTAGGCTTACTATTAGGTTTAGGGAAAGTATCTAAAAATAAGTTTATTTACTGGCCATGTAAACTATATGTCGATTTATTCCGTGGGACACCAATGCTAGTGCAAATATTATTAATTCATTTAGCGGTGATTCCAACGATTTTTGGCCATTCATTAGGATATATGGTGTCAGGTATAACTGCGCTTGTATTAAACTGTGCAGCCTATAATGCAGAAATATTCCGTGCGGGAATTCAAAGCATTGATAAAGGACAAATGGAGGCAGCGCGTTCACTTGGCCTAACACACAATCAAGCGATGAAAAAAGTTATTTTACCACAGGCTTTCAGACGAATGATTCCACCACTTGGCAATGAATTTATTGCATTATTAAAAGACTCATCATTAGTAACGGTTATTGCGGCGCCAGATATTTTATATGCAAGTAAAGTTGTGGCAGGTGCGAGCTTCCGTTTCTGGGAACCTTATATTGTAGCCGCATTGCTATACTTAGTTTTAACATATGTTGTGACAAAGGTAGTCGCGTTTATTGAAAAACGATTCAGCAACAGCTATATCCCTCGTAAAGCGGAAGGGAGAGAAGCAAGATGATTAGAATTGAAAACTTACACAAATACTTCGGAAAACTGGAAGTATTAAAGGGCATCGATTATGAAATACATGAAAAGCAAGTTGTCTGTGTTATTGGACCTTCAGGATCAGGAAAAAGTACTTTTTTACGTTGCATAAATATGCTAGAAGAAGTGACAGATGGTGCAATTTATATTGAAAATGTGAAGGTAAATGGACCAAAAACGAATATCAATGCTATTCGAGCAGAGGTCGGAATGGTATTCCAACAATTTAATTTGTTCCCTCACATGAATGTCATTGATAATGTAACAATGGCACCAATGCAAATTCGCAAAATGAACCGTGCAGATGCAGAGAAACTAGGGCATGAGTTACTGCAAAAGGTCGGGCTAGATAGTAAGGCTTACAACTTTCCTGAGCAGCTTTCAGGTGGACAACAGCAACGTGTAGCGATTGCAAGAGCATTAGCGATGAAACCTAAAGCTATTTTATTTGATGAGCCAACTTCCGCACTAGATCCAGAAATGGTGAAAGAAGTATTAGATGTTATGAAAAATCTAGCGATTGAAGGAATGACAATGATTGTCGTGACACATGAAATGGGCTTTGCACGAGAAGTTGGAGATCGTGTTGTGTTTATGGATGGTGGCTATATCGTAGAAGAAGGAACACCAGAAGAACTCTTTGGTAACCCGAAAAATGAGCGGACCAAAGCATTTTTAGGAAAAGTTTTATAAAAAAATGGGAAAAACCATTCAACGCATAAGCGATGAATGGTTTTTTTGTATTTAATGGAGGGGATTTGTAGTTGTTGCATACGCATCAAGCATTGCACGCATATCTTGTTGCGTGTATTGTGGCACTTGATAATAGCCATGCTTATTTTGGTAAATAGATACTTCGTATGCCATCTCGATGCAGTTGGGAATACTATCAGCAACTACACGACGCACAACTGGATTTGTTGTTTCAGTTGCTGCTGCAGTCATACATTTAGCTGAACCTTTATGTGCACCAAGTAAGAAGCCTGAAATGACTTCATCATTGATTTCACTTGCATTTTGCATAGGCTTTTTCGGCTGAGAAGGCTTAATGCCATATTGGAAGTTGTTCCCTGTCTGCATTTCATAGCGACCAGTTGGAACAGAAGGATCATGCCCTGTTTTAAAAGATTCCACAATCGTATTGTACATACCGAGTGTGAAATTATATTGATTATCTAAAATGCTAAGTAGTTCTGGGTCTTTTACTTGTGGACGTAAAATAATGGATAGGTTTAGTCCAGCGATTATTTCGCCAATCGTTTCATGCATGTCCATAACTTCATGGCCACCATGATTAAGGCTTTGTTGTTGGTTAGGTGTTGTTGCATTGTTTTGTTCATTATAAAAAGATTGTGACAAAAAAAACGCCTCCTGAATGGTTTAGTTTGTTGCAGTAGTTAGTATGCCTTGCAAGTACTATTTCATACGATATAAATCCGTTTGCATATATTTAGCATAGCGATGTTTTTTTGCAACACATTAGAGGTATAACAAAAGAAAGTTAAGGAGGATAAAAAATTGAAAAAATTACTTGGACCAGTAGGGATAATCGTTATTATTTTAGCTGTATTAGCTTTACTATTTATTCCAAAATACAATAGTCTTGTAACCGCGGAGGAAAATGTTGACTCGAAGTGGGCTCAAGTCGAAAATCAGCTACAACGCCGTTATGATTTAATTCCGAATTTAGTGGAATCTGTAAAAGGGTACGCAAATCACGAGCAAGATGTCATTACTAGCATTACGGAGGCGCGTGCACAAATGGGCAATGCACAAACACCCGAGGAACAAGCGAGTGCAAATGATGCGTTAAACGGCGCACTTAGTCGATTACTTGTAGTCGTAGAAAATTATCCGAATTTAAAAGCCGATGCAAATTTCCGTCAATTAATGGATGAACTGGCGGGGACAGAAAATCGACTAGCAGTAGCACGTGAGGATTACAATAATGAAGTACAAGGCTTTAATAAAAAAGTAAAACGCTTCCCAGGGAATATTATTGCAGGTATGTTTGGCTTCGAACAAAAGGAATACTTTAAGGCAGCGGCTGGAGCTGAAAAAGCACCTGCAGTAGATTTTAGTGATTCGGGTAAACAATAATGAAACGGTTGACAGTAACGCTTTTAGTTGCGTGTTTTATGTGGTTTGTTACAGCTAACAGCGCACTAGCACAGTTGCCCACACCAATGAAAAATACGTACATCCATGATTTTGCGAATGTGCTTTCAAGTTCTGTAAAGGAAGAACTTAATCATTATTCAGAGCAATTAGATAAAGGCACAGGTGCTGAAATAATGATTGTTACAATGGATAGCATTCAAGGGCAAGACCCAAAAATGTATGCCACGCAATTAATTCGTGCATGGGGTATTGGAGATGCAAAGAAAAATAATGGTGTTCTGCTATTGGCTACATTTGGGCAAGGACAAGGAAATAATGATGTAGTCATTGCTGTTGGTCAAGGTTTAGAGGGAGCGTTACCAGATGGAAAATTAGGACGTATTTTAGATGATGCTTTTTATCCATCTGCAAGTACAGGTGAAGTCGATCAAGCTTTTCAAGCGACATATGCTGAATTATTTCAAACAGTAGCTAAAGAATATAATTGGGATGGAGAGATGCCGACACAAGCAGTGGAGGATGAGTCAATGCCCAATTGGCTATTTGTGTTACTCGTTATTTTAGTGCTTGTTTTCATTATCTTCTCAAATGGCGGAGGCGGACCACGTTCAAGGGGACGCGGAGGTTATCCAGGAGGATTTGGCGGCGGTTTTGGTAGAGGTGGTTCCAGCGGCGGCGGGTTCGGTGGCTTTGGAGGCGGATCATCTGCAGGCGGCGGAGCAAGCCGAAAGTTTTAATTGTGTGAGTGACTGGCACAATTTAAGTGCCAGTCACTCAAACAATTCTGAATACTGAAAATCCACGAAGACTCCTGCGGGAACGCACGTAATCTAAGACGCAACAAAGCGCGCATAAGCAAGGGTTGTGGCTTATGCTGTGCCCACGGAAAGCGAAGTGGATTTTAACGCTATAAAAGAAACTAAATTGTTTAAGTGCCAGTCACTCAAACAAAGGACTTTCCATAATAGGAGGGTCCTTTTTAATTGGATAAAAAGGATAAATAAATAATTATTATCATTTATTGACAAATTAACTAATTTTGTTATAATTTCATTGTATCGACAAACGATATAACGAACACTGATATAAGGAGGAATTACTTTGAAAAAAAGATTTTTGTCAGCATCTTTAGCGGTCATTTTAACAGCCTCTGTTGTTTATCCTGTTTCCGTACAGGAAGTTCGTGCTGCTAATGAAACTAGCAACATTACTATTGCACAAGAGGAACGCCTAACAGCAAAAGAATTTCTTGATTTAGCTGTAACATCTTTAACATTCCAACATGGCTCAGAATCAATGCGTCAAGAAGTGATTAATAAGTGGGTTAAAGACGGGGAATTAGACAACTTAAGTAGTGCAATTAAACGTAATGAAGCCGCACGAATTTTAGTAAGAGCGCTTGAGAAAGAAGAAAAAGAAGTAACACTAGCAGACTATCTGGAAAAAGCAAATAAGCTAGGCTTATTTAATAGCATTTCAGAAAATAGTGAAACAATTTCTAAACAAGACGCTACTAAAATATTTACTACATTTAAGAGTTTAAAAAACGGTGCTAGTAACGAAGGTGTTAACGAAATTTCTGTAGAGGATTTTATGAAAAATCCAGGAAACTTCGGTTATCAGCTTTCACCAGATGGTAATTACATTACATTTGCATCATCCTGGGAAAGCCGTTCAAATGTTTTCGTGAAAAAAATGAATGATGATAGTGAACCAGTTCGTGTATCTAATTCAAAGGATCGTGATATTGCAGGATTCTTCTGGAAAGATGATACATTGCTTTATGCGAAAGATAAAGGTGGAGATGAAAACTTCCACATTTATTCTTCTACATTTAACGGTACAGAAGAAAAAGATTTAACGCCTTATCCAGGTGTAACTGTAGGAGTATTAAGTAGTTTACAAGGTGTTAAAGATGAAATTTTAATTATGATGAACAAAGAAGATGCAACAGTCTTTGATGTGTACAAGCTAAATGTTAAGACAGGCGAAACAAAACATGTTGCAAAAAATCCTGGTAACGTTGCAGATTGGTTAGCTGACCGTGATGGCAATATTCGTATAGCTGTAGTTTCAGATGGTGTAGAAGGTATGATTCTATATCGTGACACAGAAAAAGACGAATTTAAGCCGTTTATTGAAATGGCTGCGGGCGATGAAGTGACGCCACTAGCTTTCTCTAAAGATAATAAGCATATTTACGCAACTTCAAATAAAGGTAGAGATAAAGTAGAAGTAGTGAAATATGATCTTGAAGGTAATGAAGAAGTCATTATGTCGAACGAAGAAGTAGATGTAACTGGTGTATTATATAGTGGTGAGCAAGATAAAATTTTATACGGTGCATATGTAACGGATAAGGTACATTATCAATTCTTCGATGAAGATTTTGAGAAGTTATTCCGCAAAATTCAAGACAAGCTAGGCGTTGAAGAAAGTGAACTAGGCATCAACGACTACAATAAAGAAATGACGAAATTCATCGTCAGCGTGTCTAGTGACACAGTGTATGGCAAATATTACTACTATGACTCAACTACAGATGAAATGACAGAGCTAGCAACATTAAGTCCTTGGTTAAAGTCAGAAGAGCTTGCAGAAATGCATCCTGTTTCTTATAAGAGTCGTGATGGTTTAACAATTAACGGTTATTTAACATTACCGAAAAACAAAGAAGCAAAAGATTTACCGCTTATCGTGAATCCACACGGTGGACCATGGGCTCGTGATATGTGGGGCTTTAACCCAGAAGTGCAGCTACTTGCAAACCGAGGCTATGCTGTACTACAAGTGAATTTCCGTTCATCTACTGGTTACGGAAAAGAATTTTTACAAGCTGGTAATAAGCAATGGGGTCTAAAAATTCAGGATGATATTACAGATGGCGTGCAATGGGCAATCGATCAAGGGATTGCTGACCCTGACCGCATCGGTATTTATGGTGCATCATTTGGAGGTTACGCAACATTAGCTGGTATTGCGTTTACACCAGATTTATATGCAGCAGCAGTTGACTATGTTGGTGTATCAAATATTTTCACATTACTAGATACAGTCCCACCATATTGGGAAACTATGCGTAATATGTTCTATGAGCGTGTAGGGCATCCAGAGAAAGACAAAGATCTGTTAACAGCAGTTTCGCCAGTCTTCCATGTGGATAAAATTAAAACACCATTATTTGTTGCGCAAGGTGCAAACGATCCGCGTGTAAATCAGGCAGAATCTGATCAAATCGTTGAAGCGTTACGTGCAAGAGGCGTGGATGTAGAGTACATGCTGAAAGACAATGAAGGACATGGCTTCCAAAACGAAGAAAACCGCATTGAATTCTATAATGCGATGGTTAAATTCTTTGATAGCCATTTAAAAAAATAACGATAATGAGGCTGTGCAGAAATTTTACTTGCACAGTCTTTTTTCATTTAAATATATATAAGCCATCGATTTCCGCGGGCCCAGGTATGCCAGGCACTCAAATTGTTTGAGTGCCTGGCACTTAATGAGCAACTCCTAAATAGTAGATATCCACTTTGCTTTCCGCTCAGCGCTCTGGAGCCACAATCCTCATGAGCACGCGGTTTGTTGTGTCTTACTTTACTTGGTAAACTTTAATAGGAGTGGCATGAGAATTCAGAATTGTTTGAGTGCCTGACACCTAAATAGGAAGGGGTTGTGTGTAAATGAATGTGAAATTTTTTAGTCGTTTGCATTGTGAGCTTTGTGTAGAAGGCTTACGTACATTAAAGCTTGTTCAAGAAGAACTGGATTTCTCAATTGACATCATCGATATAGAAAAAGACGATGCAGTACACGAAAAATATATGCTGATGATACCCGTTGTTGAAAAGGACGGAGAAGTCATCCAATATGGCAATTTAGACTATGTAACGTTGATGGAACATTTGTGCAGTGAATAACGTGTATTCCGATGAAATGAACGTACATAATTCAATCGTAAAAAATTCGTTTTTCACCAAGTGAAAAGCGGATTTTTTGTTTTCTTCTATAGATATAATTAAACCTGCAATTTGCGTTATTCACAAATTGTTCAATGAAAGCGTTATGAATATGAACAGTTTGTGAAGAACTTCACACAAAGCTTTCTTTTTGAAAAAATTGGAGTAGAATAGGAATCAAGTAAGAGGTTGTTATAAAACAGTTAATCAAAAGTATCACATATTTACGTGGTTGTTATATTACAAAAATAAACTTAAAGGGAGATTTGACTATGTGGGTTATTACAGTATTTGAACAAAAGGACGTACGTATTTTTGAATACACAAACAAAACGGAAGCAACAAAAGCTTTAGCAGGCTTCAAGAAAAACGCCGTACTATCTTTCACTAAATAATAACATGCAGTCCCGCAGCCAAAAGAATTGGTTGCGGGATTTTTTATTTTCACGAACAACAATTTTTACAAACCATATGATAACGTGTATAAAGTTTGTAAAAGCAAACCATTCCATTATTTACTTGCTCTTTTTTATAAACCATATTATAATAAAATTACAAGTGGGACACAATTTTATATAGTGGGTTAAAAGTTGTCCCACTAAAGTGAGAGGGAGTAGATATTTATGTTAACTGTTCCTGAGGCACAGCAAAGACTACTTCCAGAAATGAATCCACTTCTACAATCGAGATACCGTATTTTGCAATCGGTTCAGTTAATGCAACCAATTGGGAGACGAACACTAGCGGAGTCACTCAAAATGACAGAGCGTGAAATCCGTAAAGAAACAGATATTTTACGTGATCAAGGGTTATTAGATTCCCAAAAGTCGGGTATGGTATGTACGAGTGATGGTGAATTAGTTATTGAACAGCTTAGAGCATTAGTATATGAATGGTCTGGTCTAACGCAGCTTGGTAAAACGCTCGAAAACCATTTAGGACTACAGCATGTGCTAGTTGTTCCAGGTGATTATAACGATGACGAAACCGTATTAACATTGCTTGGAAAAGAGGCGGCACAGCAATTTCTTTCGACTATTGCTAATGAGCAAGTTGTAGCTGTTACTGGAGGAAAGTCAGTCGCTTCGCTAGCGCAGTTTTTACAACCAGTCGATGGTAACCACAATGTAACATTTGTTGCTGCTCGTGGCGGAATCGGACATGAAATGCAAATGCAGGCTAATACACTCGTTGCAACATTTGCTATGCAGATGGAAGCCCAGTACCGTACATTGTTTTTACCTGAGCATTTAAGTGAACAGGCATATCAGGCAATGTTAACGGAGCCAATGGTGACAGAAATCATGGCTTATTATGACCGTGCTGATTGCGTTATTCATGGTATCGGCTCTGCTGAAGAAATGGCGATTCGTCGTAATTCATCAGCCGAAGATTTGCGTATTCTCGAGGAAAAAGGGGCTGTCAGTGAGGCGTTCGGTTATTATTTTAACGCCGAAGGAGACATTGTGCATCGTATTCGTACGATTGGCATTCAACTTGAACAAGTTGAAAAATGTAAGCATATTATTGCGGTTGCAGCAGGAAAACAAAAGGTGAATGCAATGCTATCTTACTTTAAGGTAGCGCCGAAGCAGACGATTTTTATAACAGATGAGGCTGCTGCGAAAGCAATCGCTGAACGTTTACTGTAAAAATAAATCAATAAAACATTATTGGAGGAATTAACAATGGCATTAAAGTTAGCAATTAATGGATTTGGACGTATTGGACGTTTAGTATTTCGTGAAGCAATGAAACATGATGAGTTTGAAGTAGTTGCAGTGAATGACTTAACAGATGCAGGTCAACTTGCACACTTATTAAAATACGATTCTGTACATGGTATTTATGATGCTGATGTCAATGCAGACGAAGATTCTTTCGTAGTGAATGGAAAAACAGTGAAAGTATACGCTGAAAAAGACCCAGCACAATTACCTTGGGGTGAGCTTGGCGTAGATGTTGTTCTTGAATGTACAGGTCGATTCCGCTCAATGGAAGAGGTAGGCAAACATATTGAAGCAGGTGCTAAAAAAGCAATTTTATCTGCTCCAGCTAAAGGCGATATGCCGACATTTGTAATGGGTGTTAACCACGAAGATTACAATCCAAAAACAGATGATGTCATTTCAAATGCATCTTGTACAACAAACTGTTTAGCGCCAGTAGCTAAAATTTTAGATGAGAAATTTGGCATTGAGCGCGGTATGATGACAACAATTCACTCATATACAAACGATCAACGTATCCTTGACTTCCCGCACTCTGATCCACGTCGTGCACGTGCAGGGGCAGTGTCAATGATTCCAACAACAACAGGAGCAGCAGTAGCCGTTTCGAAAGTATTACCTCAATTAAAAGGTAAGCTTGATGGATTCTCTATGCGTGTTCCTACACCGAACGTATCATGTGTGGATTTAGTTGTAGAACTGAAAGCAGATGTAACAAAAGATGCGATTAATGCGGCTTTAAAAGAAGCTTCTGAAAATGAGCTAAAAGGCATTTTAGGCTACAATGAGCTGCCATTAGTATCAATTGATTACAATGGCAACCATAACTCTTCAACTGTAGATGGCCTTTCCACAATGGTTTTAGAAAATAGTATGGTGAAAGTTCTTGCTTGGTATGACAATGAAATTGGTTACTCTACTCGTTTAATGGACCTTGCATTATATATCGCACAACAAGGGTTAAATCATAAATAAGTGTCATAATTCGCAATTTGAAGTAAAAAGTGTGACATAATACGGCTTTTTACGCACAAAAAGTATAGCCTTTATAATATCGAAAAGATATAATAAACAAGGGTAATAGGAGTAGGGGACGTTTACCCTACTCCTTTTTAAATACAAATATCTTGGATAAAATATGGATGACTTGCTATCTGCATACAGGTAGTAGTTACCTTGTCTTTTACAAGACACCGAACATTACTTTTGCTACTATAAAAGCTAATAAAGGTATATTTTAACTTGGTCCAAAATGTGTAAAACCAAGATGGGTTGAGCACATTTTATAATGTCCGCACAACAAAACTTTGAAGGGGGTTTCTTCATGTTAAATAAGAAAACAATGAAAGATCTTGATGTAAAAGGGAAGCGCGTCTTCGTACGTGTCGATTTTAATGTACCGATGGCAGATGGTGAAATTACAGATGAAACACGTATCCGCGCAGCCATTCCAACGATTGAATATTTAGTCGAACAAGGCGCAAAAGTTATTTTAGCGTCTCATTTAGGTCGTCCAAAAGGTGAAGTAAAAGAAGATATGCGATTAACTGCAGTAGGTATCCGCCTTGCTGAAATTTTAGGTAAGCCTGTTACTAAATTGGATGAGTCAATCGGTGAAGCAGTAGAAACAGCTGTGGCGAACATGCAAAATGGCGATATCGTTCTACTAGAAAATGTACGCTTCCATGCTGGTGAAGAGAAAAACGATCCTGCACTTGCCGAACAATTTGCTAAACTAGCGGACGTTTATGTCAACGATGCATTCGGTGCTGCTCACCGTGCACATGCTTCAACAGAAGGAATTGCAAAACACATCCCTGCTGTATCTGGCTTCCTTATGGAAAAAGAATTAGATGTATTAGGAAAAGCATTATCAAATCCTGAACGTCCTTTCACTGCGATAATTGGTGGCGCAAAAGTAAAAGATAAAATCGGTGTTATTGAGAGCTTACTTGAAAAGGTAGACCATTTAATTATTGGCGGCGGTTTATCATTTACCTTCATTAAAGCGCAAGGTCATGATATCGGTAAATCGTTATTAGAAGAAGATAAAATTGAACTAGCAAAATCGTTCATTGAAAAAGCGCAGGCAAAAGGCGTGCAGTTACATATGCCAATTGATGCAGTGGTAGCCAATGAATTTTCGAAAGATGCAGAGACAAAGGTTGTCGATGTAGATGCTATCCCAGCTGATTGGATGGGTCTTGATATTGGACCAAAAACAGCTGCACACTATGCAGAAGTTATTCAAAATTCAAAATTAATCATTTGGAATGGACCAATGGGCGTTTTTGAATTAGAACCATTTGCAAATGGTACAAAAACTGTTGCAGACGCAATGGCAGCAACTGCTGGCTATACTGTAATCGGTGGCGGAGATTCCGCAGCAGCCGTAGAAAAATTCGAAGTAGCTGATAAAATGGACCACATTTCTACTGGTGGCGGCGCTTCACTTGAATTAATGGAAGGCAAAGAGCTTCCTGGAATTGTGGCATTAAACGATAAATAATAGATAGGAGGCATAACGATGCGTAAACCAATTATTGCAGGTAACTGGAAAATGTATAAAACATTTGAAGAGGCAATACAGTTTGTCGATAGCTTGCAGGATAATCTCCCTGCCAATGACAAAGTAGATGCTGTTATTTGTGCACCGGCACTTTTTCTACCAACACTAGTGCAAATCGCTAGTGAATCTGAGCTAGCAATTGGTGCTCAAACAATGCATTACGAAAACGAAGGTGCGTTTACAGGCGAAATTAGTCCAGCGCAGCTTGCAAGTGTTGAGGTTGACTATGTAATATTAGGACACTCTGAGCGACGTGAATATTATAACGAAACTGATGAAGCTATCAATAAAAAGGTGGCAGCAGCGCTTTCACATAATATCGTGCCAATTATTTGTTGTGGTGAAACATTGGAAGAACGTGAGGCAGGTACGACAGAGCAAAAAGTAGCTGGCCAAATTACAGCAGCGCTTGCAGGCTTTGCCGCACAGGATGTAGAGCATATGGTTCTTGCCTATGAGCCTATTTGGGCAATCGGTACAGGTAAAACAGCAACAGCAGAAGATGCTAACCAAGTATGTGGTGCTATTCGTGCAGTTGTTGAAAAATTATATGATAACGCAACAGCAGAGGCTGTGCGTATTCAATACGGCGGTAGCGTAAAGCCTGATAATATTAAAGAATTATTGTCAAAAGAGCATATCGATGGTGCGCTAGTCGGTGGTGCAAGCTTACAAGCTGATTCATATTTAAAATTATTGGAGGCGGCAGCAAATGCCTAAAAAGCCAGTAGCATTAATTATTCTAGATGGTTTCGCATTCCGTAATGAAACATTCGGGAACGCCGTTGCGCAAGCAAAGAAACCAAATTTTGATCGCTTTTGGAATCAATTTCCGCATTCAACTTTAATAGCTTCAGGTGAAGCAGTAGGGTTGCCAGAAGGACAAATGGGGAACTCTGAAGTTGGGCACTTAAATATCGGTGCGGGCCGTATAGTGTATCAAAGCTTAACGCGCTTAAATAAATCGATTCGCGAAGGAGATTTCTTTACGAATCAAGCATTTTTAGACGCAGTAGCACATGTGAAAGCACATAATTCTAAACTACATGTTATGGGCTTACTATCAGATGGCGGTGTACATAGCCATTATGAGCATATGTTTGCGCTATTAAAGCTTGCAAAAGAACAAGGGCTTGAAGATGTTTTTGTGCATGCATTTTTAGATGGTCGTGATGTTGGACCAACAACAGCAATCGACTATATCGAAGAAACAGAAAAACAAATGGCTACCATTGGTATTGGTAAATTTGCTTCCATCCATGGACGCTATTATGCGATGGATCGCGACAAACGTTGGGATCGTGTAGCATTATCTTATAATGTCCTTGTTGATGGGGTTGGACAAACAGCGGAAAGCGCTAAAGGTGGCGTTACTGAATCCTATGAGCGTGAAGTGACCGATGAATTTGTTATTCCATTTAGCATACAAGAACATGGAGAGCCAGTAGCAACAATTGATGATAATGACGCGGTAATTTTCTTTAATTTCCGACCAGACCGTGCAATTCAATTATCGAAAGTATTTACAAATCCAACATTTGACGGCTTTGCTTTATCAGCAAATCATCCACAAAATGTAAAGTTCGTATCGTTTACACATTATAGTGATGAAGTGAACGCACAAGTTGCTTATGAAAATGACAACTTGAAAAATACGATTGGGGAAGTGTTAGCCTCTAATGGTAAAACACAGCTACGTATTGCAGAAACAGAAAAGTATCCCCATGTGACATTCTTTATGAGTGGCGGACGTGAGGAGAAATTCGCAGGTGAAGAACGTCTTCTGATTGCTTCTCCAAAAGTAGCAACATACGATTTGAAGCCTGAAATGAGTGCTTATGAAGTAACAGACGCATTGCTTGCAGAGATTGCAGCCGATAAATTTGATGGCATTATTTTAAACTTTGCGAACCCTGATATGGTGGGACATAGTGGAATGCTAGAGCCGACAATTAAAGCAATCGAAGCCGTCGACGAATGTCTAGGAAAAGTAGTAGATGCCCTGCTTGAAAAAGGCGGAGCGGCTATTATTACAGCTGACCACGGTAACTCTGACGAGGTTGTAACGTTAGAAGGAAATCCGATGACAGCTCATACAACAAACCCTGTTCCAGTAATTGTGACGAAAGCAAATTTAATGTTAAGAAATGGTGGCATTTTAGCCGATTTAGCGCCAACCATGTTAGAATTATTAGAGGTGTCACAACCTATTGAAATGACAGGTAAATCATTAATCGAAAAAGAGGAGAATTAATTATGCCATTTATTACACAAGTTTATGCGCGCGAAGTTTTAGACTCACGTGGGAACCCAACAGTAGAAGTTGAAGTATTTACAGAATCAGGTGCTTTTGGTCGCGCAATCGTGCCATCAGGTGCATCTACAGGTGAATACGAAGCGGTAGAATTACGCGATGGTGACAAATCACGTTACCTTGGCAAAGGTGTATTAAAAGCAGTCGAAAATGTTAACACAATTATTGCACAAGAATTAGAAGGTAGTTTCTCAGTTCTTGACCAAGTAGTAATCGACAAAGCTTTAATCGAGCTAGATGGCACAGAAAACAAAGGTAAACTAGGTGCAAACGCAATCCTAGGTGTTTCAATGGCAGTTGCACATGCTGCAGCAGATTATTTAGATGTACCTCTTTATCAATATCTTGGCGGTTTCAACTCAAAACAATTACCAGTACCGATGATGAACATCTTAAATGGTGGTGCACATGCGGATAACAACGTAGACATCCAAGAATTCATGGTAATGCCTGTTGGCGCTGAAAACTTCCGTCATGCATTACGTATGGGTGCTGAAATTTTCCATAGCTTAAAAGCTGTACTAAAAGACAAAGGCTACAACACAGCTGTAGGTGATGAAGGTGGTTTCGCACCAAATCTTGGTTCGAACGAAGAAGCAATCACTGTTATCCTTGAAGCAATCGAAAAAGCTGGCTACAAAGCTGGTGAAGAAGTGAAATTAGCAATGGACGTGGCATCTTCTGAATTATTCAACAAAGAAGATGGCAAATACCACTTAGATGGTGAGGGCGTTGTGAAAACTTCTGAAGAGATGGTGGACTGGTATGAACAGTTAACTTCGAAATACCCAATCATCTCAATCGAAGACGGCTTAGACGAAAACGACTGGGCTGGTCATAAATTATTAACAGACCGCATTGGCGCTCGCGTACAATTAGTAGGAGATGATTTATTCGTAACAAATACGAAAAAATTAGCTGCTGGTATTGAGCAAGGTGTTGGTAACTCAATTTTAATCAAAGTAAACCAAATCGGTACGCTTACAGAAACATTTGAAGCAATCGAAATGGCGAAACGTGCTGGTTACACAGCAGTTATCTCTCACCGTTCTGGTGAATCAGAAGATGCAACAATTGCTGATATCGCTGTTGCAACAAACGCTGGTCAAATTAAAACAGGTGCTCCATCTCGTACAGACCGCGTTGCAAAATACAACCAACTTCTGCGCATCGAAGATCAACTTGGTGCAACATCAGAATACCTTGGTTTAAAAACTTTTTATAACTTAAAATAAGTGAACGGCTAGTATTAGCTTCAGACTATAGACAAACTTGTTTGTCTATAGTCTTTTTTTAACGAATGAATTTTTACTAACAGGGGTCATATTATTCTAAATCGTAAAAATTCACTGCGCTTTCCGCGGGCACGACGTAAGCCGCAACCCTCGCTAGCGCGCGGTTTGTTGCGTCTTACATTACGTGCGTTCCCGCAGGAGTCGCCGCCCTCCACTGCAATAAACTGTTATAAATTGTGTGAGTGCCTGTCACTATTCACTATTCAATTAGTGCGTGATTGAAGTAGAGTGAGCATGGAGAGAGTTCTACAACGTTGATTTCCGTTGCGGGCGGCGCTTTCCGCGGGCACATCGTAAGCCGCAACCCTCGCTAGCGCGCGGCTAGTTGCGTCTTACGTTCCGTGCTGTTCCCGCAGGAGTCGCCGCCCTCCACTGCAATCAACTAGTATAAATTGTTTGAGTGCCTGGCATTTTTTAGGGACTCCTGCATAAATCGGCTTTCTAAGTGTGAAAATCCACTTCGTTTTCCGCGGGCGTGTTGTACGTTGCAAAGCTTGCTACCGCGTGGATTGTTGCTTCTTACATCGTGTGGAGCTTGTCTTATGTGTAAATGCAAGAAAATTCAAAATTGTTTGGGTGCCAGGCACTGCATTTGGGATTTGAATTATTTCTATATTTTTTTGTATAATATCAGTAGCGTAGAGTGAGACTTCTACTTTTTAATTTATGTATTGTACATAGTATTTGGAAAAGTTATACCATTTTGTAATCTGTGTTTGTCATGGGAATCTTTATTTGTTATAATATAGTGTGTTGTGATGTTTCAAAGTTCGGGAGGTGCAGTGGATGCATACAGCAGTATTAATAGCTTTAGTTATCGTATCATTAGCATTGGTTGTCGTAGTTTTATTACAATCTAGTAAAAGTGCAGGCTTGTCAGGTGCCATCTCGGGTGGAGCTGAACAACTATTTGGAAAGCAAAAAGCACGTGGTATGGATTTAATTCTTCACCGTGCAACAATTGTTTTATCAATTTTATTCTTTCTTTTAGCAATCGCTATTGCAAAAATATAATAGTTGAAGATATTCCGCCTAACCTCGACTGGTTGGGCGTTTTCTTTTATTTTCAGTACATAGATGAGCCTAGACGAATAAAGTGGGTATTATACGTATGAAAGATGCTAAATTACGCCAATGTATAATGGATATGGCTATAATAGAGTGAATATGTTTTACAGTGAAGGAGAACTTGCCATGAACAAATCATTATCTCAGCCATTTTTCTTTCAAGCAGGACCGCGTGCAGTGTTATTATTACACGGATTTACTGGTAGCTCTGCAGATGTGCGTATGCTTGGTAGATATTTAGAGAAAAAAGGGTATACTACATTAGCGCCTCATTATAAAGGGCACGGTGTGCAACCTGAAGAACTTATTACAACAGGACCAACTGATTGGTGGCAAGATGTTAAAGCGGCGTACCAACAATTACAAGATGCTGGCTATGAGGAAATTGCCGTAGCAGGGCTATCACTTGGCGGTGTGATGGCTTTAAATGTAGCACTTAACAATCCTGTAAAGGGCATTGTAACAATGTGTGCACCAATGACAATGCGCACAACAGACGTAATGTTTGAAGGCGTATTGAAATATGCCAAGGAATATAAAAAATTTGAAGGCAAAACCGACGCAGAAATTGATGCAGAAGTGTCGTTAATCGCTGACAAAGGTATGCCATCATTACAACAACTTCGTGAGTTTATTGCGCAGACTCGAAAAGAAATAGATATGATTTATGCCCCTATTTTTGTCGTACAGGCGACAAATGATGAGGTAATAGAGACAGAATCTGCCAACATTATATATAATCAAACTGAGTCACTAGAAAAATATATCAAGTGGTATGAAAACTCAAAACACGTTATAACATTAGATCAAGAAAAAGATCAATTACATGAAGATATTTATCGTTTTTTAGAAGGCCTAAATTGGGCACACTAAAAATGATTTAGGATTTTTACATGAGGGAGGGTATTAAGTATGACGGACAAAAAAGATTCACTACAAAGTCGATTACTCGAGTTTTTCGGTGAAGAAGAATATAAACCTTTAACCGTTGGAGAAATAGAAGAGGAGTTTGGGTTTGAGGACGCAGAAGAATTTAAGGAGCTCGTAAAAACGCTCGTACGCATGGAGGGGCAGGGCTTAGTTGTACGCTCACGCTCGAACCGTTACGGCTTACCAGAGCGCATGAATTTACTACGTGGTAAATTTATCGGCCACGCAAAAGGATTTGGCTTTGTCGCACCTGATGTTGAGGGCATGGACGATGTCTTCATTCCACCGCACGAAGTAAATGGTGCCATTAATGGCGACATAGTACTTATTCGTGTGTTAAAGGAATCATTTGGCGATCGCCGCGAAGGTACAATTACAAAAGTTGTAGAACGCGGGCAAACGTCATTTGTTGGAACATTCCAAGCAAATAGAGGCTTCGGCTTTGTCGTATTGGACGATAAAAAATTACCAATGGACATTTTCATTGCAAAAGGCGATACATTAGGCGCTGTTGATGGTCACAAAGTGGTCGTTGAAATTGCGACATGGCCAGAAGATTTAAAATCAGCAACAGGCTATATTACCAAAATTTTAGGACATAAAAATGACCCAGGTGTCGATATTTTATCTATCCTATATAAGCACGACATTCCACCAGAGTTCCCAGAAGAAGTGGTCGCTGCTGCACAACGAGTGCCAGATGAAATTTCACCAGCTGATTTAGAGGGGCGTCGTGATTTACGTCATGAGACAATCGTCACAATCGATGGTGCAGATGCAAAAGATTTAGATGATGCTGTAACCGTAACAAAAAATGTAGATGGTACCTACAAGCTTGGCGTACATATTGCCGATGTCAGCTATTACGTAACACAAGGCTCTGTAATAGACATTGAAGCATATGACCGCGCGACAAGTGTATATTTAACAGACCGTGTTATTCCAATGATTCCACATCGACTATCAAACGGTATTTGTTCTTTAAATCCACAGGTAGATCGACTAACGCTATCGTGTGAAATGATTATTGATGGCAATGGTAATGTCATTGCGCATGAAATTTTCCAAAGTGTTATTAAAACGACAGAGCGTATGACGTACAAAGACGTGTACAAAATTTTAGAGGAACAAGATGAAGAACTAATTGCTCGCTATGAGCCACTTGTACCGATGTTTAACCATATGGCAGAGCTATCAAAAATTTTACGCAATAAACGTGAGCTACGTGGTGCCATTGACTTTGACTTTAAAGAGTCAAAAGTGATTGTCGATGAGGATGGATGGCCAGTCGATATTGAACTACGTGAACGAACTGTAGCAGAGAAATTAATTGAAGATTTCATGCTTGCTGCCAACGAAACGGTTGCAGAACATTTCCATTGGATGAATGTTCCGTTCCTATACCGTATTCACGAAGATCCAAAGCCAGAAAAGCTACAACGCTTCTTTGAATTCGTAACGAACTTCGGTATTTTAATTAAAGGTACAGGCAATACGGTGCATCCAAAAGCATTGCAAGATGTTTTATCAGCGATTGAAGGCATGCCAGAAGAACCTGTTATTTCAACGATGCTACTACGCTCTATGCAACAAGCGAAGTACTATCCAGAAAGCATCGGTCACTTCGGTTTATCGACTGATTTCTATACACATTTCACATCACCAATTCGTCGTTACCCTGACTTAGTTGTCCACCGTTTAATTCGCACGTACTTAATTAATAAAGACACGTCACAAGAAACGGTTGCACAGTGGTCGATGGCAATGGATGAAATTGCCGACCATACATCAGAACGCGAACGTCGTGCAGTCGATGCAGAACGTGATACAGACGCACTGAAAAAAGCACAATATATGTCTGATAAAATCGGCGAAGAGTTCGAAGGCATCGTTTCTTCTGTTACAAACTTCGGTATCTTTATCGAGCTACCAAATACGATTGAAGGCCTCGTGCACATTAGCAATATGACGGACGATTACTATCGCTTCGATGATCGCCAAATGATTATGATTGGTGAACGTACGAACCGCCAATTCCGCATCGGTGATGAAGTAAAAGTACGCGTCGCAAACGTTATTATAGAGGAGTCATCGATTGACTTTGAAATCGTAGGAATGGTAACTTCTTATGGAAGAACAAGAAAAGCAACACCTACAGTTATTCATGCACGCAAAAACTATAATGATAATAAAGATGGCCGCAGCAGCCGTAGCAGTCGTTCAGGTTCAGGCGGAGGCAAAGGTCGCCGTGATGATGAAAAACAAAGCCGTGGTGACTCAACTAAACGTGGAGAACGAGGCGGAAGTGACCGTGACCCACGTGGCCGACGCAAAGATAGCTCAAGCCCAGGCCCGAAAAAAGGCGTAAAGCAAAAACAAAAGTTTTACGAAGGCATCGCGAAAAAAGGCAAAAAGAAAAAAACAAAACGTAAATAAAAAATCCAGCGTGAGCAGGCTATGTCCTGCTCAACCTTTGAATTGAGGGTGAACAAGATGGCAAAAGGTACTGGGAAAGTATTAGCACAAAACAAAAAAGCAGGGCATGACTACTTCATTGAAGAGACGATTGAAGCAGGCATGGTACTAACAGGCACAGAAATTAAAGCCATTCGTGCAGGCAAAGTCCAATTACGCGACTCGTACGTTCGAATCACAAGCGGCGAAGCATGGATTAGCAACATGCATGTCAGCCCATTCGACCAAGGTAACCGTTTCAACCACGACCCACTTCGCCAACGTAAATTGCTCTTACATAAAAAGCAAATCGGCGAACTAGTCGGTGCCGTCAAACGCGATGGCTACACAATCATCCCACTGAAGATGTACATTAAGGACGGCTACGCCAAACTCCTTATCGGCGTCGGCAAAGGGAAAAAAGACTACGACAAACGCGACGACATGCGCAAAAAAGAAGCAAAACGCGAAATGGAACGTACCTTCAAAGCAAAAAATCAATATTGATAGATTGAGAGAGCTCACCACGGACTGTGGTGAGTTTTTTTATACTAAGGCCGTTGATTTTCGCTACGGGCGGGCGCTTTCCGCGGGGCACACCGTAAGCCGCAACCGTCGCTGTCGCGCCGCCTGTTGCGTCTTACTATGCGTGCGTTCCCGCAGGAGTCGCCCGCCCTTCGCTACAATCAACTAGTTTCGACTAGGAAGTTAAGTGGGTAGGTACTAACATGGAGAATGCCGCGAAGTGAGGTGTGGATTCCGCGAAGCTGGGTAGATTCGCAGAGCAAGGAGGATGCTCGCGCAACGAATCGTGACCATGATTGTGTACTTGCAGTATTTAATCAATCATAATCGATAGTTAATGAACCTATTAATCTGTCATAAGGCACTATACTTGAAGTACAGCTAGCTTTGTTTTATAATATGAATTGTTAATGCCAGATGTATTGAAGCGTAGTACTACTCTTCAACCGTACTAGAAGCAATTCTAGCTCTTGTTTGATCGATGCCTCGTGCCTCGCATCATATTCAAGGGGACGTTACGGATTCGACAGGGATGGTTCAAGCTTTGGTCGCGCGTCGGAGGTCTCGGCTCCGTCATCAACGGAAGTTATATAATAACTGGCAAACAACAAAACTTAGCTTTCGCAGCGTAAGCTCGTAAGCGCTCTGCCTCTCTATCGCCCATGTAGAGAACGTGGGGCCCAACTTTAGTGGGATACGGTCGATGGTGCCACCTGAGTCACCGGCAAGAGATTTCCAGGTTAGCGTACAGGACGCCTGTTTGTCGGCATAATGCTACGCGAATTGCGAATGGACAAACTACACGCGTAGAAGCTGAAGTATTGGAGTTTCTGGACGCGGGTTCGACTCCCGCCGTCTCCATTTTATGAAATCAAATGATTTCAATAGATGTCAAAACCCTTGATAAATAAGGGTTTTGGCATTTTTTTATTTTCATCCAATTTCAACTGATTGTATTCAAACGTAGTCAAAAACGTATTCAAAATGTATTCAATAATTTTATATCTCAAGATATGAAACAAACTTTTGAATGGCACCTTCTTGAGCTTTTTTCGTAACGTGTGTATAGATATCCATTGTGGTTTTCACATCTGTATGGCCAAGACGATCTTGTACTTCTTTAATTGATGCACCAGCTTCAAATAGAAGTGAGCAGTGTGTATGTCTTAGTCCATGAGGTGTAATTCTCGTTAAAGAATGCTTCTTTATTACACTATACATCCATTTTTGGACTTGAACAGGTTGAACAAATTTGTTTTTTGAATTACTAAATATTAGCTGGTTTGCTTTCATCGTATTGTGACCCAAAACTAGATATTCTTGTTTTTGAATTCTCTTCCACTCTTTCAAGATTGCAATTGTTTCTTCATCAATTTTTATTGTACGAGAAGAACCGGTTTTCGTTGTTTTTAAATATAGCCTCGCACTTTCCCCTCTACCAATAGCTTTTGAAATCGTAAGCTCATTTTCTTTTAAGCTTAAATCATTCCATGTAAGGGCTAATGCTTCACTTTTTCGCATACCAGTGAAAGCAAGTAAACGTAATAGAGCAAATGATTTAAAGTGTAGAGATAACTCGCAGCATTTCAAGAATTCAATCAATTGTTCACGTGTATAAAAGTTTTCATCCTTATCTTCCACTTCAATCAATTTTTTTGTTTTGATTCTAGTTTCGATATGAGTAAATGGGTTCGTTTGAAGATACCCTCGCTTTATTCCAAAATCTAAAACTAGAGCTGCATATGATTTAATTGTTCTAGCTTTTGAAAGCTTCATAGCCCATTCATCAAAATGTTTTTGACAAATATCTATATTGATTTTGTCAATTTTATAGCTCCCCATTGAAGGAAGAATGTGATTTTTAAAATATCCACGTGTTTTTACAAAAGTGCTTTCTTCAACCGTTTTCTCATATTGAACAATCCATAAATCATATAGTTCTTGATAAGATTCGGCACGTACTTTACGATAGGTTCCTTCAGCAACTTGAATTTTGATACGTGAAAGAGCAAGTTCAGCTTCTTTTTTTGTTTTAAATCCACGTCTAGTAGTTCTTTTTTGTTTTCCCGTTAATTCATCAGCCCCTAAATAAATTTGGAACATATATAATGTTTCACCATGCTTATTTTTATAAGGCTGTATTTGTGATGTTTTCTTATTTCTCATATGAAGTCCTCCTATAATCGTTGCGGGGGCAAGATATAAAAGGAGAGGAGTTACCCTCTATCGATATTATAATCGATCAGCATGGTAAATCCTCTCGCTAACAATCAAAAGCTATGATTTTCTAAGAAATGATCGATTTCTTTTCGCGATACGCGTTTAACTCCATCAATTTCTGAAACTTTCAAGCCCATTTCTCGGAACTTCATAAATGTGTTGTAAGAAACACCAGCGTATTTCGCTCCTTCTTTTAAAGACATCCATTCATTTATTCCCATCAATTGCTTGGTTGAAAGTAACGCTTTGTTTATAGCATCGGTAATTATATTTTCTAAATGAGATGAATTATGGTCTAACTCTGAATTTAAATGACTTACTTTCAAGTGTCTCACTCCTTTGTGATTTATCATTTTTCTTTCCTTTTTTCCTTGACTGCATCATGATTCTTTATCAGTTGCTCCGTATACTTTTGTGCTAAATTGTATGACTGGTTGTCCAATTCTATTTTTTGTTGTTTCTCATACCAAGGAAAATCTAATGATAAATTATTCATGTGATTAATGAATTCCTTGGATAAAATTATTGCATTGTTTGAACTAATTAAATCATCAAGTTCAGGATTTAAAGCTACATCAAGCGTACGGACTTGATTAAAGATGGTAGAAAGAACTACAAATATTTCTTTCTTTGAATACTTTTCTTTACTTTTGACGATAACAACTGGTTGTTCAGCCATATTTGATGATTGCCTACTTACTTGAATTTTGATGTGGTGACTGTTTTCTAGTAAAGGGTTGATTCCATTAAGTATCGATTCATTTTCTGATTCATTTTGCTCCTGAATTAAATCATTAACAGGTAATGGAATCAAATCCACGCTATCTGGCAGTTTCGTTTTATAGAAATCATTCGTAAATAACTCTAAATTAGCACCGAAGTCTTTTGCTATTGCTTCAACTACACCGAAATATACATCTTTTGCTCTATCCTTTTCAATCTGAATTAAAGTTGAAGGTGAGATAAGCTGTATACGATTTGCAACACTTTTCCCGCTAAATACGTTGCCATATTCATTTTGTAAAAACTCGCGAATGTATCGAATTTTTCTTCCGAGAGATAAACTCGCAAGGTCAGATAAATTTGTTTGAAGCAAGGTTAACTTTTGCATTTATATTACCTCCATCTTTATATAATAGGTTCATTATAACAGGATGGTTAAAAATATCAATATAGGTATTGGAATTTTTAATTTCGATATGCTATGCTTAATTTCAAGAAAGTGTGGATTTGGAAATGACAACGAAATCTAATATTTTTGATGTTTGATATAACTATCCCTGTTCGTGACCAGAGTGATAGACTTTAAGCCTTATGCACAGAGGTCTCGGGCGCAGAATTTAGGAGTGATTATTCTATGAATTACATTTACAAGGGGGACCTACTTGATAGGGTTTTCGATTCAGATCCGGTTATTAGGCACGTAATGCTCCATGAACACAAGGTGGGTTGTCCTTATGATGGCGTGTATTTTTGTAGTAAAGATTACCCTAGGAAAAGTTTCTTAAATCAAATTAAAGGAAGTCGCAGTGAAAATAGAAGTAAGAATATCTATTTTCGGAATGTATTGATAAGCGAGTACTTTGAAGTATGCTGGCAATGTCTTAATTCTAGCCAATGGATGACAAGAGTACGTATCAATCCTAGTGTTTTAGAAATATCTCCCCACGGAATAGAATTATTGTTATCAATGATATTTGATAATATTCATTCCGTCTTCATACACTCGTTTGATGAAAAGATAGATATAACAACGCTAAGTTTAAGTGAGGTGGTGAGTTCACTTCATGTACCTTACAGTCGAAACACTAATTCGAACTATTTAAACACTGGTACTTATTATTGTGGTAGCCGAAAAGGACAACAATGTAAGATTTATGATAAAGCTAAACAAATGAAGGTGAAAAATAAAACCATCACTAGAATTGAGAAAACTAAAAAGTATTCGACAAATAGTAGACCATCTCTAAATGAGTTTATGCAATGGAAAGATAGTAAGGCTATCACATCTTTGGTGTTGGTGGATGTTTCAAAAATCGATAAAAGGACAGCATTAGGAAAAATAATTCAACAACACAAAACGTTACAAGAAGCATACAACTCAATGGATAAAGCTCTAAGGAGGAAGTTGATAAGACACCCTGCTTATTTAAATCCAAGTATCAATTTAGGGGACGAATTTAATTCTCAGTTAATAAAATGGCATACTGTATCGTCCAAGAATGTAAAGGTAGTTTAAATACTATGTTCATAAAAGGTGGTGAAGATATGAATGTTACCGTTGAAATAATAGATACATTTCCTCAACATGATACTTTTGCAATTGCTAGAGTATCAATTGATGCAGTATTGAGTCTTGTAAACGTTAAATTAAAGCGTGGTAGCAAAAGAAATCAATACATATTAGCTCTGTCAGATACTGAGGGCAAAAATTTGTATGTTGAATTACATGATAATACTCTTGCAGAAAAGATTTTTGATGCATTGGTATATCAGTATGAACATTTTATTTTAGACATGTTCAATAAGGGTATTGATGATATAGAGTTTCAACAACCTGCACGCATTTATGTGATGGAAAAAGATCGCATTGAAATGAAACATAGAAAACGTAATCATACTATCTAATAGGGAAAAATAATTCTTCCAATGTTACAATTAGATAGAGTAAGAAGTTCGGAACGTTTGTTCGTAATAATTTATCTAATTGTACTAAAAATCACATAATTATATTAAAAAGTCGATATTTTGACTGGTACTGGAGGCAAATTTGATTTACCTGATTAAATTAAGCCCAATATACAAAATTATAAAAGAGGCAGCGAGAAGACTCAGCCTCTTTTAGCGTTTTTGTTAGAAGTATCCTTTTTCTTTCATGGACAGATATTTGTTTGAGCCGACGATGATATGGTCGACAATGTCGATGCCGATGATTAAACCAGCTTCTATTAATCGCTCAGTAACTTGAATATCCTCTGGAGATGGTGTCGTGTCTCCCGAAGGGTGATTATGTGACAGGATTGCACTAGCACATGAACGTTTAATAAGTTCTTTCATGATTTCACGTGGATGACAGATAGATGCGTTTAATGAACCAATGAATATTGTTTTACGGAACAATACTTCATTTTTAGTATTTAACCCTAAGATAACAAAATGCTCTTGTTGTAGATGCTGTATATCATTCAAAAATTCATAAGCATCATGTGGTGAGCGAATACGAAAACGTTGTTCAGTAGTAACTGGATTCATACGTGCTAATTGAAGTGTGGCGATGATTTGTTGAGCTTTTGTTTTACCAATACCTTTAATGTTTAATAATTCTTCTTCCGTCACATCCAATAATTCTTGGATAGATGGATAACGAGTGAAGATTTCTGATAGAATGTAGCCATCTTCCTTCTCACGTAATGTCGTTGCGATTAATGATTTGAATGTGTTTTGGTTGATTGTAGTCATAGTTAATTCCTCCGGTTTGTATAAATTTATAAATGCAAAAAGGAGCAGCGTCGACGCCACCCCTTTATGTGTGTTAAATTTGAATTACGATAGAAAGACATGTAGATTCATCTGTGAAATGTATCTACACATACAAAAGCCCATCTACTGCGTTTGCAATGGATGGGTTTTTAGTATTGCGTTAGATGGTTGATAACTGCTTCATTGCCCTGTTGTTGTGCATATTGTAGAAGCAGTAAATCTTGTATGAATTCATGTACTTGTTGCTTCGTCAACAGTGTACTTTTGTCGACAGCGAACTTAATCTTCATCATCTCCTTTGCTACACCATTTGGCATGCCCATTTCCTCGACAATACGATACAACGTTTTTAACTGGTGCTCTGTTGCTAGTGCATCACCTCCTTTACGGTTTGGTTTTGGAAAGTCCTCAATATCTTGTGTGAACAATCCTGATGCCCTAGTAGCTGACAATACAGCGTCAATCAAAGCTCGTTTCTTTGCCATTTTGAGCAATGTATTGACTATTGTAAAAGGATCTTGGAAGCGAAAAGCAGCCTCTTTGCTGTTACATAAACCAATGCCCTCAACTTCGATAACGCCAGTTTCTTTGTTAGACAATGTCACCTTTACCTCATATGAAAAAATACCAATATCCCATTGCTCAATTCGGTTGATGACGTCGACAGTCTTTAAGAAGCCGAATGCATCACAAAGTTTTTCAGCACCAGGTTTCAATAGGGTTGGTTTTGAGAATCCATCGATTGCTCCATAATCGATACCACGTACCATAGACGTTTTCACGAATTCCTGTAGCATATCTATACGCTCCTTTGCTTCTGTGGACGTGATTACTAAATTAGGTAATGTCGACGAAAGTGTTGGAGAAGGCGGTTGAGGTAGTGGGACAACTTTATTTTCAATGTTTTGTTTTTCTTGCATCATTTGCTTCACGCCCCTTAGATTGTTTGAGTAATTGCTTGGATAGTCTAAATAATCGATCTGATATGTTGTTCAATGAATGATTCAACTTTTCATTAAACTGCGAACTATACTTTAGGCTCTTTGCGGTTCCGTTAACTAAGCTACTAGCTATTTTCTGCGAGGTGCTGTTTAGTGCAGCTAATGATTTATGGAGATGTGATTGAAGTTTTACACCATCTGTAAACAAAAAGAAACGATGTCGATCAATATCATAGACTATCGCTTCTACTGTTTTTATTGCTAATGAAATTTTATTTCTTTCTATTACCAAGTCAGACATAAACGTATAGTCATTTCGTTCAATGGCTGCTAATATTTCTTCTTCAATCTCTTGGTATTTTTGTTGTAAATCTTTGTAGATGCGTTTTACTTCCTTAGGTGATACGTCGATGCCGTCTTCTAATTGTGATGAATACTTACGCAATTTCGATTTTTTATTCATTCGTCATTCCTCCGATATTTGTTTGTACTGTTGGTATCCTTTTAACGTCAATTTCATGAGTACGCCTTCATTTGCATGCCGCTTTATTAATAGTAGTCCTTCATCTTCAAGTTGCATTAAAACTGTTGGATGCACTGGAAGCATAACAAAATGCTTTAGAGCTACCCATTTGTTCACTTCCTTTGCGCGTATTAAAACACGTAATAACGATTCATTCATCTTCTTCACCTCCTTTCAATTTTTAGTGCTAATCCCACTACACCTGAATTCGCTGTAAAACAAAAAAGCCGATACATATCCAAATTGGATACATAGCGACTATTGTGTAGAGGGGTGGGGCATGAAACAAAGGAACCCCTATTCATATATTCATGACCAGGTACAGATCAAAAATATATAGATTTTTTTTCTATATAAGGATTTTAATTTTTACTTAATTTATTTTGAATATTTCGCTTGCATTTAGATTCATGATATGTAAAAATATAGTTAAATAAAATCGAAACAAGCGCGAAATAATTTGAGAAACAAACGTAATGATTTTGTGCCAATAAGGAGGAAATATTATGGATAATTTGATGATTCAAGTGGGGGAAAAGTTAAGAAATTTACGTGAAAGTAGAAAAATTAATCTCAGAGATTTAGCAAGAGATATAAAAGTGAACCATACGGCATTGAACAAAATTGAAAATGGCACACAGCGTTTAGATATGGAAACATTATCAAAAATCGTAGCGTACTTTAGCGTGCCAGCCGATTATTTTATTAATCGTTCTTTAAAATTAGAGGATGTTAATGTAATGAACTTTGCCAATGGAAATTTAAATGTGGCCTTTAAACGTCTGCTTGATGAATACCTAATCGAAAAAGGAAAATCTTTTAAAGGAAATGAGCTAGGGCATTTTGTTCGAAATGAATTTGTTGAAATTTTAAATGAGACAATGTCATTAGATGAGAGTAAATACTATGTTAGTGCCTCGGTTGGCCAGGGTGTATGGGCAACGATACCTTGGATATGTTGTTTTGATCGATCAGTATCGACTTCTGCAACAAGTGGTTACTACTTGGTTTATCTTTTCAAAGAAGATATGTCAGGATTTTATTTAAGCTTGAATCAAGGATACACTTATTTCCGTGAAAAGTATGGGGCTAAAGAAGGTCGTCAAAAAATTCAGCATACGGCAAAGCTTATTCGTTCAATGATTGAGGATTCAGATGATTTTAATTTAACAGAAATTGATTTAGGCTCAACAAGAGATTTAGCAGTAGGGTATGAAAAAGGCCATATTTATGGGAAGTACTACGATACTAAAAAAATGCCAAGTGATAGAGAACTTATCTCGGATTTCCGTGAATTATTGGAGGCTTATCAAAAAATCGTTGTATTTATGAATGGTCGTAGTGTAAAAGAGTTTAATGATTACTTACTACTTCAAGATGATTTAGAGTTTTTGGAACAGGATGAGGAGCAATATCAAAAAATAGCGAATGAAATTACAAAGGAAAAATTAATCCCACTGTTTGAATTTGAAGATGAGCCTCGCTCTCCGAAGGATCCAGTAGTTGATGAAGGTGGTAAAGAACGATATCCAAGAAGTGCGAAAGAAGCGGGAGATGCTTTAATTCGTGCGCATTATAAATGTGAAGTTGATCCACAGCATGAAACATTTATTTCTAAAGCATCAAAACATAGTTATGCTGAAGCACATCATTTTGTTGGGATTTCACATTATAAAAAATTTCCTGACGTTGATCTTGATCGAGCAGCAAATATTGTATGTTTATGTCCAACTTGTCACCGTAAAATTCATAATGCTGTCGACGAAGTACGTTTACCAATGATTGAGGCATTATATTACAAGATAAAAGACCGACTAGAACAAGTAGGAATTGAAGTAACGATGACACAGTTGAAAGAGTTCTATAACATTGAGAGTAATGAGGGGTAATATGAAGATTACAATTTTATTAAGAACTAAAGAGGAAGAAAGTTTATATCGAAAAGTGTTACTTAAAATAGGTTCACTACAAGGGGAAGAATTATATATTTGCTCGGGAACATTGACGAATATCAGTGTCGACCCATCTTTATTTAAGTCATTAAAGAAAGGATTTAGCTCAGTTTCTGATCCTAAACTAGTAACTTTGGGTATGAGAGAATCAAGTAAATGTCAGAAACCCCTAGATTGTGAATGTAGTTTTTGTAAATATAAATCTTTAGCCATGTCATTAAAAAGAGAAAGTTTAGCGTCTGGATATTCTTATAAAGCCTTAATGGACAAAGATAAGAAATGGCATTCTAAAATAGCTCTTAAAGTTAGAGATGGGCAAGTTTTAGCGGCAATCATTGGAAGTAGTAATTTAACTATCCCTGCTTATGGACAAAAAGGGGAAAGTTGGATAGGCAAAACTAAAAATTTCCCTTATGAATGTGATGTGCTTATTTGGGACGAAAACAGGATTGGAAATGTATTTGAAAGTGATCCGGATATTGGATTGGATTTTTCTGAAACAGATTTAATTACTGCTACTCCAGACGATGATATTAGACCTTTACTTAATCACCAATTACAAAAAATAAAAGAGCTAATCTCTAAAAATAATTACGTTTTTGATATCCTAAATTAATTTTTCTAGGAGGATTGTAATTATTCGTAATTAAATATACAGTTGCTAAATTAAAGAATACAAATAGAAGCTTTTTTGTTCAAACTTGGTTCATTTAAAGGAAGTTTAGAATTAAAATATAGCACTTCTCAGGAGAAATCCTGGGGAGATTGCTACGTCTATTTGATAAATGAGTTTCAATTTATGTCTACGATAATTGCATTCTTCTTTTTGAAAATTACCTCCCGTTTACAAACTATCGATGACCAGATGGGACAAAATTATTGAGAAAATAGGAATTGGTATGTTTTAGCATGTTATAAGGTAAAAATGATCAAAAATACATCATTGTATCTGTTATCTTAAAAAGAAATAATAGATATAGCTGAATTTATAGACAGGGGTTATTAAATGATTGAGGAACCGATAATTGAATCTATATTAGAAATTTCAGATGAAAAGGGCGGAGATAGCGCTCTTGATGGATTTGAATTTCAAGTATCTAGCGCGATTTATTTAGTGTTTACAGAAATTCTTTCTAATGCCGAGTGTGCATTAATTTATGAAAAAGTAGAGGATTTTATAATTATTAATGATCAAATAAATTTATATCAGGCTAAGAGTTTAAATAAGAATCTAACTCCAAATGTACTTTATTCACCTTCTCGAAAAACAAACTCTGATGACTCAGGATTATCCATTATTGAAAAAATGCATATTAATTACTTAAAAGTAAAAGAAAAAGTCCAGAATAATCGAGTTGTAAGTAATTTAATAATTTGTGAAAACCAAGTCTTCTCAAAATTACTTTCTAAGGAAGTAGAAAATATTGCTGAACTTAAAAAAATTAATTTTACCGATTTAAGTAGTGAAGCGAAATCGGACATTATTTCAGCTACCACATTTGAGGAATATGAATGGGAAAATATTTATGCTCATAGAATTATACCAAAAAGTCGTCATGAGGAAGTAACAAGGATTTTTATAGAGGATGTTATTTCTCAAGTTTTTGGTCAAAATAAAATAAATAGTGCTGCTTTGTATACAAGTTTAGCATTTGAGATTAAAAAGATTCGAAAGAACAAAACGATTTTGACAAGTGCATTTTTGTTGGAAAAAATACCTAGTTTTAGCGAGTTAGATAATCAATTAAACTTTAATGATTATGTTTACTTATTAAATGACATTGATAAAAGAAATATCAAAGTACCAATTAGCTTTATGCAAATTCAAAACAATTTATTAATTAGAAATCATCCTATTCAGAATGATTATACTCAAATTAAGAATTTAGTAACTCAAAATGATTGTGAAAATGTTGATGACATTGTAATGAAAATTGAAACAGAAGATGAATTTACATTAATAAAATTTAGGTTAAAAAGACATGAATTATTAGCACTCATTTTAATAGTAATAGCGAGAGAGGTGATACAATGCAATTAGTTATAAATGAGTTTTCGATATTATCTCCATCAATAGAGAAAGCTTTTAATGAAAAGTTTAGGTCTGGTGTAAATCTAATTGTAGGGGAAAAAGATACAGGGAAATCTACTTTAGCTAGATCTATATTATATACATTTGGTTGTGATGTTAAAGGATTAGATTTGATTACTTCATCACCAAATAATATATACATATTAGATTTTAATATTGATAATGATCGTTATCTCTTGGTAAGACAAAAATTAAAACAGGGAAGAGGTAAAAATTGTTTTAAACTCTTACAATATAAAAATAAAGAATTACTTACTTATTACGATACTACGAGTTTTAAGGAAAAATTAAATGAATTATTGAATATTAAATTATCTACACTTGATAAAAATGGAATAGAAACAAAGTTATTTCCCAATCATATTTTTTTACCTTTTTATACTGATCAAGATAATAGCTGGCAGTCTTATTTAAAAGATACCTTTTCTAATATAAATTTTATTTCTGACTATAAAAAATTGATTTTAGAATACTTTACTGGAGCGAGAAGTAACAATTACTACGATTTAATACTTCGTAAAAATAAATTAAAAAGAGAATTGCAAAATTTAGAAGCAATAATTAAAAGTAAGGAATTAATTATAGAAGAGAACCTTAGGAATATAAAAATTTTAGAAGATATTGATATAAATAATTTTAAAAAAAATTATGAAATAGTATTAAAATTGTTTAATTCAGTTATAGAAACAGAACATCAATTAAAAGACCAATTAAATCAAAATATCTTCGAAAAAAATTCATTGAAAGAAATGGAAGATTCAATTAATAGTTCAATTGAAGTTATGATAGAAGAAAATATGAAAAAAGAGTGTCCAACATGTAATCAAAGCATTTTTAATACAATTGAAGATAATTATAGTTTACAAATAGCTAAACAAAATTTAATTCAAGAACGTGAAAAAATAAAAATGCAATTACATGATGTTCAAAAAAATATAGATAACCTTTTAGAAGAGTTAAACCAGACAGTAATGACAAATAAAGAGTATGAAGAGAAATTGAATGCCAATGCAAATGTAGTATCGATGGCTGAAAGAGCTGATAGTTACGCCCTTTCTAGAATAAATATTCGACTTGAAGAAGAATTAGAGGGATTGCTTGGGGATAAAGTGGGTGTGGAATCAAAATTAGATGTTATAGAAACTTCTTTAAAAGAATTGAACTCCATTGATGTTGCTTCTAAATATAAAAAGCTAATGATAAAAGCGTTTGAAGAGCTTAACATTAAATTTTCTTTTAATAATTACTATAATTCCAATTTAGAATCAGTAAATATAAATTTGTCTGGAGCTTCAAAAGTTCAAGCTTTTATAGCACAATATGTTTCTATATATCAAATGAGCCAGGATAATAAAGAAGTAATAGATATTCCTATGTTTATTGATACTTTTTTAAAAGACGATTTTAATAATATAGAAATTGAAAAAACAGTGTCATTTATATTTTCAAAATTAGAAGACCAACATCAATCTTTCGTTTTTATTTCAAATAATGAGCAAACTTTAAAATCCGTGGAGGGTTATAATTTTGCTAGAATCGATCTAGAGGAACCATTTAATATTTTTAATAAAGGATACAAAGAAATTTTTGAAAGATTTGAATCTATTCTTAAATAAAGATTTAATTCTTTATATTATATTTTCAACAGTTAAAAAAGACGCGCAAATGTTGTTTAATCAAGAATTTGTGCGTCTTATACTTTTACAATCAAAAATCTAGAATTTTTGTGTTGATTTTGAATATTTAATGGAAGTGATATAGATGAATAAAATAGAAGTAGCTACATGGCCTTTTCAAGATAGAAGTTTAAATAAAATTGGTAATAATGAAATGTTTTTAAATTATCCCGTTATTTATATATTAAATGGATCTAGAGAAGCTTATATAGGTGAAACGGTTTACTTTAAAAAACGTATGCGAGCTCATATGAAAAATAAAAATAGGAATAATTTAGAATATATGCATTTGATTATGCATGAAGAATTTAATCGATCTGCAACCTTCCATCTCGAAACAAAATTAATAAATTATTTTTTAGGCGATGAAAAATATAAGCTACAAAATAAAAGTAAGATTACAAATGATTTTACACATAACTATTACAATAAATCATTTTATGATCAATCAGTATTTAAAGAGCTTTGGAATAGACTATATGAAAAAGGCATTGTAACAAATCAACTTCATATTATAGAAAATAAAGATATATTTAAACTATCACCATTCAAAGAGTTGTCATTAGATCAATTAGATTTAAAAGAAAAGGTACTAAAGTTTTGTGAGGAACAAGTTCAATTACAACAAAGTGAATATGGAAGTTTATTTGTTATTAAAGGTGAAGCTGGAGTCGGAAAAAGTGTCGTATTAAGCTCGATTTTTAATACAATTCAAGAATATATTTCAGAAGCGTCTTCGCCTCTTTATAAAACGGAAAATTATTTAGTTGTGAATCATGAAGAGATGTATAAAACATATAAAGGAATTGCATCCCAATTAAAGCATCTCAAGGCTAAAAATTTTGCAAAGCCAACACCTTTAATAAATCAATTAAAAAAGCAAAATAAAAAAGTAGATATTATTCTAGTAGACGAAGCACATTTGTTATTAACTAGACCAGATACATATAATAATTTTTATGCAGAAAATCAGTTAGAAGAGTTGTTAAAACTTGCTAAAATTGTGGTGATAGTATATGACGATAATCAGGTACTAAAATTAAAAAGTTTATGGAAAGAGCTCACTTTAGAAAGCATAATTGGTAAAAGTTCATTTACACAATATTATGAGTTGACAAATCAGTTCCGTATGCAAGCAAATGATGATGTAATAGGCTGGATTAATCAATTTAAACAAAAATGTTTATTACCTTTACCGTATGATGAAAATTATGAATTGGAAATATTTGCGACGTTAAAAGAGATGCATGAAGCAATTATTGAAAAAAATAATAAGTATGGATTAAGTCGCGTTGTTTCTACATTTGATTTTTTACATAAAAAAGATGGTGGAGTATATTACGTTAAAGAAGATAATGGAGATTATCAAATTCCATGGAATATAACAGATAGTAAATATACTTGGGCTGAGAAAGCTTCTACAGTAAATGAAGCTGGTTCTATTTACACTATTCAAGGATTTGATCTGAATTATGTGGGAGTAGTTTTAGGCCCATCTATTTCTTTTGATGAGCAATCAAATCAATTGGTTATAAAAACAGAAGCTTATAAAGATGTAGGGGCATATTCAGGCATAGAAGGAATTGAGAATGCTGAATTAGCAAAAGAAAGAATAATATTAAATTCCATAAATATTTTGATGAAGCGTGGGATTAAAGGATTATTTTTATATGCAAGCGATGATGTATTACGAAATAGACTATTACAAGATCGAAATGCAAAAGGTAAAATTAGAGGAAATTAAAATGGAGAATTTGTATAATTATAAATTTTTGAAAATCAACTTTTTAATGCCTGTATAAATACCTTATTTATATTGCACTATTAAAAGTGTTAGATAGAAAATGATAGTGTTCTTATTAAACTGTTTATTTAATGATAATTAATCACTATATTGGAGGCTCAATATGAACTACGAAAAGTATATTTTAGAATACATAACTAATATTGATGTTACTGAGGAAAAAATCTTTTTCTTTAAAGGATTTCCTAAAGAGTTCTATGACCAATTAATACAACACAATGAGTTCCCAAGATTTACCGACTGTTCTATAGATTATGTATTCCAAAAAGGTATGGAAGTAAAACCTCTTGTAGTGTCACTGATGATGTATAACAGACAAGTAAGCTGGGGAACATATGAAGAACTAATAGCAATTTCTCAAACAATTAATGATATCTCTACTATTTATAAAGGGAAAATTGAGATTATTAATAATAACTTATATCAGGGTTACTATGAAAGCTATTCGAGTTCATTAGTTGAGATTTTAGATAACATTTCTATTGAAAATGAAGAAACTGTTTATGACTTATATTATTCGGATTATAAAATGTTTAACTCAAGTATTTTAGTTGAGTATATTTTAAAGCATGAAGAAAATGAACTAGGCTTACCTATAACAGAAAAAAACTTCTTTACTAAGGAAATTATTTTAGTAGATATTCCGAGTGAAGAAGTATCGAAAATAACAGAAAATGAGATAAATCAAATAGTTTATACTTGCTTAACCGGTGAGTATGACAATGTTGATTTTATTGTAAATACTCTGCCTTCTAATGATGAAACATTATTTAAAAGATTAAATATATTAAATGAACTTTTTCAAAATTCAACTATAAGATTTTATAGTGGGAAATCTGCGAAAAAAATTAAAAGACCTATTGAAGAGCATTTGAGTTATTTTAAAAAACATTGGGGGGAAGATAAAGAGTATAGAAATGCTTTATTCTATAAGGATCCAGATTTATCCCTAGAGACTATTAATATTAATCAAGGGGATATAATTAGTGACGTTTTAGTACAATGTGAAAATAGTAGAAATGTAAAGGATGGAATTTTTAAATCCTCGGATATTATAATAACTGCTCCTACAGGTGCTGGTAAATCATTGTTTTTCCAAGTACCTGGTATTGTATTACATGAAAAATATAAAGAGGTAACGATTGTTGTAACGCCTTTACAAGCTTTAATGAGAGACCAAGTAGAGAAATTGAATATTGAAAGAAAAATTCCTTTTGCTACTTTCATTAACTCAGAAATTAGTTTTGATGAAAGAAGATCAAGAATAGATGGGATTAAAAATGGAGAATATTCAATTGTATATCTATCTCCAGAATTATTATTATCCTCATCTATTGAGGATTTAATAGGGGAAAGAAGAATAGGCCTATTTGTAGTAGATGAAGCCCATTTAGTAACCTCATGGGGAAGAGATTTCAGAGTAGATTATTGGTTCTTAGGAGATTATCTAGATAAAATTAGAAATGCAGGTTATTACTTAGACAAATCTAAAAAAAGGAAGTTTCCAATTTTAATATTAACTGCAACCGCTATATACGGAGGTGAAGACGATGAGATTGGGGAACTTATTGAAAGTCTTCATTTAAATATCGACCAATCTGATCATATGTATCTAGGGTATGGTCGCAAAGATAATATTAGTTTTAATATAGTGCCACATTCTGCAAATAAAAGTGAAAAAGAACAGAAAAATAAATTTGTTTTAAATAGAATTAAAGATTTCATTAATAAAAGAGAAAAGACAATTATTTATTGCCCTTATACTAAACAAGTAGATGAAATTTATAATTTGTTTTATGCGAAAGACGAACATCTAGCATCTTATCTTGGTATATATCATGGGAAGTTAGCTCCTCACGATAAAGAGGAAACCTATCGTAAATTTAAATCTAATCAGTTGGTAGTAATGATTGCAACTAAAGCATTTGGTATGGGTATCGACATAGATGATGTTTCAAATGTTTATCATTATGCTCCTACTGGAACATTGGCTGACTACGTTCAAGAAATAGGAAGAGCAGCAAGACAGTTAGACAAAGGTTATGCAATTATGGATTTTATTACAGGTAAAGATATGAAGTATGCTAAGACTTTATGGGGTTTAGGTGGAATAAAGCAATATCAAGTAAAAGAAATAGCTAATGTTCTTTATAAAACTTATAAAAAAAATAAGAAAAGAAATTTATTAATTTCACCAGAATCATTTTCACATATATTTGATAGTAATGAAGTAGATGCAAAAGTAAAAAGTGGTTTGATGCTTTTGACAAATGATTTATTGAATAAATTCCACTTTAAAGCTATAACGATTAGACCTAAGGCAATGTATACAACCCAATATATTAGTGTAAATAATTCGATAGAAGAAGAGTTTTTAAAACAATATGGTAACTATATTTCTTTGATTGATGTTAATAAATGTAGACAGGAAAGTGGCTTCGGTACAAGAGAGGACCTTCAGATAACTCTTTTAGGTAATATATATGAGATCGATCTAGGTAGATTATGGGAGGAGAAATTTGATAATTTAACGTTCCCACAATTTAAGTATAAATTTTTTAATAATGAATTATTTGTTTTTAATGAGCGTATCATCCCTAAAATGAAACTAGTAATTGATTACTCCGAAAACGGATATGATAATGTACTATCAGATTTTTTAAATATAGCTTCTAAGATTCAAAATACTTTTTTAAGCATTGCAAGAGAATATAATAAAAAAGAATTCAGCTTTAAAGATTTCTATGACCGTTTTAGTTCATTGTTCGAAGAGAAGGATAAGCCAAAACAAGAATTTGTAAGAATTTTATTAGATATGTTTTGTTTTGAGGGAATTGCTTTGGATTCATCAGGGCAATCTATATGGAAATTTGTTCAAAAGAGAAAAAAAGAAAACAATTTAGAAGTAAATTATAAATTGGTAACAAATAAATATAATTATGTTCACAGCAATTTGAAAAGGTTTATTGGCGATGCCACTCCTAATCAAGGAGAAAATGAACATATAGTGTATATAAATATTCCTGAAAAAGGTCACGAAAATAGAGATTTTAAGATACTATTGGCTTCGATTTTACAATTATTTAACTTGGCTTCATTTGAAATTCAAGGAGGTAAAAATGCACAGATTTTTGTTCGAATAAATGATCCATTAAAACTTTATCAAATATTAAATGCAAAAAGTTATACTAATAATATTCTTCATGGAATCACTCAAAAGCACGATAAATCAATTAATTTTATGAACAAATTTTTAGGTGTTAATTTTGAAGATCGGGAAAGATGGGACATTATAGAACACTATTTCTTAGGGAGAAATGATTGGGTAAATCAAAAACTAAATCAATTTTCACCAAAGGAGATTCATAGTAAGCCAACTCAATTGAAAATTAAGGAAATGGGGGAAAATACAATTGAGTACTATGAAAAATGGGATGATCTCGAATATGGTCAGATATTTAAATCCTTATCCATTCCATTACCGGATTTCTTGGGGACAGTTATTACAATTGAAAATAACGATTATAATTTAGAATATTTTTGGAGAGACTTGAATATAGGTATAGTATCTTCTGCAAAAAAAATACCTGAAAAAAATATAGGGTTAACTTTCATGAGGTTATTAAATTTTGATGAAATTGATTCTACATCTTTGAGTAAATTATTTGGGAGTGAATGATTTTGGCCGTCTTTATTCCGAATGATCGCGTTATTGAAGAATTTAACAGAAGTATAGGAGAACAACAGATATATCAAGCTTTTGAATCGTTATCGGATGATTATTATATTTTCCATTCTATTAGATGGACAGACGCTAGTAAAGATTATCCAAGGTTTGGTGAGTCTGACTTCACTATATTTAACCCTAAATATGGAGTTTTATGTATAGAGGTAAAACACGGAGGTATCTTTAGTGAAAATGGGAGGATTTATCAGGTTAATACATCTAACAATCTCATAAAAGAGATTAAACCTATGTTTCAAGCTGATCGATCCAAATACTTTTTTGCAGATTTATTAAAAGAGAAAATGTCTGATATAGCTTCTAACTATTATGTTCACTCAGTGGTATGGTTTAGTCATATAAATAGAAGTGATTTAGTTGGAGAATTACCACATGAATATTATATTAACGGGAATGTATTTTTTAAAGATGATATTCAAAATATAGAAAAAACCCTATTAAACTGTTTCGAATTCTTTAAAATAAACAAAAGATCCTATACTGAAGATGAGCAAAAAATGGTTATTAATAGTTTATCGCCAAATTTTTCTGCATTTCCTAGTATGATAGGGCTGTTTGAGCAAGCAGAATACGTTTTTAATCGAATGACAAATGAACAATTATATTTATTAGATTATTTAGAAGAGCAAAAAATTGCTGCAATTCAAGGTGGTGCTGGCACAGGAAAAACTATGCTGGCTGTTGAAAAGGCTAGAAGATTAAGTAGTAATGAGAGCGTATTATTTCTTTGTTATAATAAATTGCTAGTTGAGCACTTACAAAAAATTTATCAACATGAATTTCCTAATATAACATTTACAAATCTTAATACTTTAGCTTCTAGAGCGTTAAATAAAATTGTTGATAGTCATGATATAAAATTTTTTTTGGAGAAGTTTGTTAAGTATCCTGATCTTTGGAATTATAAAAGTATAATTATCGATGAGGGACAAGATTTTGATGAAAATCATTTATCATTACTAAAATCTATTATTGAATTAAATGAAGGAAGTTTCTATATCTTTTATGACAAAAATCAATTAGTACAACAACGAAACGGTTTATCTTGGGTAAAAGATATAGAATGTAGGCTAGTTCTGACCTTAAATTGTAGAAATACATTAAGTATTGCTGAAACCTCTTCGAAAGCTATCGGAGTTGATAAGGTTAAAATGAGGCTAGAAGTATTAGGGGACAAACCCACGTTGAAAAATTTTGAAGATAGGGAAAGTTTATTAGCTGAAATAAGTAACCAAATAAGATTTTATCTTCAAAATGGTATTACATTGGATCAAATAGTAATCCTAACTACAAAAACTATTGAGAGATCTATTCTTAATGATTTGTCGAAAGTAGGGGATTATTATATTTCTAATGAAATTGAAGGTGGAAAGTTGTTATTTACAACAGCTAGAAAATTTAAAGGCTTAGAATCAAACATAATAATAATTGTAGATGTTGATTCAGATACATTCTCAACTGAAGAAAACAGGAGAGTGTTCTATGTAGCTGCTTCGAGAGCGAAGAATATTATGCATATTTACACATGTCTTTTAGATAAACAGCTGAAAGAATTATTTAGTACTGTTTCAAATGGCGGAACTAACACAAAGATTTCACTTGTGAAAAACTTAGGGATAAAATGCATCTAAAGCTACTTTGCTAAATTCATTAAATCTCAATATTTGCAATATATTTGCCCCGCAACTTATTTTTAATTAGAAATGTAGTCAAAAGCGTAGTCAAAGATTTCAATAGTAGCTCTAAACCCTTGAAAATACAGTGTTCATAGAGATTTATGTGACGGTTGGTTCGACTCCCGCCGTCTCCATACATAGGAATCATTTGATTTCAAAGAGTACCCAAATCCTTTCATATCAAGGATTTGGGTGTTTTTTTGTTTCATTGAGTTTCATCTAATCGTGGTCAATCGTAGTTAGATTTGGTAGTCGACTCCAAAATCAGAAATTATTATAGTTTTCGAACTGCTGGATTGCTTCGGCTTTAGTTTTATGAGTTACGTGAGCGTAAATATCCATTTTGGTTTTCTCATCAGAATGTCCTAATCAATCTTAAACTTCTTTTATACTTGCATCAGCCTCGAACAATAGTGAGCCGTGTGAATGACGTAAGCCATGTGGTGTGATCTTTTCTAATAGATGTTTCTTTTGGACACTATACATCCATTTCTGAACCTGTACACGTTGAATATAGTCATTATTAGTATTACAAAAACATTAACTGGTTAGGTGTCGTAGTATTATGACCCAAAACAAAATACTCTTTTTTCTGGATTTTCTTCCACTCATTTAAAATAGATAGGGTAGTATTATCAAGTTAAATTTTACGGGAGGAACCTGTTTTTGTTGTTTTTACATATAGCTTCGCACTTTGAGTTTAAGAGCTATGTTCTTCTAAAAATCTGTCAATTTCTTTACGAGAAATGCGCTTATACCTTTGATTTCACATTTAAGCCCATTGTTCAAAATTTCCATGAGTATTATGTGAAACTTGTGCATATTTGCTAAAGCCACTCTTTAGACGGTTGGCTTTTTAACGTGAGGGCAATATGGGATTGGTTCAGCCCCATTCAGATAAATAGTCGAAAATAATCTGCTTATATTACTTTCGCTGGTTACTTACTTGAAGGTAGGAGACTTCCGGGGGGACGTAAACATAAGAAAAAAATCCCTCGCTACTTTTCTGTAGTGGGGAATTTTTTTGGGAGGATGCCTGTCTAGTTACGGGCAAATTGGTTTCCCTTTTGCTTGAACTTTTCTTTATACATTTCCTTGTCCGCCAGTTCAAGGATTTCGTCAGGACTAAAGTTGCTTCCAGATTTATATTGATACAAACCATGGCTGGCTGAGATTGGATAGGGCTTTTGGTCAATTATAGCCATATCCTGAAACTCAATTTGAATGCTGGACCAGATTGCTTGTGCGACGTCTATTTGTTGATCGAAAATTAGAATTATAAATTCATCACCGCCAAGGCGGAAAAGGACATCCTTTTCTCTGATATGGTGTTTGATTGTTTCGCAGCAAGTAATAATTAGGTCATCGCCTGCAGAATGTCCGTACCTGTCATTTACCATTTTTAAATTGTTTACATCAATATAGCAGACAATAAAATCTGATGCTCCGTCTAGTTGTTGAGAAAGTATTTCCATTCCTCGCCTTCTGTTGAGGACCCCTGTAAGCGGGTCAAGCGATGCATGATTATAAAGCTCTTCTTCGGTTTCCTTCAAATTTGTAATGTCAGTGCTTCCAATAAGAACACAGCACTCTCCTAAATAATTGACCAGTTCAAAATTAAGCATTGACCATTTCTGTTCAAGTTTGACCATATAATTTTTTAAGCTCTGATGTTCTTCGAGTTTTTTTACTATCGTTTGTTTTTCCTCAGGTGTGGTCAGCATGAACCATCCATCAAGTTTTGCCATATCTTTATTTTTTAAATGAAAGTATTCGATAGCCTGCTGATTCAGGAGCAAAATATTGCTAGTTTTAAGGTTGAAAAGGACCAATGGATTAGGATTCATGTGAAATAATGTGCGAAAGCTTTCTTCATTCTTCTTTAGTTTCCATTCGTTTGTAAAATTATTTTTGCGAAATGAGTAGAAGGCATACGCTATCGTAAATGAAATGACAGCTGTACCTGTTGAATTCACCAGCTTAAATAGGAATGAAAAGTGATTTTCTTCCAGGAAGAACAACCCTGTAATGAAAAATAGATGAATTCCTGTGATGAGGCAAGCTTGGTGCTTTGGCCGAATTGGGAAGATAACACCAGCAGCTAAGAGAATAATAATATAAGCATAGATATTACCGTTATTAAGCTGACTATTGATTGAAGAGACGGCACCTATAAACAAATAAAGTAATAAATAGGTGAGAATAATCGACCCTTTGGCGTGGCCCTTACTTCGGCGGTAGAGGATTAAAAAGATTAGGGAAATTATTAGGCCTATGATATGGAAGGTTGATAGGATAAATTTATAAATCGGGTTGTTTAATTTAGCCAAAAGGATAAAGTCCACAATGTAAAAACAGGGATATGTGAAGATGAGCATATAGGAAACGTATTTAATTCGCTCGAATAAGAGGTTTTCATTACAATCGATAAATTGTTGCTCCATATCATTTCCACCCGTTGCGTGTTTTGCCAATAACTCCATCAGAACAACCATCCTTTATAATCGAATCACATCAGTATATTTTATCATTGAAAACAGTAACGTGTCACGGAAACTGGGGCCAGTTCTTGAAGAGGGACAGCACCACCTGACATGTACTGTCCCTCTTTCTATGATTTACGTTTGTATACCAGTTGCAAGTAAGGGACCATCTATAGTTACAAATAGTATACTGTTTATTCTAAATATAAAGAAAAATATTTTTTAATTTTGTAAAGTATGGATAGAAAGGGCGTATAATAAAAATTAATTTATATATATAATATTGTAAATTATTATAAATTTTATTTAAAAGTTCTTCTTTAACAGAAATTATAGAGATTAATAATCTGTTGATTTTTGTAAAGAATAGATTGAAATATTTACTCCATAGATATTTCGTATATAGAGGAGGGGAAGTATGGAAAGAGTAAAAAAAAGAATTTTCCACTATAAAAATGAGTATGTGAAAAGTGTTAAATTAGTACATCATGATGTTGCGACTAATAGAAGATATCGGTTAGATATAGAATTGAAGAATGGGGATAACGAAAAAGCTGTCCATTTAATGATGATCAATCCTAGTAAAGCAAATGAGGAAATTTCCGATAACACGCTTAATCGTATTATCAAATACGTTTCGTTAAATAATGTTGCTGGTGTTTTACAGGATATAGGAAAAATTATTATTACTAATCTTTATGTCGTATGTGAGACATATCCAGAAAAAGTGGATGAATATATTTCAGCACAAAGTTTGGATTTTGCTAAAGGGATAGATGCTGACGGAAAATATAATAATGATTCGATAATTGAAATGGCTAACAAAGAGGCCCAATTAATAATTATTGCTTGGGGCAAAGGATACATATTTGATTATGACAAGCGGATTCAAGAAATTTTTAGCTTAATGAAAAACAAGGTAATATATCAAATGGAAGATTTAACGCAAGAGGGGTACCCGAGGCATCCTCGAACTTGGGCTTATTCTTGGAAATTAAAAAGATACAGTATTTAGGGGGAAAGTAGGGGTGTTTTTTCCTTTCCCTTATATTAATCAATCTGAGTTTCGGGATTTTAAAAGGTAAACCTTAGTTGAATATCTAAAATGATGTAGCCATCTCAATTGAGGTGGTGTTTTTTATGTGCAAAGTAAGTTATGTCACTTTGCACCTCCAAGTGAAAACGAGATGCGGGTGCTATCATTAAAATAATGTTAAACTTTGTCGTGGGGATTGAAGGATGGCTCAGCGTATTAGTCAATCTTGAAGACAAAAAATGGACAGAACAAAATGTGAACGAGCATATTTTAGGGCTAGTATTAATGGGGAAGTGGATACTGGTACATAATTAGAACATTTTTGTATAGGTGAATATAATAAATAGGATAGGAGGATATCCGATGAAACAAAAGAAATCTTTAAAGTTTAAAATTTTTACTGGAATTTTTGCTTTATTAATATTACTTATTGCGGGATTTTTTATTTATGTAAGTTCATACTATAAGGCCAGCTCGTTGGCGTTGGATAGTTTGAAATCTGATGAACTCGTCAACGTAGAAGAAAATGGCGATATTTTATTTGAACCTGTATCGAATGCTAAAAATATCGGCTTTATTTTTTATCCAGGAGCAAAGGTAGAAGCTTCCGCATATGCACCGATAGCCAAAGAGATTGCAGCAAAAGGTTATACCGTTAGTATTGCGAAAATGAGCTTTAACTTAGCCATTTTTTCACCGAACAAAGCAGACAGTATAATAAGTAACCATAAAGAAATTGATACTTGGGTAATCGGAGGCCATTCTTTAGGGGGCGTCATGGCAGCAGATTACGCACTAAAAAATGATAAAATAAAAGGTTTAGTACTATTAGCATCTTATCCCCAATCAAAAACAAATCTAAGTAGTCAACCAATCAAAGTGTTATCACTGTGGGGAAGTAATGATAAAGTTGCAGACTTAAACAAAGTAAAAGATGCAAAAGAAGTTATGCCAAGTGACGCACGTTTTATAGAAATTAACGGTGGCAATCATGGAGGTTTTGGAGATTATGGACATCAAAAAGGTGACGGTGAATCTTCTATAACAAATAAACAGCAGATGATGGAAACGACACAATATATTGTAGAAATGTTGGATAGTTTAAAGAAGGAATAAGATAAAAATTCCATTATTAAAAACTACCTTAAATAGAACTGAACCCGAATTGTTAGACAAACAATTTAGGTGCAGTTTTTCTATGGCCTGCTGAAGCATTTAGTACAGGATTAGCACATGTACAAACACATTATAGTGCTGCAGCATTTGAGGGGAATGTGAATAATTTTTAAGAATAAAGATGATTTAGAGACTTTTTTACTAAACAAAAAGGAGAATGGAATAAACCTATTGAATTTGAATAAATGCCCTTTTAATAATCAAAGAAGCATACTATAGTATTTGTTAATTTTATAAACGATCAAAGACACAGACACTTCATACACGGAGGGGAAATATGGAGAGAGAGAAAAAAAGAATTTTCCATTATAAGAATGAGTATGTGAAAATACATACTTTTGAATACGTTGGTAATAAGCTGATTAAGAGTTTATACAGTATTGGTCTACTTTCAGCACCTCTCTATAGAAACTCAATCCCCTTGTGTATTAAAGTGATCCTAAAAGTTAGATACGGCTATTTCATTAGACAAATAAGTGCGGTGTTGCAGGGGACTCATAAGTCATTTTTATAAGTTTTAGTATTGTATTATTGTGAGCTAGAAGTATAGTTAATAAGTAAGCCAAGTACTACTAAAATCATACATACAAAACAAATAATAGTGAAGAATGTGATTTAAAATATAAGCCAAATAACAGTCATTGCCTTTTATTAACATAGTCTTTAATAGCAAAGATAGTATGCCCATTATAATTTTGCTTGAAGAAGTATCTTCACTAATACAAATCCTTTTTTAAAACACTAAAAGATAATTACCAGAATGATTATTCCAACTATTTGTAGAAATAAAGGGGCTGGGAAAACAACGTAAAGTGGCAACAAAGATAGGGTACAGCAATTAACATAGCATAAGAAGTCGTTAGAAAATGAGAATATTATTAAATAAAGATTAAACGCTTTGATTTTTTGATTAACTAGATATTGTATAAAACTACAAATAATAATGAGTTGTAAAACAAATATATTGTGTAAGGAGAATTATTAATGAAGAGTTTTATAGTTATGCAAAATAAAACATATAGAGAAGAATTGAATGGGGGATATATTTGGTCACCTCAAAAAAATAAAGCCGGTAATAAAAATCATGGATATGAGCGGATGAAGGAAGTAAAAAAGGGAGATAGAATTTTTAGTTGTTATAATCAGGCAATACAAGCAGTAGGTATTGCAATTGTAGATTGTTATGAATCACCTAAACCGCAAGAGTTTAATAATCAAAAGTGGGAAGTAAAAGGATTTAGAGTTGATATAGAATATTCAATATTAGAAAACCCTATCAAAATATCCGATGTTTGGGAAAATATGAAGCCATACAAACCAGCGAAATATTATGCTTTCAAAGAAAATGGAAGTGGAGTAGAAGCTTATTTGTTTCCTTGCCCAGTAGAATGGTCAAATATCTTTGAAAGAGAATCAAATTTTATTACGCAAGAAGTTGAAGTAGAAGAAGTTGATGTTGAAGCCATTATAGATGGTGAAATTGTAGAAGAGATAATGGCAATTTCAAGTTTTAAAAAAGGAAAAGAGAAAGTAAGAAATAGGATGAGTTCTAGTCGAGAAAAAGGAAATAGAGTATCGAGTCAAGATGAAATACAAAGAGATTTGAAAAAAAGGAAAGAAATTGGTGATATAGCAGAAGAAAAAGTATATACATACGTTCAAAAGAAAGTAGAAGAAGTTTTTGGAAAAGAATACCTAGAAAAAGTTGAGCATGTAGCAAAAACACAAGGTGATGGATTAGGGTATGATATTACTGCATTTGATTATCGAAATCCGTCGAATCCTCCAAGACCAATAAAAATTGAAGTTAAGGGAACAACTTTAACAGATAAGAGGGTTCCATATTTTATTTCATATTCTGAACTTGAGAAATTTATTAAGCACAAAGAAAATATTTGGGTAATTCGAGTTTTTGGTGTTACTAAGCAGGAAAGATTAGTAATTGAAATTGATGATAGTTTCGAACAATATGAGTCTGCAGCTGATTTATTGGAGAGAAAATATGCTTACATTCCATCAATTATTGAAGTATTTGGAGTGAAAGTAGAGGAAGAACAATAATTGTATAAAGTACTTTTCAATCAAAGTTGCTACACGTTTAATGAATTAAAAACGCTTATAACATAGGTATGGTAGGGTTTTTAGATCTATTACCCACTGTCTCCATAATAAAACTTCATCGAATTTCACTTAATCTCAAAGCCCTTGTATTTCAAGGTTTTTTTTAAGACCAAATTAATATGCAGTTCAATTATTGGATACTTTACTTTTACGTAAACAGTGTTGTAATCATGTATGTGAATCTCATTTATTTGTAATTAAGTACTTAAAAACTGAATTTATGTATTAACTCAATTCTATTTACATAACTACTTTGAAGACTTTAGCTATAATAGAAGTAATGAATAGAAGAGGAGAACATAATGAATCATTACATCGTCATGCAAGGGCACACCTATCAAGAAGAAAAAGAAGCAGAAATCATCTGGATACCACAAAAAGATAAAGGCGGAAACACTCCGCATTCATGGCGACGTGTGGAGGAAGTGAGCACGGGAGATCGTATCTTTCATTACGTAAAAGGAAAAATCGTTGCGATTAGCATTGCGTTGTCTGATTGTGAGGAAGGCAAAAAGCCCGTTTCTTTGACATCATATGACCAGTGGGAAGAGCAAGGTTTACTCGTGAAGCTACAATATCATGAATTAGAACAACCATTAACGATAAAAGATTATATTAATGAGTTGAAAGTGTTATTGCCTGTTAAATACTCAGCTTTCCAGCAAGATGGGGATGGAAATCAAGGCTATTTATATCCATGTAATGAAGAGCTTGCAATCAAGCTATTAGATATTATTAGTGATATGAATATTTATCAAGTGGATGATGAACAGCTAGAATTTGCGATTGGCACGGTAGTACGTACAGAACGAAATACGCTTATCCCTGTGATTACAGAAACAGAAGCGGAAGCAAAACGTAAAATTCGTATTGGCCAAGAGAAATTTAAAACAGCATTATTACCTTTATGGAATCATCAATGCGCACTTTGTGGTATCGAACTACCAGCTCTTTTGCGCGCAAGCCACTCTAAGCCATGGCGTGAAAGTTCCAATGAAGAACGGTTAGATCCGTATAACGGTGTATTGCTTTGCTGTAATCATGATGCATTATACGATCAAGGCTATATTACATTTGATGGAACAGGCTTAATTCATATTTCAGACCGAATTCCAGCAACGAATTATGGAATGTATAACCTTCATCAAAAGATGAAGGTTTCAAGGTATGAAGAGAATAAGCTATATTTTAGATGGCATCGGAAAAATATTTTTCGTTAAGTAGAGAGCGCATTAAAGCCTCTCTGCTTTTTTGTTGTCTGATGCACGGGATTAGTAAATTTATTCTAAAATTAGAAGTTGGAAGTAATAATTTAGTGGTAAAATAATCATAATACATAAGGTTGAAAATGATCTATAAATCCATATAAATGAAGTGCACGATTTGTGCTTGTGTAAAAGTAAATCGTGCATATGAATTAAAGGAGTGGTTCAATGAGTTTTGGTAAAACGATCAAAATGTTCTTAATAGATGGAGATCCCAGTGGAAGATTAACGTGTGAATTATCCAACTGGACAGGGCTGGCATATAGAATACCAAGAACCGAAGTGAAAAAATGCTCGGATCGTCCTAACTTGAATTCTACTGGTGTGTATATGTTATTCGGTCGAAATGATGAAGATAAAGAAGCGGTATACATAGGGGAAGCAGAAGAAGTTTATACACGATTACAAAGCCATTTGCGTGAAAAAGATTTTTGGAATGAAGTGATTGTATTTATAAGTAAAGATGAGAATCTCAATAAAGCACATATAAAATATATTGAAAATAAGCTATATGAAAAGGCTAAAGTCGCAAATCGTTACTTTTTAATGAATGGGAATATTCCTCCAATGCCTTCCATTTCTGAAGCTGACCGTGCAGAGATGGATGAATATATTAGCAATCTTACAATGATGGTCAACACACTGGGCCATAAATTATTTGAAGAGATCAAAGATAGCGCAGAAGTTAATGCAGATGATGTTTTATTTATCAAATCGACTCTTGGTGTCGATGCTAAAGGCGTTCAAACACAAGAAGGTTTTGTCGTATTAAAAGGGTCAAAAATTGCAAATAGAAAATCCTATTCAGAGCGTTTATTAGCAAAAAGAAAAGATTTATTACATACAGAACAAGTGAAAGTTGTGAATGATGAATTTGTAGTAATGGAAGATCTATTATTTACTAGCCCTTCGGCAGCAGCTGATATTGTAACGGGGCGAAGTGCGAATGGGTTGACTGAATGGAAAGATAGGAATGGAAAAAGTCTGAAAGATTTAGTTTGATTATTATAATATTGATAGCATCGAAAAAATATCCTTCACTAACAGAAAATGCAGAGAGGCTTGACTCCCTCTCTGCATTTTTTCTATGCTTTGAGACCCCCTCACCCCACTAAATTTTATACCAATATACCAAAATCCCCCTAAAATACAAATAAAAAATTCTAAAAATTATGTTGATTCTTAACTTTTAGTTCTGTACAATGTAAAACAAGTCATCTAGATGTATAGATGATGTGGGGTGTTTTGTAATTTAATTTCATTCATAGGAGGGTGAGCATGAGTAATAATTATAATTCTCTGATACCAAAGTATGTTCAGATTGCAGATAGGTTAAGAATAAAAGTAGATGAAATGTATAAAGAGGGAAATGAGAAGTTTGCAAGTGATGATGAACTCATCAAGATGTTTGATGTTTCTAGAATGACGATTCGTCAGGCGGTTCAAGTGCTTGTAGAGGAAGGACTTTTAAAACGTATCCAAGGAAAGGGTACCTTTATTGTTCGAAAAGAAAAATTGAAGACGGATATTGCTAAACTAGATACCTTTTTTAGAGGGTGGTACCTAGAAAACTTTACTGTGGAGTTGCTATATCGAGGTTCTGTTTCTTGCCCAGTAGGATTAGAAGAAAAGTTGGGGGTACAGCCTGGAGAAGAAGTTTATCAAGTAAAGCGTTTACGTCTTTCGGAAGGTATACCGATTGTTATTGATAACCGCTATCTTTTAAAAAAGTATGGTGAACAAATTACGGATGAGGAATATGTGAATTATTCTTTTTCTCATTTATTTTTAAATAAATTTAAGATGGCGCTTACTGAAGGAGAAATAGAAATAGAAGCCGTTCTTGCTAATCAAGAGATTGCAAACATTCTTGGTATTTCTGAAGGTGCCCCAATTTTATATAGAAGTGTTGACTTAAAAGTAAAAAATGGCTGTGTTTTAACAGGTGCTTCTTCCTATCGTGGAGACATGTATAAATACAAATCATTATTGAGTTTAGACTAAAAAATATAAAGTAGCTGTCCATTTTGAAAGCGCTTTATATGCATGTGACGACAAGGAGGAACTTATGTTTTATTCCATTTTAATTATATTGGCAATCATCATTGCCATCTACATGGGCGAAAAACTAGATATTAATACTGGTTTAGTAGCTTTAGCATTAGCTTATGTAATTGGTTGTTTTGTGTTGGGGATGTCGATTAATGATTTATTGGCAACTTTCCCGACAAAATTATTTTTAGTGATTTTCACATTGGCACTGTTTTTTAATTTTGCCGTGGTTAATGGTACTTTAGAGAAAATAGCTCAATTATTACTTTATCGTTTTCAAAAGCAAACAAAATGGTTGCCTTTAATTTTGTACTTTATTACAGCGTTAGTTTCTGGAATGGGTGCAGGTTTCTTTACCTCTGTGGCTGTGATGGGTGCCATTGCAATGGCATTATGTAAATCTTCAGGGATGAATAAATTAAATGCTTCATTCGCCGTTTCCTTAGGTTCCCTTTCAGGTGCGAATTTCATGTATAGTGCGCATGGGGTACTGTTTAACTCATTATTAAGTAACACGGCTGTTGCTGATCAGGCAGATATGTTAACAAGAGATATTTTTGTTGTATCATTTATTTATCCGATATTTATTATGTTAATTTTGATGTTTTTTGATAGAAAAAACAGTCAAAGCATTAACTTGAATATAGATAGACCAGAAGCTTTTACTAAAAATCAAAAAGTAAATATTTCATTAATCATTCTTCTTATGGTCATTGTTCTAGGCGTACCAATGCTGTCTAATTTTATGCCTGACAATGAAACAATTCAATTTATTAATGCACGTACGGACATTACGTTACTAGCACTTGTATTTGCAATTGTTGCGTATATATTAAAATTAGCTGGGGACAAACCGAAAGAAGTCATGGCAAGAATTCCTTGGAGTACGTTATGGCTTGTGTCAGGGGTTGGCATGTTAATTGATGTTGCAGTTGAAGCGGGGACTATCGATTTATTAGCCTCTATGATAAATAATATGCCGACTTTTATTGTGCCTATTGCGGTAGCACTCATTGCGGGTGTGATGTCGATATTTAGTAGTACGTTAGGTGTTGTTGCACCGCTTATGTTCCCGATGATTGCTGGTATAATAGGTACTACAGGTTACAGCCCTTCGTTAATTGCAGTGGCTATTATTATCGGTGCGCAATCATCAGCTTTAGCACCATTCTCTACGGGTGGGAGTTTAATTCTTGGTAATAGTGGTTTAGGTGAAGATGAATCTAAGAAGTTTTATAATGATTTACTTTATAAAGCAACACCATTAGGGTTAGGGTTTGCTGTTGTCGCAACTTTGATTTTAATGTTTATTTTGTAGGGGGTAGTTATGCAAAAAATATTTGACACTCATTTTCATATTATTGATCCGAAGTTTCCGCTTGTGGAAAATCAAGGATTTGTCCCTGACTTTTATACAGTCGATGATTATTTACAGGAACTGAAGGAAATGTCGATTGAGTTAACTGGTGGCGCCATTGTATCAGGCTCATTTCAAGGGTATCATCAGCATTATTTTGAGGAGGCAATTTCAGCGTTAGGTACTAATTTTGTAGGTATTACGCAGCTTCCATTTGATACAAAGGATGAAGACATTTTAAAATTAAATGATATCGGAATAAAGGGAATACGATTTAATCTATACAGAGGGCTATCTGCTTTACCAAAAGAAATTAATGAGCTTTCAGAGAGAGTTTATCATTTATGCAATTGGAAAACAGAGCTTTATGTAAATTTGCAGACCATTGATAAAGAGATTGAAGAATTAATGTTTACATTACCAAAAGTATCAATTGATCATCTTGGGATGCATCAGTGTTCGGTTGATAAATTAAAAAAAATTGTTCATGCTAATATACCAATTCGCTTAACAGGCTTTGGTCGAGTAGGATATGAACGTGAAGAAATACGTGAATTAATATCCATATTGTATAGCGAAAATCCAAATAGCCTGATGTTTGGTAGTGATTTACCATCAACCCGAGCAAAAGAGCGATTCTCCTATAATGATATTCAATTAATTCAAGAAACAGTAGGTAGTAAAGCACAAGATAAAATTTTCTTCGCGAATGGTGAAAACTGGTATTTAGATAAATAACTTAGACATCTAAATAATGATTTCAGTATTAGGACAGGTATTTCCTCCTTATAGTAAACGGTAAAAGGTAACTTTTGACCGTTTACTTTGGAGGGATTTTTTATAAATAGCAGGCGCTACAATACAAAGATTGTAATAGATTTCTTCAAATTACTACCCATCCTAAGCTATACTTATCATCAAAGCAATTGAATGGAGCTGGTAGCAAGTGTTAAAAACACAAATAGAATCATTAATAAACAACGAAGCTAATAGTAAATTACTAGAAGTAGAAAAGGCGTATGCTCAAAAGCACGCATTGTTAGATGAGGATGCAACAGTAGATACGATTGCATTGCAATTTGAAGTAATTGAACGTTGCAATAAGGAGACGGAAGAGTTAATTGTTGAAGAAACAGCTTCGTTTCTAACAAATTCAGTTCAATATTTAAAAGAGCATGCAAATGAATTTTTGTATGTGGCATCAGAACGTTTTGATGTGATTCGCGTCGATTCGTTTGCGCTTGAATTTGACGGGGCGTTTGGTGTGTATAGTGCCTTGTTTGGGCTTCGACTACAAAAGAAGTACAGTGAGTTTTTGCACTCGTATTTAAAAGCACATTTGCAACATGAGAAGATGACGTACAATGTGGCATTTTCTGGAGAAGACGGTCTTTGGGAAGTAAATCTTGCGTTAGATGCGCTGGATGGCTTTAGTGAGCAGCAGTCATTTGACGAAGTGTTAGCACAATTATATTCGCTTGTTTTTGAGCTTCTTGAAGAACTTGAAGCGGCTGTCTGATGAGGATGCTGATTTTAAGATTTAGAAGAGAATACTAGTTGATGGTAGCGAAGGTGGTGACTCCTGCGGGAATAGCACACAATGTAAGACGCAAAAAGACCGCGCGTTAGCGAGGGTTGCTCCTTATTGTAAACCTAAAGACATCCCCGCTAAAAGCGAGTAAATCGCCCGTAAACCCGCACATAGAAAGCACCGCCGTAGCGAACATCAACGTCTAAGCAAAAAGTGTTAGCTTGATCGCCATCAAGCTAACACTTTTTCTCGTCTCTTAAGAAACCGTCTCCTCGACAACGACCATTTCCGAGGCAATAACCGCTGTAGCAGGTGCCTTCTTTGCCTTTGGAATCAAGAAGCAAAGGAACAGAATCGTAGCAAACAATGCCATTGCAATATAGGCAATCGAATGGACAGCGGACGTAAGACCTGCTGCATTAGCCGTAGTATAGATGGACTCGAATGATACGCCTAAAGATGTAAGGTGTTCAGCTAAGGCACTGTTTTCGACAGTACCTGTTTGACCAGCGGCTAGTAGTGCGGCTGAATGCTCGCTTGTGATACCTGCTTCCGTTGCATTCGCTACTAATGTTTCTTTAAATGCCGCGTCTTTAAAAATGGAGAATAGTACAATACCTGAGACAGAGCCTAATGGTGTGCCGAAATCACGGATGAATGAGAATAGACCTGCGCCTGCCGCTAGTTTTTCTTTTGGTACTTCGTTTAAGGCGAATTTCATTAAGATTGGTGTATTGGCTCCAGAAACGAAACCGAGACAAACGGCTAATGTCGCAATAATATTAAATGGCATGGATGCGTCTAGCATTGTAAAAATAAACATAACAATCGTTGGGATAAAGAAAATGGCAATTAAAATGGAACGGCCATTGATTTTATCTGACAAGCGACCTACAACTAAGCCACCGATCGATGAGGCGCCGTATAAGAACATATAAAATAATCCTGTTTGGGAGGCGTCTCCACCTGGGCGTGATGTGATAAAGAAGTTCATGCAATAAATAAATAGCATAAAGGTTGCCACGATAAGCAAGTTAATGCCGACCGCCATGCTAAATAGTTTAATTTTTAATAACGACAATTCAACTAGTGGATTGTTAATGCGGTTTTCGCAAATCCATAACAGCGTAAGTGCCACGATTCCGACAATCAACGTAATGATTGTATACGAGGAAAAGAAGCCGAACGTTTTGCCGATTGTTGACACGGACAACAGTGTGGCTGATGTAACAAAGATAAGGATAAGACCGATGTAATCAAAGGATGATTGCTTTTCTCCCTTCGATTCCTCTACGAAAATTAAGACAACAATTAAGCCAAGAAACGCTAATGCCGCACTAATCCAATAAATAATGGGCCAGCCATATTGTAAAATTAAATAGCCAGCAATTGCCGCACCTGACATGGCAGCGATAGCTTGTACGGATGAAAAAATGCCCGATGCCATGCCGCGTTTTTCTGGTGGGAAAATAACACCGATATAAGCAATCGCTATGGGTAAGATAAACCCAACAGCTACGCCTTGGAATACCCGCGCAATAAGGAACACTGTGAAATCTGGTGCTATCGCAGCCGCAACTTCAGAAATAGCAAAAATGACCATGCCGATGAGCAACATCTTTTTTCGACCATACTGATCCGCAAGACGACCTACAATTGGATATAGTGTAGCAGAAGCAACATAAAAAGTTAGTAAAATTAAACCAGCTAAATAGGTTGGTAATTTAAAATGTTGCGAAATTACTGGAATGGCTGGTGCCTGAAATGCCATTGCCTCAATTGCTACAAATGCCCCAAAAACTAATGCTAAAAATTGAATCCATTGTGACCTCGTGACCTTTGCATTTTGTGGTTTACTTTCCGTACTTGCCATCTCTACTCATCCCCCTTAATGGTAATAAAGCGTTTACAATTCAATGCATCTCCTTCCGCAAGATTTTATTAAGCCCCATTATAAGAGATATATTTTTCGGAATTCAATCCACAAAATCTATGAAAATGTCGTATAAACAACAATGTCTTGTGCTTTGTTGTGTTTTTACTGATGTTTCGACATTTTTCTTTCTTTAACGATCTAATTGCTGACAAAGCATGTTGGACTCAAAAAGTTTTGTCGTTTCTTGCGCTATAAATTGTGCGGAATATTGATAATAGGTTTCCACACTCCAATGATAAATCATGCCTGTTATGACGGAGGCATAATACGTGGCAGCAATTTGAGGTGCTGGCATCTTGTCCTTTACTACAAGTAAAAATTGGTTATAAATTTCCGCAGAAAGTCTTTTCATAAAAGAGTCGCTAAACGTTAAAAAGGTGTGGAAGGCCACATAGTGCTGTTCTACATAGCTAAAGATTGCATGTTGTACATCATATTGAAAAAAGAAGGTTGGAGAAGGTTCGGCATACTGAACCATAATCCCGCAAATATCTTCAATGAAATCCAAAACAATTTGATTTTGTAAGTGTTCCTTTGTTTGAAAGTGCATGTAAAACGTAGAGCGATTAATATTACAACGAGCGACGATATCTGTAATCGAAACAACTGTAGAGCCTCTTTCTTGAACTAAAGCAATGTACGTTTGCTTGATTAAGTTACGCGAATGCTGTGCACGACGGTCTTTTTTTACCTTCATAAAAACACCCCACTTTTTTATTTCAGTTCCAATAAAAAAATTAAAAGTAATATTGCTATATTCGAAATTATATATTATCATAATCGAAATGACTATAATATTCTGAATATTCAATAAAGGAGTGTGGAGAAGTGAACGCATATTTGCTATTGTCAATTGCCTCAAGTATTGCACCAGAGCAAGAAATTTTAACTTTTTTTAAAAGGCGTCTAACTTATGGGCAACTATCCAAGCGTGTTGGTGCATTGGCTAGTCGGTTGGCAGCCGATGGTGTTAAACGTGGTGATCGAGTGGGGATTGTTTCGACAAATAGCCCTGAAGTAGTAGAAAGTTTTTTTGCAGCATTTCAACTAGGTGCAACCATTGTGCCGATTAATTATCGTGCTAAGCCAGAAGAGTTGGCATATATGCTACGAGATAGTGGGATTAAAGTTTTACTAATTGAGAGTCGCTATGTCCAATCAATCGAACAATTTTTAACTAACCCAATGTGCAATATTGACAAGACGATTGTAATTGGCGATGACGCACAAGGTTACGAATTGTATGAAACATATATTGCGAACAATGAGCCAATAATTGACTTTGCTGACATAGAAGAAGACGATATTGCGATTTTACTCTATACGAGTGGGACAACGAGCTTGCCGAAAGGGGTCATGCTTACTTATACACAGCTAACGAATTATGTGATGGGGCATACCGAAGCAGCAACGGGTTTGCCGAATGGTGCATCGTTAACATGTGTTCCGAATTATCATGTAGCGGGGGCAACAAGTATTTGTAACTGTATTTATGGTGGTCGCCGTATTGTATTGATTCGCCAGTTTGAGGCAGATACGTGGCTAGACACGTTAGAGCAAGAGCAAGTGACACATGCTTTTTTAGTACCTACGATGCTCAAGCGTATTATCGATCATCCACGCTTCGGACAAACTGATTTTTCAAGTTTACAAAGCTTATCGTACGGTGCAGCTCCGATGCCATTCCCGATTATTCGTCAGGCGATTGAGATGTTCCCTTTATCCGTCGATTTTGCCAATGCGTTTGGTATGACAGAAACGACATCAACAGTTGCTGTGTTAGGACCAGATGATCATAAGCTTGTAGGCACACCAGAAGAAATTGCACGCAAGATTGAACGCTTACATTCGGTAGGAAAGCCGTTGCCAAATGTGGATATTAAAATACTCGATGACAGTCAACATGAGTTACCGCCTAATGAAATTGGTAACGTTTACATCAAAACGGCAAAGGCGATGAAGGGCTACTGGAATCGTCCCGATGAATCGCAAGAAACGTTGATTGATGGCTGGATTAACACAAAAGATATGGGTTATTTAGATGAGGATGGCTATTTATTTTTAAAAGGTCGCAACTCGGACATGATTATCCGTGGTGGTGAAAATATTGCGCCGCAGGAAATTGAAAATGTGCTCATTGCTCATCCAGAGATTTCGGATGCAGCGGTGATTGGCGTACCTAGTGTGGAGTGGGGCGAAGAGATTTTAGCGGTCATTATTCCAAGTAATGCACTTGCACCGCCTGCTATTGCGGATATTACGGCTTATTGTCGAGAGCGACTCGCTAGTTTTAAATGTCCTAGAATAATAGAATTTGCAACGGAATTACCACGTACATCATCTGGAAAGTTATTAAAGCGTGATTTACGTGATCAATATACTACTAACTTAGTGGAATAAAAATAGAAAGGTGATGGGGGAAATGAAATTCGAATTAACAGCAGAACAAGAATTGTTACGAAAAACAATTCGTGAGTACTTGGCGGAGCAAATAACAGAGGAGTTAATCGAAGAGTTAAAAGATACACCTGAAGGGGGACCTATTTGGAAGTCGTACATTCAAAAGCTTGGTGAAGATGGCTGGCTCGGTGTTGGTTGGCCAAAGGAATATGGGGGGCAAGGTCTTACGCCGCTTGAGCAATATATTTTCATCGAGGAAATAGATCGTACAGGTGTCAATATTCCATTCATTACGCTAGAAACAGTCGGTCCAACGTTAATGAAATTAGGGACTGAGGAACAAAAAAATTATTTTCTACCAAAAATATTAAAAGGTGAAGTTGAGATAGCGATTGGCTATTCAGAACCGCAAGCAGGTACTGATTTAGCTGCATTAGAAACAACAGCGATTCGTGATGGTGATGACTATATCATTAACGGTCAAAAGATTTTTACAACCAATGCACATATTGCTGATTATATTTGGCTTGCCGCGCGCACAGATACAACAGTGTCAAAGCATAAGGGCATTTCGATTTTTTTAGTGCCAACGTCAGACCCAGGATTTTCAGTCACACCTATGGCATTAATGGGTGAGGAAACAAATGTTACGTACTATGAAAATGTGCGCGTACCAGCTTCGGCACTTGTTGGTGAAGAAAATAAAGGCTGGCAATACATTACGTCACAGCTATCCCTTGAGCGTTTAATGCTTTCTACATATGCACGGATGGAGCGTATGGTGGAAGAAACATTGGCATTTGCTCAAGATGCAGTCATTGATGGAGAACGTGTCATTGATCGACCGTGGGTAAAAGAGCATTTTGCACAAATGAAGATGAATTTAGAAGTATTGCGTTTACTCAATTACCGTGCTGCATGGGGCCATGACAATGAACAAGAAGCGCCATTTAGACCTTCGATGAATAAAGTGTTTGCAGCTGAAATTAATCAGCGTGTCTTTGATTCTTGTATGCATATTATGGGGCTATTTGGGCAAGTGCGAGATGGCTCTGATTGGGCAATCGCGAACGGCGATGCAGAAAGTTATGCAAAGAAACGCCTAGTGTTCTTATTTGGAGGCGGTGCCAATGATGTGCAACGTGATTTAGTCGCGCGTTTTGGTTTAGGCTTACGCCGTGCTTAATACAAAGGAGGGGATGAAGATATGTCATTAACAACAGAAATGTTACAATCGCTCGTTGGCATTGAATCAGAGGTGACAAAGGGCACTGACGAAGTGTGCCGTCCGATGATTCGCCATTATTGTGAGGTAATGGAAGATGCCAATCCACTCTATCATGATGACGCATATGCAAAGAATTCACGCTACGGGGAAATCATCGCACCACCAACACAGGTGCAAGTATATACGATGAATCCACTTTGGCCCAAAGTAGAGCGTGAAAAAAATTCAATGGAAAACTTAGTAGATTTACTAAAGGAGCATGGCTATTCTTCGATTGTTGCGACAGCGCAAGTACAAGAATATTTTGAGCCAATGAAAATTGGAGATGACATTAGTTATACGCTGTCCGTAAAAGAAATCTCACCGTTAAAGCAAACGGCACGTGGGCCAGGATACTTCTCGACATTTTTATATACCTTTTTAAATCAGCGCAATGAGGTTGTCTGTAAGCAGTCATTTACAATCTTATCGTATCAAGCACAAGTGCAAGAATAGGAGGAATGAGAATGGAAGCGACGACATATGCAAGCATAACGTGGAATGCCATTGAAGTCGGAACGGAATTGCCAACTACCTCTAGGGAGGTAACGGCAGCATTAGTTGTGGGCGGTGCCATTGCAGCGACGCATGATTATGAAAACGTCCATCACGATCATAGGGCAGCAAAGGCAGCTGGCGCAGATGATGTCTTTATGAATATTTTAACGACGAACGGTCTTGTTGGTAAGTACTTAACTGATTGGGCAGGGCCAGAAAGCACGTTGAAAAAAATTGCGTTGAAATTGGCAGTTCCGAACTATCCAAATGACACGCTCGTTTTTAGCGGTCATGTCAAAAACAAGTATGAGGACAATAATGAATGGCTAGTAGAGATAGAGTTTGTCGGTAAAAACAATCTAGGCTATCACGCATTAGGAGAAGGCGTTTTAGCAATACCAAGGGGGTAAAAGTGTGGAAACGATTCAAGGGAAAGCAGCAATTGTAGGAATTGGACAAACGGAATTTAGTCAAAATTGTGGAAGAACGGAATTAAGAATGGCTCTTGAAGCGATTCTAGCTGCAGCAGAGGATGCAGGTTTAGCTATAAACGAAATCGATGGCATGGTCAATTATACGATGGATAGTGCGACTCAAATAGATATAGTACGTGCACTTGGCATTCCTAACTTAAGCTACTTCAATCAAATTCCATATGGTGGTGGTGCGAGTTGTGGCACGGTTGCCAGTGCAGCGGCAGCTGTCGCATCGGGTATGGCGAACTATGTCGTTTGTGTACGGTCCATTCGTGATGCATCTGGTCCGATGCGTTATGGCGATTTCGAGCCAACACGTGTAAGTGGAGATTTGAACATGGGCATGTATCATCCATATGGCTTATTAACACCTGTGTCATGGGTAGCGATGTTTGCCAACCGCTACATTCATGAATATGGCATAAAGGATGGACAGCTAGCGTGGGCACCGTTAGTTAATCGTGAAAATGCGAACCGTAATCCAAATGCTATTTTTCATCATCGCAAAATGACGATGGAGGAATACTTAGAATCGCCAATTAATGTCGAGCCATTGCGTCGCCATGATTGCTGTTTAAGTACGGACGGTGCCATTGCAGTTATTGTAACAACGCCAGAGCGTGCAAAAGCATTAAGGCAAAAGCCTGCGATTATAGCTGGCGCGAGCCAAGGAATGTCTACAAATGGAGAAGTGATGACGAGTTATTACCGCGATGAAATTACGTTTTTGCATGAAGTAGAAGCATCAGGTAAAAAGTTATTCCAGCAAGCTGGTATTACACCGCAGGACATTGATGTGGCACAGATTTACGATGCATTTAGTCCATTAATTCCGATGCAACTGGAAGCACTTGGCTTTGTTAGTAGAGGCGAAGGGGTTGCGTTTTGTGAAGGCGGCACGCGCATTAATCGTCACGGGGAGTTACCGATTAATACAGCAGGAGGCTTAATGTCGGAAGGTTATTTACATGGCATGAATTTAATAACAGAAGGTGTTCGTCAAATTCGTGGTACATCCACAACACAAATAGATAACGTAGAAAATGTGCTTGTTACAGGTGGTACATGTGTGCCAACAAGTGGGCTCATTTTAAGAAGGGGGTAAAACAATATGGTGCAATATACGGGTATTGGCACGCCAAAGCCAAATATGAATGAAGATACGGAAATGTTTTGGCACAAGCTTCGGGAAACAAAGAAACTACATTTTCAACAATGTTGTAAGTGCGGTACAGTGTTACATCCACCGCGTCCTATTTGTTATAACTGCCATAGTTTTGACTTGGAATGGGTAGAAACGCCTACGAAAGGAACAATCTATTCTTATGTTGTGTATCACCGTTCGGTACACCCAGGATTTCAAACACCGTACGAAGTAGTATTAGTTGAATTAGAAAATGGTGCAAGAATTGTTGGCAATATGCTGGACGCTGCCCCAGATGAATTGGCAATCGGTATGCCTGTAGAAGTAGTCGTAGACGATCAGGTCTATGAAGACTTATCTCTTATTAAGTTTAAAAAAATATGAGGAGGGGTCGTAAATGGATTTTCATTTAAATGATATTCAAAAAGAGTTTAAACAAACTGCACGCAAGTTTTTTAAAGAGAAGTGTGCATTGGAGGAACTACACGCTTTTGAAAAAAATCCACATCATTTTTCAGAGAAGCTATATACCGAACTGGTAGATTTGGGCTTTGTCGGTCTTGTTGTGCCAGAGCAATATGGAGGCTTTGATGGAGACTTTTTAGATTTAGCGATTGTCATGGAGGAAGCGGGTTGGGGCTTATTCCAAGGTCCTTTCTTCTCCACAATCGTAAGTGGTGTCATGCCAGTACTTACACATGGTACGGAGACACAAAAGGAAACTTTGCTTCCTGCATTTACAAGTGGCGAACAAAAGGTCAGCTATGCGATTGCAGAGCCACATGCTCATAACAAATTGGAGCATTTGACACTAGAAGCGGTTTTTGCGGGCGACAAATATGTGTTAAATGGCACGAAGTTATTTGTTCCATTTGCACAGTCAGTTGAAAAACTATTTGTTGTAGCTCGTACAGATCAGGGTGCTGTTGGGTCAGAAGCAGGTTTGACAGTTTTCCTTATTGATAAGGCTACAAAAGGAATTGAAGTGAAAGACATTCCAACGATTAGTGCAGACGGTTTATGTGAAGTGCAGTTCAATCATGTAGAAGTAAGCGTGGAGCAAATCGTAGGAAAGGCTGGAGAAGGGTTCCGTGTAGCAAGCGATATGCTAACATTTGCGACTGCATTAAAGTCTATTGAAATGACAGGTGTACTCAGCCGAGCAGTTGATATTACCTCTGATTATGTGAAGGAGCGTCATCAATTTAATGTACCGATCGGTTCGTTCCAAGCGGTTCAACATCGCATGTCGGATATGTTAACAATTGTTGAAGGTGGTCGTCTAGCAGCCTTTCATGCCTTTTCAAGATTAGTAGAAGGCAAAGATGCGAAAACAGAAGTAGCCATTGCAAAAGCTTGGCTTAGCCAGGAAGGGCAAAAGGTAGTAACAGGTGCCCATCAACTGCACGGTGGAATGGGGATTGATTATGACTACCCATTACAGTTTTGTTACCGTCGCTTCAAAGGGCAACAACTAGCGTTTGGTTCATCAGAAGTTCATCTGCACAATCTAGGTGAATGGTTGTCCATAAAGCAAGAAGAACCTTCAAAAGTATCTAGTATGTAAGGGGGGGAGTAGATGACACAAACAGCATTAACACATCTGAAAGTACTCGATTTGTCCTGGCATATTGCAGGACCGTATTGTACCAAAATATTGGCGGATTATGGGGCTGAAGTCATTAAAGTGGAACGTCCTGAAACAGGAGATCCATCAAGAGCAGCGGGTCCCTTTAAAAATAATGAGGAAAATTTAAATGCGAGCGGTTTATTTGCTTATTTAAATAATAATAAGCAAAGTATTACTCTCGATTTAAAATCCGAGCATAGTATACGTATTATTAAGCAATTAGTGAAGGATATGGATTTACTTGTTGAAAACTTTGCGCCTGGTGTGATGCAGCGACTAGGCTTAGATTATGAAACGTTAAAGGCGATTAATCCTAAGCTTGTTATGGTATCGATTTCAAACTTTGGGCAACAGGGAGAGTTTGCGCATTATAAGGCAACAGAGATTATTACGCAGGCAATGAGCGGTTTTTTATCTTCAGTTGGTGAGCCGAATCGAGAGCCAGTTCGTGCAGCAGGACAATTACGTATTTTAGAGTATATCACTGGTACATTTGCCGCCTCCTCCGCTATTGCGGCATGTCGAGGGGCACGTGTAGCTGGAATAGGTGCACATTTAGATATATCCATCGCAGAAATGGGTTTATTACAGCGTTCCTATCCAACTGTTCAAAACTCTTATCCGACAAGTATTTTTAAGTATGAAGGACGTTATGTTATGCTGCCAGGCATTGAACAATGTAAGGATGGGCATGTCGGCATAAGTGTTCTGACAGGTCAACATTGGCAAGGGTTCTGCTTTATGATTGAGGCTTATGATTGGGTAGAAGATGAGCGTTTTACAACGTTACCTCAGCGATTAATGCATAAGGACATTTTTCAAGAGCGTCTTGATGCGTTTTTAATGGAGCGTACGACTGAGGAAGTGCTTGCTTTAGGCAATGAATGGCGTGTACCTGTAACGCTTGTTCCGACTTTTGAAGACCTACTATCCTTAGATCAGTATGTAGAACGTGAATTTTTCGTCGAGGTCAATCATCCAGAGCTTGGCATCATGAAGCAACCTGGTGCACCTTTCCGAATGTCGAAAACACCTTGGTCGATTCGTACAAGCGCTCCTTTGCTAGGTGAGCATAACGAAAAAACATTCAAACCATTTTATGATAAAAGTACACAAGTCTAGAAAGGGTGAAATCATATGCATCAACCATTAAAGGGAGTACGCATTTTAGATTTGTCGATGTGGTGGTCAGGCCCAATGTGTACATCTTATCTCGGTGCACTTGGTGCGGAAATTATAAAGTTGGAATCTATTCAATCACCAGATGGCTTCCGTTTTATGTTAACTTCCCCGAAGGAAGATTGGTGGGAGTTTGGTCCACAATTTAACGCTGCCAATCATAATAAATTAGGTGCAACGCTTAATTTAAATGATGAAGAGGGAAAAGCGTATTTTAAAAAGGTGATGGAAAAATGCGATATTGTTATTGAAAACTATACACCACGTGTGATGGAAAACTTTCATTTAACATATGACGTGCTATCTCAATATAAGAAAGATGTGATTATGCTTTCAATGCCAGCCTACGGGAAAACAGGGCCATATCGTGACCAACCTGGATTTGCTTATACATTTGAAATGTTATCGGGTATTGCACAATTAAATGGTTACCAAGATGGTAAACCGATGACTGTACTTGGCGTTGCAGATGTATTAGCAGGCTTTCATGCGGCGGCTGCCTTGTTAATTGCATTAGAGCATCGCGATCGTACTGGTGAAGGACAGGAAATTGAGCTTGCGCAAAATGAAGGCTGTGTGAATTACATGGGTGCACCTATTGCAGACTTTATATTGAATGGTGAAAATTGGAGTCGTGTAGGCAATCGTCAGCCAGGAATTGCTCCACAAGGTGTATACCGTACTCAAGGCAAAGATAGTTGGGTTGCGATTTCCATCACTTCAGATGAGGAATGGCAAAACTTATGCCAAGAAATGAATGCGCAATCGCTTCTAGAGGATGAGCGTTTCAAGACAGTAGCAGGGCGCATAGCAGCGCATGATGAATTGGATGCCATTATTTCGAAGTGGACGCAGCATGAAACACATCATGCAATTGCATCACGTCTCCAAAAAGTCGGTGTGCCAGCAGGTCCTGTATTGGAAGTGCATGAAATGGAGCATGATCCATTTTTAAAAAATATGTTTCAAGAAGTAACACGAGCGTATGTAGGAACACATCTATATCCGTCTTGGCCAATTAAATGGAACAATGAACGTGTTTTACATAAAGCACCCGCGCCATTACTTGGTCAGGATAATGAATATGTATTTAAGGAGTTATTACAACTTTCAGAGGAAGATTATAATCGCTTGCTAGAAAAAAATATTATCGGCAGTCAAATGCTTAGCTAAAGGGAGGGAGCGTAAATGACTATTAAAATCGGTACGAAATTCACATGCCCAAAATGTCAAAGCGAGTTCATTATGATGAAAATCGGTGAAGGACAATTAACTTGCTGTGGGCAAAAGATTAGTGAGAAAAAGTAAGGAGTGATGTACGATGGCGAATCAATTAGGAAAACGCTTTGAATGTTTGGAATGTGGGAGTGAAGTAATGTGCATCAAATCCGGTGAAGGTTCTGTACAATGTTGCGATAAAAATATGCAGGTGAAAAAGCCCGTCGCATTACCAACAGCGGACTAAGATAGGAGGTCGTATGATGAAGCAGCAAACACTTAAGGGCTGTCGAATACTGGAACTTTCAACAACGCTTGCAACGAGTTATGCTGCTGAATTATTACGGCAGCAAGGAGCATATGTCGAAAAAGTAAGTGTGAAGCAACCTTTCTTTTGTGATTCACAGAAGGTGCTTACATCATCGGTACAAACAGGGAGTGAATGGGATATTGTACTAACGGAAGATCGTAAGTGGAGAGCAGCGTGTTTTCCACAGGCAGTCACAATATTCATTAACTTTCAATCTTTTCAAACAGGTGATGAGCGTGAACTACAAGTGAAAGCTGGCTGGCTTAAGGAAAGTGAGCAAGAATCATCCCCTTCTATTGCCATCGGAGGTTTCCCCGCCTCTATATTAGTGGCAGCTCATATTGCTTTTGTCTCAGTTTGTCAGTTACTTGAAGGGCAACGCGGTGCCACAGTAGTTGTACATGTTGCCTCCATTTTAGCGAGTGCACTACATGGTCGCCTGTTTACAAAAGAAGAACAAGAGATTGTGCCGATGATCCTAACCCCTGCTGTGGATGGTCCACTGTTCATTGGTGCGCCTAGTGATGAACAGTGGGCATTTTTAACCCGTTGGGCACAAGTAGATTTACCAACTTGTACAACACAATTGGAACGACGGTTGCAAAAAAGCACTATCGAGGCTTCACTAAGTAAGTGGAGTTCCAGTCAGTTACGGCAAGAGCTAATGACACTCGGGCAAACGTTTAGATTACCTTTTGCTAGTGTCCAATCGCATCAGGAAGTAATACAATGTCCCCAACATAAAAGTCGAGGTTTTATTGAACAACAACGCATCATCCGCTCCCCATGGATTATGTCAAAAGGGCTGGCAGCAAACCAGTCCTTTTCTTTTACCAGTTTTAAGGCGTTGCAAATTGTGGATATGACAGCGATGTGGGCTGGCCCGTATTGTACACGTTTATTTGCGGATTTAGGAGCGACAGTAATTAAAATTGAAGCGCCCCATCGTCCAGATGGCATTCGCGGTAAGTCGGGATCAACTCCTTTTTTTGAAGAGCTAAATCGCAATAAAAAATCAGTCGTTCTAGATTTGAATGTGGAAGCAGATAAAGAGGTTCTATTACATCTCATAGAAGACAGCCATATTGTCGTAAATAATTTTAGCCCACGTGTAATGGTGAATTTTGGCTTGACGGATGATGTACTACAGCTACACAATGCATCAATTATTCATGCATCGTTATCCGCATTTGGTCAAACAGGACCTTTTCGAGATTATGTAGGCTATGGCTCGACATTGGAGTCAATGGGTGGAATCGTCGCACAAACAGTAGATCATACAGGGACACCTACGCTTCCTCTGTTTTCTATTAGTGATATGTTGGCAGGTGTTATCGGTGCCTTTTCGATTGCTCTTGCTTTGTATGAACAAACGACAACGTATGCGGCCTATATGATTGATGTCTCGCAATATGAAGTAGCGACGCTGGTTGCTTGGGTTCCTTATGAGCCTACTTCGGATGCATCAGGTGTCAACACAATGAATAACTGTGATGACAATATAATAGAAGAAACACTAAGTTCATGGCACGAACAGAAAGAAAGAGCACCTTATTTTGGTGAGCATACTGCTTTTTACAAGTCACATTATTCCAAAGAAAAGAGGGATACATTATGAATTATCAATTTATTAATATAACCCAACAGCAAGGCATCGCCTACATACAACTAGTAGACAGTAAAACACAAAATGAATGGCATGCACCCTTTATTCAAGAGTTGCGAGATATCGCTATTTATTTGCGTGATGCAACGAATATTAAGGTAGTTGTTGTCGGTTCGAGTGCAGATGAGTTTTCAATTGGCAGTAGACTCCCTGCATTTTCAGAGGAAGATGTTCCACAACAATATCAGACAGTAAGTCTTGCAACAGACGTACTTGAACTTTGGGCAAAGCTCCCATATCCAATTATTATGGCCATCCATGGGCAATGCACATCATTAGCATTTAGTTTTGCTTGTATTGCAGATATTCGGATTATTGCGGAAGATGTGCAATTTGCGGTACCTGAATTAGCTTACGGTTTAGTACCAGCAGGGGGCATTACACAGCGATTGCCAAGACTAATTGGTAAAGGCGCAGCGATGAATGTCTTGCTAGGTCAGTCTACTGTAGATGCGCAAGAAGCGATTGCACTAGGTTTAGCTACAACACAAGTGCCACGTGAGGAGCTATGGCAAACGGCTTGTACTGAAGGACTGCGTCTAAGCGAGCTTTCTACTTTATCATTACAGTATACGAAGGAATGCTTATACCGTGGTAGTGAGCTACCATTTGAGCAAGGGTTACGTTTAGAGTTAGATGTTTATTTATTATTACAAACTTCACGTGATCGTATGGAAGGTGTTGAAGCATTTTTAGAGAAGCGCAAGCCACATTTTATTGGGGAGTAGGAGGCGATTACATGGAATCAATCGTTTTATTAGAGAGAGATGAAAATATAGCTATTATTACATTGAATCATCCTGAAAAATTAAATGCCGTTAGTGTGGCGATGCGTGATGCATTGTATGAACAAATTTTAGCAGTACAAGCTGATCCTACAATCGATGGCGTTATATTACGTGGTAATGGCAAAGGATTTTGCGCAGGCGCAGATTTAAAGGAATTTGGCACAATCCCTTCTGTTATTGAGAAACGGAAAATTCGGATTCAGCATGATATATGGGAGGAATTCCGCCGATGTCCAAAGCCGATTGCCGCTATTTTGCATGGCTTTGCTGTTGGCTCAGGAATAGAGATGGCGATGATTTGCGACTTTCGTTTTGCAGCACCGAAAACAAAAATATCGTTGCCTGAATGTGCGCTAGGGATGTTACCAGCCGCTGGAGGGACACAAAGCCTACCCCGTTTAATGAGACATGGTTGGGCGATAGATTTTGCGATGAAAGGTTATTATTTATCGGCAGAGGAAGCGAAGGCTCGTCAAATTGTCACAGACATTTTTCCAGAAGAGCATTTATTTGATGAAGTAATGCGTTTTATGAAGCGTATAACGACGTATTCTAAAACAGCACAGCAAATTAAACGGCTCATTTCTAGTGGGATGGATCGATCTTTAGAGCAAGGGCTTGCATTTGAACAAACCCTTGTTAAGGAATGTTATAAGCAAAAGGTCATCGCAAATGGCTAGTGTTGTTGTTCAAGAAAATCTTGTGTAATTTTTGCTGTGTATTCTTGTACAATTTTTTCCATCTGTTCTTTGATGTCCTCATGATAACGGGCAAGCGGGAGGAGAATCGTGAGTGCAGCTAAAGGCTCTTCACTATTACCCCAAATAGGCGCGGCAACGCCAATCATACCATCTGCTCGCTCACCGAGGCTCCAAGCATAACCGTCTTGCTTGATGGTGGAGAGCTGTTGCTTAAAAAGTTCAATATCAAGTGTAGTTTCTGTATATTGGATATAGGTAGTGCGATTAAAATACGTTTGTAAATCTTTTGGCGACATGTAGGCCATATGTAATTTGCCGATAGCGCCATAATATAATTCATATTCTTCCCCAAGTGGCGTAGTGACTTTTAAAGCATGTTCACTCTCAACCCCCGATAAAAAGAGGTGTTTATTACCTGAGCGTATTGATAAGTAAACAGACTCTTTTGTTTTAGCTGCTAGTTCCACCATGTACGGTTGAGCAATCGAAACAATATCTGGCGAATGAAAGCGATTGACGATTTGGAAAATAATTGGCCCTGGCTGATACGTTTTACTATCCGAATTTTTTAAAAGCATGCCACGGTCAGTTAAAGTGGCAGCTAAACGAAATGCCGCTGTTTTACTAATTTTTAGTTCACGCTCAATATCAACTAGCCCAATGGATTTGTATTTTAAAAATAATGTGAGTAATGAGATGGCATTATCCACAGTACTTAATCGGTGGACGGTTTTTGTATTATCCATGGTTTTCACACCTTTACGTTTTTTGAAAATTGCGATTATAGCAATTAACTATTTATTATATATAGTTATTGTACGAATTACAATATTTGTTATAAAGAATGATAAAGTCGCTCACCAGCAATCCACGTCTCTAATACTTGCATATTTCGAAGCTGAGCCAATGTGCAGTTTAAGGGATGCTGTTCCACAATAATAAAATTAGCGTCATAGCCTGGTGCAAGTTGACCTATTCGTTGTTGTTCACCAATAACGAAAGCGGCATGGGTTGTATAAAGATTCAGAGCTTCCTGGCTTGACACAGCCTCTTGCATATTGACTGGCAAGCCATCCTTACTTTGCCTTGTACATGACGCATACATGCCAAGCCAAGGGGAGATAGGGGCGACAGGTGCATCTGAACCAGCTGCAACTGTTATACCGTGTTGTAGTAAAGAATTCACTGGATAAAGCCAACTGTGCTCACTGTCGTCTACTTGCTGTATGTAGCGATCACCATGAACGTCGATAAACGGAGGATTTGTGACGACTTGTATTTGATTTTCATGTAACATCTCAAAAAAAGCTTCGGGACATAAACTCAAATGTTCAAAGCGGCAAATTCCTTTTATTTCAGGGAGTTGCTGACGTACTGTTTGTAAAGCATCAATGGCATGCCAAACCATTTCAGGATTAACAACATGAATTGCCACTGGGCTATTTTCGAGAAATGCTTGTTTCATCATGTGTACAACGATATCTTGACGAGGGTAAATTTCTGGCATTGTCTCCAATACAATTTTTAAGGCATTGCGTTTAAATATGGGTATAGGTTGAAGCTGATTTGCAAGGTCATCAAAGTGAGCGCTACCTGTCATCCAGTGAACGGGAATTTTCCAAAATTGTTGAGCCGCTTTTTTCCATACTGTAAGCTGCGAAGCGGATGTCGTGGCAGATGCATCACAAACAGTAGTAATGCCTAAAGATAGAAGTTTTGATTGTAAAGTTTTTATACCAGCTAACCACTGCGCTTCAGGTAATTTCGGTAATACAAATTCGTTTAGGAAAGCATCGGCTCCATGAATAATACCTGTAGGCAGTCCAAAAGAATTTAGCTCCAAATGAATGCCTTCTTTAGAGTGACTTTCTAAAGCATGTTTAAAATAGTCCCAGGCATTGCTGTTTAACACGGATGTATGTCGTGTTACATAACGTAAACGGATTGGGTGTTCTGTAGAAAGCTCATCTAGCATCGCCATAGTGAAAGGCTCTATTTGCGAGAAATGATAAGGATGATAGCCATTAATACGAACCCAATTTCCAGTTGGAATGAGCGATATTTGCTCACGAAGATAGGCAAAAAGCGTCTCTTTCGTTTCGTATGAGGTCGGTATATGTATATTAAACTGCTCGCTAACCATCGCTTGTAAGTGACAATGTGCATCGATGAAACCAGGCAAAATCACTTTTTGCTGTGCATCAATATTTATTTTAGCTCGATAGGGTGAACAATCATTATGTCCAAATAAAGCGATGATTTTTCCGTTAAGAATGGCCATACTTGTAGCGATTACTACAGATTTTGATTGCGTTACGATAACGGCATTATAAATAAATAAATCGATTTGTTGTACCATAAGTTGGCTCCTTTCCATAAGAAGTGCTATTATCTTAACATAAAAAGACAGAATAATAGAATAATTAAGTAGAGGTGGAAAGATGCAAAATCAAAAGCTTTTAAATTGGCAAGTTGTTACATTGCCGATTCCTTATGATTTACGAAGTGTTAACTGCTATGTAATTGAAGAGCCTTCTGGAATTACAATTATTGATACAGGTGACGATAATGCTGAGTCGAAAGAAATATGGCGGCGGGTCATTGGTGAACGTAAAGTTAACCGTGTGCTTATCACACATTTGCATATTGATCATTTTGGTTTGGCAAAATGGCTCCAAGATGAGTATGAGGCAACTATTTGGATGTCTCAACGAAGTTACGAGGAATTAACAAGCAGACGGGAACGTTTTGAAAACGGCATTACCGACGATGGCAGTTTATCTTTTCTAGCTGATTATGGGATGGTGCAAGATCAAGCGGCATCAGCGGTATTTAATCGTTACGAACCATTTCAAGTACATGTCGATGTTATTTTTTCGGAGCATCAAATGATTGAAAGTGAAACCTTTAATTTGCAGCCAATTTGGACACCAGGTCACTCGGCAGATCATTATTGTTTTTATGAAAAAGAGGCTGGCGTTTTATTTTTAGGGGATCATTTATTAGAAATTATTAACCCGATTGTTATGCCTTCAACAAAAATGCAAAATCCGCTCGCCTTATATTTGGCGACATTTGAAAGCTTAGGTCAATTAAAAATTCATGATGCATTGCCTGCCCATGGGACACAAATTGAAGACTTTAATGAGCGCGTATCACGATTAATGGCACACTATACTGACAAATGTCAGCAAATTTTAAATGCAATACCTGAAGAAGGTGCCTCAGCACAGGAAATTACGAATCAGGTGTATGCACATAAGCCTGTAGAGCTTCGAGGAGCTGCTTTTATTCAAGTGATTACCTTTGTGCATTATTTAATGGAGCGCAATTATTTAATACGAAAGCGCAAAGGTCAAAGTTACAACTTTTATAGAAGCGGTTTGACAGATGAAAAGCCGTTTACACTTTGTTAAGGCGTATGCGCACTTTATCTTTCATGAAGTGTATTTTTGCCGTACTGGCAAGGATATACTTCTTTTTATTTTTCGCAAAAAACAATGGTAGTTCTTTTTCCTAATTATAAAAAATTTCTAGAAGGGGTGCATGAAAATAGAATAAGGCGATAGTGACCTTCTTCGCTTGGACAATGTTTTGGCAGGAAGGTATATAAGGGATTTATGTGAAATGGCTACAGACTGTGCAGAGTTAGCAAGTGGGGGATTATAAAGAAACGTCTTTGGTAGCAAGTGATTATGTTTGATACATACATAGTTAGGAGCTGCCCCATATATTTTTCGTCGCTGATGTATTACGAAAAGGGGGGCAGTATCCCAACAATGGTAGTAGTCTTGTTACAAATCTCATCTCATTTTTTTAAAGTAGATTATGTAGGAGTAGTGCTTATATGTCTAACATATATCCATACCGTGGGACCGATATAATGTTTTCCCCATATTTCCCTAATTTCTTTCGTAATCTATAGACAAGGGTATTAATTTCTTCTCGTCCTACGTCTGGTTTTTCATTTTGATATAAAATGCGTTCAGGCCAAACGGTAATTTTGATTTCATCATAACTTACTGCACAACCTTTATTTTGATGTAACAACCAAAATAGCCCTGTGTCTTTACTTGTAAGATAAATTTGAACACCGTCAATTAGTATTTCTCTTCGTTCGATATTAATCGTTAATCCAATACAATCATCCACATTGTTCTTTTGTATTATAGGTAACTCAAGAGTTTTATCGAGACTGCTCTTCGACTGATGGTGGAAAGTAAGAACAGAAGTGCCTTGCGCTAAACTAATAGTATCCATATCGTGAAGGAAAAAAGGTTTGTTCTTCTCAATGCTAGAATAATTAACTTCTGTTCCGTGTTTACTCATAAGATCAATAATATAAAAATTTCCACATTCCACACCAATTAAAGCATGTTTTCTTGAAATATATTGGCTAATAAAAGCAACGTCAGGTGTAAAATTGCTCCCTTCACGCCCTAATAAAACTTCGTTATTTGTAATAGTAATTCTATTTTGCTTAGTAAGTGTTTCTCCCTTATTTATTGAAATATAAACATCCTGATCTAACATCTCTATACTCCTTAAGGAACAAATTTTGTTTAAAGTATGCAAAATGTATCTTATCACATGAACTTAAAATGTAAAGAATCAGAAAAGGAGAAGTCCGTCTGATTACTGTTAGCGTTTTGTTAGCGTTATGTTATTGAACAAGGTAACCTCTCCTTCTAAAATAAACAAAGAAAAGGAGGAGTTAGAAACATGATGAAAAAATTATTGAGTTCAAAAAAAGCATTATTGTGTGTGTTAAGTTTCGCAGTAATTATTGGATCTTTCTTATTGCCAATAGAAAAATCGAAAACATACGCATCTACTAAAAGTGAGGAAAATGAGGGCGTTTTTAAAGGCAGAAATCAAACAGAAATTAGCAACGAGGATGGTACGGTTAAACTAACAAAAATAAATGATGAAGTTTGGGTCCACACTACCTATATAAATATGGATGGCTTTTCAGTACCAGCAAATGGTCTGCTTATTAACTCATCTAAAGGTCTTTATCTTATAGATGCTACTTGGAATGACCAATTAGCAAATGAACTATTAAAAATGATTGACCAAAATTTCCATAAACGTGTAAAGAAAGCGATTATTACTCATCATAAAATTGATCGTGTAGGGGGGATTCAAGCGTTATTGGATGCTAAAATTCCCGTTGAAAGTACGTCATTTATTGCAAAAATGATGAAGGATGAAGGCTATCCGCAAATTAAAACTACCTTGGATCGAAACCCTGTATTTAAAGCAGGGAAGGTTAGTATAGAGACATATTATCCAGGTGAAGCGCATACAAGAGATAATATTGTTGTATGGTTACCTCAATATAAAATTTTATTTGGCGATATGATTTTTGCACTTGAACAAGGTAATGTCGGAATAATCGACGAAGCAAATATGAATGCGTGGCCATATACAATGCAAAATCTCATTAATAAATATCCAGACGCAAAAGTAGTTATTCCTGGGCATAAAAGTTGGGGAGATTTTTCGCTTCTCACGCATACAATAGATAACTTAAAAAACTATGAATTAGCTAACCAATAAGTAAGCTTAAACAAGTGTGAGAAGTTAGCCTCTTCTAACTATTTCTATCTTGAAATTAGGCAAGCATTAGGATGTAAATAGAGTTTCATGCAATAACCACATGTGATAACTTTGTTGCAATCTTTAGAGCATTAAATGCTACAAATTATTATAGTGAACATGCATTTTATATATAGGACAGCAATAGAGCCATCTAACTATAGATGGCTCACAGCTTGTCGACAAAAGGGATTAAGAATAGAAATCTTACTCCCTTTTGTTATTTTTTATTGTAAAAAAGGGGTTCTTACTTTCGTGTTGCCATACTCTTCGAGCATCTCCTCCCTGTAAAGCTGTTTGCCATGATTATAGTAGACTGTTAGAAATTCATATAAAGTTGATTGGAGTGAAGGGCGGGTGACTCCTGCTCAGAAAGCACAGTACGTAAGACGCGGGCATTCCTCGCGTTAGCAAGGGTTGCGGCTTACGATGTGCCCGCGGAAAGCGCCCGCCCGTAGCGGAAATCAACGGCAGTAGACCTCTAATGTATTTAATGATTCAAGCAGACGGCTATCCTTATAATCAATGCGAAAATTGTACTGTATTTTAACTTTGTCCTGCGAAAAAGCATGTTGACACTATTTGATTGCAGCGGAGGGTGGGCGACTCCTGCGGGAACAGCACAAAACGTAAGACGCGGACATTCCGCGCGCTAGCGAGGGTTGCGACTTACGATGTGCCCGCGGAAAGCGCCCACCCATAGCGGAAATCAACCGCAGTAGTCATCACCTATATTAGTTTTTTTAAAAAAAGGACGATAGACAAATTCGAAAAACCTCGGGTTTGTCTACAGTCTGAGAGCCATCTAACTATAGATGGCTCTATTTAATTTAGAAGAATACCTTAAATGTAGAACGACAAGAATAGAGTAATTTACAACGCAATGATGTGGACGCGGTCTTGTCGGTCTAGATATAATAGAAGTAATGATAATTATGGGTATTCAGTTACTTTTAGGATTTATGATGATATGTACATCAATCTAATTATCCCTTTTGAAAGGAGTGCAAAAATGATTAACTCAAATAATCCAATACCTCTCCATATACAATTAAGAAAAATGATTGAAAAGAAAATTAATCAAGGTATATATATCGGTAAAATACCAAGTGAACGTGAATTAATGGAAGAATTCAATGTTAGTAGAAGTACAGTGAGAGAAGCCATCTCACATTTAGCAATAGACGGTATTGTGGAGAAAAGACATGGTAAAGGTACATATATTACGAGAAAACCAGTTCATTACTGGTTAGGTAATTTAATTAGTACGACTAAAAGTATTGAAAATATGGGAATGAAGCCAGGAACGAAGTTAATTAAACATGGGATTGTGACGGTTCCAAATGAAGTGAAAGAAGCGATCAATTTAACTGAAGCATATTTGATTAAGCGTGTACGTTATGCAGACGATATGCCAATCGCTATTGAGACACAATACTACCCAATTGAAATTGGCGAAAAGCTTTCTAAACTCGATATTAAAAGTGGTACATTGTATGACTTATTAGAGGATGAAATGAATATTCAATTACATGATGCAGATGAGGTTATTACGAGCAAGCCAATTTCCAAGGAGGATTGTAAATTGCTTGATATTAAGGAAAACAGTAATACACTCCATCTGACTCGCTTTGTTTACGATATTAATGGGGATCTTATTGAATATTGTATAGCTGATTATAATCCTGGTAAGTATGCATTTCACTTCAAGTCTCAACGGTTAAAGAAGCAATAAAACTGGATAATTAAATTTTAAAAACTACTGACAAATGGGGAGTCAGTAGTTTTTTAAAAAAATATATAAATAGTTACTATTGGGGAATAGTAATTATTTTCACTTTGAAAAAGCTAATTGTTTACTTTCATACACAAATTCACCATTAATAATCGTAGCTAAAATATGAATGTCTTTAATTGTCATAGGATCAACGGCTGTAGGGTCCTTATCTAAAATTGCGAAATCAGCTAATTTTCCTATTTCAATACTACCTAAATCCTGTTCGTCGAAGTTCAATTGCGCACCATAAATCGTCATAGATTTTAAGGCACTTTCAACATCAATTTTTTGTTCTTCTCCTAATACATGCCCATCTCTCGTTATACGGTTAACTGCTGCCCATACTGAAAAGAGTGGGGAAATAGGTGTAATAGGACAATCGGAATGTAATGTATATAATAAGCCTAAATCATCGGCTTCTTTTAATGGGTTCATTCTCGCTGCTCTTTCAGGCCCTAAAAAGATGTTTTTATGGCGATCGCCCCAGTAATAAACATGATTAATGAAAAATGAAGCAGCAATATTGTAGTCTTTCATTAATTTCAAATCTTCAGGTGTAGCAGTTTGCACATGTTCAATTCGATGACGATGATCGCTTTGTGGTGAAGTATCAAGTGCATACTGATACGCTTCTAAAATCGAGCCTATAGAACGGTCTCCATTTCCGTGTGTTGCTATTCTATAGCCACGATTATGGAAATCTAATACGTAATTGTTCAAAATATGTTGTGGGAAAATAAGATCTCCATATAAATTTGGATCATTATAATATGGTTGACGTAAAGCGCCAGTAAGTCCTTGAATGGAGCCATCTTGGAATAGTTTTGCACTATCTAACTTGGCCATGCCGTTAGAATCTTTTACTATTTTTTGATTTAGTTGATGTGCATCATATTCCTCGAAAATACCACCCTCCAATAATAAATCATTCATTATCATGAATCGCATTCGCATTGGATGTGCTTTTTCTTTCAATGCCTCAATATGGATATCGTACTCAATTGGACCTAATGTTAATCCAACCCCTGCATCCGTATTCGTTGTGATTCCTTGTGCTAAATAATCTTGAGAAGCTATGCGAATTAACTCAATTACTTCTTCGGTCGATGGAGTAGGGATACTATTGAAAACTAAGTCCATTGCAGCTGGCTCATATAAAACGCCATTTAAATTATTGAATGCATCCCGTCCAAAATGTCCCCCATCTGGGTCTTTAATAGAAGCATCTAACTGCGCGATTTCTAGTGCTTTTGAGTTTGCAACTGCAAGATGATTTGAAATATGGCGGATAAATATAGGTCGATCTGTACTTACTTTATCTAAGTCTTCTCGAGTAGGATGTCTATTTTCAGTAAGCATTGTATCATCATAGCCAAAGCCTAAAATCCAACCGCTATCAGCGCGTTCGTTATGGAACTCCGTTAACTTACGTAATATATCTGTAATGCTTTTATTATACGTCGGGGAACAATCTACTTGAGACTTGTTTAGCGCATAGATTAATAGATGGTTATGTGTATCGATAAAACCAGGAATTAACGTTGCCCCATTTAAATCTACTTCGTTAATGCTTTTAGTCAAAACTAAAGATTCTTTAACTCTAGTAAACTCATCCTCAGACCATAATCCTACAATTTTTCCCTCGTAAGAAGCTAAAACATTAGCACGAGTACTTTTGGCATCTAACGTAATAATATTTGCATTTTTAATAAGTAAATCAACTGTAATCATTTTATTGACCTCCTAAAAGTAATTTAATTTAACCAATATTAATAGAAGTAACGGTATCGATAACAATGAAAAGATTGTTGAAATAACTGTGACAATAGCACCTAATTTATCATTTGCATTATATTTACTAAATAAAATAGATGACAATGTTAGAGCAGGCATCGTTGCTTGAATTAGTAAAGTTTGTGCAATGATATGATCGACCGTAATAAAACTAATTATGATAAATACTACAATCGGTAAACCAAGAAGTTTCACTAAAGTAGGAATAATCGATTTACTTTTCAGTACTGTAAATTGAGATTTATTTACAGACATAATTAGTATCCCGATATAAAACATAGCAAGTGGTGATGCCAGTGCAGCTAATTGATTAGTTAATGTAATAAAAATAACGGGAGGACGATAATTAACAAAAGCAAAGAATAAGCCACATACAATTGCAATCGTAGGAATATTAATCATCGATTTTAACGTGCTAAATGAAAATTTCATCGTTTTTTGCAACAGCATAACCCCAACAGTCCAGATGACCAAGTCCACACCTGCATCAAAAATTGCGGCATATAAAGCACCTTTTGGACCTAAAATTGCAGCACATAAAGGTATTCCGATAAAACCTGTATTGCCAAGTCCAGAGAGAAGGGCAACTTCAGGTTTCATCGTACTTTCCTTATCAAAAATAGTAATCAATAGCCATCCTAAAAAAATGCCAATTAGACAAATCATTATAGATAATATAAATACCATGCCAATATTTTTAAGAATAGTAGGGCTAATCTCTACCTTAAATATGCTTGAAAGAATAATACAGGGCATCGCAACGTTCACGATGATTAGTGTATAGGTTTTACGAGTGCTTTCATTAATAGGTGTAATTCGAGCAAGTAATATACCTATTAAAATCATAAATCCTATTAATAGTATTGATTCAAAGACAATAGAATACTCCATTAAATGCACTTCCTAAAACGATCATTATTAAACTATTTCTCCATGCGTACAGCTACTATCGGTGTTAGCAACTGTTTGTTTTTAGATGTTAGTAGACTCACAATAATCAACACAGGGAAGTTGAAACATAATGCAATCAGTCCTGTATTAATTGCAAAAATACTAATACCTGCAAATTGGAAGGATAATGCGATTACCGTACCCGTTAGAATACCTGCACCAACCCCTATCGCAGTAGCTCTTTTCCAAAAAATAATGGAAAGAATACCAGGCAATATTTGACCAAAGCCAAAGTAAGCTGTGTTAATTAGATTTAGCATTAAACTTGGAAGAGATACAGTTAACAACATTGAAATTAATAAATAAACAATAACAACAACTTGTGACCATTTACGTTGTTTATTTTCTGGAATACTTGTCACAATGTTACGAGTAAAAATACCACCAACTACTAAAGAAATAACGGCTAGTACGAGTAGCCCTGATAGTGCGGCCCCAGCAGCTACTAATCCAACTACCCATGAAGGTAATAATTCAATGGAAGTTGCAATAAATGCATGGTTAGGGTTATCAATGTTCGGTAAAGCAACTAGAGCAAAATATGCCGAAGCAATTAAGAATGGATACATAAGCATATACAGTGGCATAAACCTTTGAGCACGCTTAATTGTCCCTTCTGATTTACTTGTGAACAATACATTTATAATAAATGGGAAACAATAGAAAGCTACTGCTTGGAAAATAATTGTCGTTATTGAAAACGTAACTTGTTCTGTCGAACCAAAAGATAATGAAGCACCGTGTTCTTTTGCAGTAGTAAATAGATTATTTACACCATCAAGTTTTGAAAAGGCTGCCCAACCTACGATAATAATAGCTGCGAATAAAAGAATATCTTTTAAAATTGATATAACAGCAGGTGCTTTTACTCCAGAAATCGCAACATACACATATGCAATAGCCCCAGCAATGATTACAGCAATAATAGGTGGGAAATCGAAGCCTAAAGCATTTAAAGCAACTATAAGCCCTTCAAACTGTAACTGTCCCCAAGGAATGAGGAATAGTAAACAAGTACAAGCCACTAGTAATTCTAAAGGTCTGCTAGAAAAATGGCTTTTGAATAAATCAGGAGCGGTCATCGCATTGTAGTGTTTGCCAGCCCGCCAAATAAGAGGTGAAAGGAAGTAGCCTACTGGATAGGCTAAAAGAATGTATCCTAGAAACCAAATTCCGTAGCTAGCCCCTTTTGCGTATATACCTCCAGGAAACCCAATAATTGTTCCGATACTATACACTTCACCGATTGCAAGGAAGAATAAGATAAATCCGTTAAAAGATCTTCCACCAACTAAATAATCTGCTACGTTGTCTTTTTTCGATTTACCTTTTGAAAGAACTGCTAGAATTAGAGAAAAAATAAGAACACCTATGAAAATTGCAACTGCCATTATCCATCCCACCTTGTAAATTAATTAATCATAATTTTTTTTATCGAAGAAAAACCAAGAACAAGAAATACAAATAGATGTCAGAATGAACCATAAGAACATCCAAAAATAAAGAATAGGAAAACCTAAAATAAAATGTTCGGAGTAACGAAAATAAATTAACCCACCAGGTATACAAACAACTGGTATAACAAGACCAATAAAGACATTCAAAATTGTTTTGCGGGACATAGTATAACTCCTTTCTAAAAAGTAAATAACTATAACTTGTCATGACGTACGTACCAGTTGCGTTATATTCATTTACATTTCCATGGTTTATTTTGGAATAGTATATAAATTTTAAAAAAGGTTGTCAACATAATAATGGTGTTAAAGTAGAAAAAAATGATTTAAAAGAGAATTATTATTTAGTATATAAATATCTTTTATAGGTATTTTCACTTAAATTTGAAGGTGGAAAAGAGGATATTGGGACTCGGAAATGTGATGAATAAAGTATGTCTAAAGATTCTGATAATATCAACGAAGTAATAGAATAATTTTACTAAGAGAACAATGAAAACACAGGGGAATGAAGGGCGCAATACAGAACTGGTATGATTTTTGAATATTCGGAAAACTACTGACGGATGGGGATCGTCAGTAGTTTGTCTAACATTTATAAATAGTTACTATTTGGGGAGATAGTAATTATTTTAACTTTGATAATGCTAACTCTTTATTTTCAAATACAATTTCACCATTAATAATGGTAGCTAAAATATGAATATCTTTTATCGTCATCGGATCAACGGCTGTTGGATCCTTTTCTAAAATTGCAAAATCAGCTAATTTCCCTATTTCAATACTACCGATATCTTGTTCGTCGAAGTTCAATAGGGCGCCGTAAATCGTCATTGATTTTAAAGCGGTTTCAACATCAATTTTTTGAGCTTCACCTAGTACGTGCCCTCCGCTCGTTACGCGATTAACCGCTGCCCATATTGAGAAAAGCGGGGAGATTGGCGTAACAGGGCAGTCCGAATGTAATGTAAACAATAAACCTAAATCATCTGCTTCTTTCAATGGGTTTATTCTCTCTGCTCTTTCTGGCCCTAAAAAGATATTTTTATGGCGGTCACCCCAGAAATATATATGATTAATGAAAAATGAAGCAGCAATCTGATAGTCTTTCATAAACTTCAAATCATCTGGTGTAGCTGTTTGCACATGTTCAATTCGATGACGATGGTCACTCCGAGGAGACGTTTCAAGTGCATGCTGATAGGCTTCAAGGATCGAACCTATCGCACGATCTCCATTACCGTGTGTGGCAATTCTAAAGCCCCGATTATGGAAATTTAATACGAAGTCATTCAAAGTTTGTTGTGGAAAAATAAGATCCCCATATAAACTTTGATCACTATAGTATGGTTGTCGTAATGCTCCTGTAAGCCCCTGAATAGAGCCATCTTGGAATAGCTTCACGCTATCTAATTTAGCCATGCCATTAGAGTCCTCTAAAATTTTTTGATTTAGTTGATTTGCATCGTATTTTTCGAAAAAGCCATCTTCCAACAACACATTGTACATAAACATTAAACGCATTCTCATTGGATGTATATGATCGTTTATTGCATCTATATGAATATCATATTCTGCCTGTCCTACCGCTGCATCTGTATTAGTAGTGATTCCTTGTTCAACATAATCTTGCGCAGCAATACGAATTAAATCCATGAATTCTTCTTTTAAAGGAGCAGGAATATGATCGTAAACAAAGCTCATAGCAGCATGTTCATATAAAACCCCATTTAAATTATTCGCAGCATCTCGTCCGTAATGACCGCCTTCAGGATCGTTCACAGAAGCATCAATATTCGCAAGTTCCAGTACTTTGGAGTTGACAACGGCAATATGATTTGAAATATGGCGGATAAATATAGGGCGATCTGTACTTACTTTATCTAAGTCTTCTCGAGTAGGGTGTCTGTTATCTATGAGCATTGTATCATCATAACCAAAGCCCAAAATCCAACTGTTGTCATCTCGCTTCTTATGAAACGCCTCTAAATTGTATACGATATCTGCAATGCTTTTATTATGCGGAGATGAACAATCTACTTGGGCCTTATTTAAGGCATACATAAATAGATGATTATGTGTATCAATGAAACCTGGGATTAATGTTGCCCCATTTAAATCGAGTTCCTTTGCATTTATTTCGAGAACTAACGAATCCTCTGCCTGCTTAAATTGCGCTTTAGACCATATTCCTACAATTCTTCCTCTATAAGAAGCTAAAACATTAGCACGAGTATTTTGAGCATCTAAAGTGATAATATTTGCATTTCTTATAAGTAAATCAACCTTCATCATATAATTCCTCCTAAAAGTAATTTAATTTAACAAAAATTAAAAGAAGCAATGGTATTGACAATAAAGAAAAAATTGTTGAAATTACTGTTACAATTGCACCTAATTTATCGTTCGCATTATATTTACTAAATAAAATAGATGACAATGTCAAAGCAGGCATTGTAGCTTGAATTAATAAAGTTTGTGCAATTACATGATCGAGCGTAATAAACCTTATCATTATGAATGCTACAACCGGCAAACCTAGGAGTTTAACGAGTGTAGGAATAATCGATTTACTTTTTAGTGCTGTAAATTGCATTTTATTTACAGACATTATAAGTATTCCGATATAAAACATGGCGAGTGGAGAGGCAAGTGCGGCTAATTGATTTGTTAACGTAATAAAAATCATAGGAGGACGATAATTAACAAAAGCGAATAATAAGCCACACACAATTGCAATGGTAGGAATATTAATCATCGATTTCAGCGTGTTAAATGAAAATTTTACCGACTTTTGCAGCAACATAACGCCAAAAGTCCAAATGACCAAATCAACACCTGCATCAAAAATGGCAGCATATAAGGCACCTTTAGGCCCTAAAATAGCCGCACATAATGGTATGCCGATAAAGCCTGTATTGCCAAGTCCAGAGAGAAGGGCAACTTCAGGTTTCATCGTACTATCTTTATCAAATATAGTGATGGATAGCCATCCTATTAAAATGCCAACTATACTAATAATAATTGACAGCCCAAAGACTATACCAATATTTTTAAGAATAGAATGATCGATTTCTACTTTAAAGATACTCGATAGAATAATACAGGGCATCGCGACATTTACGATAATGAGCGTGTAGGTTTTACGAGTACTATCATTAATCGGCGTAATCCGAGCAAGTAATACACCTATTAAAATCATAAATCCTATCAATAAAATCGATTCAAAGACAACAGTATACTCCATTAAATGCACTTCCTAAAACAATCATTAGTAAACTATTTTTAATGCACATAGAGACTTAGATTTCAGTAAACTGACAATATAACGTTTTAAGTTCAGTAAAATGCAAGAGGAACACTACATAACCACATAGTATTGATGGATAGAGAATAACTCCTTTCTAAAAAGTAAATAAAATAACTTATTGTGATGTACGTACCAGTATAGTTAGGTTTATCTACCTTTTGAGGTTTAATTTGGAATAGTATATAAAATTTAAATTACGATTGTCAACATAAAAATGGTTTAAAGTAGAAAAAAATAATTCGAAAGAGAATTATTATGCATTTTCAAAAATGTGACATAGTTATTTCTAGTATATAATTTTTTTATAGCTATTATTACTGTTGCATTATCTAAGTATTGGACAACAAAGAACGGTACTATTTCCTTCGTCTGGTTTAGCGTATTTACCCTCTTTTGTATTAAAAAACTTCTTCTAAATAGTAAATTTATGCTTTTTGAATTAAACTATTATAAACGGAAGGAGATAATTTATTATGCATTCAATTAACAAAATAGGTGACCGTTTTTGGTTTATTACGCCAATCTCAGAAACCGATCGTCCCATTCTAGGAATGGTAGTAGGCAATAACAAAACATTAATGATCGATGCAGGTAACTCGGAAGATCATGTACAGTATTTTCAGGATGAACTTTTAAAAATGGGGGTTCCTAATGCGGATATGGTAGTTTTAACGCACTGGCATTGGGATCATATTTTTGGCCTTTCAGCATTACGTAATCTCGTTTCCATTGCTAGCAGCGCAACAAAGGAAGAAATGGAGAAATTAATTCCGTTCTCTTGGTCAGATGAAGCGATCGATGAGCGTGTAAAAGAGGGAATTGAAATTGAATTTTGCGCTAGTGCGATTAAAGAAGAATTCAAAGATCACCGTGATATTAATATTGTTTTACCAGATATGACGTTTGATAAACGGGTGGAAATTGATCTAGGTGGGATAACTTGTATTGTTCAACATGTTGGAGGGGACCATGCAGCGGATTCTGTAGTTGTCTATATTAAAGAAGAAAAGATTCTTTTCCTTGCTGACTGCATTTATCCTAATCTTTATGCTGTAAAAGAAAATTATACAATTAAGGAAACACTGCGATTATTGGATGTTTTAGAGCAATTTGATGCAGACACATATATCCCTTCCCATCAAAAGCCGATTTCAAAAGAAGAGTTTAATCAAGAAGTGGTGAAGCTTCGAACAATTGCCAACTTTACAGATCGTCTTGGTGGAGACCAACAAAACATTATTAAGGAATATGAAAAACACGTTCAAAGAGAACTGACAGAAGACGAACGCGAAACAATCGCTAACTTTGTAAATGGTTATTAATTCAAAATAATAATACTGCGGTTGATTTCCGTTACGGGCGACGCTTTCCGCGGGCACAGAGTAAGCCGCAACCCTCGCTAACGCGCGGATTGTTGCGTCTTACGTGCTGTGCTGTTCCCGCAGGAGACGCCCCCCTTCACTCCAATCAACTAGTGTCACATTCTCTTGCAGAGGAAAAGTATAAAATACAGCACAATTATCGCACTTAGTCGTCTGCTTCAATTATTAAAAAATAACTTTAGAAGACTACTGCGGTTGATTTCCGTTACGGGCGACGCTTTCCGCGGGCACAGGGTAAGCCGCAACCCTCGCTAACGCGCGGATTGTTGCGTCTTACGTGCTGTGCTGTTCCCGCAGGAGACGCCCCCCTTCACTCCAATCAACTAGTGTCACATTCTCTTGCAGAGGAAAAGTATAAAATACAGCACAATTATCGCACTTAGTCGTCTGCCTCAATCATTAAAAGATAAATTTAGAAGAATACTGCGGTTGATTTCCGTTACGGGCGACGCTTTCCGCGGGCACAGGGTAAGCCGCAACCCTCGCTAACGCGCGGATTGTTGCGTCTTACGTGCTGTGCTGTTCCCGCAACTAGTGAAATTGTTTGAGAATTGTTTGAGTGCCTGACACCGATAAAAAAGGCATTAAGAATGACTTCTTAATGCCTTTTGTCGATGAACTGAGGAAGTAGTGTCCGCCACTTCCTTTTTCTTTTTTATAAAATTAAGCTAACAATAATACCTGATAGCACGCTTACAAGTGTAGCACCAAATAATAATTTTAAGCCAAAGCGTGCGACTACATTACCTTGCTTTTCATTGAGACTTTTTACAGCACCGACAATGATACCAATCGATGAGAAGTTGGCAAAGGAAACAAGGAATACAGAAAGAATACCCATTGTACGTTCACTAAAGTGATGATCGCCTCCTGATAAATCCAACATCGCCACAAATTCATTCGTTACCAGTTTAGTCGCCATAATTGATCCAGCACTAACTGCTTCAGAGAAAGGAATCCCCATGATGAAGGCAACTGGTGCAAAGATATAACCTAGAATACTTTGGAACGAAATGCCGAACAATAGCTCAAACACACTATTGAATCCAGCCATCAATGCAATAAACCCAATTAACATGGCGCCGACGATAATGGCAACCTTAAAGCCATCAAGAATATATTCACCAAGCATTTCGAAGAAGGATTGCTTTTCATGTTCTATTTCTAAAATATCCTCGTTCGGGTCAATTTCATACGGATTCATAATTGTAGCGATAATAAAACCACCAAATAGATTTAGAACTAATGCCGTCACAATATATTTTGGTTCTAGCATTGTCATATAAGCACCTACGATGGACATGGATACAGTTGACATGGCCGATGCACATAGAGTATATAATCGCTGTTTAGAAAGTAGACCGAGCTGTTTTTTTAATGTGATGAAAACCTCTGATTGGCCGACCATCAATGAAGCAACAGCATTATAAGATTCAAGTTTTCCCATTCCGTTTACTTTACTTAATACCCATCCAATTCCTTTCATAATAAACGGAAGGATTTTTAGATGCTGTAAAATCCCAATTAATGCAGAAATAAATATAATAGGTAGTAATACTGTTAAAAAGAATGGCGCTTCCCCTTCGTTCGCTAAGCCGCCAAAGACAAAGGAAACCCCTTCGCTTGCATATTCGAGCAACTTGTTAAAAACAGTAGCTATGCCCTTAATAATAATTAACCCAAATTCTGTATTTAACAATAACAATGACAATAGAATTTGAATAACAATCATGGTGATAATTGGTTTGAATTTTATTTCTTTACGATTGGTACTTGCCAACCATGCCAAAAATAGCACAATAAGAATACCTATAATTGAAATAATGTATTGCATATGTAACCTCCTGATGAATTAAAACATGATGTGTTAGCTTTTCATAAAACCTTTCGCATTAGAAACTTTTTTTATTTTGATTGTAGTTATAATGTGTATATTGCCCAATTTAATAAAAAGAAACCGTACGTATTAATTTTAATTAAGCTTTTCTGTTTAATGGTAACTAAGTGATATTAATAGAAAGTTGATAAAAAAGCAAAAAAAATGATTATAAACGAGTTTTTTGGTGAGTCTTAGGAAATAAAAGGATGAAAAATACACTTATTTACATACCTGAATTTAGTTAATAGCTCGGCTGACAAATGATACTTAGATATAGGATAATGGTGATATATTCGAAATAGACAAACCTATTTAATGAAGGGAGTGCAAATTAATGAATGTGGAAGAGGTAATGCAAGAACTTGAGGCGCTAGGGAAGGAACGAACTAAAAAAATATACATGTCCAATGGTGCACATGAGCCACTTTTTGGAGTGGCAACAGGTGCAATGAAGCCTATAGCGAAGAAAATAAAAATTAATCAACCTTTAGCTGAAGAGCTTTATGCATCGGGGAACTATGACGCAATGTATTTTGCTGGCATTATTGCCGATCCTAAAGCAATGACGGAGTCCGATTTTGACCGTTGGATGGATTCGGCATATTTTTATATGTTGTCTGATTATGTAGTAGCTGTTACGTTAGCCGAAGCGGATATTGCCCAACAAGTTGCTGATAAATGGATTGCTAGTGGGGAAGAGCTGAGGATGTCAGCGGGCTGGAGCTGCTACTGCTGGCTTTTAGGAAATCGTAAAGATATTGAATTTTCCAAGGATAAGATTGCCACTATGCTAGAAAACGTGGAAAATTCAATTCACGATTCGCCAGAAAGAACGAAATCTGCCATGAATAATTTCCTAACGACAGTAGGTGTTTCGTATATACCACTGCACGACATGGCGCTTGCCACTGCTAAAGCGGTGGGGCTAGTAGAACTAAAAAAGGACAATAAAAAAAGTAGCTTCCTTCATGCTTATGAAAGTATTCAAAAGGAAGTTTATAAAGGAAGAATTGGCTTTAAACGTAAATATGTTAGATGTTAAAAGTACCGAAATCACCTAGTGTGAGCATCATTAACCCTTGAGTTTCGAGGGTTTTTTATTACTGCTAAATAGACATTACCCCGCAAGTTAGTCTTGTAAGGAGGACTTTAATGAACCAACATAAAATCTCTGTTATACCATACAGCCCTGAATTTTCTAGGGAAACAGTAGCAATGTGGCGTGATAGCAAGGAAAAGGCCATTGGTCAAAAAGAAATACACAGCTTTGAAGATCATGTTTATTTTTTAAATCATATATTACTTGAGCAATATCAAATAGATTTAGCATTTATGGAAGAGTCAGTTGTTGGGATGATTGCCTATCATGATAGTGAGATAAGCCAACTATATATTCATGTCGATTATCAAGGGTTTGGTATAGGTCGCACATTATTAAATAAAGCAAAAAGCCTATCAAGTGGGAGATTAACATTATATACATTTGAAATAAACGAAAAGGCACAACGTTTCTATGAAAAACATGGATTTGTAGTTATCGGTAGAGGGCATGAAAATGAAGAAAATTTACCTGATATTCAATATGAATGGATAAGTCAACATAATAACTCCTAGCGAAAATTTCCAGGTTTGTGTGCCTGGCACTTTACAGGTGAAACTTATTGCCGAAACAACCGTATATGTTTAATAGTAAGATTTTGTAAAGGGGATATTACATATGCGAAGTCGTTCTATTAAACAAGTAACACCTCAAAATTTCGGGATAGTTTTTTTACATGAGCAATTTGATGAGATTTATAAGCAATGTAATGAAGACTTTAAAGAGATGATTTCTTATGAGCAGTTTAATGAGCTGGCGAGGTCCTTTAACTCGAATGTTAAAAACTATGAATTAATTAGTGAGACAACATTAAATTATGTACATTCATATGTTTGGGTAGATGATCAGCAAGAAAAAGCTATAAATGTCATGATGGATTCACACAATAGGATACATGGGTTATTATTAAAACCTTTTTTGAGTTTTCCAGAAAGTGATAAAAAGTATACGCAAAATACATATATCATGCCTTTGAATGAAGAATGGTATGTATTTTGGGGTGGGGTAAATGAATTTATCAATTACCATTATGCTTATGAAACGCAAAGGTATGCATATGATTTAGTAATTATGAAGAACGGTACAACATTTAAAGATTCTGCAATGTGCAATGAAAACTATTACGCTTTTAATAAAGAAGTGCTGGCACCAGCAGACGGTAAAGTTGTACAGGTAATTGATCATTTAACTGATAATGCTCCTGGCGAAATGAATGCATTACAACCAGCTGGAAATTTAATCGTTATTGAACATAATAATAAAGAATATAGCATGGTAGCCCATTTGAAAAATAAATCCAGTCTTGTACAAATAGGAGATACAGTTAAACAAGGAGATGCGATTGCCCTGTGCGGAAATTCAGGAAATTCCTCAGAGCCACATATCCATTTTCAAGTGATGGACTCCCAAGACTATATGAATTGTCAGTCGATACGTATTCGTTTTCCAGAAGGTAAAGAACCGATACAAGGTGATTTTACAAAATAATAGACAAAAAAGAACCGATGAGCGAATTTCTTGTTCATCGGTTCTTTCTTGTTTTTTAAATGCTTTGGATTAACTCACTATATTTAAGTGAAAGCAGGTTAAGGGAGTAGTTTTTAATTTTATCGGTTGCAATGATGCCTGTTAGAATACACTCAATCATGTCTTTATATTGGTAAATTAAGTGTATTTCGTTCATAAAAGGTGTATCGATAGTAATGCCATCTTGAATAGTTTTTAACACTACTTTTTGTTCCTCATATACATAAACTAGTTCGTATTTTGAATTGTAAATTAATGTAGTGATTTCTGGGAAAATTTTCTTATCGTTTAAAACCTCTAAAATGACATCAACCGATTTTACACCTTCTATAGATTGCAAATGTGAAAAGGTTTCACGTAGTTTTTTTTCTAAAAAATCAGTACTCATTGAAAATCTCCTTCTTTTTAAAAATTTTATATCCATTTTTATAAACTAATTATTAATTTTGTGATTATAGTATCAGATGGCAGTAGTAATAATTATTAAAATACTTACTGTTTTTTGAATTAATCGGGATAGTTTCATTTTAAATAAATTTTTAATGGTAGTAAATACTGTATAGATAAAAATTCAAATATAGTCTATAATGACTAATTATAACCATTATATTGAAAAAGGGGTCTAGTATGTCTATCACAAAGAAATTAGTTTTAGGTTTTATGACAATGATGTTGATAACACTTGTATCTAGTTCAAGTATTTATTTACAAATTGTCGATATCGGTAAGCATTATAATAGTACTTTAACAGTCGGTCTCCCACAGCTCTATGCGACAGGGGATCTCAATAAATACATAGCTTTGGAAGGGTCACAAGTACAAACATATCTTTTAGGAGATGAGGAGTCGTTAAATCATGTGCGTGAAACACAAGCGATAGTAGATGAAACGATGAGTTTACTGAAGGAACAATTCGATTCAGAGGAAGCGAAACAAACGTTAAGTAATGCAAGTGAAAAAGTGGATACGTTTGAAAATGAACTTGAAAAGGTCATCGCATTAAATCAAAATGAAGACGTTTTTGCAGCTGCTGCTTATTACACGAAAAATGTTATTCCTATTCGTGGGGAAGCAATAGATGCATCTGATGAGTTAAAAGATTTAATTGAAGCCAATTTCGATCAAGCTCAGCAAGAAGCAAATCAAAATGCAAAAGAATCATTCCTTATCGCTATTAGCATTATTTTAGTGTCGATTTTAGTAGGGAGTGGCATTGCTTATGTATTGAATAGAAAGATTGCAATACCCCTACGTCAATTACAGCAAGGAGTAAAGACAATTGCAGCGGGGGATTTAACCGCTGACGATATTCAACTTCGCTCTAAGGATGAATTAGGTCAACTTGCGGTAGATTTTAATTCTATGAAAGATATTTTGAGAAGACTTTTAAATCAGTTTGCAGAAAGTGCTAGTCAATTAAGTGCGTCTGCTGAACAATTAAGTGCTTCAACGGAAGAAGTGACGGCATCTTCTGTTGATATCGCAAATCAAGCAGAAGTCGCATCTGAAAACACGTTGACGACTGCAACATCAGCACGGGAAAATGCTGTCGCAATGGACGAAACAGCTAGTGCTGTACAACATATTGCACAATCTTCACATGTCTTACGAACTTCCGCTTCTGAGACAACGGATGTTGCAAGTCAAGGTGTCATAAACATTCAGTCGGCAAGTGACCAAATGTCAACAATTTATGATGCAACGAAAGTAACGACTGAACTTATTCAACGTTTAAGTAAACAAACCGAAGATATCGAGCATATTTCAAAAGTTATAACAGGCATTACAGAACAAACGAATCTGCTGGCATTAAATGCTGCTATTGAGGCAGCACGTGCAGGGGAGGCTGGGAAAGGATTTGCTGTAGTAGCTGATGAAGTAAGAAAATTAGCAGAGGAATCGAATAAATCTGCAGGACAAATTGTCACACTTACGAATGAAATACAAAAGGATACAAAAAATGTGGAGCAGGCAATGCGTGACAGCTTACATACAGTAGAAACAGGTGTCGAAATAATCGAAAATGCTGGGACTTCTTTCAATGATATTGTACAAGCAGTTGATCATATGAGAACGCAGATTGAAAACATTTCTGCTGTGACAGAGGAAATTTCCGCAAGTACTGAACAAGTTTCTGCCTCAGTCACACAAATTGCTGCTTTATCAGAAACGACAGCTGAACAGGCAGAAGGCTCACAAGCAGCTTCACAACAACAGCTTTCAACTTTACAAGAAATAAGCGCAGTCGCAAATGATTTAAGCAATCAAGCAATGGACTTACAAACAATTGTTAGTCACTTTAAAATCTAAATGACTACAACACATAATGACGAACAGCTTAAAGTGCTTAAAGTGCTGTCCGTCATTTTGTTTCTTCCGATGTTTAGCTGAAATAAATATGGTTCTTCTCTACACTAACTCTTTATTTCCATGGTACTATATTGCCAGTTTTTCCGTCTCATAGCATCCCGCTTCAGTAATAACAGGGTTAATAAATGAAACACCGATTAAACGTAAGCCTAATGCAGTCATTTCATAGTCTTTTTCATATTTAACTCCTCCTATATATTTTAACGAAATTATTGCAAAAAGTTTTTTGGTCAAATAAAAATAGTCAAATAAAAAAAGAAATTTTACAGCATTTTATGGAGGTGCAAAGTATGAATTATGTTACGGTAGAAATAATTGATACTGTGGGGTTAAATCCAAGAGAAAGAATAATGTTGCAAAATACGGTGTTAAATTTTGTTGCTATGAGTAATGCGTTAATTTTGAAAGAAGATGTAGTAATCAATCCTTTGGAACAGGACAATGAAAATATTGGCGTTGTCTTAGTTTATGCAAAACCATTAAATGATGAACAAAGTGAGGCCATCACACAAGCTTTGTCCAAACGATTCATCACGTATTTTAAAATGAGTGAGTTAGATTTGGAAGCTCTTATTAAAGTTCATTGATGATGGCATAGTGAATAGAGAATATGAATTAAACCTCGAATAGGAACGCTTCACCAAAGCGGGACGTTTGGGGTTTTTCTTGTAAGCACGCATTTATCTACAATCAAAAACGCCCACGGACAATCCGTAGGCGTTTATTTAAAAGGGGAGGAGTTTTTATGACAGCAACATGGCTAGTTTTTTACAAAATAAGTTAATTGGATAAGTGTATCTGCGTTTAGCTTATACGCAATGACTAGCATGTACATGCCTTGTTCTTCTTGAGAAAGATCGATTGTAAAGTGGTCTGCATTCGGTGCAAGTTGGTCCACATCTACTGAAATTTCTTTCATTGTTTTCGTATTTCTAAGTGCTATTTGGTAAGGGTTTAGATAGTTTCCATCTAATCCTTTAACTAGATTTTCCACTGTTAGTTCTGGCCCCGTTAAGCTAGATACCTCCACAACTTGTGGGTGTGCAGTAATGTTGTCTAATTGACTTAGATTTTTCAATGGTGAGAAATCTGAAATACTATTACCCGAAATATCGAGGGATGTTAAGTTTTTAGCATATTGTAAGCCTTCTAGACTTGAGATACGAGCATTTGGTGCATGTAGACTTGTCAGTGTAATCATATCACCTAAAGTGATTTCTCCAGACAGTCCAAGTGTTTGCTGAATAGCCACTTTAAGATGGTTGTCGGCAATCGCAATGATTTGATTAAAGTCAATTTCTACGAGCGAAGCTTTTGCTTGTGTTAGCTCCTCTAAAGCTTGGTCGATTTGGGCTTGCGTAGCTTGTGCATTTGCAAGCAGTTCTTCAGCTTTCGCCATGCTCGCTTGTAAAGCTTGAATTGATTCTTCTGTATAGTTTTCTAAGTTAATAGTTTTCGCATCTTCAAGTGCTACTGTTAAATCTTCAGTGAATACGCGATCAGCATTAGCAAAGTGTAATTTTGTATCACCCCATGATGCATGGTCAGAGCCATTGCCATTGCCACCGTCTGTTACGACAAGTTTCAATTCTTTCGCGCCAGTCACGTTTACTTCAATGTACTTTTCAGGGTCACGAGATTGCATTAAGCCACTGTCAAATTGTTTTTCGCCATCAACAAACACTTGGAATGTAACAGAGCCGATTGAACCATACATTTGACGGTCCACACCAACATAAGCAGAGAAGATATCTGCGTTTTTATCTGTTAAATCATAGATGATGGTTGAGTTTGAATGTGCACCGATGCCTCGTTCATATGTTTTCTCACGACCATCGTCGCCTGTTAAGCGGATTGCATGGTGACTAATAGAGATATCTTTAACAGGTGCTGCATAGCTGTTTTGTGTAGATTGCCATTCAAAATCAGTTAAGTAATGATAATCTTCCATATTTACTACAGAAATTGTGCGTTTTTTCGTTACTTCATTGCCATCACTATCCACGACTGTGTACGTAATGTCGTAGTGACCAGCTCGATTGAAGTTCACTTGTTCTAAGCCAGTAACTTGTACTTGAGACGTTAAATCACCATCTTCAGCGTCGATTGCTGAATAGGTTTCGTCGATATTAATAGGCGTTCCTACTGTTGTTGCGACTGATTTAGGAATTGTTAATTCTGGCTTACCATTTGAAAGATAGAATTTAGCGTCAGCAAAGTTTGCATGATCTGAAGCATTGCCATTGCCAGAATCATTAGCAACTAGTTTTAATTCTTTCACACCTTGAAGCGGTACTCTCACAAGTTTTGCTTCTGTTTGATATTTCATAACACCACTGTTATATACTTCTTGCCCATCAGCTAATACTTTAAATGTCACGCTAGAATTTCCGTTTTCAGCGATATTGCGATCAATACCAACAAGTGTTTCAAAGTAATCGTAGTTTTTATCTGTTAAATCATAGACGATTTCAGAGTTTGCGTGTGTACCAATCCCTTTGGCAAATTCCTTCACGTCTCCATTTGTTAATACTTTTATTGAACCACCTGAAGAAGATTTGTCTTTGTTGACAGTACTATACGCTGTTTGAGCAGATTTCCAGCCAATATCTGAGGCGAATTTCTCATCGCTATAGACATATACATTTCTTGTCGCTGTTGCAACGTTATGATCACTATCCTTTACTGTATATTCGATTTGGTAAATACCTGTTTTATTTGTATTGAAGCCATTCGTTGTTACTTGGATGTGCTTGCTTAAATCGCCATCCTCAATATCAGAGGCAGTTACATCTTTTAGAACATCAAATTCACTGTTTAATTTAACGAGAGTCAAGTCTTCAGATAATTTTAACGTAGGGAGACTTGAGTCTTTACCAAATTTAGCATCTGCCCAAATTGTATGGTCGGATGAATTGCCGCTATCATTGGCATCCGTTGTAATTAACTTTACTTCATTTGCACCTGTAACAGGAATGTTAACATAGCCATGGTCAGTATTGGCTCTGAAGACATCACTTGCAAATTTCTTTTCACCATCGACCCATACTTCAAAAGTAGCAGAAGATTTTTGGCCTTTTGCTGCTTGATCGATGCCGATATAGCTTTCAAAGAAATCAAAGCCTTTTCCTTCAATATCATATACGACTTCAGAGTTTGCATGAGCACCAAGCCCTTTTGCGTAGGTAGCATCCATACCTTGTCTTAGTAATGTAATGGTACCGCCAGCAATTGATTTATCTTTTTGTAATGAGCCCCAACCTACTTTTGCCGATTTCGCTGTCATATCAGAAATATATTGCATGTCGCTTATAACGTTGACGTTCATTGTTTTTGTTTGTTTGATGCCTTCATCATTTATTTCATAAACAACTTCATAGCTACCTTTTTGTGTAACATCTACCGTATTGGATTTGATGCTAATTGTTTTCGTAATATCTTTACCACTATAAGAAATTGCTTTTACATAATCCATTGGATCAAATGCTTGATGTAGTTTAATAGTGACAAAGTCTTCAGTAGATAGGGAAGGTGTAAATGCCTTAACCTCTACTGGTTTTAGTGTATTTAACTTCTTGTCATAACCAACCACTTTATACGTATAATTTTTTGTTGTATCCACATTTTTATCGATAAATTGTGCAGTGCTAGTAAAGCCGATTAATTCATCATCTCGATAAATTTCATAGCCTAAGAAATCATCTTGGTAGGCTTTATCGATTGATAAATTTAATGTATTAGTTTTGGCAGCTTGGTTTGCAGCAAATGATACATTTACTTCTTTACCTTTCAAACCATTACCTTTATAGTCGAATGCACTATTATTTAAATACCATATTTTTTTATCTGGTTTTGGATATTTGCTTGTTTTTTCTTTCGTTTCGTTAGTTACAACAAACCCGTGACGAGCAAAATGTTCACTTAAATCTAAACCAAGTACTTCTGAAGAGAATTCGACTAAATATTGTTGCTTAGATTGTTCACCATCTTTTAATGAAACATTACGTTCACGATATAATGAGTTTAATTTACCCCAATAGCCTGGACTATACATTTCAAGTTGCCAATAAACAGCAAGTTTTTCAAATAGGCCTTGGTCGTTATAATCTTTTGTGTTTTCTTTCAGTACGTTTTTATAGATGTTCGACTCATATGGAATACGTTCATCAATTTTGCCGTAAAATCCTGACATATACTGTGGTAGCATATTATTTGTTACTTCACCGTAAGTTCTTACGCCGATATCCATACGGTGCCCGATTTCATGTATAACGCCCCATGATCCGCCTTTTTCTTCGATAGGTACTAAAATATCAGACACAACATCATCTAATGTGCCGATATGATCGCCAGCTGCATACATATATGCATAAGGCTGCGCAAGTCGTACATTTTCTCGAATTAATTTCGGATCATTTTTTTCATTATGACCATCTAAACCGTTATATTTAAATAATTCGTCCATTAGACGATTGTACGATTCAATAGTTTGTAGTGGGCTATAGCCATTTTCAATATACGTTTTATAAGCACCTGTTGCAGTACCTGTCCAGAATAAATGGTCACTAACAACTTCTACGATATCAAGTACTTCTCGATCTTCAACCTTTGGATGCTTCGCTTTGTCTTCATCTAACTTCTTCTTATAGTCGATTAAAAATTGTTTGAACTCATCAACATTCGTCGATTTCGTTGCAAAAGGAATTCGCTCAACGCCTTCAAAACGTAATGTCGGTGCTTTTCCTTGCTGTTCAGCTGTATAAGGGTTATCAATGTAAATTGTGCCCCCTGGTGTAACAGCCTTGTTATAAGCTGAAGTTTTTGGAATAGCAGGCACCGTAATCACGTTTTTACCAACATTTAAGCTGACATCTCTTCTCCAACTGTTCCAAGCACCTTCTTGTTGTGTAAAGGATAAGCGAGGTAGTGGACCATTTGCCACTGCGTCAACATAAACGATGATTTCATCGCCTGGTTGGGCAGCAAGCCCTGTTGGTTGAAGGTTATTACCTAAACCGATTTTTAAGTTTTCGTTAGCATGCTTCACCATGTTGCCGTGTTGTTCCGCTACGATAATTCTTCCTTCTGTAACGACCTCACCTTTAATGACTTTCTTAGCTAACTCAATGTTTTCTTGATAAGTAGTATATAGTGGATGCGATTTTGCTTCTTCTTCTAGTGCATGAATTAGCTCGATACTATTGAATTCTGGTGAAACAGTATTCATCGTTCCATCTGTAAATAACTTCGCCATCTTATCGTTTACTGTATCTTCTTTATAGAACGCTAATTCAGAAAGTGTTGCCCAATTTTGATTGGACTTTTTAAATTTGAATTTCACTCGTTTAAATGTTGTTGGTTCAAACTTCGCTTCTACTAATCCAGCAACCATATTATGTTTACCTGTTGCAACAAGCTCATAAGTATCACCTTTGGATGTTTGTGAAGCGTAAATTTCAAATTCCTCTGCAAAGCCTTTACGGTCCGATGGTCTTGCTCCATAGACAACGCGATTTAATGTTACAGGCTCTATAAATTCGACTTCTACTTCATTTGAGAATGTAGCTGTGTTGCTACTATTCGTTTCCCAATATGTATTGACATTACCATCGATGGCATTTTCTATAACAGCACTAGCCCAGTGCCCGCCGTTATTGCGAATGCTCTTAATGTTTTTGTAGTCCATTCTAAATAACTGAGAGTAGGCTTCGTTTGCAAAATGGCTAAATGTTGAAGTTACTGCTGTTGTTGCATCGATTGCTTCTGTGCTTAGTAGTGCTTTTGCATTGTCGATATCTTCTTTAAATTGAGCGTAGAACGGATGTCCTTGTGCTTCAGCATCTAATTGATTGATTGCATCAATCGAATGGAACTTGTCACTAACAGCGCTCATTGTGTCGTCAGTAAAAAGAGTTGCCATTTTGTCAGAGATTGTATCTTCTTTATAAAACTGAAACTCTGAAGCACTTGCCCAATCTTGATTTGCTTTTGTGAATACGAATTTTACTCGTTTAAATTCTGTAGGTTGGAACTGAATTTCAACGATATCACCAGTAGATCCTTTATATTCACCTGATGAAACAAGTGTAAAGTCATCACCTGCATCCGTTGTTGAGCTATAAATCTCAAACTGTTGGGCAAAGCCTTTGCCTTTTGTAGATGATTGACGAGCTGCATAAATCATTCTATTTAACGTAGTTGCTTCATTGAACTGAATTACGACTTCGTTTGTGAACGATGCACTATTTGGCTTTCCAGTTTCCCAGTGGGTATTCATGTCGCCATCAATTGCTTTATCAATAGATGAATTTGCATATTTTCCACCGTTGTTCGTAATCGACTTAATGTTTGTAATGGCCATTTTAAATACATCATCGTATGCTTTTAAAATATCCTTACCATACAAATCAAATTTCTTCACTGAAGCGATCGAATGCTTAGTACTTGCTTCAGCTGTAGTTTTGACAATATTCCCATTAGGATTTTCACTTGCCAAAACATTCAATGGTCCGCCTACTAAATTTAAAGCTAGAGCAGACACGGTTACAATCTTTACAACTTTCATATTACATTCCTCCTTATGAAGTTTTGAATTTCTTCCTATGGAGTACATAAAAAAACTACTCACAAAAGAGTAGCTTTATCTCAAATAAGGATATAAAAAATATACAAATATACCCATTTGTAATGGGCACTGAAAAACTAAAAGATAAACGATTTATCTTTTAGAAGTTATATTAAAAAAATATTTTTCAGTAATTTGTTTTTTTATGACCTTACTAAACAAAAAGTAGTATGTACTCTTCGGCAACTGGCTGACATAGTTATAAACCTTAGTCCCTATAGCTTTGCGTCCCTAAATTTCCTTAGGTTTGCCTATTCAATTTTTCTACTATAAAGAATAGCATAGTGAAAATAATTACCACAGAACAATTTGTCCTATATTTTACCACCCTTCTTTAGGGTAAAATGGTGAAGGTTTATGACTGAATGGTATAATAATGTATTCTATTGATAGGCATTATGTTAGGTGTAAATTACTTTAGTAAGAGAAGGGTAGTTTAGTTGTAAACTACTTTTGTCACGTGTTGATAAACAAAAATATTTTCAGCGGCGACATTAGTACACAATTAGCGAAAACAACTTTCAAAATGGTGGAATGCTAAAATATTGCTGTACATGTTTTTCTGGTTTTAGAACTGTTAACTTTCTACTTTGTTTTATGAGTAGAAGGTTTTTTACTTTAATGAGGTACAATATTTCATTTGTAATGGTTTGTTCATTCTCCGTTCATTTTCAGTTCATGCTCTGTTCATGTAGGCTCTATATTCTAAAAATGTGAAAAGAAATAGGAGGGGTTTTAAGATGAACCTGGCTTTAAAAGAAATGAAGAAAAATAAAGTGCGATTTGTGATTTTAGGTTCCATTGTTTTTCTGGTGAGTTTACTAACCTTTATTATTTCAGGTTTGGCAAATGGATTATCACAAGACAATGCTGCGTTAATTAAAGATTTACCAGCAGGACAGTTTTATATGAATGAGGAGGCAGATGAAACGTACAATCTGTCAAAAATAGATAGCAGTACCCAAAATGACATGTTAAACAAACAAAAGGACGCTGTAGCTTTTTCAATTCAAATGGGCTTTATAAATGATGAGGCTGGCAAGCAACAAAGCGTTGCCTTTGTCACTGCTACCGATTCACCACTATTTGAAAATGTGAAACATGAGGAAATTATTTTAGATAGCTCACTAAAGGATAAAGGTATACAGGTAGGCGATACAGTAACGAATAATCAATTTAGTGGCAAGTTTATTGTAAAAGGCTTTGTTGAGCAAAAGAAATATAGTCATGCACCTGTAGCTTATATTAGCATGGAGGATTACAAAGAAATTTATCGAGTTGATGAAATGCAATTAGTTTTCACGCCAGATGGAGATGCTTCACAAGCGTATACGGGCTTACAAGCATTTTCGAAAAGTGATTTTTTAAATACGATTCCTAGTTATAGCGCAGAACAGATGTCTCTTAATATGATTGTTTGGTTTTTAGTTGTGATTAGTGGCATGTTGTTTGCAATCTTTTTCTATATGATGAACGTTCAAAAGATTGGTTTGTACGGTATTTTAAAAGCAATCGGTTTAAAAACAAGTAAGCTATTTAAAATGATTTGGACGCAAATGGTCGTTATTACCGTTATTTCACTGGCGTTATCGATTGCACTGAGTCAAATTTTTAATCAAATTGCACCGCAAGGAATGCCGTTTAGTTTAAGTTTGGCAACGACAACACAATTGTCGATTGTATTCCTTATTATTGGATTTATTGGTGCAACGATTTCAGGTGTTCAAATTAAAAAAATTCAGCCATTACAAGCGATACAGCAAGGAGAGGTCTAATATGACACTATTTACAATGGAGAATGTTAGAAAAACGTTTACGAATGGTGAAGTGCAAGAAGAAATATTAAAAGGCATTAATATGACGCTTAAAGAAGGAGAAGTAACAGCTTTAGTAGGTGCTTCGGGGTCTGGTAAAAGTACACTATTAACGATTGCTGCTGGGCTACAACCTACATCGCAGGGCCAAGTAATTTTTCAAGGGAAAAATATGACGGCTTTGACTGCTGAGCAAGTGCGACAAGTGCGGGCAAGTGAATTTGGTTTTGTTTTTCAATTTGCACATTTAGTTCCCTTTCTAACAGTAGAAGAACAGCTATTACTTATGCTCGAAGTGTCGGAATCAGCATTAAAGAAACACGAGCAGCAAAGAGAGGTAGAGCGTATTTTAAAATTAGTAGGGATGGACCATCGGAAAAATGCATATCCTTCGTCCTTATCAGGAGGAGAGAAGCAACGAGTAGCCATTGCGCGAGCGATTATTCATAAACCGAAAGTTCTTTTTGCCGATGAACCTACAGCAAGTTTAGATTCCAAAAGATCGAAGGACGTCATGGAGTTAATTAGAGACCTTACCAAAACATTAAACATTACAACGTTAATGGTTACTCATGACGAAGAAATGTTAGCTTATACAGATCAAGTCATTAAAATGAATGATGGCAAAATTGTTCAAAATGTGTGATTCATTTATAGTCTAAAAGGTTTTCGGAAAAAGTGTTAGATTGACACCCATGTCAATCTAACGCTTTTTTGCTGTATGCTGTTTTCCTCTAATATGGCGGTTACTTTCTGCGTAGCCGACTATAATCTGTAAAGCTCAATCGCCTTCGCTTCTATCGACTAGAAATGCTAAATAGGTTTTACTGAATAGGGACTAATATTTCACATAGATGATTATCAATCATTTGCAATGTATATCTTTCAATGATTGGCTGTTGTCTGATGGATAGATGATTTTTGGCGATTTCAGAAAAAATATTACCCCAAAATTCGCTGACTGCCTCTTTCGTATGGTCTAACAAGAAAACTGCATATTTCCCGCCAGGTAATGTTCCACTCTGAGCAGGCTTTGCCACATGGAAATCATTTGGAATCATGACGCAAACATCATATCGACACTCTTCTTTAGGTGTAACTTCAGGATTATCTTGAGGAATGGCAAAAATGGGTGAATCCTCAAATAAGGCATTTAGCTGTGCCCATTGTTTAAAAGATTCCATTAGCTCTTTGTTGTGCTCTTCACCGTATTCACCGACGTTTCTAAAGTAGGCAATTTTTGATTCTGCCAATTCTTCGATAGTAATTTTCAATATTTCATCCCCCTTCCTAAGTAAAGGTAATATGATTAAAAATGTTTCTCAAGTGCTTTTTAAAAGTTTTTTTGAGGGAACATCCTCTATGCATTCGGTTAGGGCATTTTTTATGTCTTCGATGACATACCTTCTTAAGTAGGGGGGATAGCATGTTTAAAAGGAAATGGATATTTGTAGGAATCATTACTATGGCAGTAGCTATATTTAGCCTAGTCGCAAAACTTATGGAGGTTGAAAGTACGGAAAATAAAGAGGTGCAGCAATCTTTCATTACGAAAGAACAGTTAAGCATTGCGAAATTGAAAGAAAAACTGCGTGAAATATATGTTGGAGTTGATGTGAAAACGACGCCAAAGAAACAATTAGTGTTACAAGTTGTAGCAGATGAGGATTATTTTAATTTAGTAAAAAAAGATATGGAGCCGATTGCAAAAAGTGTTATGGAAACTTCTCCATTTAAGGACTACACAGTTATTTTTGAAAGGTGGGAATTTACCTCAGAACAGGATGATAAAAAACTTATAGATAAAGAGCTTTCTAATTTTTTGAAAGCAATTGTAGTAGGGCTTCAAGAATTTGATGTATTTAAAAATATAACGACAGATCATCACACATTTATTACTGTGCAAACTTCTATCATTGGTTCGGAGAAAAATGCACAAAAGGTTGCATTAGAAATGGAAGAAATCATATATGGAATTTTACGTTCACAAGAGAAAAATGAAGGGACTCCGATCAATGAATATAAGGTGAAAGTAATGAATTCGCAAGGGGAAGTATTAAATGAGTAGAAGATAAAATTGTGTGGGTGGCAATTGTGTGAGTGCCTGACACTCAGTTCTAGCATAATACTGGCTCCTAAAATCGTAAAAATCTACTGCGCTTTCCGAGGGCACGACGTAAGCTGCAACCCTCGCTGACGCGCGGCTTGTTGCGTCTTACGTTACGTGCGTTCCCGCAGGAGTCTCCGTAGATTTTTACTCAGTTAATCCTTGTGGGAGCGCTATTTAGATACGAAATTGTGTGGGTGCCTGACACTCAGTTCCAGCATAATATTGGCTCCAAAAAACGTAAAAATCTACTGCGCTTTCCGAGGGCACGACGTAAGCTGCAACCCTTGCTGACGCGCGGCTTGTTGCGTCTTACGTTACGTGCGTTCCCGCAGGAGTCTCCGTAGATTTTTACTAAGTTAATCCTTGTGGGGGAGCTATTTAGATACGAAATTGTTTGGGTGCCTGACACTTTCCCTGTATTAAAAAAATCCACTGCGCATTTTTAGGGCACAGTGGATTTTTATTATGCTCGTCATCAAATGGATGACGAGCGTAGTAAATTGTAGTTAATTGTTTGAGTGCCAGGCACTTATTTTTTAAGGAAATCAGGTTTAGAGAAGCTTGGGTTAGGATATTTGTAGAAGCCTTCTCCTGTTGCGCGTCCTAATTTGCCTTTATCGATGTACTCTGTTTTTAATAAGTTTGCTAGCTTTTTCATGTTTTCATCACCAGTTGCAGCAGCTTTTGCCTCTACAATGTTATGAGCGGTATTAATACCTACAACGTCTAGAATAGCAAATGGTCCAAGAGGAGCGCCTGTCCCAATCATCCAAGTTTTGTCGATTGTTTCAGGGTCAGATACTTCTTTTACTAATAGCATTTCAGCTGCATCTAAAAATGGCACGAGTAGAGAGTTCAAAATATAGCCAGGTTGTTCTTTATATAATGTTAACGGCACCATTCCAATAGCTCGAGCAAATTCAACAACTTCATCAAACACCTTCATATCTGTACCTGGATGTTTCATAATTTCGGCTGTATTATTTACCCAAATCGTATTAGCAAAATGTAATGCTAAAAATTTCTCAGGGCGACCTGTAGCTTCAGCAAATTGACTTGGTAATAAAGTAGATGAGTTTGTGGCGAAAATTGTTTTTGCTGGAGCAACTTTGCCAAGGTTTGTGTAAAATTCTGTTTTGATTTTTACAACTTCAGGAATAGCCTCAATAACAAGATCTGCATTTGCTACAGCCTCTGCTAAGTCGCTTTTAAAAGTAAGACGAGCATATGCAGCATCTACTTCTTCCTGTGTTGCGCCCAAATCGTGTTGGTATAATGGTTTTAACTTTGTAATGCGCTCCTGTGCATTTTTTAAAGCATCGTCATTAATATCGTATACAGTAACGTTGAATCCTTTAAAAGCAGACTGATAAGCAATCTGACTTCCTAATACGCCACTTCCTGCTACAGTAATGTTTTGATAATTCATCCTGACTTCCTCCTCTGAAATAGTTACGTTAATATAATAGTTTCTAAATAAAATAATTTTCTTATTACAATTTCATACTACTGCTTTCAATGAATGAAAATCAAATTATAAACTCAAATATTATAATGGTATAAAATTATGTTTGATTACTACAGAAATTTATACTTTCAAGTATGTGCTTATCAAGAAGGAATATAACCATTACCTATATTCATTTATTGAATGGAGACTATAAGAAATATACAAAATAGCGAAAAAGGATTATTATGTAATATTTTAAATTTATAGGTATTTAAACCTTTAGTAGATAATTACTTCGAATATTTAGACTTAGATACATAATGATTTAGTCGGACTGTATGATTGTGTAAAAATAGGTCTATTATATAATTTTCAATAATTTACATATATTTATAGATTTGTTAATAGGTGTTTTAGTAAACTGAGTTTATGAATTGAAAGAGGGGTAAGAAGAATGAAGAAAACAATTTTAGCTGGAGCTCTAAGTATTGCATGTTTTACAGGAGGTTTTGGCTTACAAGCACATGCACAAGAAAAAGTAGAAGTTGCCAACATTATTCATCCAAAACAAGTCGTTGCATCGACAAATCAAGTACAATCGATGTCCTATCAAGATATTTACAAAATGTTTTTACTTTCTAAGTTAGGCTTTGAAAATGATGATGTAACATTAGTTACAACTAAAAATAGCATTACGATAAAAATGTCCCTTAAAGCAATAATGGCATCCTATACAGATGGGACAAACTTATTCCCAGAAGGGGAACAGGCGTTACAAGAAAACTTTGATGAGTTTAAAAAGTTGTTCGGCGATGCGATTCAAATGCGCATTACTCAATCTGGCAATGGCTTCAAGGCTGAAATTTTTACAGCGGGGAAATGGGAAGCAGCAAGTAATGCAGATATGAATGATTTAATTACAGTATTTAACCGTGCTGACCTTGATTTAAAACCAGGTGGGTATTTTACAGATGCGATTGGCCATTGGGCTGAAAGCTATATCCAATTACTTTATCAAGCTGGCATTGTAACTGGAACTACTGATACGACATTCAATCCGAATGGGCAAGTCACTCGTGGGCAATTAGCTGCAATGATTTTCCGTGCGTCAGGCTTAGATGTAAATGAAGATTATGAAGGACCTGCTTCATACAAAGATATGCAAGGTTTCTGGGGAGCTAAGGAAGTAGCAATTTTACAAGAGTATGGCTTACTCGAAATTTTTGATGGTAATTATTTTGAACCAAACAAGCCTGCTACTCGTGAAGAGATGGCTCATGTAACAGTAAGTTACTTAGAAGCAATGGAGTTCGATGTAGCAAAGGCTAACAAAAATAATACCTTTACAGATAAGAATCAAATGCGTCAGGAAGCTGTTGAATCTATTGGCTTATTACAGCAATTAGGAATTATTGACGGTGCAAACGGAAAGTTTAATCCAAAAGGCAATTTAACACGTGCACAGTTTTCTAAAATTTTAGCACTTACGTTGATGACAGTAAGTGAAGAGTAATACTTTCTAAGCTAAAATATAGAACTTAAAATAATCCACTTCGCAGTGCTTTGCTGGCGAAGTGGATTTTTTAAATACCTTTTTAAGTGCCAGTCACCCGAACAATTCTGATAATTTTAGCGCTTATTCCACGAATATATGAAACATATAGCTTAAAAAATAGCCCAATAAAATATATGTTATAAAGGATTTTAAGGTTACTGCTCGTACATGGTGCAAAATAAACTCTGAAATACTAGCCGTTCCGATTAACCCTATTGATAGTCCCATCAACACGCCTTGTGCCTTAATTGTTAAATTCCAATATTGACCAACTAAAATAAAAAGTATAAAAAACATCGAGAATCCGATGAAATAAATAAATAGTTTCCACAGCTTTCCGTTTTGTGAAAGAGATGCTGTTGTAAGTGCAAACCCCTCAGGAAGATGATGAAGAATGATGGATGCTGTCATTGTAATACTAAGTGCGGAATTGCCAAGTAAGTTACCAATAGCAAGACTAATAGGAACTGTATGGATGACCATTGCGATTGCAAGCAAAGAAACGGAGGGATTTTGTTGATTTGTAGGGTGAAATAAACTACTAAGTAATTGAAATATTAAATAGCCAATTAGAATGCCTAATATAATTCCAAACGACTTGTACACTTGAAAAGAAGATGGAATGATATCTAGTACGAGCAAGCCGACTAAAAATCCGCCACATAATAATGATAATCCTTGGGTTGTATGTTGAAAAAGCTTAGAGAAAACCCAAGCGATTGTTCCTCCTATGCTAACACTGAAAAAAAGAAATCCACCAATAATCATTGCACTCAACTGCGAAATTCCTCCGCCCTATAATAATCTAAGTTCGTTTTACAAAATATATGCAACGTAAGAGGTTATATGATGGAGCCCAGTGAAAATAAATGACCATTGCTGCGTGTAAGCAAAATAAACTATGACAACTAGAACAGAACGTACAAAGAATTGAAATGATAAGCTTTCCCAAAAAGATTTTATTTTTTAAAAAAGGGTAGTTATATTTATGAATTAATAAGTTATATAGTAGCTTAATTATGTATATTAGGGGGATTGCTATGAAGTGGGTTGCGCTTTTAAGCTTTTTATTAATGATTACCATTAATGGTATAGCAAGTACAATAGGTATTAATGGCAAAACGACAGGAGAAATTTCGAACCAACAACAGGTGCTGTTTATGCCAGCAGGCTATGTTTTTTCTATCTGGCTTGTAATTTATATAGTATTAGGAATATGGATGGCTATTCAATTATTTCGTAAGAAAGCCAATCAGGAGACTGCTATTTTAAGTCTTTTTACATCAACTTGTTTATATAACATTGCTTGGCTTTTATGTTGGCATTATGAATACTTTACATTATCGATCGTCATGATGATTGGTCTCCTTGTTAGTTTAATCTTTATTTATAGAAGTTATCCGAAAGGGGATTGCCGTTTTGCAGGGAGATTACCATTTTCGATTTACATGGGCTGGATTAGTGTTGCTTTAATGGCAAATATTAGCTATGTACTTACATATTATCAGTGGGACGGCTTTGGTATAGCTGATGTATGGTGGGCGAATTTGTTACTTTTGGTTGCCACATGTCTTGCTATTTATATTCGCTACGTTGAAATCGACGTTTTGTTTCCAATCGTTATTATTTGGGCTTTTATCGGTATTGCTGTAAAAAATGGAGTAGATGCTGGAAGCTTATTCTATATGCCTTTACTGTATAGTGCCATCCTTGTTATCTCTATTTTCATCGGCAAAAGAAAATAATATCGTCTGGAAAAAAGAGGGTACATTCAATTGACTGAATATTACTTTAATTCTATACTTTTGAATAGTAACACTAGATTCATAGATGTAGTTAACTACTAATGAAGGTGAGGAATGTAAGTATGAGATGGGATGCAAGTTATGATGTAGTAGTAGTAGGATCAGGCGCTGCAGGTTTGACAGCAGGACTCACAGCAAAGTTGCAAGGAATGAAGTCATTAGTCATTGAAAAAACTGATCGTTACGGTGGAGCATCTGCCTTATCAGGTGGGGCACTATGGATTCCAAATAATCATGTGATTAAAGGTGCAGGTGTTCCTGACACACATGAACTAGCACGTTTGTACTTAGATTCTACTATTGGTGAGCGTGTACCAGCCGCTTTAAAAGAGGCATATATAACACGTGGGCCAGAAATGTTAAAATTTTTAAGTAATCATACAAACCATATGCGTTTCCAATATGCCAAAGGCTATTCGGATTATTATCCTGAAAAGCCAGGCGGTTTATCACAAGGGCGGTCGATAGAGCCACTTATTTTTGATTTGCAAAAGATGGGAACTTTAGCTGATACAATGCGACGATCTACTATGTCGACTAAAGGTTTCACAATGAATAGCTATGAATTCCATAAGGTCAATATGATTAGACGTACAATGAAAGGAAAAACAACAGCACTAAAGCTTGGTATGCGCTTAGTGAAGTCTAAAATAACAGGTAGTGAGCCTATAGCATTAGGACAATCTTTAATTGCACGCTTACGTATGTCACTTGCGGAAGCGAATGGAGATTTATGGGTTTCAACTGCATTTAAAGATTTTATCGTAAAAAATAATCGTGTGATTGGTTTGATAGTAGAACGAGATGGACAAGAAATGCAGATTGAAGCCAAACACGGTGTGGTGCTTTCATCTGGGGGCTTTTCTCATAATCAAGCATACCGTGAGAAATATTTGCCTTCACCAACCAATGCCAAATGGACATCAACGCCAGAAGGGCAAACAGGGGATTGCATTGAACCGAGCGTTAAAATTGGGGGAACATTAGATTTAATGGATAAAGGTTGGGGGGCACCTTCCGTAATTGATCCCGAAGGACATCCTTTTTTCTTAGTGGCAGACCGTGGTGTACCAAATATGATGGTTGTGGACAATTTAGGCAATCGTTATTTAAATGAAGCTGCCCCTTATCATGAGTTTGTAGATAATATGTTTGCACACCATAAAAAAACGAATACAGGGATACCTTCTTGGATTGTTATTGATGCAACTGCGAAGAGTCGATATATATTTACAGGTTTGTTCCCTGGACAAGCTTTTCCAAAAAGCTAGTTCGAAAATGATATTGTAAAAAGCGGTAAAACAATAGAGGAATTAGCAAATCAAATGGGTGTCCCATCAGAAAATTTACTTGAAACGGTTGCGCGTTTTAATACATTTGCACGTAATGGAAGTGATGATGATTTCCATCGAGGTCAAAGTGCGTACGATAACTATTATGGAGATCCTACTTTAAAAAATCCGAACTTAGCAGAATTGAAGGATGCCCCTTATTATGCGCTCCGTTTATATCCAGGTGATATTGGCACAAAAGGTGGGCTCGTTATAGACGAGCATGCAAGGGTAGTGAAGCAAGATGGAACACCGATTGAAGGCTTGTATGCATCTGGTAATTGCTCTGCTTCGATTATGGGTGAAACGTATCCAGGCCCAGGTGCTACGCTTGGACCTGGAATGACGATGAGCTATATTGCAACATCGCATATGGCGAAATGTAGTAAGCAAGAAATAGCAGCTCTTATTGAAGCATAATTTGTTCTATACTAAAAACCTTCTTATTCTTTCGATAAGGAGGTTTTTTTCCATTAATAACTTGAGAAGTGTACAGATAGAAAAGGGCCATTGTTCTAATTTTGTTCGTTTTTGAATATAGTGGCTACTGGGTGAAGAAATAGGATTGCACATTGGAATGCTAAAAACCCAATATTGGGGTTTTATAAGGAAGGCGATGCTTTGTTATTGAAAGTAAAAAGGAGTGACTACACACGTGCTAGAGTATAAACTCGTGACAACGATTAACGAGCTAGAGACATATAAGGATACTTGGTCTGAAATACTTGAACGTGAAAAAAACGACAATCCATTTATAGAATATGAATGGATTTCAACCTGGTGGATGATAGTGGGGCACGATGAGAATGTGGAAATTTACATTGTTGAGCATAACGGGGAAGCTATCGCATTTTTTCCGTTTGTTCATACAAGTCGATTTGGTGGTATTCATCAGTTTAGCTTTTTAGGACAAGGGCTTGCTTCTTATATGGAGGTAGTTGCCGAAAAAAGATGGAAAGAGCAGGCTGTGCATTATTTATTGAAGGAACTTATAAGCAAATTTACACGTGTTCTCTTCGTATTACATGGCCTTCTTGAAAGTAAGGATACTTCTCCAATATTAGAGAAATATACAATAGCACATCAATTGCCCTATTCGGTTTTTCGTGTTGTCACACCTTATATAGATTTTAAGTCGATTGAATTACCCGATTTTTTAAAGAAGCATAAGCGAAGATTTAAAAGTATTGATCGTCGAGAAAAGCGGTTGAAGGAACTTGGAACAATAACATATCAAAAAGCACATGCTGGAAATTTAGATAACATGTTTCAATTGTTTGAAAGAAGATGGCAAAAGAAAATGGATACGAGTGGTTTTACAGCACAACGGACAAAGGCTTTTTTTGAGCAGCTCGCAAAGCAGCAAAATGGGGCATTAAGTTTAAAAGTTCACAGTTTGCAATTCGAAAATATTTGGATTGGTTTTACATTAGATATTTGTTGTCGAGGAAGAAATTTTTGTCATGCGATGGGGCATGAGCCAGATTTCAATATGTTTGGACCTGGACGTTTAATTGAGAAAGAAAATATGTTGAAGGCACATAGTATGAACGTTCGTCTATACGATTTTGGTATTGGGTATGAGCCTTATAAGTTTGACTGGTATACACATTTAGATTTCACAAGAAAATTCATCATGAGTACTGCAGGGGTGCGGGAGCGAGCGCTTCGTACTGTAATGGTGCTACAAGAATCGTTATTAGCGTTGGTGAAAACAAATCGCAGAATTGTAGAATGGAAACGTAATACATTAGGTGAATTACGATACTTGTTTACAAAAGCTGATAAGAATGAATGGCTGTCCATGCTAAAATGTAAGGTGTTTAATGGACATAAATTTACGATTTATTATTTAGAACAAAAATTAGGCCAACATCAATCTAACTTTCAGGAAATAAATATTCAATCAGTGCTCGAAAACGATCAGCGAACGGAGCTTCTTGCCCATTATTTTAAAGGCTATAAGCTCTATGGACAGAAACAGGACATTTCCTTTTTGCGACATGATCAATTTATCCACGAGGAAGCGGATGGGTTTAAGCAAGAATTGCCACCAAATACTACATATATTAAAAATTATGAACTACCAAAACTCCAAATGATTGTAGATGAAGTGCAACGAGAAGGGCTTGCAATTTGTACCTCTGCTAATTGGTTTGAGTGGCGAAAACGTAAAACGTTAACTGCATTAGGTTTTCGAAAGGTAGAACGTGTTTTAATAACTCAACTGTTTAAGTGGAAAAAGGTGCATCGTCATGAAAAGAAATGGGTAAAATTTTTTTTGAAACACGGACAGCAAACAGAACAACGCTGGCACCTAGCACTACTTTCCTTCCTAATATAACAAAAAATCCTTAGCGTCTTCTTTACGCTAAGGATTTTTATTTGTCATGTAAAAGAGCTTATGCTCTTATTAAAAGTGAATACCTGGCTTGTCAATTAGCTTACAGCCTGTGCCATATTTCGCTTTTAAGGCACCTTTAAAGTTTGTTTGTTCAAGCTCTGGGAATGCCTGCTTCCATAGTTCGAATACATTATGATTCGCTGCAACGCCGTTTTTTGTTAAACGGACAATATGAAAACCATATTCATCATTGCAACGAGCTAATGGGCGATTTTCGCGTACGGTAATAATACGTCCGCTTTCAGTGATTTCATAGAGTTCTTCATAGCCTGCAATTGCACGGCTTTTTTCATCCAAATTAGTTGTTTTTATAACAGTCTCTTTAACTGGTTTTTGTTCATTAGCCCCATTAGAAACTGCTGTCTTATTTTCCTCAGGAAGTTGCTCGACGATAATAAAATCCTTATTGGATGCCTTATCACTCATCGTCGCCATTACGTTCATAATGGAACCTACATAATGCATTGGTTTGTCGTTACCTTCTTCATATACGAAAATATTATAGTCGGTTTTATTAATCTTTTTCATAATAATATTTCCTGTTAAAATCGTAAAACCGATAAATTTGTTTTTATTAAGTGCTTGTAGTGCTTGTTGTTTGGTTAAAGTCATTACTAAATCTCCTAAAAAATTGTTTTTTCTATTTTACCATAAAATAAGTTTTGCTGTTTTTCAATGGATGTAGTTAGCCAAAGCAAGTATAACATTGTGTTATTTTCCGAAAATTCGAGAGAATATGTAAAGTATGCTTTACAAATGATGGTTAGTAAAGTAAACTTTACGTAAAGGTTGCTTTACATTGGGGTGGTGAAAAATGGAACAACGTATAAAAGAATTAAGAGCATCATTTGGTTGGACGCAAGAACAGTTAGCCGAAAAACTAGGAGTTTCAAGGCAAACAATTATTTCTATAGAAAATGGTCGTTACAATCCTTCTTTAGAGCTTGCCTATAAAATTGCAAAATCATTTCAACTAAGCATTGAGGAAGTATTCATTTTTGAGAAAGGTAGTGATTGAATATGAGTTTGGAACAAATGTTAGGTTTTCTAGGTATAGTACTTGGCATTTCGGGAGGCCTATTTGGACTATGGTGGGGACGTAGGATGGCAGCACGTAAAAATGGGCTGGATGAAAGATATGAAAAAATTACAGTAAGCTCACTAGCGAACGGGTGGAAAATAACAGTTATTTCTATTTATGTTCTATTTCTATTATTAATAGCTGGTGTTCAGTTTTCTACCGCTCAAGCTTTAGGAATTCTTTTACTCATTCATATGGCTGGATGGGCATTTTCGACACTTTATTATAATTTAAAATATTGATTATAAGTAATGGAATTATAGAGAAAAGGAGCATTATATATAATGGAGCATAAGTTTAGTATGAATTTATCTTGGTCAAATGGAAGAAATGGGACAGGGAACTTAACAGCTAGCAATTTGAATACAATCGTTTCTATTCCTCGGGAAATGAATGGACCAGGAATCGGAACAAATCCAGATGAAATGTTATTAGGTGCTTCAGCAACTTGTTATTTAATTACCTTTGCCGCATTGCTGGAAAACGCCAAAATACCAGTAGTGGCGTTGTCGATGGATTCAGAAGGGTTTGTAGATGTAACGGATGGAGTTTTTACATATGTTAGAATTGTCCATAGACCTAATGTAAAAGTCTCGCAACTAACCGAACATGAAGAAAAACGGATGCATCGGCTAGCTCAAAAAGCAGAACAAACATGTATGATTAGTAAGGCGTTGAAGGGAAATGTGCAAATCGAATGCTACCTTGAAATTGAGCAGTCGTCTAATAGTCAGTAAGTAATTTAATATTTCCATAAAAATTAAAGGAATTATGCCAGAAGTTTTTCTGGTGTAATTCCTTTTGTCATATTTACAGGGTATTTGCTTTGTCTGAAATAGTTCTATAAATGTGCGAAATGAATATATAAAGTTAAGCACTAAAAAAATGTAAAGGATGATGTATTGCACGTCCAGACAGCTGAGACAAACACATTTTATGGTCAGTATGGAAAACGAATTTTTGATATAGTTGGGGCAATTCTATTATTACTTATGACAATTCCTCTTATGTTAGGTGTACTCCTCCTATTACTTATGACTACAGGACGCCCCATTTTTTTTAAACAAATTCGAACTGGTTACGAACATCAACGTTTTATCATTTGGAAATTAAGAACGATGACGATTCAGGCTACACCTGTCAATATGCCTGCATTATGTACAGAAGGTATTCCAGATGATTACTATTTTAAAACTGACCAAGATACGCGCATTACAAAAATCGGAGCAATCTTACGTAAGTTAAGCATTGATGAAATTCCGCAGCTTTTGAATGTAATGAAGGGTGAAATGAGTATTGTTGGACCGAGGCCAGAAGTACCGACAATTACAAATAGTTATAGCGCTTTACAGGCACGCCGTCTAGAAGTGAAGCCAGGTTTAACAGGGCTTGCACAAATTAACGGACGATCCAATATTTCGCATGGTCAAAAAATTTCCTATGACATTCATTATGTAGAGAACGTAACGTTTTTGATGGATTTAAAAATTGTTGTGAAAACCTTTTTCGTTGTTCTAGCTAGAACAGGGGCTTACTAAAAGAGCAAGAGGTGAAGGATGCTGAAGATTGTTCAACTTATAACACGTATGGATAAAGTAGGCGGCGCTCAAAAACATGTGGAGGCACTTGCCATAAAGCTAAAGCGAGATGCCCATGAAGTGACGATTGTGACAGGTTATTATGATGCATCATTATGGCGCTTACAAGATGAGCAAATTAATGTCATCAGTATCCCTGCCATGCAACGGGCGATTCATTTAACAAAAGATATCCAAGCACTTTGGCAATTACGAATTGCTTTAAAAAAAATCCAGCCCGATGTGATTGCAACACATTCTTCTAAGGCAGGAGCAATTGGACGTATCATCGGAGGTCTTTTGCATATTCCAACAATTTTTACTGCACATAGCTGGAGTTTTACAGAAGGGGTTCCACAAAAAAAGCAACTGATGTATCGACAGCTTGAAAAAACCGTCCAGCCATTAACAACTAAAATCATCACCGTTTCTGATTATGATCGTAAGCTGGCGTTAACGAAAGGCATTGCACCTGCTCATAAATTACAGACTATTCATAATGGCATTGAACAATTAGAAACGACTCTAGTACCAAATAGAGTGAAACATGAGCATCCGCAAATCGTTATGGTTGCTCGCTTTGAGGTGCCAAAAAGGCAAGATTTACTGTTGGAGGCTTTGCTGGAGCTAGCAGACATACCATGGCACCTGCAATTTATTGGCGACGGTTCTTTACGACCTCAGCTAGAAAGCTACGTAAAAGATAAAGGTTTTTCAGAGCGAGTTACGTTTTTAGGCAATCAATTAGATGTCACAAAATTACTTGCTCAAAGTCAGATTTTTGCACTGCTATCAGATTGGGAGGGATTACCCATCTCAATTATTGAAGCGATGAGAGCTGGACTTCCTATCATTGCCACAAACGTTGGTGGAGTCAATGAGTTAGTGACGGATAAAGAAAACGGTTTTTTAATCGCTCGGGACGATCCAAACCAACTGAAAATAAGACTTAAAGAGCTTTTAATGGATGAAACGCTATGTAAAAAAATGGGCGATATAAGTGAACGTCGTTTTTTACGAGATTTTACGTTTGTTCCTATGTACAAAAAAACAGTATCTATCTATGAACAGGCGATTTCAAAGTTTGCTAAAAAGGGTGATTAAATTGCAATTAATTCGCATTAGAACAGAAGATGAACTTGCGTATTATAAGGGGATTTGGGATGAGATATTAGCGAATGAACACAATGATAATCCGTTTATTGAATATGCATGGTTTTATAACTGGTGGATTACTATTGGAAGAAAGGAACGCGTAGAGCTATATGCTGTGCAAAAGGATGAGGATATTGTGGCATTTTTGCCATTGAAGGTGCGAATACTTTGGGGTGTTCGTGTATATACCTTTACAGGTGAAAATGTAGCGAATTATTCAGGTATTATCGCTAGGAAAGTGTGGCAATTACCTGCTATAACGTTTGTATTTGATGAGCTTATAAAAAAGCATCATCACGTGTTGTTTTCATTTCATGGATTACTTGAAAGTAAAGAGTCATCGAAAGTCATTGAGCAGTATTTTGTTGAACGGCAATTGCGGCCACATATTTTTCGAGTAGTAACACCGTATCTTGCCTTTCAAGACGTTGACTTCAGCAGTCATTTCCATAACCGCAGAAAAATACATGGTATAGATAGAAGAGAAAAAAAGCTGCGAAATTTAGGTTCTTTACGTATAAAAACACCTGAGCAAGAAGACCTTTGGCAAATGTTTAAATTATTTGATCGACGTTGGGCAAAAAAGGTGGATACGAGTGGTTTTACAAAAGGAAAGAAAAAGGAATTTTTTGAACGTCTTTTTCACCTTAAAGGGGAAGCAATGCAAGTAGAGGTAGACGCACTTGTTTTTGAAAATCACTGGCTAGCCTTTAACTACGGTATTTGCTGTCGAGGGCGTTATGTCACTTATGCGCTTGGGCATGAGCCAAACTTTAACATTTTTGGTGTCGGTCGTTTACTTAATCAAACGACGATCAAGCGCACTTTTTCAGAAAATTATCATATGTTCGATATGAGTATTGGTTACGAGGCGTATAAATTCGATTGGCGCTCTGGCATCGATTTTACAAGGCGTATCGTTGCAAGTAGTAAAACAAAACGAGCAAAGTTGTTGCTTGGATGGTTTGTACGGAAGGAACGTCTAAAGGAAATGCTGAAAAGTAGTCAGCGTTTCGTTGGATGGAAACGTCACACTCTTGGTGAGATGCGCTATTTAGTAAAGTATGGAAAAGTGAAAGATTGGCTAGAATATGGACAACAATTCGTTGAAAAGTTTGTTCGTTTGAAGCAAGTGGATTTGTACGAGTTATCCCCATCTGATCGAGTCATTCCACAACAACCAGTAGGGGAGTTGTTCGAGGAAATGTCGATTCAAGAGGCAATGCCACTCGATCAAGAAGAGATTATTTCAATATTTTATAAGGGGTACATTCTTTATAAAGATTCCTTTGCCCAGACGACGAAGCCTGCATTTGCATTACATACTGACAACTTACGTGTGGATGCATTGCAAATTGTTGAACCTTTGCCAAAACAAACCTACTTTTTACACTATGATTTCTATAAAGATATAGGCGTTATTACAGCTTTTATTCAAAAAATAAAGCCAAATGAAACACTTTGGGTGACGGCAAGCTTTTGGCAATGGCGTAAGCGAAAACGATTGCAGCAATTAGGCTATAAACGTATTTCTCGAATGAAGCATTTTAAATGTGCTCGTTATGAGCGCAATCATGTAGAAAATTATACAGAGAGTGGGGGCGATGTTCATTCTATCCATTAAAAGTAAGCGATGGAATATCGCGATGCAGCATATTTACTTTGCAGAAAAGTTGGCAAATACTAGAAAATCAATGAAATTAGTTTGTCACACACATTCACTTGTTCCGAGCCGTAAGCTAGTTAAACGTGAAGCCGTTCATATTCCTTTAACAGATCATGCGAGCATGATGTATTCAGCACTTTCGAAAAACAACCGAAAACTGCTACGTCGTGCACAGGAAGAGCCCTATCAAGTACTATTATATAACGAGCCTTCAGAGGAAAACTTGCGAGCATTTCAACAGTTTTATAATGAGTTTGCAAAAAGAAAGAAAATCGAACAAATTACTAAATCACAAATGGAATCCATTATGCTATTAAATCAAAAAAATGCTTTGCTATTAACAGAAGTACAAAGTATTTGTGGACAAACATTATGCTATCGTTTGGATATTGTCCATTCACAAAAAGCGATGTCCTATTATGTAGCAACCTGTGATGCTTTAGTCGTGCCTGCCCATTTAAAGCGGCCATTACGGTATGCAAATCGTTTCTTGTTATGGCACAATTTAATGTATTTAAAGCAACAGGGATTTGTTCTATATGATATGGGCGAGCTAACAGATGTGCAAACGATTCGTCAATTCAAATCGAGCTTTGGTGGACAAGTCGTTAACGTATATTCAGGCTACATCGCACAATCGAAAATGAGTGCGTTGTTATTGGGCGTGCAAAAGTGGAGAAAATAGCAATCAATGCAAATCATGGTGGTTTAGTGATTTCACTGGACTTTGAGTTAAATTGGGGTGTCCATGACGTTTTTCGACATGGGCAATATAATAAAAATTTATATGGTGTTCGTCAGGCATTACCTAAAATTTTAATGCTGTTTAAGCAATATGAAATACATGCAACATGGGCTACTGTTGGCTTATTATTTGCCGAATCTAAAGGTGAGATGGCACATTATTTGCGAGGTATTCCAGTGAAATATAAACAGATGCGGTATGCAGCACATTCACAGCTTGCGAAAGTAGGGGAAAATGAACAAGAAGATCCTTTACACTTTGGTAAAGCATTAATTGAAGAAATCATGCAAACACCCCATCAGGAAATTGGTAGTCATACTTTTTCTCATTTTTATTGCTTAGAAAGTGGACAAACTGAAACGGATTTTCTTGCGGATTTACAAGCGATGAATACAATTTGTGATGGCTATATTGAACCGATGAAGTCCATCGTTTTTCCACGCAATCAAGTAAATGACAGTTACTTTGCAATTTGTCAGCAAGCAGGATTTGTGTGCTATAGAGGAAATGAACTACACGATTTATACAACCCTAAAAAGTTTACTAAAAAAAATCGACTATCGTTAGGTGCAAGGAAATGGCTGGATAGCTATATCAATGTCACGGGCAATCATATTGTACGATTAGAAGAGATGCAAGAAAATTCATTTATTAATGTTCGTGCAAGTGCATTTTTAAGACCATATAGTAGCTTGTTACGCACATTTGAGCATCTCAAAGTAAAACGAATTAAAGAAGGAATGCTTGCTGCTGCAAAGGAAGGTGCATTTTATCATTTGTGGTGGCATCCGCATAACTTTGGAAAACATATTGATAAAAATTTGGCGATGCTGGAAGAGCTTTTACAATATTATCAAGAATTACAGAAGGATTATAATTTTCACAGCTATTCCATGCATGAGGTCGCCATGCTATGTAATGTAAGCAATAACATTTCTGAATAGAGTGTTATTGCTTTTTTATTTTACATGCAAAATTCATCTTCTACTTCATAGAAATTTTAAGAGAATAAGAGGGAAATTACCTGAGTGTGACGAAGATGTAAGTTACTTAGTGTTATTTAAAATTGAAGGGTGTATGCACTATATAGAATAGCAGAAGGAATGAAGTAGCTTTCTACATAACAAAGGGGAGTTAGGAATGATGGAAAAGCAACAAAAGCCCATTTGGATTCAAAATATTTCACAATTAGTGACAGTTGCAAGTGACAAGAAGGGCCCACGTGTACGTGAAGAAATGCGCGAGCTCGGAATTATTGAAGGCGGAAGCGTCTGGATTGAAAATGGCACTATTCAGGATCTCGGTACAACGCGTGACATGATTCTAAAATATTTGCCGCGGGCTGAGGAAGCAGAGATTGTAGATGCAACGGGGAAAATTGTGACACCAGGATTAATTGATCCTCATACACATGTTGTTTTTGGTGGAAGTCGTGAGCATGAATTTGAGATGCGTTTAGAAGGTGCCAGCTATATGGACATTATGAATGCAGGGGGAGGCATTCATGCAACAACTCGAAAAATGCGCACATTGACAGAAGAACATATTTTCAATCAAACGACGAGACGCTTGGACTTATTTTTACAGCATGGTGTCACAACATTGGAAAGTAAAAGTGGCTACGGCTTAGATGTAGAAAATGAGTTAAAGCAACTACGTGTCATGCAGCGCTTGCAAAAAAAGCATCCAATGGACATTGTGCCAACATTTATGGGAGCACATGCCGTACCAGAGGAATACCGAGAAAATCCAGAGCAGTTTGTTGATTTAGTTATAGATGAAATGATTCCTGCAGTTGTACAAGAGAACTTAGCAAAATTTATTGATGTATTTTGTGAAGTTGATGTCTTTACACCAGAGCAGTCAGAACGTATTTTATTGGCTGGCAAGGCACAAGGGCTCATTCCTAAAATACACGCTGATGAAATTGAGGAAAATAAAGGGGCACATGTTGCGGCAAAAGTAGGGGCTATTTCTGCTGAGCATTTATTAAAAGTTTCGGACGAAGGAATTGAAGAGCTTGCGAATTCGGGTGTTATTGCGTGTTTACTACCAGCGACAGCATTGTATTTAGGAGAGAAACCAGCACGCGCTAGAGACATCATTGACGCAGGTGTGCCTGTAGCTATTTCGACTGATTGTAATCCAGGCTCATCTCCAACAATTTCGCTTCCTCTCGTCATGAACCTTGCGTGTATTACAATGAAAATGACACCAGCTGAAAGCTTATGCGCCGCAACGTATAATGCTGCTTGTGCATTACAAATTGAAGATCGCGTTGGCTCCATCGAAGTAGGGAAGCAAGCCGATTTAGTTTTGTGGGATGTTCATAATCATCAAAAGCTACATTATATATTTGGTGTAAATCATGTGAAAAAAGTGTGGAAAAAAGGTGTAAAGGTGGTAGGTTAAGATGTTCATCCAACCTGAATGGCAGTGGAAACAAGAAAATGGCTCAGGTATGCATCAGTGGATTAAGCAAAAACAAAATCCACATGCAAATGATGTAGATATTATTGTATATGGAGCACTACTATCATATGCAAGTGACCCATCCAAGAAAGCACAGTATCCTAATGCTTTTCGGAAAGCATGGTCCAGTTTTCAATCATATAATTTAGACGAACAAGTTGATTTACGAGCATTAGCAATTGTAGATATAGGAGACGTAGCGATAGATCCGACAAATCGAATGCTTTCGGAATCTGCATTAGAGGCGGCAGCGGAAAACTTAAGTATTGCCTATCCAAAAAGCTTTACATGCCTTATTGGTGGAGATCATGCGATTACAGCTTGTTCCTTAAGAGGAATTAAAAATGCTTATCCGAAAGAGCGAATTGGCATTATTCAGCTTGATACACATTTAGATGCACGGAATCAGGAAGAAATCGGATTAGCGATGAATTCGCCGATTCATCAACTGATTGCATCAGGCGTTGTAGAGGGGAAGCATATTTATCATGTCGGCCTACATGGCTTTTTTAATTCACCTGAAATGATTTACTATGCCCGTGAGCAGGGAATGCATATGATTACGTTAAAGCAGATGCGCCGAGACGGTATTCAGTTAACTATCCGCGAAATGCTGCGTCAGCTTATGCATGAAGTGGACAGAATTTATGTATCTGTGGATTTAGATGCCCTTGATATTACGTTTGCACCAGATGTTCCTGCGGCTACTCCTGGTGGTTTAACGGCCTATGAATTATTTGATATTTTAAAGCTAATTGGTGAAAATGAAGGTGTACGCCATATTGACTTTATATACGCTGATCCAAAACAAAATGAACTTCGTATAGAAACGGTGAAAACAGGCGTTACAGTATTTTTGCAATGGCTAACGGGCATTCAATTGGATCACCGCAATCGCATATCAAGGAAAGAAAAAGCAGGCTATGGGGCTACCCCATAGTCTGTTATTTGCATTAAGCAAAATATTACCGTTGATTTCCGCTACGGACGGGCGCTTTCCGCGGGCACAACGTAAGCCGCAACCCTCGCTACGCGCGGTTTGTTGCGTCTTACGTTTTGTGCGTTCCCGCAGGAGTCGCCCGTCCTTCGCTCCAATTAAATGGACATGGAAGAAAGGTCTCGCTTTTTTATTTTATAAATAAAGAAAAATATTAATGTTGATTTCCGTTACGGACGGGCGCTTTCTGTGGGCACACCTTAATTGTTTGAGTGCCTGTCACTTTCAACTTATGCAGTTCCCTTAGGAGCGTCTAGGGTTTTTCTGTGAGTAAAGAGAAAAAATACGTGACCAACATGGTAAATTGTTTGAGTGCCTGGCACTAATTATTAAGTCGATATTTTGCTATAATAGAAAAATGCTTATTATTCTTTTGATAATGACTAAACGCTAGAATAATAAATTAGAGAGGATTTTTTATTATGACTACAAAACCAAAATTGCTTATTGTTGATGGCATGGCATTGTTATTTCGTTCTTTTTTTGCTTCAGCAGCAATGGGGCATTTTATACGCTTAGAGGATGGCACACCTTCTAATGGTGCACAAGGATTTGTCCGCCATGTTTTGACGGCACAATCTATTATGAAACCAACACATTTAGCTATTTGCTGGGATATGGGTTCGCAAACATTCCGCAATGAATTATATGATGGCTATAAGGCGAATCGCCCAGCGCCGCCAGAGGAGATGCTGCCACAATTTGATATGGCTAAAAATTTATCTCAACATATTGGGTGGCAAAATTTCGGCGTTGTCGGTATGGAGGCTGATGACTTAATCGGCTCAATGATTACTAAATGGCAAGATGAAGCTGATATTACGGTCATTAGTGGGGATAAAGATTTATTGCAACTGTTAACACCTTCAACGCAAATCGCGTTTACGAAAAAAGGCTACACAGAGTATGATCTTTACACACATTCCCGCTTTAAAGAAGAGTACGGTATTGAACCATTTCAATTTGCACAAGTAAAAGCTTTTATGGGTGATACGAGTGATGGCTATCCAGGAGTAAAAGGAATTGGTCCAAAACAGGCGCTGACACTTATCCAAATGTACGGATCTATCGACAATGTCATTTCTTCCCTAGAGGAATTAAAGCCAGGACAACGTACGAAAATTAAAGATAATCTGGACATGCTGAAGTTATCACACGAACTAGCAACAATTCAAACGAATGTACCGATTGAAGCAGATTTTGCTCAATTAGTAGTACCAAATTATGAGCACCAAACTATTAAAGCGATAGAAGAACGTGGCTTTACACTTATTGCAAAGCAGGCACGTTCATTGTATTCCCTTATTTAGGTGCTATTTTAACGAAGCTTAACACTTTTTCATTATTTTCTAGTAGAGCAGTACGGATTTGGCTGGCACGATTTTTGCCACCATTATCGTGGAAAATCAACAATAGCCCATCATCTTGCACTGCATAGCCAATGAGTGGTACCCAATGATAAACAAAGGTAGATTTTCTATTCAACCATTGTAAGCTAAAATAACGGTCAAAGCGCATTGCAACGGGGCGTCCTGCATCAATTTCAAGCAGCGCCTCTTTTAATGTACAGCTGCGTATGTCCCATGTCGGTAACAGTTTCCGTAGATTATAAATTAAACGCCATTTAAACAAGCCGATTTTTGTACCACCGAGTAGAAGATAAAGGTCGTTTACTGATGGGGCTGAGAGATTATAGTAGTGCAGTATCACATGGATGGTTGTTGGCCCGCAGGCAGAATTTCGATATTGAGGTGCAATGGATGCATCGTATTGTGATTTTCCTTGCAATGGCAAATACTGTTTCATAAAAATCTCCCTTCGACAATGAACGAATGAAATACATGTCATGTAAGTTGCAAACGGATACCTTCTATAAATAAGAAAAAATAGTATGCCAAGAAACACCTAGCATACTATTTTTGCTTTTGTTGCGCTTATTTTATTGTTGAGCAGCTAAAAACTCAGTCACTTGCTGAGGCGATTTAGCGTTAGCACTATGTAAGTGTGCTAATTTTTCGCCATTTTGGAAAATTAATAAGCTTGGAATACCCATTACATCGTATTTATCAGCGATTTCAGGAAGCTCATCGCGATTAAGCTCATACCAATCAAATTGGTTGTACTCTTCAATAATTGGATCGATAAACATGTTCATGCGTGTGCAATCAGGGCACCATCCAGCATAAAATTTTACGAGCACTTTTTGTTGACCAGAGATAAGCTCATTAAATTGTTCAGCAGTTGTTATTGTTTTCATTAGTAGTTCACTCTCCTTGCTATCCATTTTACACATTTTCTCTTCATCCTGAAAGTTATCTGTTTGGAATAAGTGGACTCTACTTATTGTCTTGTTTTCGCTCGTAAAAAACAAAAAAAGTTGTATATTGCAAAAATAAATGAAGAAAAAAGATTGCTAATTTAGACAAAATAATCTACACTAAAAACAGAAAAAGTAGTTTTATTTTCATTCAGTGGAAGACTTTTCACACGATGTAGCTGTGTTGCATATCAACTGACTGAAGATAAGTCTCTGGCGCTTGTCACAGATTATGATATGACATCAGTTAAAATCTTTTAGCTAAAAATCTAAGACAATGTAAGTGATTGCAACTAACTGGCATACATTGTAAAAGGTCACCATGAATGTCTAAATCGAAGCAAAAAAACGCCAAAGCGAAACTTTGATTTTTTTTGGCTAAAAAATGAATGGCTATTCATTCAATGGGAGAATAAGGGGGAATTGCTTGTGACTTATAACATTAAAAAAGCGGCTGTTCTAGGTTCTGGAGTAATGGGCTCTGGAATTGCAGCACATTTAGCAAACATCGGTATTCCAACATTATTATTAGACATTGCACCGAAGGAACTTACGAAAGAAGAGGAAGCAAAGGGGTTATCTTTAGAGCATCCAGCTGTAAGAAATCGCTTTGTGAATGGTGCTCTTCAAAAGTTAATAAAGCAAAAGCCAGCACCACTTACTTCTAAGAAAAATTTATCGCTACTAACGGTGGGGAATTTTGAAGACGATTTAGCCAAACTGAAAGATGTAGATTGGGTTATTGAAGTTGTTGTTGAAAATTTAGCAATTAAACAAAGTTTATATGAAAAAATTGATGCTGTACGTACACCAGGTACAATCATTAGTTCGAATACATCAGGCATTAGTATTAATGCGATGGCGGATGGACGATCAGAGGATTTCCAAAAACATTTTTTAGGGACACATTTCTTTAATCCTCCGCGCTATTTAAAATTACTTGAAGTAATCCCTGCAACGACAACTGCACCAGAAGTTGTAGACTTTATGAAAAAATTTGGTGAGGATATTCTTGGCAAAGGCGTCGTGTTAGCTAAAGATACACCAAACTTTATTGCCAATCGCATCGGCACATATGGTCTGCTCGTAACTTTGCAGGAAATGCTAAAAGGTGGCTATTCAGTCGGTGAAGTAGATTCAGTGACAGGTCCACTTATTGGTCGTCCAAAATCCGCTACTTTCCGTACGTTAGATGTTGTTGGCTTAGATACTTTTATCCATGTAGCGAAAAACGTATATGACCAAACATCAGGAGATGAACAGCAAGTATTTGCAGTGCCAGAATTTTTACAAAAAATGGTTGAGAACGGTTGGCTAGGAGCTAAGTCTGGGCAAGGTTTCTTCTTGAAGCAAGGGAAGGAAATTTTAGAAATTGATCCAAACACTTTAGCGTATAGTCCAGCAAAAAAATTACAAACACCTTCAATTGAAATGGCGAAACAAACGCGTGGATTAGCTAATAAAGTTAAAGCATTAACGTATGCGAAAGATCGTACAGGTGAGCTGTTATGGGGAATTTTTGCACCGACATTAATTTACTCTGCACAGCTACACGGTGAAATTGCTGATGATATTGTGGCAATAGATAATGCAATGAAATGGGGCTTCGGCTGGCAACAAGGTCCATTCGAAATATGGGATGCCATCGGTGTTGCAGAATCGGTTGCTAAAATGGAAGCGGAAGGTCGCGAAGTTCCTGTATTTGTAAAAGATATGTTAGCTAAGGGCTTTACTTCCTTCTATTCAGAACTTGAAGGTGACGTAGCGTATTATAACGGTTCACAATACGTAAAAGTTCCTGTTAATGAAAAAGAAATTAACTTGAAGCGCTACAAAAAGAAACATGGCGTTATTAAGTCCAATACAGGTGCTAGCTTAATAGATTTAGGTGACGGAATTGCCTTACTTGAGTTCCATTCCCAATCTAATGCCATCGGTTTAGATATTATTCAAATGATTAACTACGCGGTAGATGAAGTAGAAGCAAATTATAAAGGCTTAGTTATTGGTAACCAAGGGAAAAACTTCTGCGTCGGTGCTAACTTAGGAATGATTTTAGTAGAAGCACAGGATGATAATATTTTCGAACTAGACTTTGTTATTAAAGCATTCCAAGATGCTATGCAAAAAATAAAATATTCTAACAAACCAGTTGTGGCGGCACCGTTCGCTATGACGTTAGGCGGAGGAGCAGAAGTATGCTTACCTGCTGCCCATATCCAAGCGACGATGGAAACTTATATGGGGTTAGTAGAAGTCGGTGTTGGTTTAATTCCAGGTGGCGGCGGTAATAAAGCGCTTTACCAAAAGTTCTTGAAAGGTTTACCGAATGGCGTTGAGGTAGACTATCAAAATATTGCTAATAAAGTATTCGAAACAATTGCGATGGCGAAAGTTTCAACTTCAGGTGAGGAAGCGCGCGATAATAACTTCCTTGATTTTGCAGATGGTATTTCAGTCAATGCAGATCACCAGATTTACGATGCAAAACAGGCTGCTTTGGCACTTTATGATGCAGGTTATCAACCACCAGTGCCAACAAAGGTTCCTGTTGTCGGTGCATCGGGTTACGGTACGTTACTAATCGGTGCTCAAGGAATGTTTGAATCAGGTTTCATCAGTGAACATGATTTAAAAATTGCTAAAAAGTTAGCATATGTAATTGCAGGTGGAAAAGTTCCATATGGCACATTAGTAGATGAGCAATACCTATTAAATTTAGAGCGTGAGGCATTCCTAAGCTTAGTTGCAGACCCGCTATCTCAACAAAGAATGCAACACATGTTATTAAAAGGGAAACCACTTCGTAACTAACTACTAACTAGACTAAAATGTTTGCACATGAAACAAAGGGGGATTTAGACGATGCGTGAAGCCGTTATTGTAGCAGGAGCACGAACTCCTATTGGAAAAGCGAAAAAAGGTTCATTAGCAACAGTAAGACCAGATGATTTTGGGGCAGCAGTTGTCAAAGAAACATTAAAAAGAGCAGGCTATGAAGGTCCTGTCGATGACTTAATTTTAGGTTGTGCAATGCCAGAAGCGGAACAAGGGATGAATGTAGCCCGTAGTATCGGAGCACTAGCAGGGCTACCTGATACTACACCTGCGCTGACAATTAATCGATTTTGTTCATCGGGTTTACAGGCAATCGCATATGCTGCTGAACGTATTATGCTTGGTCATTCAAAGGCGATTCTTGCTGGTGGTGTTGAATCAATGAGTATGGTACCAATGGTGGGCAATACACCGCGCTTAAATCCAACATTAGCTGAAACTGCACCACAATATTATATGGGGATGGGGCATACAGCAGAGGAAGTAGCACGTCAGTATAATGTGAGTCGAGAAGATCAAGATGCATTTGCTGTACGCTCGCATTTGCTAGCAGAGAAAGCAATTAAAGAAGGTAAATTCAATGATGAAATTGTGCCGATTGAAGTGGAACAACATTATGTGGATAACAATAATAAACTACAAGTGAAGAAATTTACCTTTAGTGTCGATGAGGGTGTTCGTCCAGGCACATCCGTTGAAGGCTTAGCAAAGCTTCGTCCTGCATTCCATGTAAAAGGTAGTGTTACAGCAGGTAACGCTTCTCAAACTTCAGATGGTGCTGCGGCAGTTCTTGTAATGGATCGTGAGGAAGCAGAAAAGCAAGGAATGACACCGATGGCAAAGTTTTTAGGATTTGCGGTTGGCGGAGTACCTCCAGAAGTAATGGGAATCGGTCCAATCGTAGCTGTTCCAAAAGCGCTTGAAATTGCAGGTTTATCTATTCAGGATATTGATTTGTGGGAAATTAACGAAGCATTTGCCTCACAGTCATTACAGGTTGTTCGTCATTTAGGTATCGACCAAGAGAAAGTGAACGTTAATGGTGGAGCAATTGCTTTAGGGCATCCACTTGGCGCAACAGGCGCAATTTTAACTTTGAAATTAATTCATGAACTGAAACGTCAGGGCAAAAAATATGGTGTTGTAACAATGTGTATCGGCGGTGGTATGGGCGCTGCTGGAGTATTTGAGATTTTATAAGTTATGTGAAATTGTTTGAGAATTGCGAATTGTATGAGTGCCTGGCACCTAAAAATAAGGAGGAATTTAACATGACAGAAAAAACAACAGATATCATTAAAGGCGGCGGATTTATCATTGAGGACGTGGCACTAGATCGCGTATTTACACCAGAAGATTTTACAGATGAGCATAAAATGATTGCCAAAACAACTGAAGAGTATGTTGCGAATGAAGTATTACCTGTAGTAGAAAACTTAGAGCATCATGAGTTTGAGCATTCAGTGCGTTTACTAAAAAGCGCTGGCGAACTTGGTTTACTAGCGGCGGATGTACCTGAAGAATATCAAGGTCTTGGCTTAGATAAAGTATCTTCTGCGTTAATCGCAGAAAAAATGTCTGTAGCTGGTGGCTTCTCGATTACACATGGTGCACATGTAGGGATTGGTTCACTACCGATTGTGCTATTTGGTAACGACGAACAGAAGCAAAAGTATTTACCGAAGCTAGCTTCTGGTGAATTGATCGCGGCTTATGCGTTAACAGAGCCAGGTTCGGGATCAGATGCTTTAGGTGCCAAAACGACTGCCAAGCTAAATGCTGCAGGTACTCATTATGTATTAAACGGTGAAAAACAATGGATTACTAACGCAGGTTTTGCTGATGTGTTTGTTGTGTACGCCAAAATTGATGGCGATAAATTCTCAGCATTTATCGTTGAACGTGCCTACAACGGTGTTTCTGTTGGGCCAGAAGAAAAGAAAATGGGTATCAAATCTTCTTCAACTCGTACATTAGTGCTTGAGGATGCTGAAGTACCTGTTGAAAATCTACTTGGTGAAGTAGGTCGTGGACACGTAATTGCATTTAACATTTTAAATATTGGTCGTTATAAATTAGGTGTGGGAACAATCGGTGGCTCAAAACGTGCTTTAGAGTTGGCAATTCAATATACAAACCAACGTCAACAATTCAAAACGAAGCTTTCTGATTTCAACTTAACGAAAGAAAAACTATCGACAATGGCGTCTCAATTATATGCTTCAGAGTCATTAAATTATCGTACGGTTGGTTTATTTGAAGATCGTTTAAGCCAGTTAAGCCCTGAAGAACAAAAGCAAGGAAAAGTTATTGCAAATGCAATTGCTGAATATGCCATTGAGTGTTCAATTGCTAAAGTGTTTGGTTCAGAAACATTGGACTATATCGCAGATGAAGCGGTGCAATTACATGGTGGCTATGGCTTTATGGCTGAATATGAAGTAGAGCGAATTTATCGCGATTCAAGAATTAACCGTATTTTCGAAGGTACAAATGAAATTAACCGCATGATTGTACCAGGTACATTTATGAAAAAAGCATTAAAAGGTGAATTACCATTATTGCAGGTCGCTCAAAACTTGCAACAAGAACTTCTTATGCTAATGCCTGAAGAAGTAGGCACAGAGCCGCTAGCACAAGAAAAATATCTTGTGAAAAACGCGAAGAAAATTGCTGTATTAGCAGCAGGTATGGCAGCACAGCGCTATGGAGCGAAACTTGACCAAGAGCAAGAAGTATTAGTGAACATTGCCAATATCGCTAACCAATTATTCGCTATGGAGTCTACTGTGTTACGTACAGAAAAGGCGATTGCGCGTGAAGGTGCAGAAAAGTCTCATCAAAAATTACTTTATACACAAATTTTCTGCCAAGAAGCATTTGCAGAAATTGAGAAAGAAGCAAAGGATACAATTCTTGCTTCAGCAGATGGGGACGCTGCACGTATGACATTGTCAGCTTTACGTAAACTAACTCGTAACAACCCTTATAACCTTATTGCTAAAAAACGTGAAGCTTCTGTTAAACTAATCGAAGCAGAAAAATTCATCGTATAATATAATCTTTAACCTAGCTCTTTACTAACGGTAGGAAAAATCAAAGTTTCGAAAAAAGACAACAAGTAAATCAACTTGTTGTCTTTTTTATTGAAAGGGAGGGTGTCAGGCACACAAACAATTAATGCCAAAGTGCCAGGCATGCAAACAATTCTCACTTTGCCAATTAAAACTATCTAAGTAAAAATCCACGAAGACTCCTGCGGGAACGCACGTAATGTAAGACGCAACAGACGGCGCGCTAGCGACGGTTGCGGCTTACATCGTGCCCGCGGAAAGCGAAGTGGAATTTTACGAAATAGGAGCAGACAGAATGCCAGTTGCCCACACTAAAGTGACAGGCACGCAAACAATTTAAGCCAAAGTGACAGGCACGCAAACAATTATGAAATTAACCAATAAATGTTTCTTTTTGGCTCATACTAGTTATGATGGTATACTACAGGAAATGATAGCAGAGGAGCCTATAAATATGATTCAACTTATCCATTATCCTAAATGTACAACTTGTAAAAAAGCACAGAAGTGGTTAAACGACAATGGCGTTTCATACGAAGAGGTACACATTGTTGAACAAGCACCTACGAAAGAGCAAATTAAAAGTTATTGGCAGGCTAGCGGGCAGCCATTAAAGAAATTTTTCAACACATCTGGCATGAAATATCGCGAACTTGGGTTGAAGGATAAACTGGCGGAAATGTCGGAAGATGAACAGCTCACACTACTTGCTTCTGATGGTATGTTAATTAAGCGACCAATCGTTACTGATGGAAAAAAAGTAACGTTAGGATTTAAAGAATCAGATTTTGAACAAGCGTGGAAATAACAGCTTTAATCCTTGTTTTTATGAAAGAAGTATGGCACACTGAAAGTGAATATATTACATATTTATGGAGGGGTTTTTGGCATGAGCACACCTAAAGACTTACGTTACTCTGAAGAACACGAATGGGTAAAATTAGAAGATGGTAAAGTACGTATCGGTATTTCGCATTTTGCACAATCTGAATTAGGAGACATCGTTTTCGTTGAGCTTCCACAAGTTGGCGACGAAATTAAAACTGATGATCCATTTGGCAGCGTAGAATCAGTAAAAACTGTTTCTGAATTATACGCACCGATTTCAGGTACTGTAGTGGAAGTAAATGCAGATCTAGAAGATAGCCCAGAATTCGTAAACGAATCACCATATGAAAAAGCATGGATGATCGTTGTAGAGCCTGCTGATGCTTCAGAGCTTGAAAACCTTATGACTGCAGAACAATACGAAGAAATGATTGCAGAATAATCAAGCCTATAATAGAAAAACGTCGGAGTACATACCGGCGTTTTTTATTATATAACACAGGTATGCAATTGTTTTTTGAGCTGTACAAAGCGTGACTCTTCAAGTAAATGAAAGTCCAAGTAACTCACATAAAATGTTATCCAAATTGCAAAGTGACATATAGAAAATATTGTTAACGTGTAGATCTATGCATAGTGTGGAATCCTATAATTGCAATAAATTGTTGTCGTAGATAACTGCTAAATGGGGGTGGCGTGATGTTCGAAGGGAAATGTTTAATTGTGGAAGGCCGTTCGGATAAGCTTCAAATAGAACCTATTTTGAGTGAAGATGTTACAATACTTTGTACAAATGGTACAATTGGTGTGCATCAATTAGAAGAATTACTCGACCCATATGAGGGCTATGAGCTCTATACATTTTTTGATGCAGATGCATCTGGAGATAAATTACGAGCATTGATGGACAGACATTATCCTGAAGCAGAGCATTTGCGAACGATGCCTACTTATAAAGAAGTAGAAACTACACCGAGGAAAGTGCTTGCAATGATTTTATTGCGTGCGCATTTTTCCATCCATAATGAATATATTTTGTAAGGTTGGTTGAAAAATGGAAGAATGGTCAAAAGAGCAGTGGGAAACAGCAGTAAAATCTGGTGAAAAAACTGCCTTTTATTTATATACACCGATGTGCGGAACGTGTGCAGTTGCATCTAAAATGATGGATATCATAGAACAATTATTGCCACAGTTAAAATTAGGCAAGGCAAATATTAATTTTTTAGAGCAAATAGCTTATGATTTTCAAATCGAAAGTGTACCGTGTTTACTCGTTAGTGATGGTGGATCAGTTAGAGAAAAGGTTTATGCATTTCAATCCGTACCTTTTTTATACGAATTGTTAAAAAAACCAATTGACTGAACTTTGCTAGCATGGTAAAGTAACAACTATATTAAAAACTATTAAATATATCGAACTCTTATAAAGAGCGGCGGAGGGAAGTGCCCTATGAAGCCCGGCAACCATCACAAATGTGAAAAGGTGCCAAATCACTCAAAGATTTTTCTTTGAAAGATGAGAGAACGGTTTAGCGTATAAAGTACGTGACCCCTTCTACTTGTCTGTGAGTGAAGGGGTTTTCTATATGAGAAAAGGAGTTTCGCTATGATACAGCTTCAAAATATTACGAAGAAATACAAAACCGCAAATGGCGAATTAACTGCTGTTAAAGATGTTAATCTTACAATTAACAAAGGTGAAATTTTTGGCATTATTGGCTATAGTGGCGCTGGTAAAAGTACGATGATTCGTTTATTAAACGGTTTAGAAAAGCCGACAACTGGTTCGGTGAAGGTGAATAACCAAGAATTTTCATCTATTAAGGGTCAAAAGTTGCGTGATGCTAGACAAAAGGTAAGTATGATTTTCCAACATTTTAACTTACTTTGGTCAAGAACAGTTGCAGAAAACATTGCATTTCCACTTGAAATTGCAGGTGTAGCTAAAAGTGAGCGAGACGCACGTGTGAAAGAACTTATTGCACTTGTTGGTTTAGAAGGTCGTGACAAATCGTTTCCATCACAACTGTCAGGTGGTCAAAAGCAACGTGTTGGCATAGCACGAGCACTTGCCAATAATCCTGAAGTGCTGTTATGTGATGAAGCTACATCAGCACTGGATCCAGAAACAACGGATGCAATTCTTGATTTGCTTGTCGATATAAACGAACGATTAGGCTTAACAATCGTATTAATTACTCATGAAATGCATGTTATTCGCAAAATCTGTCATCGTGTAGCGGTAATGGAAGCTGGAGAAATTGTTGAACGTGGTGAAGTACTACAAGTGTTCCAAGCACCACAAGCAGCGATCACTAAAAAATTCGTATCACAAATTACCGATACGAAGGAAACGCAGGAGACAGTTGCACAGCTTAGAATGAACTATCCAACAGGACACCTTGTTAAGCTTGTATTTGTTGGTGAAAAAACAGAGCAGCCAGTTATATCACATTTAGTAAAACAGTTTGATGTAGAAGTTAGCATTGTCCATGGTAATATCTCGCAAACGAAAAATGGTGCATACGGTACTCTTATTGTACAAATTGATGGTACAGAGACAAATGTAGCAGCTGCATTAAATTATTTAAATACAGTTGAAGTACAAACGGAGGTGATTGCAAATGCTAACTAGTCTCTTTCCGAATGTCGACTGGGAAAAAATGTGGACAGCCACATATGAAACACTTTATATGACCACTCTATCTACAGTCGTAACATTTATACTTGGTTTAGCCATTGGCATAATCCTCTTTTTAACGAGTCCAAACCAGTTATGGGCCAATAAAATTGTTAACTTTTTAACAGGATCGGTCGTTAATATATTCCGTTCGATACCATTTATCGTGTTAATTATTTTACTTATTCCATTTACGAAGTTTTTACTTGGGACAATCCGAGGAGCAAATGCAGCCCTACCAGCACTTATTATTGGTGCTGCCCCATTCTATGCACGAATGGTACTAATTGCATTACGTGAAATTGATAAAGGTGTTGTTGAAGCAGCACGCTCGATGGGGGCTAAAACGTCCACGATTATATGGAAGGTTCTAATTCCAGAATCATTACCAGCACTTATTTCTGGGATTACTGTAACGGCTGTAGCACTTGTTGGATATACGGCAATGGCTGGTATTATTGGTGCTGGCGGTCTAGGAAACTTAGCCTTTTTAGATGGCTTCCAACGTAATCGCCAAGATGTGACATTAATGGCAACTATTTTGATCTTAGTAGTCGTATTTATCATTCAATGGATTGGCGATATGATTACAACGAAAACAGACAAACGTTAAAAAGGTTAAACCGGTATTTACCGCTAACATATTGTTTGAACAAATAAAGGGAGTGTATACAAATGAAGAAGTTATTAGCAGGATTATTTTTATCAGTACTTGTATTGGCTTTAGCAGCATGTGGTGCTGGTAACAAAGACGAAGCAGGATCAACAACTGGAGATGACAGTGCAAAAACTGAAGATAAAGTAACATTAAAAATTGGTGCTTCTAACACACCTCACGCAGTTATTTTAGAACAAGCAAAACCGATTTTAGCAAAAGAAGGTATTGATTTAAAAATCGAGACGTACCAAGATTATGTATTACCTAACCAAGATTTAGAGTCAAAAACTATTGATGCAAACTATTTCCAACATATTCCTTATCTTGAATTACAAATTAAAGATAATGGCTATGATTTTGTAAATGCAGGTGGCGTACATATCGAGCCAATCGGTATTTACTCTAAAAAATATAAATCACTTGAAGACCTTCCTAAAGGTGCAACAATTTTATTATCGAACTCAGTTTCAGACCATGGCCGTATGTTGTCACTATTAGAAGCAAAAGGCTTAATTAAATTAAAAGATGGTATCGACAAAACAGCAGCAGAAATTAAAGATATTGTAGATAATCCAAAAGACTTTAAATTCGATGCAAATACTGCACCAGAGCTACTTGTGCAAATGTTTGAAAACGAAGAAGGCGATGCAGTACTTATTAACTCTAACTATGCAATTGATAATGGACTAAACCCAATTGAAGATGCAATTGCTTTAGAAGATAAAGAATCTCCATATGTAAATATTATTGCAGTTCGTGCTGGTGATGAAAATAAACCAGAAATTAAAAAATTATTAGAAGTATTAAAATCTGAAGAAATCCAAGACTTCATCTTGAAGGAGTGGAAAGGTGCAGTAGTACCCGTTAAATAATATCTATATATTAAAAAATAGTACAAGCCATGAAAATGGTTTGTACTATTTTTTTAGGGAAAGATAAATAATGGTGTGAAATCCAATAATTAAATTCTATTATTTTTCCTAAACTGTTTAGAATTTGTTTAGATTCATTTAATATGATTACTGTTATAATATAATTCGCTAATCATACTGAAGGATTTTGGTACTTAGTCCTAGTGGAGGTGAAATCCTATATTAAAAAATTTTTATTGTGGTATTTTAGTTATATTTTTCCTTTCTATCGTTTTAATAGGCTGCTCTCAAGGGAAAGAAGAAGTAACTAAAGTAACTAAGGAACCAATTTCATCAACAGAACAATTTGTTATTGAGGAATTAATGACAAAAGATAACTTATTACGTACTGATTTAACGCAACAAAAAGATGTGTTTTTATCTGAATCTGTCGGTTTATGGTTGACCTATTTACTAGAAAAAGATGATCAAGCTCGCTTTGATGAGCAGTTTGAGGTGATTAATCATTATTTTTTAGAGAAGAAATTTATAGTATGGCGAATTGATGGTAAAAAACAAGCTACTGTTAATGCGCTGATTGATGATTTGAGAATTATGCGAGCGCTATTTGATGCAGGTGAAAAGTGGAATGATGAGCGTTATATTTCGTTAGGGAAGACCATTGGTAAAAACATTGTAAAGTATGGAATGCAAAAAGGTACGTTTGTAGATTTTGTTGACGTTCATACACATAAGAAAGCGAACACAATTACATTAAGTTATATTATGCCTTCTGCACTTTTAAAGATGCGACAATATGATGTTTTATCTAAAGAACAACTAGAGCAACAATTATCGATTTTAGCAAAAGCGCCAAAAGCTCAAGCAGGCTTTTTTCCAAAGTATTATGATGTCGTAACCAATAACTATGAATATGATACGGAGTTACATATGATCGATCAATTGTATACGGCTTATCATAGTGCCACGTTAGGTTTGGAAACGAAGCCATTTACTAATTGGATGCTGTCTTTATATAGTAGAGATCAAAAATTGTACGGCCGCTACGATGCTACTACTGGTGAGCCAGCTGTATCATTTGAATCACCTGCTGTGTACGCAATGGCTACTCGTTATATGTTAGAAATTCATAATGATAGGATGGCTGAAGAGTTTTTCCGTAAAATGGAATCTCTCAAAGCTGATGCAAATACGGGGTATGTAGATGTGCAAACAAATGCGACACATATATTCGATAATTTATTACCACTTCTAGCGGAAAGAGAGGTCGACAATGCGAACAGCAATAAAATGGAATAAAGCTATATTTGTTTATGGCGTTTTACTTATTTTGCTTCTACAATTACCTGCTTATTTTTTACTACATCAGGATAGTGAAAGTTTATTATTATATATCTTCTTAATACTTTTAGTCATTATCACACTGTGGAGAGGTACGGTTACGGGGCTAATAAGTAGTTTGTTATTTATTTTTATCAGTGGCTCAACCTTACTGTATATCGGTATGACAGGTTCTATAGCATTGTTAAGTACAGCATTTTCAATGCAACTATTTTTGGCATACGGTGTTGTATTACTACTACTAGTATTATGCGCTGGAAAAATTCATGAGTTATTGATGGCACAAGAAAAATATATGAAAAATTTACAGCAGGATGTCAAAAACTTTGTAGCAATTGATGTTGAAACTGGTTTTGATAATGAATCGCGTATGCGTGTCATTGTTAATGAAGAAATGCGAAGAGCAGATCGTCATCAACATACTTTTGTGTTTATTATGCTAAAGCTTGAAAACTATGAAAAATTTAAAAAGCTTTATGGTTTTAAAGAAGCACAATATTTGTGGAGGCAACTGGCGGAAAAATTACAGCAATCTGTTAGACAAACAGATAAAAAATTCCGATATCGTGAAAACTACCTTGGCATTTTATTAATTGATACGTCAGAACAATACATTGATATTATTTACGAGAAGTTAGATCAAGCTTTAAAAAACCATCAATTATTAAATAAGCGATGGGTGACACTAAGCTATAAAACAAGTTATTTTACTTACACTCCCCAGATGGATCAAAGTTTTGAAGACTTGTTAGCAGAAATGGAAAGAGAGATGAAAACAAGTGCGCTTTAAACTAGGCTTGTTCGTCTTCATTGTCCTTTTTATTTTGTTTAGTATGCCACAGCATTATTTAGCAAGTGCCGATAGCAAAGACATTGCACTTATTTATGTAACTAGCAATCAACAATTAGATGAAGAAGTGCAAATTCTACGAGAAATGCTAAATGCTTATACAGATGTCGATGTCATACCAGTGGAAAATATTAAAGAAGATTCTTTGGATGTTTATAAACGTATTGTTATTTTAAACTCCTATAAGATGCATATACCATTGCCAGCATTAGAAGCTATGAATAATTTCCAAGGACCCGCTGTTGCTATAGGGGAAAATATTGAACAGTTTCCCTCATTCGAACATTGGCAAAAGGGGAAAAAAGTGGAGTTACGAAAAGTCGGGGAACATGTATTGGATCGGCCGATTGAGTGGGCTGTAGTGAACCCACCTAACGATGCTGAAGTAATACAAATGGCATCCACATTTAATGAAGACTTCCCTTTTATTGTGAAAGAAAAAAATAGCAATTGGTCTTATATTGGCAAGATGATTCAATCTTCCCCTTTAGTATATGACTGGCCTTCAATATTTGGTGAGCTATTGAAATTATCATCTACCAACTTACATCCTGCCTTCATTGTGTTAACAGATATTAATATGGAAACGGATGTTTTGAAGTTAAAGAAAGTAGTTGATCAATTAAAGCAATTTGATGTTCCTATTAACTTACAGATAAGCCCGCTATATGAGAAAGATGGCGCTATTTATTATTTACAGGACAATAAAGCGTTATTGAAATATTTACAACAGTTACAGCAGGAGGGGGTAGCTTTTATTTTATCTTCTCCACAAGCTAACATTGAAAAAAGTCTAGATTATTTAGTGTTGAGAAAAATTTACCCTACCTACATTCTAGAGGATAGTGCGCTTTTTAGTGGGGTATTGCGACAACAAGACAATCATTTTTATATAACAGAAAGAGATGAGCAAAAAATTTATCCCTATACAATAGCAGCAATAAATGATGCGAGTGTATACCCACTGTATGCTGTGCAGCAGTCAATTCGTCATATGAATAAAGCGCCAGGTTCAACGATTGGAATTCAATATCCTAGTTATTTAGGGGCTCACCATGTGCAAGAGCTTGTTGAACTCTTAAACAAACAAGTAGAGCTAGAATGGCTTGATTTTAGAAAAACAGAACAGCTTGTTCAGACATCAAAGGTTTCAATAATGCAATCAGCAAATGGAGAGCAAAAAATTCAGCTTTCTTTTACCAAACTGGATCGCTTAAAAAAGATGTTTGATGAGCGGCCATTTGAAGTAGTTTTATGGCTGTTAGTAATCATTGTATCGTTATTTGTTATTGTATTTTTTATGAATACATTGCGACTACGTATAACACTACGAAAGCGATTATTTGAGGAGAGGAAAAGTAATGGCTGATATTTTGTTTTATATTTCATTGTTTCTCATATGGATTATGTTGTTATACCATATGTTTTTAATGCAAGGGGGCTATTTGCATTTTCGATCTTATGAAAAGGTAATCGATGAATGGTCAAAGAAAATGATAGATGTTCCAACAGTGAGCGTCTTCATTCCTGCACATAATGAAGAGGTTGTTATTGAACAAACTTTACGTGCCATGTCCCGATTGTTTTATCCGAAAGATAAGTTAGAAGTAATTGTCATTAACGATAATTCATCGGATAGAACAGGAGAGATTGCAAAAAAGTTTACAGAAAAATACCCATTTATACGAGTAATTGAAACAGTAGAACCTTATAAAGGGAAGGGGAAATCTTCAGCATTAAATGCTGCATTAGCCGATTCCACTGGGGAAGTAGTTATTGTCTATGATGCAGACAATACACCAGAGCGTATGGCAGTTTGGTATTTAGTCATGGGGCTTGTCAATGACCCGAAAGCTGCAGCTACTGTAGGGAAATTTCGTGTGGTAAATGCGACGGAAACATGGTTAACACGATTTATTAATATTGAAACAATATGTTTTCAGTGGATGGCACAAGGTGGTCGTTGGAAGTGGTTTAACATTGCAACGATTCCAGGCACAAATTTCGCCATTCGCCGTAGTATTTTAGAGCAATTAGGTGGATGGGATGTAAAGGCGTTAGCGGAAGATACTGAATTAACGATTCGTGTCTATAATTTAGGCTACCATATCCGCTTTTTCCCTAAGGCTATTACGTGGGAACAAGAGCCAGAGACGTTGAAAGTATGGTGGAAACAACGAACACGCTGGGCAAGAGGAAACCAGTATGTAGTGCTAAAGTTTTTAAGCCAATTTTTTACCTTAAAAAGAAAAAGTATTATTTTTGATTTGTTTTATTTCTTTTTTACTTACTTTTTATTTTTCTTCGGCGTTATTTTGTCCAACATTTTATTTATCACCAATCTTTTTTACGATATTGGGCTAACAGTTGGAGATATTGCTATTGTCTTATGGGTATTGGCTTTCTTGTTATTTTTAGGTGAAGTGATGATTACCTTAAGTATTGAAAAAACAGAAATGAATCGTAAAAATTTTTTCTATGTCATTTTAATGTATTTTACATATTCACAAATGTGGATTGTATTAGTTATTTGGTCGCTATTTTTAGAGATCAAAAGAGTTTTTACTGGTCAAGAAGTGCAGTGGTATAAAACTGAGCGCTTTGCAAAGAAAACAAAATAAGGAGAACAATAATGAGAGTCTTACTTTATATTTTAACAATCTTAATCAGTTTGCCGTTCCTAGCTACGCATGCCCTAGCTGCACCAATCACAGTAGAAAAACAAACAATAGCTATTGAGGCAAACAGCTTAGCAAAAAAACCATTGTTGTCTCAGGCAATTGAATTACAAGGGCCTTCCTCTTCAAGAGATTTCTATTACACGCTCAGTCAAGATATAGAGGCAAAGGGACAAACAGTTTCATTTCAAATACAGCAGTCAGAGCTGTTAATAGCTCCATCCTCTTTTACGATAAAAGTGGACGATATTGCAATTAAATCGATTGCCTTAACATCAGATTTATTGAAGCAAACGGTAACTGTTACTTTACCCGAAAGTGCTTTAGTGAAAGGGACGCATAAAATAACAGCTAGCTTTTATGGTGTGTTAAAAGAAGGTGTCTGTGTAGCTCCAGGGAATGAGGGCAATTGGTTACGTATCGATATTTTATCGTCCATTTCCTCTTTTAATGATAGTGAACAATGGTCATTGAGCAGCTATCCTGAAGCGTTTGTAGGCTATGAAGATTATAGTACGACGCTTATTGTACCTGATGAAGCTTCAGAACAATCATTAAATGCTAGTTATCAACTTGCTGCTTATTTGTCAGGGCAAGGAGAGAAAGACGTTAATATTAAACGAGAATCAACTGTTGCACGTGTTGCTGGACCAGTTATTGTTGTAGGCGCAAAAAATGAATTTAGAACAAATTATATGATTAAAATGCTTGAGACTGCCCACAGTCAATATGAAGATGGCCTGTCACTTAATGTTCATAGTCTTAAAAATGATGACAGTAGTCAAAGTGTGCCTATCCTGTTTGTCACAGCCGCTACGCCAAATGCACTTCAAGAGCGAATTTCGTTATTGACGGATACGAAATTATATAGTCAATTTTCAGGAAGTACGTTGACAGTGGATGATTTACCGATTGTGGATACTACTGATAATTCAACGCTGCTATTTTCTCAACTAGGTTTTGACCATCAAATATTATCGAGTCAAGCAACGATGACGCCGCACTATTATGTGTCATTGCCACAGGTTGAGGCTGATAAAGAAGCAAACATACGATTAGTTTTAAAGAAATCTGCTCTACTACCTGAAAAGGGTAACAGTAATGAACGTGAAGTGGAATTGATTGTATGGGTGAATGATGTACCGCATGCAGTTGACCTGAAGAAGTTAGAGTCAATTTCTTCAGATTTATATGAAGTGAATGTGCCGATTGAAACAAATGTATTAAATAAACAATCGATGACAGATATCCAATTTGAAGTAACTGGGTTTCAATTAGAAGATCCATGTGAAACGACGAATGAACGTTATTGGATTTATATCGATGGTAGCAGTACATTATCAATTACAAAAGAAGCGACAACACCAACATTTACATTAAGGGATTTCCCGAATGCATTCCAAGAACAAGCTTTAATTATTGTTCCGAATAAAACAGTGATAAACGATACACAAATGCTCTTGCTGTATAAGTCTTTAATGATGAATGGTGAAATGGCTCAAACAATATTGACAAAAGAACAAGACGTTAAGGAAGAGGAATTAAAACGAAGTGCTATTATTTTTGCTGGAGCTTCCGCTGATTTCTCGACGCTTATAGGAAACAATAATGATGTCCCTCAATCGTCAGAGGATTATTTAAAGCAAGGTTTTCTTCCAGAAACAATTGCTCAGTATACATTTATCACAAAAAGTTTTTGGGATGATAAACAGCCGCTATTAATCATTCAAATGTTGGATGAAGCAGCAAATCAAAAAGACTTTTTAGCGCAATTGAAGGGAACAAATGAACAGGTAACCTCTGCTATTGAAACAAAAGAGGGGAAATTTGTCGTTGCGGCTAGTAGTGCAGCAGACATTGAAAAATCTGCCTCAGAGCAGAAAAATTCTATTTCATTTGTGCTTATAGCAGAATTTGCTGTGCTGATTTTAGTGATCGGGCTTATTTTATATTTTATTTTACGTAGAAGAAGAAAAAATCTAGTTGTTGAGGATGAAGAAAAGTAGCATCTGAATTTCATCTTACGTTGTGAAATTTAAGCAGGAGACATTTACTTTGCGCTTCAATTAACAAAAGAAAAGGCATCAAGAACTTGATGCCTTGAGGTTTTCGACTAATGGATAGATAAACGAAAAATCAATCGCTGCCTCTAGTTTTCGAACTAAATGGTCTTGTGGCACCAATTGGTCAATTGTCAGCATTTCTAATTGTTCACGTTTATTGATTTGATTTTTCGACATCATTTTCCATCACCTCAATTAGATTATTTTATTTATAGTTGATTGATAGCAATTCATATCAAGTTGATTGGAGCGAAGGGCGGGCGACTCCTGCGGGAAAGCACAGAACGTAAGACGCAACAAACCGCGCGTTAGCGAGGGTTGCGGCTTACGTGTGTGCCCGCGGAAAGCGCCCGAACGTAGCGGAAATCAACGGCAGTAGACATCTATTTTTATTTTAAAATGAAAAAGACTGTAGGCATCAAGAACTTGATGCCTTTTCTTGATATTGTGAGACCCAGTGCATTTCACTGGGTCTTTTCGTGTTATTTAAAGGTGTTACTGAAACTGCGAAAGTCGGGAAAAGAAATTAGTGACGAAGTCTAAAAATATTTTTTCAGATGGTGCGATTTCTCGATTTACAGGTGAAATAATGCCAACTGTTCTTGGTATTGTAGGCGATTCTATTGGCACTTTGATTGTGAAGCGGGCTGCTGAATCGTATAGGGAGCTCTCAGGTAGTAGGCTGACACCAATTCCAGCGGCCACTAAACCTTTTAAAGCATCTAAGTCCTCTCCTTCAGATATAATATTTGGTAAGAAGCCTGCAGCACGGCAAGCATCCATCGCAACTTTATGTAATATATAGCCATCTGGAAAAAGAACAAAAAGATCATTACGTAAATCTGCTAGCTGAATACTTTCCCGTTTTGCTAAAGGGTGGTTAGCTGGCAATAAAGCTGCAATGTTTTCGGTGAATAATATGTTTGATTGTATTGCTTCGTCCTTCGGTGGCAGCGGTCCTAAAAATGCTAAGTTAAGCTCGCGGTTTTTAACAGCGTCAATTAAAAAGCGATAAGAGCCTTGGCGCAATTGGAATTGCAAATCTGGGTATTCACGCTTAAAAGCTGAAATAACAGTTGGTAATACATAACTTGCTAAGCTTGTAGGGAAACCGATTTTAATAGTTCCTTTAGCAGGATCTAAATATTCCTCAACTTGCTTGGCGGCAAAATCTATTGCTTTTAAAGCGGTGATTGTATGTTCAAGAAAAGTTTTACCTATCGGTGTTAATTTTACATTTCTGCCGACACGTTCAAAAAGTGGTGTACCTAATTCGTCTTCTAAATTAGCAATTTGACGACTTATTGCTGATTGGGCAACATGAAGGTGTTCTGCAGCTTCAGAAATATGCTCACGCTCTGCAACCTCCACAAAATAACGTAATTGACGTAACTCCACTGGATATTCACCTCTATCTAATCGCAAAATCCGATTAATTATATTTTAATTATATAATATTTAAGATATAAAAAGACTGAAAAAAATAACATCGTGCTAAAAAATGATTTAATGATTACGTTGGATTGCGCCAATTGTATAACAAGCTGAATGTTCCTATTTAAATGGAATATATATATAACGCCTTAAATAATGCAGTTGTGCTATATATGCTAGACACACTTCTGATGAATGCAAAGAGTATTTTTTTAAGTAGGAAAGTGTATGACTGTTTGATGTGAATAGAGGAGTGCTTTTTAGCAAAAGAATTGGTATTAATAGCGCTATTACTCTATAATTTTATTTTCTTATAGTGATTCCATTCTAATGAAATAGGATATAGTATAGGTATGGCAGTTTGTGCATTTTTGTCACAAAACCGCTACAATTAACGCTTTATGCGAGGTTTCCACTATGAAGCTAGATGAAATCCATTCTCATTTAGGGATATTTCATTGAAAATAGACTTTACCAATTCTCATTGGCGGTTTCGATTCTCAAAAATCTGAAAATGCTTAAAAAGTCTTTATAATTCAAGATTTCATCATTGAAAAGTGAAAGTGGTTAAAATGGTTTGCATAGAGAACGATTTTCAGTTAAGATTAGAATGATGATAATTAAGGAATGGTTGCCCATTCACAGAACACACTATGGAGGTATTTTCATGTCAACTTTAGTAATTAAAGATCTTCACGTTGAAATCGACGGGAAAGAGATTTTAAAAGGCGTAAACCTTACAATTAATACAAATGAAATTCATGCAATTATGGGACCAAACGGAACTGGTAAATCAACACTAGCTTCTGCTATTATGGGACACCCAAAATATGAAGTTACTTCTGGTACAGTTGAACTTGATGGTGAAAACGTACTTGAAATGGAAGTTGATGAGCGTGCACAAGCTGGCTTATTCCTAGCTATGCAATACCCATCAGAAATCGCTGGTGTAACAAACGCTGATTTCTTACGTTCAGCTATTAATGCACGCCGTGAAGAGGGCGACGAAATTTCATTAATGAAATTCATTCGTGAATTAGATAAAAATATGGAATTCCTTGAAATGAACGAAGACATGGCACAACGTTATTTAAACGAAGGTTTCTCTGGCGGTGAGAAAAAACGTAACGAAATTCTTCAATTAATGATGATTAAGCCAACTTTCGCTATTTTAGATGAAATTGACTCTGGTCTTGACATTGATGCATTAAAAGTTGTTTCTAAAGGTATTAATGCAATGCGTGGCGAAGGTTTCGGCTGCTTAATGATTACGCACTACCAACGTCTACTTAACTACATCACACCAGATCATGTACACGTAATGATGCAAGGTCGTGTAGTAAAATCAGGTGGCGCAGAATTAGCACAACGTTTAGAAGCAGAAGGTTATGACTGGATTAAAAAAGAATTAGGTATCGAAGAAGAAACAGAAGAACAAGAAGCATAAGAAGGAGGACGAATTAGCATGACAGTGGAACTTAACTTGCCTGTAACAGTACAGGACGTGCGCTCGTTCTCAGAAGCTAATGGTGAACCAACTTGGTTTGCAGAGCTTCGTACGGCAGCACTAGACAAAGCAGCTGGTTTAGATATGCCAAAACCAGATAGAACAAATATTTCAAAATGGGATTTCATGAACTTCCCAAGCCATTCAGTAGTTAGTGAAAAATACACTTCACTAGATGAACTACCAGAAGAGGCACGAGGCTTAATTAACCTTGAGCAAGAAAACCTATATATTCAACGCAACAATACACCTGCGTTTATTAAAACATCACAGGAGCTAGCTGACAAAGGCGTTATTTTTACAGATATGTTAACAGCTATCCGTGATCATGGGGAGCTTGTTCAAAAGTACTTCATGACGGAAGCGGTAAAAGTTGATGAACATAAATTAACAGCACTTCATGCAGCACTTGTGAATGGCGGCGTATTTGTTTACGTTCCAAAAAATGTAATTATTGAGCAACCGTTACAAGTTGTCTTTTTAAATGATAATGCAGAAGCTTCACTTTATAACCATGTATTAGTTGTAGCTGAAGCAAATTCAGCTGTCACATATGTGGAAACATACATTTCTACAGTTGAAGAGGCAAAAGCACAAGCTAACATTATTTCAGAAGTCATTGTACAAGATAATGCACAAGTAATTTACGGTGCGGTAGATGTACTTGCTAAAGGTTATACTACTTACGTAAACCGTCGTGCTCGTCTAGCGCGTGATGGAAAAGTTGACTGGGCTCTTGGATTAATGAACGATTCAGATACAATTTCTGAAAACATTACACACCTTGTTGGTGACGGTTCACATGCTGATACAAAAACAGTTGTGGTTGGTCGTGGAGAGCAAAAACTAAACTTCACAACAGAAGTTCGTCACTGGGGTAAAAACTCAAATGGTCACATCTTGAAACACGGTGTGATGAAAGATGCAGCACAATCAATTTTTAACGGTATTGGCTATATCGAACACGGTGCTACAAAAGCAGATGCGCAACAAGAATCACGTGTGTTAATGCTTTCTGAAAAAGCACGTGGCGATGCTAACCCAATTCTATTAATTGACGAAGACGATGTAACAGCAGGACACGCAGCATCTGTAGGACGAGTAGATCCACTACAACTTTATTACTTAATGAGTCGTGGTATCTCGAAAGCAGAAGCAGAGCGCCTTGTTATTCATGGATTCCTTGCGCCAGTTGTTAAGCAATTACCTATCGAAGGCGTTCAAAAGCAACTGACGGAGGTTATCGAAAGGAAAGTTCGCTAATGATCAATAAAGACATTAAAAGCTATTTCCCAATCTTAAATCAACAAGTAAATGGTCATCCACTTGTTTACCTTGATAGCGCAGCAACATCTCAAAAGCCTACTCAAGTAATTGAAGCAATTAAGCATTATTATGAATTTGATAACTCAAATGTACACCGTGGTGTACACACATTGGGGAATCGTGCGACTGACAAATACGAGGGTGCTCGTGAAAAGGTACGCAATTTCATTAATGCAAAGTCAACTGAAGAAATTATTTTTACACGTGGTACAACAACTGCGTTAAATACAGTAGCTTCTAGTTATGGTCGTGCAAATGTTGAGCAAGGTGATGAAATTGTGATTACACATATGGAGCATCACTCCAACATTATTCCTTGGCAACAGCTTGCAAAAGAAAAAAATGCAACATTAAAGTACATTGACCTTGAGGCAGATGGCACAATTGATCTTGAAAAGGTTCGAGCAACAATAACACCGAAAACGAAAATCGTGTCAGTATCAATGGCATCAAATGTTCTCGGTACAATTAATCCGATTAAAGAAATTGCAAAAATTGCACATGCTAATGGTGCCGTAATGGTAGCAGATGGGGCGCAAGCTGCACCGCATATGAAAATTGATGTGCAAGATTTAGATGTAGATTTCTTAGGGTTTTCAGGACATAAAATGTGCGGACCGACTGGAATAGGTGTACTATATGGTAAAAAAGAGCACCTTGAAAAGATGGAGCCAATTGAATTTGGTGGCGAAATGATTGATTTTGTTGGACTACATGATTCAACGTGGAAGGAATTACCGTGGAAATTTGAAGGTGGTACGCCTATCATTGCAGGTGCAATCGGTTTAGGCGCTGCTATTGATTTCTTAACTGAAGTAGGGTTAGACAATATTGCACAGCATGAGCATAAACTTGTAGGCTATGCAATGGATCAACTTGAAACAATTGAGGGACTTAAAATTTTCGGTCCGCGGGATCCAATGAAACGATGTGGTCTTGTTACGTTTAATTTAGATGATGTACATCCACATGATGTGGCAACAGTTCTTGACATGAATGGTATCGCTGTTCGTGCAGGACATCATTGCGCTCAGCCACTAATGAAATGTCTCCAACAAGTAGCTACAGCGCGCGCAAGCTTTTATCTGTATAACACGGAGGAAGATATTGACCGCTTAGTTGCCGGGTTGCGTTCTGCGAAGGAGTATTTTGGCGATGTCTTTTAATAATTTAGATCAACTATACCGTTCAGTTATCATGGATCATTATAAAAATCCTCGAAACAAAGGATCTTTAGAAACTGATGCTGTAACAATTGATATGAACAATCCGACTTGTGGTGACCGCATTCACTTAACGCTTAAAGTGAATGATGGTATTGTAGAAGATGCGAAATTCGATGGCGAAGGCTGTTCTATTTCGATGTCCTCTGCATCAATGATGACACAAATTGTCAAAGGAAAAAAAGTAGAAGAAGCATTAGAGCTTGCTGATATTTTCTCGAAAATGATGATGGGTGAAGAGTATAGCGATAAATACGACCTTGAGGATGTTGAGGCACTGCAAGGTGTGTCTCAATTCCCTGCACGAATTAAATGTGCGACTTTGGCTTGGAAAGCAATGGAAAAGGGCGTAAAAGAATAATAATTTGTGAACGGAGGAGAAATAATGGCTAAAAAAATGCCGGATATTGGCGATTACAAATACGGATTCCATGACAAGGACGTATCAATTTTCCGTTCAAAACGTGGTTTAACTGAAGAAATCGTCCGTGAAATTTCAAATATGAAACAAGAGCCTGAGTGGATGCTTGAATACCGCTTAAAAGCGCTTGAAACTTTCTATACAAAACCAATGCCACAATGGGGTGGCGACCTTGGAGATTTAAATTTTGATGAAATTACGTACTACGTAAAACCATCTGAAGCTACGCAAAAATCTTGGGATGAAGTACCTGAAGAAATTAAAGCTACATTTGATAAATTAGGTATTCCTGAGGCAGAGCAAAAGTATCTTGCAGGTGTATCTGCTCAGTACGAATCTGAGGTTGTATACCATAACATGAAACAAGAACTTGAAGACCTTGGTATTGTGTTTAAAGATACTGACTCAGCTTTACGTGAAAACGAAGATATTTTCAAAAAATATTGGGGTAAAGTAATTCCATATACTGATAACAAATTTGCTGCATTAAATTCAGCAGTTTGGTCAGGTGGTTCATTTATTTATGTGCCACCAGGTGTAAAAGTTGAAACACCCCTACAAGCTTACTTCCGTATTAACTCTGAAAACATGGGGCAATTCGAACGTACGCTAATTATTGTTGATGAAGGTGCACATGTACACTACGTTGAAGGATGTACAGCTCCTGTTTATACAACAAACTCTTTACACTCAGCAGTAGTAGAAATTATCGTTGAGAAAAATGCTTACTGCCGTTATACAACGATTCAAAACTGGGCGAACAACGTTTACAACTTAGTAACAAAACGTACAGTTGTTGAAGAAAACGGTACGATGGAATGGATCGATGGTAATATCGGTTCTAAATTAACGATGAAATACCCAGCTTGTATCCTAAAAGGTGAAGGCGCTCGTGGTATGACATTATCAATTGCATTAGCTGGTAAAGGACAACACCAACATGCTGGAGCTAAAATGATTCATATGGCACCTAACACATCTTCTACAATCGTTTCAAAATCGATTGCGAAACAAGGTGGTAAAGTAACATATATGGGTCAAGTACGTTTCGGTCCTAAAGCAAGTGGTGCACGTGCCAACATTGAATGTGATACGTTAATCATGGATAACCAGTCTACTTCGGATACAATTCCATACAACGAAATTTTAAATGATAATGTTTCTTTAGAGCATGAAGCGAAAGTTTCAAAAGTATCAGAAGAGCAATTATTCTACTTAATGTCTCGTGGTATTTCTGAAGAAGAGGCAACTGAAATGATCGTAATGGGCTTTATCGAACCATTTACTAAAGAATTACCAATGGAATACGCAGTAGAAATGAACCGTCTCATCAAGTTTGAGATGGAAGGTTCTATCGGCTGATTTATTGTTGATGTACATGCGACTAGAGCTATTTTAGCTTTAGTCGCTTTTTGTTTTTGTAAGTATTTGCGTGCTATGATTATGTACATAAGGAGGGAGTCACTTGATTCGAGTTGGGTTAACAGGCTGGGGCGATCATCCTTCGTTGTATAGTGGTGTTACTGCCTCAAAGGACAAATTATTTGATTATGCAGGTCATTTTTTAACGGTAGAGTTAGATACGTCTTTTTATGCCATTCCATCAATTGACAATGTTCGAAAGTGGTGTGAGCTAACACCAGATTCATTTCGTTTTGTAATAAAGGCATACCAGGGAATGACAGGACATTTGCGAGGAGAAATTCCATTTGAATCCAAAAACGATATGTTCAATGCATTTATCGAATGTGCAAACGAATTTAAACGTCATGGCAAGTTAGCGATGATATTAGCGCAATTCCCACCATGGTTTGATTGTCAGTCAAAAAATGTACAATACTTATTGTATATTAGGCAACAATTAAAAGATTTCGATGTGGCAATTGAGTTTCGAAATCAGACATGGTATGCAGAGAAGGTAGTTAAGCAAACAATGGATTTTTTAAAGGAACATCAATTTATTCATACTATTTGTGATGAACCACAAGCTGGTGTTGGTTCTGTCCCTTTTTATCCTGAAGTAACGGCAAATAAGGCACTCGTCCGTATTCATGGACGCAATATTCATGGTTGGCGTAATACGGGCAATTCGGAAAACTGGCGCAAAGTTCGTTTTTTATATGATTATAATAAGGAAGAACTATACCAACTCGGACAGCAACTTCAAAGCATAGAGCCGAATGTGCAGGAGCTATTTGTTTTATTTAATAATAATTCTGGACAGCATGCTGCGAAAAATGCTAAAGAACTTCAGGAGATGTTAGCTATTCGAGATGTTGGTTTAGCACCAAAACAATTAAATATGTTTGAAGGAGAAGTATAATGGAGTTTATTCTTTTAGTAGTGATTGCACTAGCCTCGGGGCTCATTGGTTCACTTGTAGGGCTCGGCGGAGGGATTATTTTAGTACCTGCAACCTTATTTGTTGGACTAAACCTTGGGATGCTCCCTGATATTACACCACAAAAAGTGGTCGGGCTATCGGTTGTAATGATGATCTTCACTGGCCTTGCATCAACTTTAAGCTACATGAAATCCAAAACAGTAGATTATAAAAGTGGGTTTATATTCTTTTTAGGTAGTATTCCAGGGACGATGTTAGGGGCATGGGTAAATAAAGGTTTAGATTTACCGTCATTTAACTTATATTTTGGAATTTTATTAATTGTTATATCGATAATTTTACTTGTACGCGATAAATTGAAACCTGTACAATGGTTTGTGAAAAATGGTACACAACATCAGTTTATCGATACATCTGGTCAAACGTTTATCTACGGATATCCAATTTGGTTTGCATTAATATTCTGTTTTGCTGTTGGCTTTGCCTCAGGATTATTTGGTATTGGTGGCGGCTCAATGATTGTGCCTGCCATGATTATTTTGTTTTTATTTCCGCCACATGTTGCCGTTGCAACATCGATGTTTATGGTGTTTTTAACTTCAATTGTTAACTCAGCGAGCCATATTTATTTAGGACATGTACCGTGGCTTTATACAATTCCAGTTATTCCTGGTGCTTACATTGGAGCTAAACTAGGGGCAGCACTCAATAAAAAAATTAAATCCGATACACTTGTCCTAGCACTACGAATTATTTTATTATTATTAGGAATTCGTTCCATTATAGAGGGCTTATTGTAAAGAAGAGGTGGCTTGAATGCTGGAAAAAATTCATATTTTTCACACAAATGATGTGCATAGTCATTTTAAGTATTGGCCACGAATGCAAAAGTATGTGAAAATGCAACGTGCTCAGTATGAGGCATTAGGTGAAACGAGCTATTTAGTTGATGTTGGGGATCATTTAGATAGGTCGAATATTTATACAGATGCTACTATCGGTAAGGGCAATGTCCAATTATTAAACAAAGCTGGTTATGACGTTGTAACAATAGGTAATAATGAAGGGATAACACTGTCGCATGAAGAGCTATTTCATCTATATAATGATGCGCAATTTGACGTCGTAGTAGGAAATGTAAATGCAGCAGAAGGTGAAAATCCAACGTGGTTGAAACCTTACGTTGTGTTAACGACAAAATACGATACAAAAATTGCAGTCATTGCTGCGACTGCCATGTTCGAAATTTATTATAAGGAATTAAACTGGCAAATAGATGATGCTCGAAGCTCCCTAATCCGTTTAACCCACCAACTTCGTAAAGAAGTTGATATTGTTGTTTGTCTGTCACATTTAGGAATTACTGAAGATGAACTATTAGCAGAGGAATGTCCAGAAATCGATGTCATCTTTGGTTCACACACTCACCATACGCTACCAAATGGTAAGGGTATCAATGGTGTATTGCTCACAGGTGGAGGGAAATTTGGACAATATACGGGACATCTTGTGCTAGAATACGATAAAAAAACGAGGGAAATTGTTGAAAAAAAGGATACTTTAATTCATAATAAGGACTTGCCAATTGTTGAAAATGAAAATGAGTTTCTGCTATCTTTAGAAGAAGAAGGTAAAAGCTTATTAGACAAGCCTGTATTTTCAACGAAAAAGACGTACAATAAAGAATGGTTCCATTATTCACAATTATCACATCTATTTGCGCAAGCCATATTAGAAAAAAGTGGTGCGGACTGTGCGTTATTTAATGCAGGGATTTTTTTAGATGGCCTTCCAAAAGGAACGGTAACAGCGCTTGATTTGCATAAAATTTTTCCACATCCTATTAATTTATGTACAATTGAATTGTCAGTTTCGGAAATAAAAGAAATTTTTCAACAATCGAAAAATGAAGAATGGCCCAATATGGAACTTAAAGGGTTAGGTTTTAGGGGCGTAATTTTTGGTAAGATGCTGACATATGGCTTTGCTATGAATGAGGATCGTCAATTGCTCATAAATGGTAAGATTGCAGATAATGATCGTACTTATAAATTAGTGACACTTGATTTGTTTACGTTCGGTTATTTTTATCCAAGCTTTAAATATGCAAAGAAAAAATATATTTTACCTGATTTTTTACGAAACATTATGTTAGATTATGGGCAAAGTTTCTTTAAGCGATAGATAAACAAAGCTTTAAGAATGGATTGGGGAAGAAGTCATGCGATTAATTTCAATCGATGTATTAAAAGAAGGTATGGTATTAGGAAGGACCATTTGGAATGAGGCAGGTCATCCACTTTTAAAGAAAGACGTTGTCATTAATGAACGTATTATTGAAAGACTTCAACAGTTGAATACGCATTATTTATATATAGACGACAAACTTTCTGAAGGTATTGAAGTAAAGGAGACGGTTCCTCCTGATGTCCGAAACAAAACCATTTCGACCATAAAAAATTCTTTTCAATCAATAAATGGTTTAAGTACGGTTAATGCCTCTTATATACTTGATCAGCAATCGAAAGCGATTGTCACGATTGTCGATGAACTACTCTCAGCTGTTACAGGTAATAATGAAATTTTGACGGTTTTAACGGATGCTTATTTATTCGATGAATACTTATATCAGCATTCTTTTCATGTAACTTTATATTCGATTGCTATCGCAAAAGAATTAGGTCATTCCGCCGAAGATCTTCGTTTAATCGGTATTGGGGCCTTATTGCATGATGTTGGAAAGCTTATGGTGCCGAAAGAGATACTAAAAAAACCAGGTCGCTTAACGCATGAAGAATTTGAAATGATGAAAATGCACACGCGTTTTGGATTTGATTTATTACGAAATTTACATTCCATTTCCTTACTGGTTGCACATTGTGCTTTTCAACATCATGAACGCATTGATGGAAGTGGCTATCCACGTGGTTTAGTTGATTTTGAAATCCATCCATTTGCTAAAATTATTGGCGTTGCTGATGTATTTGATGCGGTGACGACAAATCGCGTATATCGTGAAAAAATGCTTCCTTCACAAGGGCTTGCCATTGTGGAAGCTGGTTCGGGAACACTTTATGATGCGCGTATTGTCAACGCATTGAAAAAATCAGTTGTCCATTATCCGAATGGACTGATTTTAAAATTATCAGACGGTCGTCGAGGCATTGTTTCTAAGCAAAATAATTTGGATTCATCCTTGCCATGGATTCGGATTTTTGAAGAACAAAATGAATTACTCACAGCGACATACGAAATTAATTTAGTGGACTATCCAACTGTAACAATTGATAGTATTGAAACCGATTATGTAGTGCCATCGCGAGTCGTATAATTTGCTCCTCCTGTTCATAAGTTGTAGAACAGGAGGAGATTTTTTTGTTTTTCCCTCGAAAAAGGATGAAATTGCGAACGAATCATAAAAGAGGAATGCAGCTTAATCGTTTAACCTTATTAATAGTGGCTAGCATTATTTGTATTGTATTTTTTCTATATTTTTTAAATGAACGTCTTAAACCCACATATTTGGAATATGCCGAAGTGCAGACAAATAAAATTGCATCTTATGTTGTCAGTAAAGCCATTAACTCACGTACTTCTAACGTATTAGACGTTAATGATATAATCGAAGATGTACCATCTGGCACCTCAGTAACGACCAAATTTAATACAGAAATTATTAATAGAGTACGTGCAGAAACACTCGAACTTGTAAAAATGTATTTAGAGCAGGCTGAGCATGGAGAGTTAGCCCATTTACCTGATTTAGATAATGTCGAATATGATGTAAACAAAATTCAAGAAGGTGATGGCATTGTCTTTTTCGTCCCACTTGCACAGGCGGCTGATCTTCCTTTACTCGGTAATTTAGGGCCGAAAATACCAATTCGCTTTCATGTAATTGGTAATGTTCATAGTAATGTTACATCCGATATACGGGAATTTGGCATTAATAGCGCCTATGTAGAAGTAGGTATTCATATAGAAGTTAATGTCCAAATAATAGTTCCATTTGCTAGTAAATCAACGACGGTATCACAGGATATTCCAGTAGCAATGGGGTTAACGAGAGGGCCAGTACCAAACATTTATACAAATGGTGGAGATGCAGTACAACCATCAATAGAAGTACCAGTTCCATATCAATAGAAAAGTTTAAGCTGAGAGTAAATGTTAGTTGTTGCCGTTCGTGTAATATGATACATTGACAACAGTGATGGTAGATAATATTCAACAAAAGATAACTGATAGGGGCGAATTTGTATGACATCCTGTAAACCTACTAGCAATGCTAAAGAAGAACATGTAAGAAAACCAGATTGGCTTAAAATTAAACTAAACACGAACGATGAATATAAAGGTCTTAAAAAGCTTATGCGTGAAAAAAATCTTCATACAGTATGTGAAGAAGCGCGCTGTCCAAATATTCATGAATGCTGGGGTGAGCGCCGTACAGCAACAATGATGATTTTAGGATCAGTTTGTACACGTGCTTGTCGTTTCTGCGCAGTAAAAACAGGTTTACCAAATGAGTTAGATCTTGCAGAACCAGAACGTGTTGCAGACTCAGTAGCTATTATGAATTTAAAGCACGTTGTTATAACAATGGTAGCACGTGACGATCTAAAGGATGGCGGTTCAGAAGTTTTAGCTGAAACCGTGCGTGCTATTCGCCGTAAAAGTCCTTTCACATCTGTAGAAGTACTACCTTCTGACCTTGGTGGTTTGAAGGAAAATCTGCAACTTTTAATGGATTCTAAACCTGATATTTTAAATCATAATATTGAAACAGTACGTCGGTTAACACCAAGAGTCCGTGCGCGTGCAAAATACGAACGTTCATTAGAGTTTCTTCGTTTAGCAAAAGAGATGCAACCAGACATTCCAACAAAGTCATCATTAATGATTGGCTTAGGGGAAACGCATGAGGAAATTTTAGAGGTAATGGACGATTTACGTGCAAACGACGTAGATATTATGACAATTGGTCAATATCTGCAACCAACAAAAAAACATTTACCTGTAAAAAAATATTATTCACCAATTGAATTTGGCAAACTTCGCAAAATTGCAATGGAGAAAGGCTTTAAACATTGTGAAGCAGGACCACTTGTACGTAGTAGTTATCATGCTGACGAGCAAGTGAATGCTGCAACGAAGGAACGACAACTACAAGCCGAAGTATAATGTGGAATGATAGACGAGAAAGGTGGTGTCACTTTGATAATTATAGAAGGATATGAATATGAAGTAGTTGAAGATTACCGTGAAGCTTTTCAAGAAGAAGTATTTAAAGAGCGGTACTCAGATATTTTAGTCAAATATGATTATATTGTAGGCGACTGGGGCTATAATCAACTACGTCTAAAAGGATTTTTTGATGATAAAAATCAAAAATCCACCTTTGATACGAAAATTAGTACGCTTCAGGATTACTTATATGAGTATTGTAATTTTGGCTGTGCTTATTTTGTTTTACGTAAAGGTGGTAAAGTTATTTTACAGCCCGACGTTGTAGTAAATGAAGTAACCGAAGTGACAAAACCAAATGACAATGAACAAATAGCTGAATAGCCATAAAAACCTGATGCAAAGTTTGCATCAGGTTTTTTATTTTTCGACGGTTGATATTTCCGTTATGGGCGGACGCTTTCCGCGGGCACGCCGTAAGCCGCAACCCTCGCTGTCGCGCGGATTGTTGCGTCTAACGTGCTGTGCGTTCCCGCAGGAGTCGCCGCCCTCCACTACAATCAACAAATGTGTTTTTTTCAACCATTAGTTAGTGCCAGTAGCACGAATAACATCCAAGTTTGGTGTGAGTATTTTGTATATAATATTCCAATAGATTTTTCATTTAATACAAAAGACTTAATAGCATATATAAAATGAATGAATTCTTCAATTCAAATTTTAGCATTCATAGGTTTAATGACAATAGGAAATAATAATATTCACATGCTTCAAAAGATATCCTTTAAAGTGAAATGAGCTTTTCCAGCATGTTCGAAAAACTGGACGCAATTTAGGTTAAGGCGTTATTGATTATTATTAAAGGTGTGATTTATATAAAAAGAGCAGTATTTTTAGACAGAGATGGCGTAATTAACGAAGTGTTGACCAAAAGGGTGAAATTTGTTAACAAACCGCAGCAACTTTTTTTCTTACCTGGTGTTCCAGAAGCGATAAAAAAATTGAACGAGTGCTTTGATTTTGTCTTTGTTGTAACAAATCAAGGTGGTGTTGGATTAGGATTTATGAAGGAAGGTCAATTAAAAAAAATACACGTTCATATGGCGAATGAATTGAAAAAGCAAGGTGCTACAATTCATGAAGTAGTGTATTGTCCTCATAAACCAAAAGCTGGCTGCGATTGTCGTAAGCCCAATAGTAAGTTAATTGTGGATCTCGCTGAAAAATATAGTGTCGAGTTATCTAAATCCTATATGGTGGGGGATACAGACACAGACATTATTGCAGGGAAAAGAGCTGGTACAAAGGGTGTATTTTTAGGTAAGCGTGATCCGCTTGCAGATGCAGTATACCCCGATTTAATAAGTGCAGTTGACTGGATCATAGAAGATGCAAAATTAAACGCATAACATAATGAAGTATAAATTCCTTAAAAAAGGATAATTTAAAAATTGGAGGTGATAACTTTGGCTAACGAGAAAAAAAAGCAAAAGCAAAAACAATTAAACCGAGAAGAATACGGATACGGATTTGATATTAGTGTTGATGATTTAGCTGTTATTGGGCAAAATAGACAAGCTAAAAAACAAAATGATAATGAAAATAAAGATAAACCACATAATAAAGACAACCCTTCAACTATAAATAAATAATGAAGTATAGGTTGTCCTACTTTCCATTAGTCAATGAGATTTTTGACCAAAAAAATTCCGCTTTATTCTAGCGGGGCAATGAATGTCAGTTTGTGCGACTTACGGATTGCCCCGAGAAAATAATTAGCGGAATTTTTTTGTATTTAAATCTTTAAACGGGTGTCAATTAAGCAATTCACGTAAGTATTCACGTAATTCAATCGTGTCTTCTTCAGAACGGTTGTACACGTGTTCTAGGTAGCCAGGTTCTTCGACATCGTCAGGCCCTATAATAGCGAAACGGCCAAATTGAATATCCATTACAAGTACTTTGCCAAAGAAGCGGCCAGATTGTAAAATGGCTAAATCATAACGCAGTTTTTGCCCTGCGAAACTTACAAAGCGTGTTTTTGTATCTTCTACATCATCATATAAGAAAAAACGTTCCATCTTTTAATCTCCTTCCAGTCCTATAGATATGGTACTATAGAAGAGAAAAGACTATCAACTTTAAATGATTTGAATGGGGGCTTTCCTTGTGTATTTTGTAGATCGAAATAAAATCACAACAAACTTACAGTACTTAGATAAACTATTAGCTATTTTTGAGGCAGAGGAAAATTGGCTTCAAAGTGATATTACGAAATTAGCAGTCGAGCGAATCGGTCATAATGTGATGGAATCAATGATGGATGTAGGGAACTTGATGATTGACGGCTTTATTATGCGTGATCCAGGTAGCTATGAGGATATCATTGATATTTTAATCGATGAAAAAGTTGTCTCAACTGACATCGAAGCATCGTTAAAGGCTGTTGTAGGCTTACGTAAAATGCTTGTTCGTGAATTTGTTTCTGTAGATATTACTGAAGTAGTGAATGTTTTAACAGCAAGCTTACCTGCTTTAAAGCAGTTTGCACCAGCTGTGAATAGTTACTTAACAAATGAGTTAGGTCCCGTATCAGCATTTTTACCTGAGGATCATCAATGAAAACTTATAAAGCTTATTGCTTTGATTTAGATGGCACTGTCTACCGCGGTAAGGAAGGTATTCCTTCTGCGGTTGCTTTTATACAAAGATTACAGCAACAGGGGATTGAACCCTTTTACGTAACAAACAACTCTTCTAAAACAAGAGAACAATTACAACAGTCATTACAAGCGATTGGAGTAGTAGCACCGCTTCATCATATTTATTCAAGTGCCTTAGTTACGGCAAAGTATGTAGCACTGAATTTTTCAGGCAAAAAAGTAGCGATGATGGGTTCCGATGGTATTAGATTGGCGTTATTAAACGAAGGAATTGAACCTGTAGACAATGAGCCAGATGTATTTGTTATGGGAATAGATCGAACTTTGGATTATATGGCATTAGCAAAAGCGACTGTTGCATTGCAAAATGGGGCGATATTTATCGCAACAAATCAAGATATTAAGTTTCCAACAGAATATGGCTTTTTACCTGGGAATGGTGCATTTGCACGTTTAGTAGGAGAGGTAGCGGGGGTCGAGCCGATTTACATCGGTAAGCCATCACCTGCAATGCTCGACATCATTGCAATAGAGCATCATTTGACAAAAGATGAGATGGTGATGATTGGTGATAACTACGATACAGACATTATGTGTGGTATTCGTTTTGGCTGTGATACAATTCACGTCAACACAGGCGTTACACCAACAAGTGTCGTGCGTGAAAAAGAACAGCAACCTACTTATTTACTAGAAACGCTCGTATGGGAAGACTAATTGTGGTGGGACTTAACAAAAAATAAAGGATGTTATACCGATTATCGGTATAGCATCCTTTTCATATGTGTAATTTTTTTATTTTACAAGACTCGACATGTCTATTATATAAACAATTATATTACCATAATGGATTTTCTTCGATAAATTGATATATAGCTTTTGTGAGCTCATCAGGAGAAGCAGCTTCAACTAAATCACCATTTACAATTGCATAAAAGGATTCAGAACACTTCGTACAGTAGCTGAGGCAGCCATATTCCAAAACGTCGATATTTGGATCGCGTTCGAGGATTTCATAAGTTTTCTGTGAGCCATTTGCTAAATTACTTACACAAAATTCAACCATTGGATTCATATGTTCACCTCACCATTGTTATGCTACTAGCTTTTGAAACGTTCGTCAATATTTTAACTTCATTCAACAAAAGCCAACCCTTTTTTTGTGGGAGAAAAAGGCCAAGCTATGGACGTAGTTTTGTAGCCGTTCATACTTGAGATGAATGGATGTAAAAGATTACGGAGAATGTCACACATTTAAAAATGTATTTAACAAGCAAGCGAACTAAAAATCTAGATGCTATAAGCTCGAGGTGTAATTGATCTTGTATGAATTGTTGTTAAAAAACCCAAAGAAGTTATCGATATTGTGAAATCTTTCACAAAAAGTGCAATCTGATATTGTGAAACTTCTCACAATCGGTTATACTCAATTGTGGATACTTTGTGAACAATTATTATTAGATACATTAAAGGAGACTATTATGGGGAAATTAGTACTTTTAGGTGGCGGCTACGGTAATATGCGTGTCATGCTTCGACTTTTACCAAACAACTTACCGTTAGACACGGAGATTGTGTTAGTAGATCGAGCGCCTTACCATAGTTTAAAAACAGAATTTTATGCATTAGCAGCAGGGACATCGACAGATAAAGAAATTCGTGTAAGCTTCCCAGAGCACGAGCGTTTAACGGCGGTATATGGTGAGGCCGTTGAAATTAATCGTGCCGAAAAAGTAGTCATTCTAGAAGATGGGCAACGTATTGAATATGATGATTTAGTAATTGGTCTAGGCTGTGAAGATAAATATCATGGTGTACCAGGTGCAGAAGAGTACACATACAGCATTCAGACGATGGCTAAATCACGTGCAACATTCCAAGCGTTATGTGGTTTACCAGCTGGCTCGACTGTCGGCATTGTAGGTGCTGGTTTAAGTGGTATTGAGTTAGCGAGCGAACTGCGTGAAAGCCGCGCTGACTTAAATGTGAAGTTATTTGACCGAGGTCCACGTATTTTAAAAGACTTCCCTGAGAAGCTTAGTAAATATGTGAAAGCTTGGTTTACTAAACATAATGTAGATGTAATAGCCAATTCTAATATAACTAAAGTAGAACCTGGTAAAATATTTAATCATGAAGAAGAAATTCCGCTAGATGCCATAGTATGGACTGCAGGGGTACAGCCTGTTAAAATCGTCCGTGATATGGATGTTGAAAAGGATCGCCAAGGTCGTCCAATTGTTACACAATACTTTAATGTGTTGGATGATGAGCATGTATATGTTGTAGGTGATTGTGCTTCTTCAGACTTTTCTCCAAGTGCACAATTAGCGGAAGAACAGGCAGAACATATCGTCAAAGTTTTACGCATGCGTTGGAGAGGCGAGCGTTTACCAGAAAAAATGCCAGACATTAAATTAAAAGGTTTCATGGGCTCATTGGGCAAAAAGCAAGGCTTCGCGTACCTAGCTGATACTACTGTTACAGGCCGTATTGCACGTTTAATGAAGTCTGGATTACTATGGATGTATAAATATCAAAATGATTAATAGAATGCTCTTATGTCACTGAGCATTCATATATAATAAAAAGGGATTGCTCAAAGCACGTTTGAACAATCCCTTTCCTATTTTCTTTAAACAGTTTCGTCTGGTGTAAAGCCAAGGTTTTCAAGTGCTGTGAAGACTGGTTTTAATTGGACATAGCCTTCTCCTACTACTTCATCATTGATTAAGACAAGTGGATAGAAAAATTCATCTTCTTGGATACGTGTAGCGTAATCCTGGTCACGATCATTCTCAATTGGACCTTCAATATCGACATAGCGAATATCATAAGCTTGGTCTGGGTATTTTCGATTAATGGCAGCTTGTAGCCATTCATATGTATCTTTTGAAGAAGGTGCATTGACACAGCTAGCACAAATGACAGCTGTTCCGTAAATTTCAATGGTTGGTTTTGATTGACTCATAGTATTTATTCTCCCCCGTGATTCTATATTGGATTTTTTCTGTTGCTAACATTATAATCATTATAAGGAAAGGAGTCGAGACAAATGGCAGAAGCAACGATTAACGACCAAGTTCAAGAAGTATTAGATAAATTACGTCCATTCTTACTACGTGACGGTGGAGACTGTGAATTAGTAGATGTAGAAGATGGTGTAGTAAAATTACGTTTATTAGGTGCATGCGGTAGTTGCCCTAGTTCTACGATTACTCTAAAAGCAGGTATCGAGCGTGCTTTATTAGAAGAAGTACCAGGTATCATTGAAGTAGAGCAAGTTTTCTAATCACTGCATATAAAAAGTTCTAGCTGAAAAATTCAGGCTAGAACTTTTTTTTACGCATGTCGAGCTTTTTCTTCACGAATTAGTGTCCATTGTTCCTTTGCCATATCGATTATTTTTGCTTCGCCTCCGTGGCTTTGTTTCTCAATAACTTTCGAAAAGAAGCGTGTCGCATTTTCAATATCCCCGATACGACGAGATAATTCGGCAATCATATACATAATGCGAATATCTGACATTTGAGTAGAGCTATAATCCTCATTTGAATAAGATTCCATATAAAGATCACGTGACATTTTCATAAAACGTTGCTCTTGCCCTTCATTTTTTAATGAACGATATAACCATGCAAGACGTAATGTAAGACCAGCCGTAGCAACAAACTTTTCCTTTTTAATTGTCCCGCATAAAAACGCTAATTTATAAGCTTGAATCGCTTGGAATATAGTACGTTCGCCTTTGAAATCATGATGTACCCATTTTTCTGTAATTTGCGTCTGAATAACATCCTGTACGCCAGGCGCAAAATATTTTGAAAAGTCTTCAGTAAAGGAGAAGCCACAATGCTCACAAACGAATACGTTGTAGTAAAGAGCATTGACATCGTCTGCATAAATCGGCTGAAAATCGGTTTCGGTATGATCTACTTTTATGAATTTAGAGCGTACTTTTAATGTAGGAAATTCTTTTTTACAATTAAGACATTGTACTTTCTTTTCGTAATATGGTGAAATCTCCATAATTGATACCTCTTTCATAGATGTAATTAAAACTATTATACCAATCCATAGGTTTTGTACATGAATAAAAAATACTAATTAAGTGAATAAATCGGGAATTTTTGCTAATAATCAAATCGAAGCTGAATGTTTGTCATACAATAGTCAAAATTGATATGATAAGTAAGAAGGAAGGTGACTGGGATGACAAGTTCAAAACAAGTAATAGAAGTGACTGAGGCAGCAGTTTTTCATATTAATGAAATGATGGAGCATAACGAGGAACGAGGTTCTTTTTTACGCGTAGCTGTTAATGGTGGCGGATGTAGTGGCCTATCGTATGGAATGCATTTTGATAAAGAGAAAAAAGACGATGATTTTGAGGATGTACAACATGGTTTAACAATTCTTGTTTCCCGCGAAGATGCGCCTATCTTAATGGGAACAAAAATTGACTATAAACAATCGCTAATGGGCGGTGGCTTCACAATCGATAATCCAAACGCAATCGCATCTTGCGGCTGTGGCACAAGCTTTAAAGCAGCGAAACGTGAAGGTACGCCTGAGGTTTGTGATTAATAAAACCTTTTGAGATAGAATTGTTAAAAAAACCGACTTGATGTATTTAGGAAAGTAGATACGTAGCCTTTTTAATTTGTATGTTGCAAAGCATTACAAATTGAGGAGGCTTTTTTGTATGGTTTTTTGAGGATATCTGCTACTAACCTCCTAGCATAAACGATTTGTCGTTAAAAAATTGTGAGTGGGGCTACTTATAGTAATAGAGACATAAAATACTCATCTACAAATTGACCATCAATACATAAAGAGTGTCTTTTAACGCCTTCAATTTCAAATCCCATTTTTTTATATAAATGAACAGCAACATCATTTGAAGCAATAACGGTTAAATCTAATCGGTGCAATTCCACTTGTTGTGCCCATGCTATAACATGTGTAAAAAGGGCTTTACCTACGCCTTGGCCACGGCTTTCACTATGTACGCCAATTACTATATTTGCTCGATGTGCTATACGTATGGGCTTTTCATTTTGGACAATTAAATATCCTACAATTTGTTCACCTACACATGCAACAAATACTCCTGCTTTCGGATTACGATGAGTTGTATCGATATATTTAGCGAACTTTTCAGGATTCACTGCTCTTTCTTGAGGAGAAAATAACATAAAACCTGATTCTTCTGCATTTGCCATAACATTTACAATCTTTTCTGCATCACTATAAATTGCTTTTCTTACTATCATAAATTGTAACCACCTTTCTTCTAACTTTTAAGTTGATAGCTTAATGTTAACACTTTAAATGATAATTTAGTATATATATGGAAAAAATGTGTAGGGTGAAAAGTTCTGTGTTTAATAGGTGTATAAAAAGTATTTAGAAGGAAGTAATACTACATTCACATTACCCTGTAAGAAAGGTTAGAGAAGCATTTGTGATTTATGGTGAATGGTTTAGAGAAAGAGGTTTTAAACAGGCATAAGGAGATCAGTACATTACATTTAGTACGAAAAAAAAGAAGCCTCGATTATCTTCTTACCTGTGGGCTTCTTTATGTACCTTTAAGAATGTTTAACTAAGTTTAGCTAATACATCTTCATAAATTTCTTCTGAAGGTTTATCGAGTGCAATGGAAAATTCGGAAAATATAATTTCTTGTAAAGAGTGCAATAACTTTTCTTCTTGAAGTGGGAATTTTTTCTCGTTTGCTTCATATTCAAACTTTTTGCGTAGCAATGTATTTAAAAGGTACGCCTGTTTTTGTCGATCGCCTGTTTTAATAATTTCTACGTGATTTCTCATACGATGTGTGTTTTGTTCAATCCATTCAACACCAGGAGACGTAAAGGAACTTAAAATTCTAATGGCTTCATCTTTTTCAATAATATCTCTCAGCTGTTTTTTTGCATTATCGATAGGGGTACGGATTGTTAATTTTGAATCGTTTAGTGGTTGTAATACGTAGTAAGTTTTAGTAATGTCGCTAAAGGTTTGTTCACAAATATCTTCAACTGAACAAAGTCCATGTGATGAATAAATGACTACATCGCCAACATTGTACATGTATAATCCCTCCATCAAACATTATTGTCAACTAAGTTGACTAAATTAATTGTAAACAATAAAAGAACTTTTGTCAACTTAGTTGACGACTGGTTCGTTTTTTTGTATAGTAATTACGAAATTATGGAATGAAGGTGAATGAGTTGAAGGACGAATTGCAAAATCGAGATGTCATTGATTTGTTGAGCGAACGTCATGAAATACTTCGACGACTTGCTGAAGAGAAATGGAATAAAAATAATACACTCCATATATCTAACTCAGAATGGCATATTTTAAGTAAAATATATAAAAAACAACCTACTATTTCAGAGGTAACGAAAGTTGTTGATTTTTCTCGCCAGGCAACTCACAAATTTATTAAAAGTTTAGAAGCTAAAGGCTTGGTAGAAGTGAGTAATGCTGAGCATAGTAAGAAGCACAAAGTAATCCGAATGACGAATTTCGGTGAAGTTTGCTATGAACAAAACGAACGTAACAAAGCGGAAATTGAACAGCAATTGGTTCGCACAATTGGAGAAGAATCAGTCGCAATATTAAAAAATATATTAGAGCTTAATTGGAGTTTTGAGCAGTTAGAGGCGTAAGAGTGGGTTATAAACAATGGATACCTACAATTCCTTAATTCTTCAAATTGTCGATAAAAGGAATCAAGAATAAATTTCTTGATTCCTTTTGTTTTATCAATACATAGAAAATCGATTGGTGAGGACGGGGCGACTCCTGTGGAAACGCACGCATAGTAAGATGCAACAAACCGCGAGTTAGTGAGGGTTGCGGCTTGCATTGTGCTCACGGAAAGCATCCGACCGTAGCAGAAATCAACCCCAAAAAGAAGTTATTGAAAGGAGCTACTATCATTACCTAACCAGTTGATTGGAGCGGAGGGCGGCGACTCCTGCGGGAACGCACGCATAGTAAGACGCGTGCATTCCGCGCGTAGCGGAAATCAACGTTAAAGTATGGTACACAGGATTTTACCTTTTTCAATCCGTGCAGCTATATTTTTACCATTTATTTATCTGCTTTTTTAAAAATTATTGCTTCTAAGAATAGAAATGAAAAAGCTATAATATGGACATAGAGGTGAATGGAAATGAAAAAAGATCGTGGCAAAGTTTGGTTAGGTGTTGCGGGTTGCACAGTTAATGAGCATGGACAATGGCTCGTCGTTAAAAAGGCCTATAGTGGTTTAAAAGGTCGATGGTCATTACCAGCGGGGTTTGTCAATGCAGGAGAAACAGTAGATGAAGCGGTTGTTCGAGAGCTAAAAGAGGAAACTGGCATCGATTGTTATGTTTCGGGCTTAATAGGTTTTCGTACAGGTGTTATTCGTGGTGAAATTAGTGATAATATGGCCATCTTTTATTGTAAGATGAAGGACGAACAACAACAGCTATTTATCCAAGAAGATGAAATATTAGAAGCTAAATGGCTGTATCCTAGTGAGCTTGCGCAGGATGAAATGACATCTGTTATGTTAAAGGAAATGGTGGCTAATCCATTTGAACAACACCAATTAGATGCCATCGAAGGCATCGATCCCGGGGAAATATTTGGCTACACATCTTATCGTTTGTTCTTTAGAAAATAGTGGAAGAAACACTGCTGCTTTTACTAGAAGTAGGTTTTTTTCTAAAATATGACGAACATGCGAAATGAAGGATATGTTCATTGAAAGCACTCTCATAATCATGTAAACTAATGAGAGGAAAACGGAGGTTATACATACATGGGTGGTTCAGTTTCAATTGTGCAGTTAATCATTTCAATTGTGTTATTTTTCGTCATGTTTTTTGGTATTGGATTTTTATTGAATATGTTGCTGCGAATGACATGGTTAATGGCAGTTATATATCCAATTGTAGTAATCTTTATTATCGATAAAGTTAGCTTTTTAGATTATTTTTTTAAACCAGGCACAGCTTTCCCCGCATTGCTTGATAAATTTCGAGCACTGCATGTAGTAGATATTTCTATTTTATCTGGAGGCTTTGCAGGGGCAATTGTAGCAGGAATTGTTATGATTTATTTACGAAAAAGTGGATATCGCATGTTTTAACTTTACAAAGAAAAAATGGATATCTAAAAAGAGCTGGTTCGAGGATGTGAACCAACTCTTTTTTTATAGAATGAATTGATAGGTTATGATAGCGATAAAGATGCCTGTTAATGCTCCAAAAAACACCTCACTACGCTTATGACCAAGCAAAGTTTTCAACTCTTCCATTTTTTCCTGCCCATCCATCTGTGGCCAATCTTTTATATCACGTAGCAATGTTTGAAAATCTTTGCGGAGTTGATTTAATACAACCGCATGCTGTCCTGCTTGGAAACGAACACCACTTGCATCATACATAACAATGAACGAAAACATTGCGGCTATGGCGAAAACAGGTGAGTCTAAACCTGTTTCATAAGCTATCGATGTTGTTAAACCAGTAACAGAAGCTGAGTGAGAGCTAGGCATTCCTCCAGTGGATGTAAATAGGCCCCATTTTATTTGTTTAGTCATTAAAAAATGGATGGGGATTTTAACAAACTGTGCAAAGAGAACAGAAAAGAGGGCGACGAGTAGAGGGGTATTTTGAAGTATCGCCAAATTCATCACAACCTTCACTTATAATTGCCTTTATTATAACATTCATTATTTTCTAAAAGAAGAAATAGCTAAATATTACGCGCTTTTTTGAAAGTTAGGTATAATGGAAATATTGAATGGAGGAATAATTATGCATATTGTTAAAGAAGCAAAAACATTTGAATCGATTTCTACAGAATTATTAGTTGTAGGGGTTACTAAACATCGTGAACAAATGCAAGATTGGGCAAGTTTTTCAGCATTTTACGGAGATTCGCTAAATGCCTGGCTTAGTGCAGGTGATGTCTCAACAGAATTAAAATCTATTACTAAATTGCCATTTGTGAAGGAACATGCCAATTTAAAACGTATTTTATTTGTTGGCTTAGATGAGCGTAAAAACTTAACAGAAGGTGACTTACGTGCTGCCTTTGGATTAGTTGGCAAAGAGCTTAAAGCTTTAAAAGTAAAGGACTATTCAATTTGGCTTGAATCATTTACTACAGAAGCAATAACTGTAGATGATGTTGCATTTATAGCAGGTGAAGGAACTACGCTAGGCTATTATTCTATTCCACATTATAAAACAACTTCAAATGAAGTAGATAAACGTATTGAAGCTGTACATTTAGTGACAACTGCTGAGGATTTAGATAAAGTTGTGGCAAGCTTTGAAGTTGGTATTATTTATGGTGATGCGGTTAATGAAGCTCGTAGTTTAATTAATTTACCACCAAATCTATTAACTGCGACAGACTTAGCAAATTATGCGCAGTCACTTGCAATTGAATATAATTTTGAAGTGGAAATTTTAGATAAAGCTCAACTAGAAGAACTGGGTATGGGTGGTATTTTAAGTGTTAATCAAGGCTCATATGAGGAACCACGTTTAATCACGTTAAAATATAAAGCAACAGAAGACTTCACTGATCCAATTGGTCTTGTTGGTAAAGGCGTTACGTATGATACGGGTGGTTATTCTTTAAAACCTAAAGATTCTATGGTTGGTATGAAGGGCGATATGGGTGGTGCAGCAGCAGTACTCGGTGCTATGAAAATTATTGGTGAACTACGCCCTAATAAAAATGTAGTGGCAGTTATTGGTTCAACTGATAATATGGTTTCTGATACAGCCTTTAAACCAGATGATGTTATTACAACATATAGTGGTAAAACAGTGGAAATTTTAAATACGGATGCTGAAGGACGTTTAGTTTTGGCAGATGCTACTACATATGCTAAACAACAAGGTGCAACAGCACTTATTGATGTTGCTACTTTAACGGGTGGTGTTATTACAGCACTTGGCCTTGATAAAACAGGTGCACTTTCAAATGATGATGCATTCTATGCTAATTTCATGGAAGCAGCACAAGAGACAGATGAGTTTGTATGGCGTATGCCATTAACAGAAAGTGATAAAAAGCGAATTCGCAAATCAGATGTTGCCGATTTGAACAACTCTCCTGGTCGCGATGGTCATATGATTTTTGGTGGTGGCTTTGTAGGCGAATTTGTTGGTGAATTACCTTGGATTCATTTAGATATTGCAGGCACATCGGATGCAGTAGCTGCTCATGATTTAGGACCAAAAGGTGGTACGGGTGTCATGGTGCGTACATTAGCAAACTTTGTGCAACGATTAGGTGAAGAAAAATAGAGTAGGCAAAGAACTCGCGGGATATGTATCTCCCTTCATACGATAGAGAAGAAGGGAGGGAGCCTATGCGAAATTTCGGAGGTTATCCAGGAGGCGGCTTTGGTGGCGGTGGCTTCTTTTGGCCAATAGGTGTACCATTTGTTGGCGGCTTATTAGGAGGCTTTCTAGGGTCACAATTTAACCGATATCCATACTATCCATATTATCCAAACTATCGACCATATCCACCTTATCGACCAGGTCGACCATATCCGTGGAATCGTAGACCTTGGTGAATTAAACGGATGTCAGGTAGCTTACTTATAAAGAAAAAAATGCTAGGAGCAAATACTCCTAGCATTTTTTTGTTTTTACAAGAATGGCTTAGCTCCAGTGTTAAAACTTTTTAAAATGAATAAAACAACGGTTGACAGAATATACTAAATTATTTATTATTCTTATTATATTACTAAGAATTAAAAATGGAAGCTGACTAGTAAACTAGAGGCTCTTATTATTCACAGGCAATTCTTTGCCTATGGATAGTATGAGTCTCTTTTTTTATCTATAGAAAGGAGTGACATGACTTGGGGAAGGTGTACATTGTTGGAGCAGGTCCAGGAGATATTGATTTAATTACGGTGCGAGGATTGCGCTGCATTGAACAGGCTGATGTCATTTTATACGACAGACTGATTAATAAGGATTTATTAGCGTATGCGAAAAAAGGTGCCAAGTTAATATTTTGCGGTAAGTTACCGAATCGACATGCCATGATTCAGGACCATATTAATCATTCTCTTGTAAGCTACGCACAGCAAGGCTTTATTGTCACAAGGTTAAAAGGGGGTGACCCATTCGTTTTTGGTAGAGGTGCTGAGGAAGCAGAAGTGCTTGCACAACATCGTATACCATTTGAAATCGTACCTGGGATTACTTCTGGTATAGCTGCACCAGCTTATGCGGGCATTCCTGTTACACATCGGGATTTAAGTTCTAGCTTTGCAATGGTCACAGGACATATGCGAGAGGGAAAAGATGATGTTATACAGTGGGAAAGTCTTGCGAAAGGCATAGATACACTTGCGATTTACATGGGGGTTGGAAATTTACCTTATATCCAACAGCAGTTAATAAAATACGGTCGTGATGAGCAAACGCCTGTCGCACTTATTCATTGGGGAACGTGTCTGCAACAAAAAACTGTCGTCGGTACATTAGGGAATATCGTGGACGTGGCACAGCAAGAAAATATTCAAAACCCAAGCATGATAGTAATTGGTGAAGTGGTGACATTACGGGAAAAAATCCAATGGTTTGAGGAAACTTGTCCTGAAATGCCTTTAAAAGAAATTTCAGTATAGGGAAGTGTTTTAATGCAGGCTATTTTATATGTGGCACATGGTAGTCGTGTAAAAGCTGGTGTGGAGCAAGCAGTTGCATTTTTACAACGTGTGCAACAAGACGTGGATTTACCGATTCAGGAAATTTGTTTTTTAGAGCTAGCCCAACCGACGATTGCACAAGGTATAGAAAACTGCGTACGCCAAGGGGCTACAGCTATAGCAATTATGCCTATCCTTTTGTTAGCTGCTCAGCATGCGAAGCACGATATCCCTCAGGAGATGGAAAAGGCAAAACAGCGATACCCAACAGTATGCTTTACATATGGAGAGCCACTTGGCGTACATGAGCTATTAATTGACACATTACAAATGCGAATTTTAGAAACTGAGCTGGATGCTAACAAGGCAAGTGTCTTACTCATCGGTCGTGGAAGTAGTGATCCAGCAGTTAGGGAGGATTTAGCAAAAATTGCGTTAAGACTTCGTGATAAATATAGTTATGTAGCCGTTGATACGTGCTTTTTATACGGAGCGGGTCCTAGTTTAGAAGACTGGTTAAGGCAAAGTCAACAATATAATCGACGTGTATTTATCGTGCCGTATTTATTGTTTACTGGCATTTTACGTCAAAGTATTGCCAAGCAATTGCATGGGTATGAGGAAAACAACCTGATTTTATGTAATAGCTTAGGCTATGACGACAATGTAAGGAAAGTATTAGTAGAACGTATTGTTCAATTAGTGCAACTAAATTATTTGGAGGAAGGGTGTTTTTCGTAATGGTAGATAAGAGAAAAGAAAATGTCAATCTAGCATTAGATAATGTCCGACAAATTTTAAATACAGTTAACCATGGTTCGATTACATTAATTGTACAAAATTTTTACGTTGTACAAATTGAAAAGAAAGAAAAAATTCGTCTTAGATAATTTTAAATTATACGTGAGGTGGCATAGTTTGAAACTGCAAGTAATAAACAGTCCTTTTAATGAGGAGCAGGTGAAGCTATTAAATGAGCTATTACCTAATTTAACAGGAGAACAAAAAATTTGGTTAAATGGTTACTTAAGTGCCCCACTAGCAACCATCGATACTAATGTAGTAGAAGAAGAAAAATTGTCAGTTGCCCCAACAACAAAAACAGTAACATTGTTATATGGTTCACAAACTGGAAATAGCCAAGGCTTAGCTGAAAAATATGCAGCTGCATTAAAAGCTAATAATGTTGAGGTGACAGTCACTTCTTTAGCGAAGTTTAAGCCAAATAATTTAAAGAAAATAACGAATTTATTGCTCGTAGTAAGTACACATGGGGAAGGGGAACCACCTGATCAAGCAATCCAATTCTATGAATTTTTACACAGTAAGCGTGCACCTAAATTAGAGCATTTGCATTTTTCCGTACTGGCATTAGGCGATAGCTCCTATGAATTTTTCTGTAAAACAGGTCAGGATTTTGACGAGCAATTTGAAAAGCTAGGCGCAACACGTATCGTGCCACGAACAGACTGTGATATCGATTACGACGAAGCAGCTGCCAATTGGTTTACGGCTGTTCAACAGGCGTTATTACAGCACACAAATACGGCAACAAAAACCGATCAAAAGCAAATAGTAGAAGGTGACGCTACATATTCCCGTAAAAATCCGTATTATGCTGAAGTATTGGAAAACATCAATTTAAATGGTCGAGGCTCAAATAAGGAAACGCGTCATATTGAGTTAGCGATTGAAGGAGCAAATTTTCATTTTGAGCCTGGAGATAGCATCGGTATTCTTCCAGAAAATGATGAATCAATAGTGAACGCATTAGTAACAGCATTACAGTTTAACCCACAGGCACAAGTAACTGTGTTTGATGAAGTAATGCAATTAAAAGATGCGCTACAGAAAAAGTTAGAAATTACGGTGTTATCGAAGCCACTTCTACAAAAAATCAGTGCCTATACGGTGCATGAGGAATTTGCCAAGCTAATTGAAAGTGCTACAGCTTGGAAGGACTATGCCAGAGGAAGAGATTTAGTAGATATCGCTGAAGATTTTGCTCCATTTACTTGGGATGCACAACAGTTTGTTAACCTGCTACGTAAAATACCAGCTAGACTTTATTCCATTGCGAGTAGCCAATTGGCAAATAGTGATGAGGTCCATTTAACAATTGGAAAAGTAAGCTATGAAACGAATGGCCGCGTACGTTTCGGGGTGTGCTCAGGTAGTGTTGCAGGGCGCGTTAATATTGGTGATACATTGCCAATTTATGTTCATAAAAATCCAAACTTTAGATTGCCAGAACAAGCTGATACACCAATTATTATGATTGGTGCTGGCACAGGAGTTGCTCCATATCGTGCATTTTTAGAGGAGCGAGAGGAATTAGGGATAGCGGGCAATACTTGGTTAATTTTTGGTGATCAGCATTTTGTAACGGATTTCCTTTATCAAACAGATTGGCAGCGTTGGCTTGCGTCAGGAATATTAGCTCAAATGGATATCGCCTTTTCTCGTGATACAGATAAAAAAATATATGTTCAACATAAAATCGAGGAGAAGGCACAAGCCTTTTACGAATGGCTGGAGCAAGGGGCTGTTATTTATGTATGTGGCGATGAAAAATCGATGGCAGCGGATGTCGATCAAACAATCCGTCGCATAATTGAGCAACAAGGGAACAAAACGCCTGAAGAAGCGAAAGCGTATATTAATGAATTGAAACAGCACAAGCGCTACCAACGTGACGTTTATTAGTAAAGGAGCGAAAAAAATGACTGAAAAAATTATTTTACCGCCACAACCTGGAACACCTAGTGATGTAGAACGCATTAAAAGTGATAGTAACTACTTACGTGGGTCACTTGAACGGACAATGAAAGATCCATTAAGCTCAGGAATTCCCGAGGATGACAATCGATTAATGAAATTCCACGGAAGCTACTTACAGGATGACCGAGATTTGCGAAATGAGCGGCAACGTCAAAAGTTAGAGCCAGCCTATCAGTTTATGGTGCGAGTACGAACACCTGGTGGTGCTGCAACACCTGCACAGTGGCTTGTAATGGATGAGATGGCTAGAAAATATGGCAATGGATCATTAAAATTAACGACACGTCAGGCATTTCAAGTACACGGCATATTGAAATGGAATGTCAAAAAATATATGCAAGAAATCAATGAGGTATTGTTAGATTCACTTGCTGCCTGTGGAGATGTGAATCGAAATGTAATGTGTAATGTCAATCCAAACCAATCGGCATTACATGAGGAAATTTACAATTGGTCAGCAAAGTTAAGTGAACATTTATTGCCAAGAACACGTGCCTATCACGAGCTATGGCTTGATGGCGAAAAAGTAGTAGATAGCCAAGAAGAAGAAATCGAGCCTATTTACGGTGCACAATATTTACCACGTAAATTTAAAATTGGCATGGCAATTCCACCAAGCAATGATGTGGATGTTTACTCACAGGATATCGGTTTAATCGCAATCATTGAAGAAGAACAGCTAGTCGGCTTTAACGTAGCTGTTGGTGGTGGCATGGGGATGACACACGGTGACCATGAAACATATCCACAGCTTGCTCGAAGTATTGGCTTTATTACACCTGACAAATTGCTTGAAACGGCAGAGAAAATTATTACGATTCAGCGAGATTATGGTAATCGTTCAGTTCGAAAAAATGCACGTTTTAAATATACCATTGATGCGCGTGGACTCGACTGGTTTAAAGCAGAATTACATCGTCGTTTAGGTTGGGAACTACAGGAGGAGCGTCCATTTACTTTTGAACGCACTGGAGATGAATTTGGTTGGGTCAAAGGTGCTGAAGGTAAGTGGCATTACACATTATTTATTCAAAATGGGCGTATTAAAGATTTTGAGGATTACGAACTGCTAACAGGGCTGCGAGAAATCGCCAAAGTGCATACTGGAGATTTTCGATTAACACCAAATCAAAATTTAATGATTAGTAATGTATCGCAACAGCAGAAGAAAAAAATTGCTGACCTTATTGAGCAATATAAGCTAACAGATGGCGCGCATTACTCTGCACTACGCCGCAATTCAATTGCTTGTGTATCGTTACCTACGTGTGGCTTAGCAATGGCAGAGGCAGAGCGTTATTTGCCTTCACTCATTACGAAGATTGATACGATTATTGATGAAGCTGGTTTACATGATACCGAAATTGTTATTCGTATGTCTGGTTGTCCAAATGGCTGTTCACGTGCAGCAATGGGTGAAATAGGCTTTATCGGCAAAGGACCAGGCAAGTACAATATGTATCTTGGCGCAAGCTTTACAGGTAATCGGTTGAATAAAATATATCGAGAAAATATTGGGGAAGAAGAAATTTTAGCAGAATTACGTCCAATTCTTTTGCATTATGCAAAGGACCGTTTAGATGGTGAACATTTCGGGGATTTTGTTATTCGTGCAGGTTATGTATCAGCCGTCGTTGATGGACGTGAATTTCATAACTAAAATATATGCAAAGTAGAAAAAGTGTTAGATTGACTGCCATCAATCTAACACTTTTTTGCTAGGCCATTAATGTCTACTACGACGGATGCTTTCCGCGGGAAGGTAGTATAGATACCTATCATAAGAATGACTTCCTAAATCGTAAAAATCCACTGCGCTTTCCGCGGGCACAGTGTAAGCCGCAACCCCCGCTGTCGCGCGGTTTGTTGCGTCTTACAACTTGTGCTGTTCCCGCAGGAGTCTTCGTGGATTTTTACTTGGAAAGTTATAAAATTACATTGCTAGCAAGGAAATAGATATGTGCCTGGCACCCTACCTCCGCTAAGAGTAAAAATTTACGAACACCTTCTTCCCGCGTGCACAAAATTTTAACCCAACCTTTTTAAATAGAAAAATCCTCTGGAATAAATACCTTTAATTGCTTTGGTCTTACAAATACATTGTCGCCTACTTTTAGCAAGAGATTGGTAAATTGATCTTTTGTCAGCTCTGCCTCTAAAAATTCATCAATATCAAGACGACGCAGTTCAATTTGTACGATTGGTCCGAGCAAATGAATATGGCTTATTTGAGCAGGGACAGTGCCTGGCACCGCTGTTTTTTCGATTTGGATATCATGTGGTCGAACATAGCCTACAGCATCGTCCTGCGAATGTGCGTGTGTGTCTGGCACATCTATGGCAAATTCTCCATGTGTCAGCTTTCCGTTATGTAAACGCCCTTTGAAGAGGTTGACATTACCTAAGAAATCATAGACGAATGGACTTTTAGGGTTGGTATACACTTCATCTGGACTGCCAATTTGCTCAATTTTACCGTTGTTCATGACGACAATACGATCAGCCACATCGAGTGCTTCCTCTTGGTCATGCGTTACAAAAATGCTCGTTATATGAAAATCATCATGCAGCTTCCGCAACCAGCGTCTTAATTCCTTACGTACTTTCGCATCAAGTGCACCGAATGGTTCATCTAATAAAAGTACTTTAGGTTCGACAGCGAGTGCTCGAGCGAGTGCAACACGTTGACGTTGCCCACCAGATAGCTGTGTTGGATAACGATCTGAGAAATTTTCAAGTTTAACAAGTCGCAGTAATGTCATTACTTTATCGTTTATTTCTGCTTTGCTTGGTCTAGATTTCCTTGGTCTTACTTTTAGCCCATAAGCGACATTATCAAAAACGGTCATATGGCGAAAAAGCGCATAGTGCTGAAATACAAAGCCAACGTTGCGTTCCTTTGGATGATGATTAGTAATCGTTTGACCGTCAAATAAAATTTCGCCGACATCCGAAGCTTCAAGTCCTGCTATTACACGCAGTAATGACGTTTTACCAGAACCAGAAGGACCTAGCAGTGCTACCAATTCACCAGATTGGATATCGATGGATACATCTTGAAGTGCTTGAAAAGAACCAAATTTCTTTGATACATTTTGAATTTGTATACTCAAGCAAGTAAACCTCCTTTAAATTGATTTTGATTTCCACGCAACAATATCTTTTATAATAAGCGTGATGATGGCTAGCACACTCATTAATGATGCAACAGCAAAGGCTGCTGAAAATTGATATTCATTGTATAAAATTTCGATATGAAGTGGCATCGTATTCGTCATGCCCCGAATATGACCTGATACAACAGAAACAGCACCGAATTCACCAATAGCACGGGCATTACACAATATTAAGCCATATAATAAACCCCATTTAATGTTGGGTAATGTAACATACCAAAACGTTTTAAAGCCATTCGCACCGAGAGAAATAGAAGCCTCTTCCTCGGATGTTCCTTGTGCCTGCATTAATGGCACAAGCTCTCTTGCTACGAAGGGCAAAGTAACAAAAATAGTAGCAAGTACAATGCCTGGTAAGGCAAATACGATTTTAATATCATTGGCAAATAGCCAGTTCCCAAAAAGACCTTGTGCACCGAATAGCAATATAAACACTAAACCTGCGATAACTGGTGACACAGCAAAAGGTAAGTCAATGACCGTAAGTAATAGATTTTTTCCCTTATAGTTAAATTTCGTTAGTACCCAAGCGGCCATTATACCGAACATTGCATTTAAAGGAACTGCGATTGCTACTACAGTTAAAGTTAACTTTATAGCAGCTAATGCATCTGGATGGGTAATGGCTGCAAAATAAACATCTGCTCCTTTTTGAAAAGCTGTTATAAAAATGGAAACGAGGGGAAGAACGATAAAACATGCTAAAAAAGCAAGCGCAATAAAAGTTAATACATAACGAACAATGCGAGGCTCCTGAAGGGCAGCTGGCTTTGCCGTGGCAATATGTGATTTACGAGCAAATGGTTCGATTACCGTTGATTGATCCATAAATACCTCCTCCTAATGTACAAAGCGACGGTTTGCCAGCCACTGTATCAAATTTATGGTGAATAATAAGACAAAGGATGTAATAAGCATGACAGCCGCGATAGATGTAGCGCCTGCATAGTCATATTGTTCAAGCTTAGTCATAATAATTAACGGTGTAATTTCCGTCTTCATCGGCATATTTCCCGCAATAAAGACAACTGATCCATATTCCCCTAAGGCACGTGCAAAGGCTAACGAAAAGCCTGTTAAAATAGCAGGTGCCAGTTCAGGGAAAATAATTTTCGTGACGGTTTGGAGACGGGTTGCTCCAAGACTTGCCGAGGCTTCTTCGACTTCAGTACTTATATTTTGTAAAACAGGTTGCACAGTGCGCACTACAAATGGAAGTCCAATAAAGGTTAGCGCAATGATAATACCAAGTGGTGTAAAGGCAATTTTAAAATCGAAAAATTGCCCGATCCAGCCATTCGGGGCATAAAGAGATGTTAACGCAATTCCTGCTACAGCTGTAGGTAAAGCAAATGGTAAATCTACGAGACCGTCAATGATGCGCTTGAACGGAAAATCGTAGCGCACAAGTACCCAAGCGATAATGGTACCAAAGACGACATTAAGTAACCCAGCGGCTAACGCTGTGCCAAAGCTAAGCTTATAGGAAGCAACGGCACGAGGATCAGTTATAATGGTCACAAACTCAGCCCAGCTCAAGGACATCGTTTGAATAAAAATCATTGCTAAAGGCAAGAGCACAAGCAAACTAACGTATAGCATTGTATAACCAAGAGAAAGATGGAAGCCGGGAATAACACGTGCCGGCTTCTTTTTTACTGTTAGGCTACTCATCATATGCCTCCTTATTGTGGGACGTAAATTTCATCGAACGTGCCGCCGTCTTTAAAATGCTTCGACTGTGCTTCTGTCCAACCGCCAAAATCTTCAATTGATATGAGTTCAAGCTGAGGAAATTGACTTTGATATTTTGCTAAAATTTCTTCATTGCGTGGTCGGTAATAGTTTTTTGCAGCAATTTCTTGCCCAATATCGCTATATAAATGTTGTAAGTATGCTTCTGCCACTTTGCGTGTTCCTTTTTTATCTACAATTTTGTCAACAATTGCGACAGGGGGCTCTGCTAAAATACTCAATGAAGGTGTAACGATTTCAAATTCGTCCTCCCCTAATTCATTGAGAGATAAATAGGCTTCATTTTCCCAAGCAATTAATACATCACCTATTTTCCTTTCAACAAACGTAGTCGTTGCGCCTCGAGCACCAGAGTCAAGTACTTCCACATTGCTATACAATGCCTTCATGAACTCCTTTATTTGCTTCTCGTCATTGTTATACAACTTCGCAGCATACCCCCATGCGGCTAAGTAATTCCAACGTGCACCGCCTGAAGTTTTAGGATTTGGTGTGATGACTGATACGTCGTCTTTTGTTAAATCACGCCAATCTTGTATAGCTTTTGGATTGCCCTTTCGAACTAAAAAAACAATTGTGGAAGTGTATGGTGTAGAATTATTTTCAAATTCTGTTTGCCAGTCTTTGTTTAGTAAATCGCGAGCTTGTGCAATTTCATCAATATCGTAGGCAAGTGCAAGTGTTACAACATCAGCTTCTTGACCATCAATGACTGCGCGTCCTTGTTTACCAGAACCACCATGCGATTGATGAATCTTCACATCTTGACCTGTTTCATTTTTCCACTTGGCAATAAAGTCTTTATTAAATTCGTCATAAAGCTCACGTGTTGGATCATAAGAAACATTTAGTAGCTCAACTGGCTTTTTTATGTCTTCCGTACTAGTATCGTTGTCTGTGGACGCGCTATTACATCCTGTTAACAGTAAAGTTAAGCCAGATAACAGTACGAACGATTGGAAAATATGCTTTCTTTTTTTCATCCAAAATCTCCCCTTTTTCATCAAAAGAACATAAAAGGCCATCTGTCAAAAACGTGTACAAACACATTTTGAGTAGATGGCCTTCAGATCCTCTGATCAGCATTTTTTTGTTTTAATTAGCTTATTACCACATTAAACATATATTTCCTATTAGTCAACAAGGAATTAAAAAAATTTCTCTTTTTAGACAGACAAAGTATGTGTCATGCAATTGCTGAGTAGCAAAGGGCGAATGACGTGAATAATATTATTTGAAGGTGCCACTAAATGGGAGAGAAGACGATATTGCAGAAAAAAGTTCAGATTTTTTAGAAAACCTAGTTGACTACTAGGTGTAATTTAGTATATATTTGGTAATAAGAAATTGATTGATAAATGAGGTACAAGATTACTAGTTTACAATCATCCATAAAAGCTGGCTAGTCAAACTAGAGGCGTTTTAACGAAGACACACTACCATAATTGTGTCTGTTGTTAAAACGCCTTTTTCTATATCCGAAAATGTTTCGAGGGGGATTACATGTTAACGTATGCAACTTGGCAGGAGCCAACGACTAACTTTGGAGTGGATGAAACCTTTAAAGGTGCACTAGAGGTTTTACAATGGAGCTATGCACAATATGGGGATGACATCGTGTATGCTTGTAGCTTTGGTATAGAGGGAATCGTCTTAATTGATCTGATCTCAAAGGTTAAACCTAATGCTACTATTGTTTTTTTAGACACAGATGTCCATTTTAAGGAAACATATGACACGATTGAAAGAGTTAAGAAAAAATATCCACAGCTTAATATCATCTTGCAGAAACCCAAGCTTACGCTTGATGAGCAAAAGGCTCAATATGGAGATGAATTATGGAAGTCCAACCCTAATAAGTGCTGTGATATTCGAAAAATTAAGCCGTTGCATGAGGCTTTATCAGGAGCTACTGCTTGGATTTCAGGTTTGCGTAGGGAACAATCACCGACACGACAACAGACGAATTTTATTAATCGTGATGATAAATTTAAGTCGATTAAAATTTGTCCGCTCATTCACTGGTCGTGGAAAGATGTATGGCGTTATGTATCAAAGCATGATTTAACTTATAATCCGCTACATGATCAAGGCTATCCGAGCATTGGCTGTGAACACTGCACACAACCAGCATTTACAATGGATGACCTACGTGCAGGCAGATGGCAAGGATCTGCTAAAACTGAATGTGGGTTACATGAATAGGGGCGGTTAAATGATGCTGGAATATATTGCGATAGCCATTAGTTTATTTTTTGCAATGAATATTGGTGCAAGTGGAGCTGCCGCTTCAATGGGTGTAGCCTATGGAGCGGGGGCTATTAAAAAAGCTTGGCACGCATTACTAATTTGTGCAGTAGGGGTTTTTGCAGGCGCCATTTTAGGTGGTGGGGAAGTTGTAAAAACGATAAGCTCAGGGATTATGCCACAAGAGTATATAACTGTAAAAATCGTTGTGATTATATTAATTTCTGCCACAAGCTCATTGTTCCTTGCCAATTTACTAGGTATTCCATTATCAACAAGTGAAGTTACTGTAGGGGCAGTTGTTGGTGTAGGAATTGCTTATCGTGTGCTATATGTCAAATCATTACTTGTTATTATGGCCTTTTGGGTCATCGTTCCTCTGATTGCATTTGTTATTGCACTCGTAGTTGGCAAGTTACTTTATAGATTTCGAGGAAAGAGCTTTTTGACAAACCATCCGTTGTTAACAGTGCTCCTTGTACTTGCAGGATTTTTTGAAGCCTTTTCAGCAGGTATGAATAATGTCGCCAATGCTGTTGGCCCACTCGTAGGTGCTGGGATGATAACTGTCACAAATGGCATATGGCTTGGTGGTGCATTTGTTGCACTAGGGGCAATGCTATTAGGAAGACGCGTACTCGAAACAAATGGGAAAAAGATTGTTCGCTTTGAGAAAGCTGAGGGCATTTTAATTTCAAGTACAGGTGCATTGCTTGTCGGTATCAGTTCATTGTTTGGATTGCCTGTACCACTAACACAAGTAACGTCATCCTCTATCATTGGCATAGGGATGGCGAAAAGCGGCAAACAAATTTTTCATAAGCACATCGTAAAAAAAATTATGTGTATTTGGATTGTTTCACCTATTTTTTCATTAGCCATTTCTTATAGTCTAGTTCAGTTATTTATGGAGAAAGATTTATATGCCATCGTCATAATGGGAAGCGTCATAATCGGAACGCTGGGTGCAATTAGTTTAATGCGAACAATGCGTGAAGAAGAACGGTCAATATACGATGCAGGTGAAGGTATTTAACTATAAAACATACTATTTAAATCAATTTAGGGGGAATGAAAATGACGTTACAACCACATGGCGGAGCTTTAGTGCAAGCCTATCATCCACAAAAATCGATAGTACATATTACAAAGGAGATCGAATTGGATGCAATCGCATTAAGCGATTTAGAGTTAATTGCAATTGGTGGATATAGCCCAATCGATGGCTTTTTCACTAAAAATGATTACGAATCTGTCGTTGAACATACAAGGTTGGCCTCTGGCATTGTGTGGAGTATTCCTATTACACTTCCTGTTGACAAAGAGTTGGCTGCAACATTACAGCCAGGAGATGAAGCGAAATTAGTATATGGCAACGATGTTTATGGGATTATTGATATTACTGATATATATGAGCCAGATAAACAAAAAGAGGCATTACTCGTTTACGGTACACAGGATTTAGCACATCCTGGCGTGAAAAAGCTCCATGAGCGGCAGGCCATATATGTAGGCGGTAAAATTTCATTAATTAAGCGCCTTGAGCAAAAATTCCCTACGTATTCATTTGATCCAAAGGAAACACGTCAGCTATTTAAGGAGAAGGGTTGGCAAACTATTGTGGGCTTCCAAACACGTAATCCAGTCCATCGTGCACATGAGTATATTCAAAAGGCGGCATTAGAAACAATTGATGGCTTATTTTTAAATCCATTAGTTGGTGAAACGAAGTCGGATGATGTATCAGCTACGATACGTATGGAGAGCTATGAGGTGCTATTAAAAAATTACTATCCTCAAAATCGTGTGCAATTAGGTGTCTTTCCAGCAGCTATGCGTTATGCAGGACCAAAGGAAGCTATTTTCCATGCACTTGTGCGAAAAAATTACGGCTGCACCCATTTTATTGTAGGACGTGATCATGCTGGTGTAGGCGATTATTATGGCACATATGATGCACAAAAAATCTTTGAACAATTTACAGAAGATGAGCTTGGTATTGTACCGTTAAAGTTTGAGCATAGTTTCTATTGCACTACATGTGAAGGGATGGCAACAACCAAAACATGCCCGCATGATAGCGCATCCCATGTTATTTTATCTGGTACGAAGGTGCGCGAAATGCTGCGAAACGGGGAAGTACCTCCAAGTACATTTAGCCGCAAAGAAGTGGTCGATGTTCTGATTAAAGGAATGCGTCAGGAGGTTTTAAAATGAGCTCTAATATCGTTTGGCATGAATCATCCATTACAAAAGAAGAACGCCGCACTCAAAATAAACATCAAAGCTTTATTTTATGGTTTACAGGGCTATCAGCTTCAGGGAAATCATCCGTAGCAAATGCACTTGCCCGTGCACTATTTGAACGAGGGAACCAGGCATTTGTACTTGATGGCGATAATGTACGACATGGTTTAAATAATGATTTAGGCTTTGATGAAGTAAGCCGTAAGGAGAATATTAGACGTATCGGGGAAGTTGCCAAGCTTTTTGTGGAAAGTGGTCAAATTGTACTTACAGCCTTTATTTCACCTTATAGAGAGGATCGCCAAGTTGTTCGAAAACTTGTGGAAGAGGGAGAATTTTTAGAGGTGTATGTTAGCTGCTCTGTAGAAACGTGTGAGCAGCGCGATCCAAAAGGTCTTTATAAAAAAGCCCGCAATGCAGAAATTGCTAATTTTACAGGTATTAGTGCGCCATATGAAGAACCAGAACATCCCGAATTTATTTTGGACACTGAGCGCTATTCTATTGAGGAATGTGTCGAGCAGCTCACGACGTTTTTAACGGCGAAGGGCTATATTTAAATGGTATATCGCCGATAAAAGTCCGCGAATCGCCGATTAAACTTGAGAAATCGCCAATAAACCTGCGGAGAGTAACGACATAGAAAAAGTGTTAGATTGATTGCAGTCAATCTAACACTTTTTGTTTTTGTTTAAGTCTTTTTATTTGATACCTTGTTCTTTTTTCATTTTATCAATCTCAGGACCTAGCTCGTCACGAACTGTTCCTTTCCAAGGTTTCACCCCTGCTATATAGGAGGAACGGGTCATAATATGTCCACCGACAGGGCCTGTAATAAAGAGAAACAATATACCGAGTAAAATACGAGGGTTAAAATGATCCTCGATAAGCCAAAAGTGAAAGAATACACCAATCAATACACACATAACACCGAGTGTTGCACTTTTAGAAGCGGCATGTGCCCGTGTATACAAATCTGGTAATCGAATGAGCCCTATAGCTGTTACGACGATAAATAGTACTCCGATAGAAATGAACAGAATAACTAAAGTATTAGCGAGAATTGTCACGTTTAATGATGTCTCCTTTCTCTATGAATTTAGAGAAAGCAACTGTACCGATGAACGATAAAATCGCTAACAATAATACAATTTCTAAAAAGAAGCTCGTTTCCACTAAAATCGAAAATAACGCGATTAATGAAATGAGTGATACCCCTAAGGAATCAAGTGCTACGACGCGATCGGACGCAGATGGTCCTTTCACCATACGGAAAATTACTGCTATCATTGATAAGCAAATCACTACGATCGCTGCAATAATAAACGTCATCATGATTTACTCACCTCCAAAATGGCTTTTTCAAAAGAGTCTCGGATGGATGCAATGGCATCGTCCACATCACTAATATCAATAGCATGGACAAACAATGTTTTGGCATCATCCGATACATGTACGACGACGGTTCCTGGTGTTAATGTAATGAGACTCGATAATAATGTAATTTCCCAATCTTCTTTTAAGACAGTTGGATAAGCAAAGAAGGCAGGTTGCATATCTAGCTTAGGTTTTAGCACAACTTTTAGTACTTGAATATTTGCTAATATTAACTCCTTAAAGAACAGGATCGTAAGTTTAATGATTGCCCATATACGGAAAACATAGAGCCTTTTAAAAAAGAATCTCCTCATAATCACGAGCAAAATAATACCGAGAATGAAGCCTACTATAAAGCCTGTTGCTGTATAGTTCGATGAAAGAAACATCCAAACGAAGGCAAGAGCAAAGTTTAAAATAATTTGAAATGCCATAGCTCTAATCCTCCTTCATTACAGCATCTATATAAATAGATGGGTCATTTAATAGTTTTGCAGCATCATCCATAAATGGTGTAATCCACTCTGAACCGACACCGTATGCTACTGTAATAAGCACTAATACGACAGTTGGCACAAAAAGGGTAGTATATACTTTTTTATCGACAGTACCTGTTGTTTCTTTTTCCTCACCCCAGAAGGCATAAAGGAAAATACGAATAACAGAAAGTAACACAAGTAAAGAGGAGGCTAAAATAAAAATACTACTCCACATGCTTCCAGCCTCAAAGCCCCCTTGAACGATTAACAGCTTGCCCACAAAACCACTAAGTGGGGGAATGCCAGCTAAACCGAAGGCAGCTATTAAATAAAACCAGCCTAGCACAGGGTACTTTTTCATAAGACCGCCCATCTTACGTAAATCTGATGTGCCTGTAATGTAAATGACAATACCAATCAACATAAAGAGAGCAGCCTTAATTAGCATGTCATGGATTAAGTAAAACATCGCACCCTTTAACGCTACTTCATTCATTTGAGATACACCAAATAAAATGACACCGACTGCAATCACAATGTTGTAGATAATAATAAGTTTGACATCGAAATAGGCAAGTGCCCCGATACAGCCTGCAATAATCGTTCCAATCGCTAATATCATTAACAAATGATGTGTATACGATAAATCATGGACGAAAAATAATGTATATGTGCGAGTAATCGCATAAACGCCAACTTTTGTTAAAAGTGCCCCAAATAGTGTTAACACAGGAATGGGTGCAGCTGCATATGAAGTTGGAAGCCAGAAGTAAAGCGGGAAAATCGCCGCTTTTAAACCAAATACCATTAAAAATAACACAGCAATAACGGTTATGATACCTGGCTGATTAATGTCGCTAATTTTCACTGCAATGTCTGCCATATTCAATGTGCCTACAACGGAGTAAAGAAAAGCTACCGTAATAACAAACAATGCAGAAGAAATGACATTGATTAAAATATATTTAATGGAGCCTTTCAGTTGTCCTTTTTCTCCACCTAGTACAATTAATAAATACGACGCCATTAACAGTACTTCAAAGAATACGAATAAGTTAAAAATATCCCCTGTCGTAAATGCGCCATTCACACCTGTTAAAATAAACATAATACCAGGGTAATAGAAAAAGCGTTCTCGCTCTTTTGTGATAGAACCAAAGCCATACCACACAACGAAGAATGCAATGAGCAATGTCGTTGTTACTAATAGTGCTGACATCATATCAGAAACCATTGTTATACCATAAGGTACTGGCCAATTCCCGAATGTCACCTTTTGCAGACCATCATGTTTTACTTTCATCAATAGGGAAATGGCTGATATGAAAGCGAGTAGGATTCCCAGTAAAGCAAACGAGCGCTGATATTTTAAATTTTTCTGCCCAAACATTAAAATCATACCGAAGAAGAACGGAATGATGATTGGTAGTAAAAGGAAGTTATTCATCCTCATCACTTCCTCTCATTAAACTAATATCATCAGTTTCTAGCTCCTGATACGAGCGATAGGCAAGTACTAGGAAGAAAGCCGTTACCCCAAAACTAATAACAATCGCGGTTAAAATTAAAGCTTGTGGTAAAGGGTCCGCAAATGTTTTGGCCCCATCTTTTAATACAGGAGGAGCTTCCCCTGTCAGTCCACCCATTGTTAAAATGAGTAAATGTGCACCGTGACTTAAAAGTCCAGTACCAATAATAATGCGTAATAAGCTTTTCGATAATATTAAATAAACAGCTGCCATAAACAAAAAGCCAATGACAAACGCCATAATTATTTCCATTATTCATCCTCTCCAATCGTTTGAATAATGGTCATCGTAACGCCAACAACAACCAAGTAAACACCGCTGTCAAAAAGCATGGCAGTGTGTAAGGATTGCTTACCTAGAAGCGGTAAATCGAAATAATCAAAGAAATGTGTGAAAAATGGTTTCCCTAAAAACATAGGGAATGCCGCTGTTGCAAGTGCCAATAATAAGCCCGTTGCAGTTAAATACGTATAGTTAATCGGTAAAACATTGCGTACAGTGTTTAAATCAAAGGCAAGTACTAAAAGCACGATGGCACTGGATGTTAAAAGTCCACCAACAAAGCCTCCACCTGGTGTATAATGACCAGCTAAAAAAATATGAATGGAGAAGAAGAAAATAATGAAGAATACAATTTTAGCTGTAAATTGTATTATCACATCATTTGTTTTCATGCGATTTCTCCTTTCTATTCATACGCAGCTTAATCATTGCTAAAATTGCCATTCCAGCAATACCTAACACTGTAATTTCAAATAATGTATCAAAGCCACGGTAGTCTACTAAAATAACATTGACGATGTTGCCGCCACCCGCTAAAGAATAGACGGTTTCTTCGTAATATTTTGAGATAGTCGGCACAAGCTTTTGAGAATGTGCCGATAAAGCTATAAGCGTCACCATCACACCAACTGCGATGGAGATAACTGCACGATTTAACTGAAAGCGCATGCGTTCCTCACGTTTTCCGAGTTTCGGAAGATGATAAAACGCCAATAAAAATAATGCAACAGAAATAGTTTCAATTACTAGCTGTGTTAATGCTAAATCAGGTGCATTGAACATAACGAAGAATAATGCGACAGTGTAACCGACAGAGCCAAGTCCAATAATTGCTGTAAGACGTGACTTCGCAAAAATAGTTATCGCTGTGCCGATAATTAACACGACAATTAAAATTAATTGGTAAGATCGAATTGGTGCCGCACCTTCAAATGATAATGAAAAGGCATCCTTGGCAAATAATGTCCCAATGGAAATAACGGCAATAGCACTAAACATATACAATAAGTAGTGGCGCATTGAACCAGTCATATAAAGACGGGATACACGATTTAATCCGACATCTAAACCGTACATTGCTTTGTCATAGGCATTATTGAGCGTAAGAGCACGTGGGAATAGATTATAAATGCCTTGCCATTTAGGTAAGCCAACAAATAAAAGGACACCTATAATGACAATACCGATAGTCATGATTAATTCTGGTGTTAGACCCCCATGCCAGGCAGCCACGTGAATATTGATATCTTCAGGAAGATCATATAAAAAAGGCTGAATAGCTTGTACTGCTGGTTTGACAAACGTATCCCCAATAATATTAGGGATGAAGAAAATAATGACTACTAATGATGCTAAAATCATCGGTGATATTAGCATACCAATTGGCGCCTCATGTGGTTTATGCGTGTAAAGCTCTGGTTTATATTTTCCTGTAAATGTTCTAAATACAAAGTAGAAACTATAAATAAACGTAAAAATACTCGCTATCCAAGCAACGATAGGGAAGAGAACACCCCATGTATCAAAACCAAAAAATTCAAAATTTTGAAGTGCTAACATAGCTGTTAAAAACATTTCCTTACTTAGAAAACCATTAAATGGTGGTAAACCTGCCATTGAGAAGCTGCCAATAGCCGCCACTGTAAAGCTAAGCGGCATAATGCTCATTAATCCTCCAAGCTTACGAATATCACGAGTACCTGTTTCATGATCAATAATCCCAGCAATCATGAATAAGCTACCTTTAAATGTGGCATGGTTGATTAGGTGGAAAATGGCTGCAAAGGCCGCATATTTAAACACTGAATCAGCTGCACCGTTTACATGAAATGCAACTGCCCCAGCGCCGAGTAACGACATAATTAATCCAAGCTGACTGACAGTAGAAAATGCTAAAATTCCTTTTAAATCGGTTTGTTTTACTGCAAAGAACGAACCCCAGAATAGTGTTAACAAACCTATTCCTGTAACAAGCCAAACCCATAGCTCAGAAGCTGCATAAATTGGTGTAAAGCGAGCAACTAAGTAAATGCCTGCTTTTACCATTGTTGCAGAGTGTAAGTATGCGCTGACAGGTGTCGGTGCTTCCATGGCATCTGGTAACCAAATGTAGAATGGGAATTGTGCAGATTTTGTAAATGCGCCTAGGAGTAATAAAACAAGTGCCCATGTGAACAATGGATGTTGCACTAGGTTTGGTGCCATTGCAATGAGTTCACGAATTGAATATGTTCCACCCATTAAATAAAGAAGGATAAATCCTCCTAACATCATTAAGCCGCCAAAGACTGTAATCATCATGGATTTTAGTGCACCAAAGCGAGAAGCATCACGTGTGTACCAATATCCAATAAGTAGGAATGATGAAATCGACGTTAACTCCCAGAAGAAGTACAATGAAATTAAATGGTCAGATTGTACAACCCCGAGCATTGCAGTCATAAATAATAATAAGTAAACATAAAAATTATGTAGTTTTTCTTTATGTTTATCTAAGTAGAAAATGGAGTAAAGCACAACGAGTGAGCCAATTCCTGTAATGAGTAACGAAAACAGTAAACTAAGTCCATCTAAATACGATACGATCGAAATATCGAGCGATGGAATCCAAGGTATCCCATCATAAAACACTTCTCCTTGGGCAACTCTCGCTATATAAGTTGCGTAAATAATGGCGAGTGTTGCAGGCACTGCAAGAACAAACCAGCCTGTGTGAATATTTTTAATGCTTTTATATATAAAAGGCACAAATATTGCAGCAAGCATCGGGATGAAAATATAGAGTACTTGTAACAAAAAAATCCTCCTTTATGCAGGTAAGTGTAATAATTATAACGTACTTTCGTAGGGAATGCATATGGCCTAACAGGATTTAGCTTGGATAGCAGGGGAATTTTAGCTATATTATAAATAGGAAGTTATCAAAAAAAAACAGAGGAAAAAATTTTTTATGAGGAACCCTTACATATATGGTTATTTACCATTAATTACAATTTTATTGTTTAGTTTAACGTTCGGTATGTATGCAGTAGGCGAAGCATTACAAATCTTCCAAGCAATCGGTGTTTATTCAGGAATGCGTGAATTTTTATCGGATTTTGAATTACGTGTATTATTGCTTGTTGTATTTGCAGTTATTTTTTTTATGGCAATTTCAGCGCTTAAATTAGTTGGAGAAACAATTCATGAACTAGGAATGTTATTTTTTTCAAAAGATAATGAAGGGGCAGCGGTAAGCCAAGCACGTGGAGGCTATGTCATTTTATTTATTGGAGCTATGTGTTCTGTCTTTGCTATTCAATCGATTTATGCATTAGCGGGTATATTCGTATTAACGATTTTTGTTTATTTCATTTATCTTATCTATAAAATGAGCCTTTTTATGTCCATGGGGGGAACGATTGGATTACTAATATTTGAGCTTTTCATGTGGACAATATTATTTTCGTTATTAGTTTATGTCATTTTAAAATTGTATAACGGTGTACTGGCAAGCCTTCCTTTTGCAAAATAGAGTGACAGGCACCGAAACAATTCTGAATTTTGTCAGTAGGAAATAACCAAGTAAAAACCCACTTAGACTCCTGCGGGAACGCACGCAAAGTAAGACGCAACAGGCGGCGCGATAGCGACGGTTGCGGCTTACAGAGTGCCCGCAGGAAAGCGAAGTGGGTTTTTACGCTATAAGAAGTCGTTTTTTGCAAGGAGATATTACTCTAGTAAAACATTAAATAGCTTGTGATGGATTTTATACGCTTCTAGTTTTTCCATTGGTTGAGGTTTATCATAGCCTAGCCAGACAGCGGCTGTATACTGATCATTTAAGCCCGCGAGCCAATAATCGCGGTAATCATTTGTCGTACCAGTCTTAGCCCCAACATAATTACTATTATTATAAACACCTTGCCCCGTCCCATTTGTTACAACCTCAGCAAGTAACTCCCGCATATATTTTACCGTTTTGGGCGACCATATTTGATCGCGTTCCGAATCCCAGCTATATAGCACGGTACCATCATTTGCCGTCACCTTGCGAATACTATGTGCCAAGACATATGAGCCATCAATAAAGCTTGTATAGGCATCTGCTAGCTCAAGTGCTGTGACACCGTACGTTAATCCACCCAATGAAGCGGCGTACGTATGATCCTTTGCTACGATGGAGCGGAAATGGAATCGATCAAGGTAACTAAATGCCGTATCCACTCCAACAGCGTTAAAAAGACGAAGCGCGGAAGTATTATAACTATTACGGAATGCTGTACGAATAGTCACATCCCCATATTTATACCCCCCATAGTTTTGAGGGCAAAAAGAACCGACACAATAACTACCACCGTTTACGATGGAATCAGGCGTATGTGTGCTCGTTTCAAAAAAAGGTGCGTAGACAGCAAGTGGCTTAAATGCTGAACCAGGCTGTCTTGGTCCTTGAAAAGCTCGATGATAGTCAAACTTCTCGTAATTTTTACCAGCATAGAGGCTGATAATTTCACGCGAAGTGTTATTAATAACAGCTCCTGCTGCCTGCAATTCCCCAGTTCCTAATATAGCTGTCATATGCTGTTCATCATAATTTTGTTTAGCTGGATCAAGGGCAGTATAAATAGTTAACCCATTTTGAAACAAAGTGTGGAGACGGTTGTCTAGTTGTGTTTGAATCGACTTTTTTTCTTCTTCACTTTGTGTATTTTGAAGTCGATCTTTGTAGCCCTCTTTTTCGGCTACAAGCCAACGTAGCTCTTGAAGAACATAAGTGCTATACATCGGATAGCTTTGCATCTTATTTTTGACATTTAATATTATTGGTGCTGCTTTATAAGAAGTGGCATCTTCTTTTGTAATTGCGCCACTTGCAGCGAGTGTATCGAGTAGCCGTTCCTGTCTTGCCTTTGTTTCATCAAAATTTTTCAAAGGATTATAAAGTGATGGGTTGTTTGGAATAGCGGAAATAAAAGCAATTTCAGCAATTGATAAATCTTGAATTGATTTTTGAAAATAAAAAGTCGCGGCACTTCCGATGCCATAAACTTGGTTGCTAAAATAAGATTCATTTAAATACATTGTTAAAATTGCATCTTTATCGTATTTTTTTTCTAGTTCGTAGGCATAAAATAATTCCGTTAATTTACGTTCGTACGTTTTTTCATCAGATAGATAGCGCATTCGAACAAGCTGTTGTGTAATGGTACTGCCACCTTGTGATGTGGCATTAGCGTTAGAGTTTGCGACAACAGCACGAATAATGGCACTTAGATCGAAGCCGATATGTTCATAAAAGTCAGCATCCTCACTAGCAATAAAAATTTCCTGGGCAATTTGTGGAATTTCTTGCAGTGTTAATGGTTGTCGCCATTCGACATATTCTTCGCTAAAGGTTTGACCATTCTGATCTATTAATGTAACGGGAAGTTGAACTTGTACGTCAGGCACATCAATTGTCCCTTCGATTTGTTCTTCGTGCGCTTGAGCTGTATTCAACTCTGTTCGTATATTCGTTCCAATCCACCAAATGGTAGGTAAACATAGAGTAATAATAATAAAACCAAAAACCTTTTTCATATATGCCTCCAACTTTGAAAATAAGTCTTTCAACAGAATAGCATATTTTGGATGCTTTCCAAATACTCGTTGAGACCTATTTACGCAATACAAAACTATAAAAACAAATGACAGCGGTAGTCTGTTTCTTCCACCATTATTTTGGGTTATACTACCATAGGTACCAAGCAGAAGTTTCGCTGTTATCGCAAATATAATTGGTTGAACGATTGTAAAATTACAAAATTCGTCAATACTTAGATGGAGAAAACAGCTAGGAAGTATGTTAGACTAATATGAGGTCAGAAATGATCTAGGATGATCATTTTCATTGAAACTGAAATTTTACATTTAAAGGAGAGACTCCAATGTTTCCACAATTAACAACAGAAGTACAAGAAGGCGAAGTACTAGTAGAAATGAAAACAACTTTAGGTGCTTTAAAAATTAAACTATTTCCAAAACAAGCACCAAAAACTGTTGAAAATTTCTTAGGTCATGCAAAATCAGGTTATTACGATGGCATCATTTTCCACCGTGTTATTCAAGATTTCATGATTCAAGGCGGTGACCCTACTGGTACAGGTATGGGCGGTGAGTCAATTTGGGGTAACTCATTTGAAGATGAGTTTTCTGATGAATTATTTAACCTACGTGGTGCACTTTCAATGGCAAACGCTGGTCCAAACACAAATGGTTCACAATTCTTTATCGTACAAATGAAACACCTGCCAAGCGATATGCTGCGCCAACTTCAAGGTGCTGGTTTCCCAGAAGAAATTATTGAGGCATATGCTAAAAACGGTGGGACACCATGGTTAGACCATAAACACTCTGTATTCGGTCATGTTGTAGAAGGTATGGATATCGTTGATAAAATTGCTGATGTAGCAAAAGATAACCGCGATAAACCGCTTGAAGATGTTAAAATTGAGTCAATTACAGTTTTTGAATAATAATTGTAAGGACGTGTAGAAAATATGGAACATTTAATGTATCAATTTTTATATTTCCCTGAAGATAAAACAGCGTACATTCCAGCAGCTTTCGAATTTTTAATCATGCTTATTTTATGTATAGGCGTATTTATGATTTTCCGTAAAATCTCTAAAAAGCAGGAATTAAAGTCTAAGGAAATCGAAACACGTATTTTAGCTGAACGAAATAGCACAAACAATCAACAAAACGTATAAAAAAAGCACTCTGCGAAAGAGTGCTTCAGACTGTAGACAAACTCGAAAAATTTCGAGTTTGCCTACAGTCTTTTTTCATTTTAAAATAAAAATAGATGTCTACTGCCGTTGATTTCCGCTACGTTCGGGCGCTTTCCGCGGGCACACACGTAAGCCGCAACCCTCGCTAACGCGCGGTTTGTTGCGTCTTACGTTCTGTGCTTTCCCGCAGGAGTCGCCCGCCCTTCGCTCCAATCAACTTGATATGAATTGCTATCAATCAACTATAAATAAAATAATCTATTTGAGGTGATGGAAAATGATGTCGAAAAATCAAATCAATGAACGTGACCAATTAGAAATGCTGACAATTGACCAATTGGTGCCACAAGACCATTTAGTTCGAAAACTAGAGGCAGCGATTGATTTTTCGTTTATCTATCCATTAGTCGAAAACCTCTATTCATCTTTAGGGCGTCCAAGTATTGACCCCGTTGTTCTCTTTAAAATGACCTTTATTCAATACGTTTTTGGTATTCGCTCTATGCGTCAAACTATCAAAGAAATTGAAACGAATATGGCCTATCGCTGGTTTTTAGGTTTTGGCTTCCATACAGAAGTTCCTCACTTCTCTACCTTCGGTAAAAATTATGCACGACGCTTCCAAGACACAAATGTGTTTGAACAGATATTCTATCGTATTCTAAAAGAAATTATGAATCGAGGGCTCCTTCATGCGGACCATGTATTTATTGATTCGACGCATGTAAAAGCGAGCGCCAATAAACGAAAGTATGATAAAAAAGTCGTTCGAAAAGAAACACGTGCTTATGAAGAGAAACTCCAACTGGAATTAAATATTGATCGTGAGGAAAACGGAAAAAAGCCCTTCCCTCCACAGAAATTTAAAAAAGATGAATGGAAAGAAATCAAAGAAAGTACGACAGACCCTGAGAGTGGTTATTATGTTAAGGATGAACGGACTAAGCAGTTTGCGTATTCATTTCATGCAGCGACAGATGAAAAAGGCTTTGTATTAGGAACGATTGTGACTCCAGGAAATGTGCACGATAGCTATGTATTGCAGCCACTTGTTGAAAAAATCATTGAAAAAGTGAAAAAGCCATTAGCGATTGCTGCGGACGCTGCTTATAAAACACCTGCCATCACTAACTTTTTATTAGAGAATCAAATGTTACCTGTTCTCCCTTATACACGTCCTAAAACAAAAGATGGTTTCTTTCGAAAGCACGAATATGTGTACGATGAGTACTATAATTGTTATCTTTGCCCACAAGGGCAGGTATTGAAATATACGACAACGACGAAGGAAGGGTATCGCCAATATAAATCGAATCCAACGATTTGTGCGAATTGCCCCTTGCTATCACAATGTACAGAAAGCAGGAATCATCAAAAACTGATTCAACGGCATATATGGGAAACCTATATGGAAGAAGCTGAACATTTGCGCCATTCCTATGATATTAAACAAATTTATGCAAAGCGCAAAGAAACGATAGAACGTGTCTTTGCGGATGCAAAAGAAAAGCATGGTATGCGATGGACAACCTTAAGAGGTCTTAAAAAATTGTCCATGCAGGCGATGCTTACTTTTGCTGCCATGAATTTGAAAAAGCTTGCTACTTGGACATGGCAAGCTGCTTCATAGAGAGGAAATGCTCGAAGAGTATGGTCAAAATTAAAGTAAGAACCCATTTTTTACAAAGAAAATAACAAAAAGGGATTAAGAATTCTATTCTTAATCCCTTTTGTCGACAAGCTGAAGCACTCTGCGAAAGAGTGCTTTTTTTTATGGCACAACCACCATTAAGTGACTGGCACTTTAAAGATTCAGAATTGTTTGAGTGACTGGCACGCAAGCTTAAAGCGAGCGACTGCATCTTTTACAGTATCAAATGAGCACGCGACGTTCATGCGTAGGAAGCCACGGCCTTCTTCACCATATTTTGAACCTGGTTCTAATGCAAGTTTTCCAACTTCAAGCAGTTGCTTCATTATTTCTTTTTCGTCGATGCCTAATTGACGACAATCAATCCACAGCAAGTATGTGCCTTGAGGTTTTGCAATGTGTATGCCAGGTAATTGCGTTAACTCGCTAATGACATAATCCATATTATTAGAAATATAAGGAAGTAACTCTTCTAGCCATGGTAATCCTTCAGTGTAAGCGGCTTGCAGAGCAATAGGAGCAAAGCTGTTTAATGATCCTTGACCACTGGCCATATTAACTGCCTCTAATAGAAGGCGTTTTTTCTTATCTGTTGCAATAATATAAGACACTTGGATACCTGCAAGGTTAAATGTTTTTGTCGGTGCCATACATGTAATTACACGATCGATTTCATCACCTGCAATTTTTGCAAGCGGAGTATGCTGGGCACCATCTAACATTAAATCTGCGTGGATTTCATCTGAAATAATTAGAACGTCATACTTTGCACAAAGACGAATAATCTCTTTTAGTGTGGCTTCATCCCATACATAACCACCTGGATTATGTGGGTTACACAATATGTAAGCTTTAATATCTTGGGCAAGTGTTTGTTCAAATGCCTCAAAATCATAGACAAACATACCGTCTTTTTCTACTAACGGACAAGTTACGACCTCACGACCATTGCTTTTTGGGATATTAAAAAATGGCGGATAGACAGGTGTTGAAATAAGTACCTTATCACCTACATTAGTCAATGCGGTTAGAATATTTGCTAATGCTGATACAACCCCGTGGCTAAAAGAAATGAATTCTTTTTCGATGTGCCAATTATAACGATTGTATTGCCAGTCAACTATCGACTGTTTTACTTCCTCACATACAAAGCCATAACCAAAAATGGCACCCTCCGCATGCTTTTGTAATGCCTTTGAAACAGCTGTTGGTGGAGCAAAGTCCATGTCTGCTATCCACATTGGTAATATTTCTGTCGTATCGTTTAGGCCATAAATTTTCTCCATTGCGTCCCATTTTACTGAGTTAGTATAGCGACGATTTAAAGTTTGATCGAAAATAGACAAGCAAATCACTCTTTTCTTTTTTTTTTACTATGGTATCATACCTATTAAGATTAAAGGATAATAGGTGAGTATTTTGGAAAATATAAAAATGAATCGAGCAGCCGTACATCTGCTAGCGGAGTGGGATCCTTTCCACATCGGAGCTGAGCATTATGATACAGAAACAGCAGATGTTGTTGCAGCATTACAAAGTATTGATGACCCCTCAGCACTTGCAAAGGTCATTCAAGAAACTTACGAGCACTCGTTTGAGCAATGGATTCCAATTGAAGATTGTGTTGCCATTTCATACAAACTAATTGCCATTAAGTTTGAAGCAAAATGCATTATTTAATCGACATATAGTGTTTTTCTATTGGAAATAGCTTGTAGGGCTAGTATTTATGCGAATTACCAGCTGCTTCCTTATAAAAGTGAGGTTGTCTTTACAATAGTAGACAACCTCATTTTCTTATTTAAATAACGGCAAAATCCCTTGGATGAAAATAAGAAAAATCGCAATAGGTGATACATAGCGAATTAACAAGTACCAAATGTTAAACATAAGGCTTGATGAAGCAAGCTCTTTACGGGAAATATCTTTTGTATAGTAATAGCCTGCAAAAATAGAAATAAGTAATGCACCAATTGGCATACCTACGCTATTTGTAAGGAAGTCTACAAAATCAAAAATGGAACGATCTAATAGTTGTACGTCAGAAAGAATGCCGAAAGATAGAGCACTTGGAATACCGAAGCCGAAAATAATAATACCGCCAATCCATGCAATTTTTTTACGCTTCTCTGGCTTGTCTCCTATAGCAATAGCTACTACAATTTCTAACATTGAAATTGAGGATGTCACTGTAGCAAACAATAAGAGAATAAAGAAAATTGTTAGGAAAAGACCACCAAGTGGCAATTGTTCAAAAACAGCAGGCAAAATAATAAAAACAAGTCCTGGTCCTTGGTCAGGTGTGTAGCCTAGCGCGAATACCGCTGGGAAAATAACTAAACCTGCAAGTAGCGAAATTATTATATTCATTGAAGCTACATTGATAGCAGAGTTACCAATCTTCTCGGTTTTTGGGAGGTAGGATGCGTACGTAATCATCACGGCAATACCGACACTTAATGAGAAGAATGCTTGTCCAAGTGCTTTCAAAAATGTTTCAGCATTTAAGTAAGACCAGTCAGGGACAAACATAAATTTTACGCCTTGCATTGCACCGTCAAGTGTTAAGGAACGGATAACTAACACAATGAAAAAAATGAATAATAATGGCATCATCCATGTACTAGCCTTCTCAATCCCACCTTTAATGCCTCCTGATACAATGGCGATTGTTAAAAGTAAAAATAACCCTTGTACAAGAATCGCTTCAAATGGGCTGGAGATGATATTGTTAAATAAATCAGCGTAATTTCCATCATTACTTGATAATTGGAAAGTCAAGGAACGCCCTAAATAACTTAAAATCCAACCGCCCACTACGCTATAGAAGGATAGTATCAAACCAGCAATAATCATGCCGCCCCATCCTATTAAGTACCATGGCTTTCCTGGCGCTTGTTCTTTGAATGACGTAACAGCATCTTTTTGCCCACGACGGCCAATCATAAATTCTGCGATTAACACTGGCAAACCGATGAAAAATGTACATAAAATAAACAATAAAATAAATACACTCCCACCGTTCGTTCCCGCCATATAAGGGAATTTCCAAATAGCCCCCAATCCAATGGCACTTCCAGCAGCAGCTAAAATAAATCCAATTTTTGATGTAAATTGATCTCGAGATGACACAAAAATAAAGCCTCCTTATACTAAAGTTCTATTTTACCGTAAAAACTTTATAACACAAGGCAAATTTCTGAAAATTGATTATAGATACTTTTTTTCTAACCACGTCCAAAAGGGAAGTTGAAGTTTTCGTGTAAAAGTGTCATTTTAACTGAACAAAAGCTGATGCAATCAGTTTTATTAACGTAAACTATGCTCTAGCATCAATTCAGTCAAAATGTAACAATTAGGAAGAATGGATCGTTACATAAAAAAGGGGGGATAACGAGTGAATGAGTCCGAATTAATCGAACGAGCACAACAAGGAGACAAAGATGCCTATATCGAACTAATTCGCATCCATCAGCGAACAGTTGAAAAATTTGCCTATCAATGTGGCGTACATAGCAGTGATTTAGCGGATGTTGCACAAGAAGTTTTTGTAAAACTGTACCGCTTTTTACATCAATTTAAGCAGGATCGATTTACGACATGGCTTTATAAAGTGACACTCAATGCTACGCGTGACTACTATCGTAAGGAGCAACGTGAGCAGGCTAAGGAGGAACTGTTAAATGCTCAGCGACAAAATTATAGTCCTTCGGCTGAAAAACACGTATTGAATTTTGAGGAAGATCGATTATTACACCAAACTATTCAAGCACTTGATGAAAAATATCGCTATCCACTTGTATTGTTTTACTTTCATGAGTTGAAATACGAGGAAATTGCAGAGGTGCTTGGGATTTCTTTGTCGGCGGTCAAAGTACGAATTTTACGGGCAAAGGAAAAACTAAAAGTCTCTTTGACACAGGAGGGGAGTGTTGAAAATGGATGACAAACAATTTGATAAACGCATGGCACTATTGAAAAAATCTTATGACCGAATGGAACAACAATTAAATCCAGCAGATGTTTTCAAGCAAATCGAAGAAGAAGAAGCACTCGCAAAGCAAACGATTGCCACTCAAAAGAAGCCCTCCCCAAAATGGCAAAAGCCAGCAGTCTGGCTAGCGAGTATTGCAAGCGTATTGTTAGTTGGTCTGTTAGTGACGCTCTATACAATGAAACAGCAAGAAAATACCCAAACGGAAGTGCCGCAAAGTATTCCTGTAAAAGAGGCTGAAGAGGAAGATGCAGCCGACTATATAACGAAAAAATATAATAGTCGAAAAGAGGATATTAGAAGAGAATTAAAAGTTTCGAAAGATGAACTGCAAGCATTTGAATTTATTCAAACAGCAGATACAATGTTAGATTTTTATATAGCAAATAACTTACATTCGTCCTCAAGTGATAGTGCACAGAATGTAGAAGAATACGTCTTATACTATTTAATGACTCCTAAAAGGGCTATAGAGACGATTAAAACATTTAACAATTTAACTTTTGATGAATCGTATGAAGTTTATAACCAATACATTATTTCTGTTGAAGAGTTGGAGAATTTTTATAGTAAGCTACTAGAACCGTATAAACCACTACTGAAGAAAGCTGATGAAAAGCAATATCCATCAGATTTAAAAGCTATTATTGAAGCTGCTAACAATCAATATATGGAGCTGAAAATGGATGATAAAGGCTCGTTTTATTTTAAAGCGAACCCTATCGATGGAGAATTTGCACCAGCCTATATCAATCAATTACATCCGGATGTTTTTGGGTATTTTGAATATTTAAAAATGGGCTATTTATTATTAGTTGATGATTTACGCTATTCACGAGAAGAAACAGCAAAATCGCTTAAAGTAATGGAACGTACGTTATTAGCGGATGTCAATGCGGGTTCTCCCAACTACAAGTTATTACAAGAAACCTTTAAAAATACGTGGGTGGCTCTATTGCTAGGCACTAAACAATATCCTGCCTTAGCGGAAGATGGGCAACCTGATAAGAAATATTTAACGTTTTTACAAGAAGTGGCTGCAGGTAAGTATGGGGAGGTCATGAAAAAGACAGTTGCCACAATCTTAAAAGAATTCCAGCAAACGAATCACTCTCAAACATTATCGCAACTTGCAGCTTATGATATATGGACAATTCTTTTACAGACACGGGAAGAAACAGCAGGTTATATTAACGATAGTGATTTTAGTGTTGTTGATATGGATGATTCTCGTATCGAGCAAATTAAGGGAATATATGAGCAATACAAGCAAAATAGCGATGTAGCTATATTAAATCAACTTCGCCCAATAAATATTGCTGCGCTTTACTTATATGCCATAACTATTGGTGATGAATCATTGCAAAATACCTTATTAATGCCAAATTCCGAATTGAATATAAGTTTGTTGTTACAAACGATGAAAGATTTAAACATATTTAGTCAGCTAGGTGAGTACGATGGGATTTATCCAATTGTAGCTGCTCGTGTTGCTGTCAATAAACAAGATCAGTACGGTAGGCAATTTCTTATAAAATTTTCAAAACAAGAGGAAGGCTATTATCGTATAACGGAGATCATTGATTAGTGGGACGATTTTTTGCTCCAGATATTGACGTATGTTATAATTTAACGTGATATATACGTAGCAAACATATAGAAAGTGGGCAAAGGTTATGGCAAAAAAATATGAATTAGGAGACGTATTGACCGGAAAAGTTACAGGTATTCAACCGTACGGTGCGTTTGTAGCACTTGATGACGATACACAAGGGCTCGTGCATATTTCTGAAATTACGTACGGCTTTGTAAAAGACGTCAGTGAGTTTTTATCAGTAGGGCAAGAGGTCGAAGTGAAGGTACTTGAAATCGATGAAGCGGCCGAAAAAATTAGTTTATCGATCCGTGCCTTACAAGAACGCCCAGTAGCAATAAGAAAAAAAGACGCAACACCACGGAAATCATTACAGGATCGTGTAGATGAATCCGATGCAAATGGCTTCAATTCCCTAAAAGATAAACTACAGGACTGGATCGAACAGTCAGGACATTAAAAAACGAGGATGCTTCCATGAGAAGGCATCCTCGTTTTTTATAAACAGTATTAGGATTAATCTTTTTTCATCTTCCGTATGCGATACTGCAAGTTTTGGCGACTCATGCCAAGTGCACCAGCAGCCTTTGTTATGTTACCTTCATATAGATTTAAGACATTTTGCACATAATAGGATTCGGCTTCTCGTAAATAAGCATCGAGCGGCATGACATCATTTTGCTGTTGGAACATGAAAAATTCAGGTTCGCGTTCAGAAGTATCCTGGCTTTGCACTTTAAAACGAAAATGAACTGGGAGTAAATCGAATGTAACAGTTGTTTCAGTTGTCATAAATGACACAATTTCATCAAGTAATAATTCGAGTTCTTTTAGATTGCCAGGCCAATCATACTGTAAGAATAAAGCTTGTACATCAGGTGCTAGTTCTTTTACGTTTGATGCAAAGCGCTCACGATGGCGACTAAAGTAATCATCCACAAACGGTAAAATATCTTCTTTTCGGTCTGTTAAATTAGGAATGGTGATAGACATGGTTGCAAAGAAATAATACAAAGATTTTGAAAGCTTTTTCTCCGCTATCAATGTAATTGGATCACTGCCGACACTACCAATCAGCATATATTTTGATTGTGGAAGGGACTGTAATAGTTCGAGTAATTGCTCCTGAATGGGGAGGCTTAAAAAATCGATGCGTTCAAAGAAAAATGTATATGCTTTATCATCCTGCAAAAGCTCTTCCATTTTATCAAGCACTGATTTTGCTGAACGTCGACTAAACAGTGTAACGAAAGCTTCAGGATCAGACGAAGCGGCATGATGAATACTTTCTGCAACTAAATCTTTTCCAGTACCAGACTCTCCGATGAGCAATATAGGTAATTTTACTGCGGCAGCTTTTTTAGCATTTACAATTACTTGTTGCATCGTCTCTGAAACAGCAGTAATCATATCAAAAGTTAAAGGCTCACCATATCGACGGAGAGGCTGATATACTAATTTTTCTAAAGATGTTATATCACGTGCAAATTCTATAGCACCGATTAGTTGATTGTTTTTAAAAAGTGGAAAAGTATCGTTAATCGTTGTAATTTCATGACCATTTTTATTCCAATAGGTTTGTTTCACATTCATTTCTTGTAAGCCTGTTTGTAATACCCGCATCAAAGTACTTTCATGTTGACGGAAGGAAAACAACTCAATAATTGAACGATCTGCTAATTCATCAAAATGAAATCCTTCAATTTCTTTCATTTTTGAATTATAGATAATTGTTTTACCTGTTTCGTCAATCGCATGTATACCAACGGATACATTAGTTGCAATAAACTCATAAAAGGGTAATAAGGGTTCAGAATTTTTCATAAAATGTGCACCTCAAAAATTTTTTACTTGAAATATGCAACGAAATTTTGCATTATAATAAGTGTAAGAATATTTTATACGCAAAAATATTTTGCGTCAATGTTTTTTGCACACTAAATATTTACAGCTCACAAAAGGAGGATATAGTATGATTCCATACAAACACGAACCATTTACAGATTTTTCTCAAGAGGCAAACTACAACGCTTATTTAGAGGCATTAAATAAAGTTGAAGGTTATTTAGGTCAAGACTATCCACTAATCATTGGCGGAGAACGTATTACAACAGAAGATAAAATTGTTTCATATAACCCAGCAAAGAAAACAGAAGTAATCGGTCGCGTTTCAAAAGCAAGCAGAGAATTAGCTGAAAAAGCGATGCAAGCAGCAGATGAAACATTTAAAACTTGGAAAAAAGTAGACCCAGCTATTCGTGCTGACGTGTTATTCAAAGCAGCAGCAATTATCCGTCGCCGCAAACATGAATTCTCAGCACTTTTAACAAAAGAAGCTGGTAAACCTTGGAATGAAGCGGATGCTGATACAGCAGAAGCAATTGACTTCCTTGAATACTATGGTCGCCAAATGTTACGTATTAAAGACGGCCAACCAGTAGAAAGCCGTCCAGGCGAATACAACCGTTACGATTATATTCCATTAGGTATTGGTATTGTTATTTCACCATGGAACTTCCCATTTGCTATTATGGCTGGTACGACAGTTGCAGCTTTAGTAACAGGGAACACAGTATTATTAAAGCCAGCTTCAACAACACCAGTTGTTGCTTATAAATTTATCGAAGTTTTAGAAGAAGCGGGACTACCTGCAGGTGCAGTTAACTATGTACCAGGTTCAGGTGCAGAAGTTGGGGATTACTTAGTAGATCATCCAAAAACACGCTTCATCAGCTTCACAGGTTCTCGTGATGTAGGCTTACGTATTAACCAACGTGCTGCAACACATAACGATGGTCAAATTTGGATTAAACGTGTTATCGCTGAAATGGGCGGTAAAGATACAATCGTAGTTGATAAAGAAGCAGACTTAGAATTAGCTGCACAATCAATCGTAAAATCAGCTTTCGGTTTCTCAGGACAAAAATGTTCAGCATGTTCTCGTGCCGTTATTGTAGAAGATGTATATGATACAGTTGTTAACCGTGTAGCGGAGCTTACAAATGCGTTAACAGTTGGTGACCCAGCTGACAATAGCAACTTCATGGCGACAGTTATTGACCAAGCAGCATTTAATAAAATTACTGAATACATTGAAATTGGGAAAGGTGAAGGTCGCCTTGTAGCAGGTGGTACAGCTGATGATTCAGTTGGTTACTTCATCAACCCAACAGTATTCGCAGACGTAGACCGTTCTGCTCGTATTATGAAAGAAGAAATCTTCGGACCAGTTGTGGCAATTGCGAAAGCAAAAGATTTCGATGAAGCAATCGAAATTGCAAACGACACAGAGTACGGCTTAACAGGTGCGGTTATTACAAACAATCGTATGAACTTAGAAAAAGCTCGTGAAGATTTCCATGTTGGTAACTTATACTTCAACCGTGGTTGTACAGGTGCTATCGTTGGTTACCAACCATTTGGTGGCTTCAACATGTCAGGTACTGACTCAAAAGCTGGTGGCCCAGACTACCTACAACTTCATATGCAAGCAAAAACAACTTCAGAAATGCTTTAATTTTTACTGATTTGAGTGGCATAAAACCACATGTTCAAAGATGGATTGTTTAAATAAGAAGAAAGAGCTAGCAAAGCCTCGTAGATTGTAATACCTACGAGGCGTGCAGCTTCATTAATAGCAGACGAATTTTCATGTTGTTTCTATTAAATAGCTCCTTTATTAAAACTGTTAAACAGACCAATCTTTTTTGATTTTCATTTTAAGTTAGTAGGGAGAGAATGCTATATGACAAAATCACAACAAGTTATTGAACAAACACAAAATTACGGTGCTGCAAACTATCATCCACTGCCAATCGTTATTGCAGAGGCTGAAGGTGCTTGGGTTAAAGATCCAGAAGGAAACAAATACTTAGATATGTTATCAGCATATTCTGCAGTGAATCAGGGGCATCGCCATCCGAAAATTATTGCTGCATTAAAAGAACAAGCTGATAAAGTAACTTTAACTTCTCGTGCATTTTATAGTGAAAACTTAGGTGAATGGTATGAGTTAGTAGGTAAATTAACAAATAAACAAATGGTTTTACCTATGAATACAGGTGCAGAAGCTGTAGAAACTGCATTTAAAGCTGCTCGTCGTTGGGCTTATGATGTAAAAGGCGTAGAAGAAGGTAAAGCAGAACTAATCGCTTGTAACGGAAACTTCCACGGACGTACGATGCTAGCAGTATCTTTATCATCTGATGAAGAATACCGTCGTGGCTTCGGACCAATGTTACCAAATATCAAACTTGTTGATTATGGTAATTTAGAAGCGTTAAAAGCTGCAATTACACCAAATACAGCTGCATTTTTAATTGAGCCAATTCAAGGTGAAGCTGGTATTGTTATTCCACCAGAAGGCTTCTTAAAAGCTGCACGTGAATTATGCCGTGAAAATAATGTTTTATTTATTGCGGATGAAATTCAAGCTGGTTTAGCTCGTACAGGTAAAATGTTTGCATGTGATTGGGAAGAAGTAGAACCTGATATGTACATCCTTGGTAAAGCATTAGGTGGCGGTGTATTCCCTATTTCTTGTGTAGCTGCTAATCGTGAAATTTTAGGTGTCTTCAATCCTGGTTCTCACGGTTCAACTTTCGGAGGAAATCCTTTAGCGTGTGCGGTTTCTATCGCATCTATTAAAGTTTTATTAGATGAAAAATTAGCAGAGCGCTCACAAGAACTTGGTGAATATTTCAAAGGTAAACTACGTGAAATTAACAACCCAGTGATTAAAGATGTTCGTGGCCGTGGTTTATTCATCGGTATGGAATTAACAGAAGCTGCTCGTCCATATTGTGAAAAACTAAAAGAATTAGGTTTATTATGTAAAGAAACACATGATACTGTAATTCGTTTTGCTCCACCACTAGTTATTTCTCAAGAAGATTTAGATTGGTCTATTGCTCAAATTGAAAAAGTATTTAAACTTTAACAAAATGTTCACATTTTAATTAAGAAGTGTGTTACAATGATGCCGATATACAATCATTAAAAAAAACAAAGAGGCGATTTAAAATGTCTGAAAACTTAAATCTGTTCACATCAACTCAAGATGTTATTCAAGAAGCTCTTAATAAACTAGGCTATGACGAAGCAATGTATGAACTACTAAAAGAACCGCTTCGTATGCTACAAGTCCGCATTCCAGTTAAAATGGATGATGGAACTACAAAAGTATTTACTGGTTACCGTGCACAACATAATGATGCAGTAGGACCAACTAAAGGTGGAGTACGTTTCCATCCAGCTGTATCCGAAGAGGAAGTTAAAGCGCTTTCAATGTGGATGACATTGAAATGTGGAATTGTAGATCTACCATATGGCGGAGGTAAAGGCGGTGTCATCTGTGACCCACGTCAAATGTCTATGGGTGAAATCGAACGTCTAAGCCGTGGTTATGTTCGTGCGGTTAGTCAAATCGTTGGACCAACAAAAGATATTCCTGCTCCAGACGTATTTACGAATGCACAAATTATGGCATGGATGATGGATGAATACAGTCGTATGGACGAATTCAACTCTCCAGGTTTCATTACTGGTAAGCCACTAGTTCTTGGTGGTTCTCAAGGTCGTGACCGTGCAACTGCTCAAGGTGTAACAATCGTTATCGAAGAGGCTGCGAAAAAACGTGGTATCGACATTAAAGGTGCTCGCGTTGTAATCCAAGGTTTTGGTAACGCAGGTAGCTTCTTAGCTAAATTCATGAATGATTTAGGTGCCAAAGTAATTGGTATTTCTGATGCTTACGGTGCACTTCATGATCCTGAAGGTTTAGATATCGACTACTTATTAGATCGTCGTGATAGCTTCGGAACAGTAACAACTTTATTTGAAAACACAATTTCAAATAAAGATCTTTTAGAGCTTGATTGTGATATTTTAGTTCCAGCTGCAATTGAAAACCAAATTACTGCAGACAATGCGCATAATATTAAAGCAAACATTGTCGTTGAAGCAGCAAATGGCCCAACAACTTCAGAGGCGACTAAAATTTTAACAGAGCGTGGCATTTTACTTGTACCAGACGTATTAGCATCTGCTGGTGGTGTTACAGTTTCTTACTTTGAATGGGTACAAAATAACCAAGGTTATTACTGGACTGAGGAAGAAGTAGAAGAACGCCTTTACAAAAAAATGGTTGATGCATTTGAAAATGTTTATACGACTGCGACTACACGTAACATCAATATGCGCTTAGCTGCATATATGGTTGGTGTGCGCCGTACTGCAGAAGCATCTCGCTTCCGTGGTTGGGTTTAATCAATAGATATTTAAAAAGACATTCCTAATTAGGGATGTCTTTTTTTATGTAAAAACTTAAATGCCGTTAATTTGAGCTATAGGGCGCTTTTGCTCAGCACATCGTAAACCGTCACCTCGCTTTCGCATACAAGTTGTTTGTGCAGACGAAGTGGATTTTCCTTTAGTATGCATCGAAATTGTGTGAGTGCCTGTCACCCATTGCATTTTTTGGTTTTAAATCTTTGCTTTCTGCATTGTAATTATGAGAAAATCCAACTAGAAAGGGGCGAATTCAATGGATTCATTTACATTTTTTAACCCAGTAAAATTACACTTTGGTGAAGATGCGCTGGAAAAATTACCGAAAGAGTTAGCGCAGTATGGAAGTAAGGTGCTAATGGTTTACGGTGGAGGTAGTATCAAGAGTAATGGTGTATACAATGCTGTTATTGAGAAGCTACAACAAGCAGATAAAACAGTATTTGAATTAAGTGGGGTAGAGCCTAATCCGCGAGTAGAAACGGCGCGAATTGGTATTGAGATTTGTAAAAAAGAAGGTATTGATCTTGTGCTTGCTGTTGGTGGCGGCTCTGTCATTGACTGTTCTAAATTAATTGTTGCTGGTGCTAAATATGATGGCGACGCATGGGATATTGTTAAACGAAAAGTATTAGTTCAAGATGCTTTGCCACTTGGAACAGTTTTAACATTAGCTGCTACAGGATCCGAAATGAATTCAGGCTCTGTTATTACAAATGCAGCAACAGAAGAAAAGTTAGGGTGGGGTAGTCCTGCTGCGTTCCCTAAATTTTCGATTTTAAATCCAGCATACACAGTGTCAGTACCGAAAAATCATACGGTTTACGGTATGGTCGATATGATGTCCCATGTTTTGGAGCAATATTTCCACAACACGACGAATACGCCTGTGACTGATGAAATGTGTGAGGGTGTTTTACGAACTGTTGTGACAACAGCACCTAAATTACTAAAAGATTTAGAAGATATTTCATTACGTGAAACGATTTTGCTAGCTGGAACGATTGGTTTAAATGGTTTCTTATCAATTGGCTCACGCGGAGATTGGGCATCACATAATATTGAGCATGCGGTATCAGCAATTTATGATATACCTCATGCTGGTGGTTTAGCCATTTTACAACCTCATTGGATGAGATTAAATGTGCCTGTAAACCCAGAACGTTTTGCAGGTTTAGCCACTCGCGTTTTCGGTGTAGATGCGACAGGAAAAACGGCAGAAGAAATTGCTTATGAGGGAATTGATCGTTTGTCAGCATTTTGGACTTCTTTAGATGCGCCAAACCGTTTAGCTGATTATAATATCGATGATTCGAAATTCGATCAAATTATTGAACATGCAATGCAAAACGGACCTTTTGGTAACTTTAATAAGCTACAAGAAGACGATGTTCGTACAATTTTACAAAACGCATTATAAAAATAAAGCCAATTGCCAGTATAGGCAATTGGCTTTAATGTTATTGTTTTTTATAGGCAATTGAAGGTCTTTCACCGACGTGCACCCAGTTAACTTTACCATCATCTTCATCAAATAAAATAGCTACTTTTGAGACGCCTTTTTGACTTAGAATGACTTCTGTTAAATGATCGCGGACATCATCTAGAAAGGCAAGTGATAAATTTGCATCTGCTTCAGCGACTAATTCAACATGTAAAAATTCGCCTTCTTTTACAACCTCTAAGCGGAAAATATCTTTAATATTAGGATCATCCATTACGAGATGGGCGATATGATTGAGCATTTCTTCATCTGTTTCACCAATTACCCCGCGAGCGTTATCTAAGAAAACCTTTCCGACTACATAAAACATCATACAGCCGATAATAATTGAAACAAGTCCTTCGATTCTCGTCCAACCTGTAAAATGTGCAATTAAGATAGCGACAAAGGCTAAAACATTACCACCTGTTGCTACTAAATCTTCCATAAAAACTAATTTTGTAGCAGGCTTGGCACGATTTAAAAAACCAAATGCTTTTGGAATAGACATCATACCAGCTTTTTCTTGTCCTGCTTCGTGAAGTACTTCGACTGCCGCTTTGGCAAGAACAGTTCCTTCTAATACAATCCCGATAAATAAAACACCAAGTGCAATCAGCATTCCTTTTGATTCACCAGAAGGATGCATAAAATGATGCCAGCCTTCTTTTATCGTCTCGTAAGAAAGAATAGCTACAATTATAACGGCAAACAGGCAAACTAGATTGACGATTCGACCAAAGCCCCCAGGGAATTTTTTTGTAGGGGCTTTTTTAGATAACGCTGAACCAATATATACGAATAGTTGGTTTGCTGCATCTCCAAGTGAGTGCATCATTTCGGCAAACATAGCGACATTGCCTGTGAAAAAGAAGGCAATTCCTTTTATGATACCTAAAAATGCGTTGACAAATGCAGCCATTAATGAAGGCTTATTACCTTCCTTGAGTAGTTTTAATATTTCTGTCATTAAAGAATCCTCCAGCTAGTTTAAAATTTCCATTTCAATTTTTTCAATATAAGGTAAGGTACGTAATGAACGATAAAACGACAGTAAGTTATCTGAGACAATCAACGATAAACGGAAATCTAATTCGTGTAACACTTGATTATTACCTAAAGGAATGTCTTTTATACGAATGTTTTCAATTACAATATTGCTGTCCTTTAAAAATAGAAGGAATGATTCCGTGTTACTATCATCATCAATTTGAATTTTTAACGAAACTTCTCGCATACGAATTCTTTTTGGTCCAATCTTCATAAGAAATGGAGACAATACTTCAATACCGAACACAATAATAATTACAGCTAAAGTAGCATCCATATAGAAGCCTGCGCCAACAGCAATTCCGATACCAGCAGCTCCCCAAATCATAGCAGCGGTAGTTAAACCCGAAATGCTATCATTACCGCGTCTTAATATGACTCCCGCTCCAAGAAACCCAATGCCACTTACTATTTGGGCTGCCAGACGAAGAGGGTCCATCGTTATATTAATGTCTGTTCTTGGAGGAGTTGAATATGCGGTCTCAATCGAGATAATTGTAAGTAAGCAGCTGAATGTAGCAATAACTAAACTGGTTTTTAATCCAACAGGTTTCTTTTTTAATTCCCTCTCAATGCCGATTACTAAACTTAATGTGGCTGCAATAACTAATTTTATGCCAACTTCATATGTAATCATATTCTCCAATAATGTTTCCAAACGCACCCCTCCATTTATATTTCGTATTGCTAAGAGATATGCAAGCTGTCATTATTATATGTACATTACTTTTTTGTATTGTACATCATGAAAGTAATGATGTATAAGCTTTTTTTCTGGAGGTCGATTTCAATGAATGAACCAAAGATTCATCCGTATATCCCAATTTTTATTGGCGTTATATCAGTATCTTTATCAGCCATTTTTGTAAAATTAGCAAATGCGGAGTCGGGTGTTATTGCTTTTTATCGTATGTTGTTTTCTGTCATAATCATGGCACCGTTATTTTTCATGAAATATACGAAAGAATTAAAGCATTTATCTAAGAGGGATTGGCTTTTTTCTTCAATTGCTGGAGTATTTTTAGCATTTCACTTTATTTTGTGGTTTGAATCACTAAATTACACATCTGTTGCAAGTTCAACTGTGCTTGTGACACTTCAGCCACTTTTTGCGTTTGTCGGTACATACTTTTTCTTTAAAGAGGCTATTACTTTAAAAACCATTCTAGCTGGAGCAATTGCCATCGTTGGTAGTGTATTAATTAGCTGGGGGGATTTTAAGCTTAGTGGCTCTGCTTTCTATGGAGATATGCTTGCATTAATTGCTTGCGCACTTATTACAACCTATCTTTTATTTGGCCAGGATGTACGAAAACGACTTTCACTTGTAACCTATACAATGATTGTTTACGTAGTGAGCACAATTACATTGTTTTTCTATGTACTAATAAAAGGGGAATCATTCGGTCCTTATTCTACGATGGACTGGACGTGGTTTATTTTATTAGCCATTGTTCCTAATTTATTAGGTCATACTTTATTTAATTGGTCTATTAAATATGTTAGTACGAATGTGGTATCAATTGCTATTTTATTCGAGCCAATTGGAGCAGCTATTTTAGCTCTTATTATTTTCAAAGAGTATTTAATCGCAACACAGATTGTTGGTGGATTAGTTGTAATAGTAGGGATTCTATTGTTTGTAGTGGACGAGAAAAAGATTTTAAAGTTTTTTAAGAAAAAAGCTTGATTTTTATATTGCTATATTATATATTATTACTTGTCCTTAACAAGAGGGACGGCTTGAAAATAACGATTTAAAAAAGTTGTTGACTTCTTGTTAAAAACAAGTTATATTAATAAAGTCGCTAAAAACAAGCGACTACGAAATGAACCTTGAAAACTGAACAAGCAAAACGTAATCAATATAGTTTTTAGTAACTAACTTCGTTAGTGAACGAAACAAAATTTTGGACATCAAAATTGATGCCAGCAAAACAATTTGAGCTAATCAAATTTCTTTTATGGAGAGTTTGATCCTGGCTCAGGACGAACGCTGGCGGCGTGCCTAATACATGCAAGTCGAGCGGACAGATAAGGAGCTTGCTCCTTTGACGTTAGCGGCGGACGGGTGAGTAACACGTGGGCAACCTACCCTATAGTTTGGGATAACTCCGGGAAACCGGGGCTAATACCGAATAATCTTTTGTCTATCATGAGACAATTCTGAAAGACGGCATCTCGCTGTCGCTATAGGATGGGCCCGCGGCGCATTAGCTAGTTGGTGAGGTAACGGCTCACCAAGGCAACGATGCGTAGCCGACCTGAGAGGGTGATCGGCCACACTGGGACTGAGACACGGCCCAGACTCCTACGGGAGGCAGCAGTAGGGAATCTTCCACAATGGGCGAAAGCCTGATGGAGCAACGCCGCGTGAGTGAAGAAGGATTTCGGTTCGTAAAACTCTGTTGTAAGGGAAGAACAAGTACAGTAGTAACTGGCTGTACCTTGACGGTACCTTATTAGAAAGCCACGGCTAACTACGTGCCAGCAGCCGCGGTAATACGTAGGTGGCAAGCGTTGTCCGGAATTATTGGGCGTAAAGCGCGCGCAGGTGGTTTCTTAAGTCTGATGTGAAAGCCCACGGCTCAACCGTGGAGGGTCATTGGAAACTGGGAGACTTGAGTGCAGAAGAGGATAGTGGAATTCCAAGTGTAGCGGTGAAATGCGTAGAGATTTGGAGGAACACCAGTGGCGAAGGCGACTATCTGGTCTGTAACTGACACTGAGGCGCGAAAGCGTGGGGAGCAAACAGGATTAGATACCCTGGTAGTCCACGCCGTAAACGATGAGTGCTAAGTGTTAGGGGGTTTCCGCCCCTTAGTGCTGCAGCTAACGCATTAAGCACTCCGCCTGGGGAGTACGGTCGCAAGACTGAAACTCAAAGGAATTGACGGGGGCCCGCACAAGCGGTGGAGCATGTGGTTTAATTCGAAGCAACGCGAAGAACCTTACCAGGTCTTGACATCCCGTTGACCACTGTAGAGATATGGTTTTCCCTTCGGGGACAACGGTGACAGGTGGTGCATGGTTGTCGTCAGCTCGTGTCGTGAGATGTTGGGTTAAGTCCCGCAACGAGCGCAACCCTTGATCTTAGTTGCCATCATTTAGTTGGGCACTCTAAGGTGACTGCCGGTGACAAACCGGAGGAAGGTGGGGATGACGTCAAATCATCATGCCCCTTATGACCTGGGCTACACACGTGCTACAATGGACGATACAAACGGTTGCCAACTCGCGAGAGGGAGCTAATCCGATAAAGTCGTTCTCAGTTCGGATTGTAGGCTGCAACTCGCCTACATGAAGCCGGAATCGCTAGTAATCGCGGATCAGCATGCCGCGGTGAATACGTTCCCGGGCCTTGTACACACCGCCCGTCACACCACGAGAGTTTGTAACACCCGAAGTCGGTGAGGTAACCTTTTGGAGCCAGCCGCCGAAGGTGGGATAGATGATTGGGGTGAAGTCGTAACAAGGTAGCCGTATCGGAAGGTGCGGCTGGATCACCTCCTTTCTAAGGATATTTTCGGAATACAAACCTTGGGTTTGTAAGATTACGTTTTGCGTTCAGTTTTGAAGGTTCATCAATTAGATGAAATACTTCAAAACTTGTTCTTTGAAAACTGGATAAAACGACATTGAAATTGTAACAAACACATTTATTTTTTTAAGTTTTTTTATAGGCTTAATAACATTAAAAGGTTTCGAGATACGAGTAAGACAAGGAAGCGATTGAGTGAGTGAAGGAGCGTACTTTCGTACGTGACTGATTGAACGAATGAAGCTGACGCTGTATTACGATGTATATCGGAAGCTGTAGGTTAAGTTATTAAGGGCGCACGGCGAATGCCTTGGCACTAGGAGCCGAAGAAGGACGGCACTAACACCGATATGCTTCGGGGAGCTGTAAGTGAGCTTTGATCCGGAGATTTCCGAATGGGGGAACCCACTACGTTTAATCGCGTAGTATCTTGACGTGAATACATAGCGTCTTGAAGGCAGACCCAGGGAACTGAAACATCTAAGTACCTGGAGGAAGAGAAAGAAAAATCGATTCCCTGAGTAGCGGCGAGCGAAACGGGAAGAGCCCAAACCAAGAGGCTTGCCTCTTGGGGTTGTAGGACACTCTATACGGAGTTACAAAGGAATGAGTTAGATGAAGCGACTTGGAAAGGTCCGCCAGAGCAGGTAAAAGCCCTGTAGTCGAAAGTTTATTCCCTCCAGAGTGGATCCTGAGTACGGCGGAACACGTGAAATTCCGTCGGAATCCGGGAGGACCATCTCCCAAGGCTAAATACTACCTAGTGACCGATAGTGAACCAGTACCGTGAGGGAAAGGTGAAAAGCACCCCGGAAGGGGAGTGAAAGAGATCCTGAAACCGTGTGCCTACAAGTAGTTAGAGCCCGTTAATGGGTGATAGCGTGCCTTTTGTAGAATGAACCGGCGAGTTACGATTACGTGCGAGGTTAAGCTTTAGAAGGCGGAGCCGCAGCGAAAGCGAGTCTGAATAGGGCGAATTAGTACGTGGTCGTAGACCCGAAACCAGGTGATCTACCCATGTCCAGGGTGAAGGTGAGGTAACACTTACTGGAGGCCCGAACCCACGCACGTTGAAAAGTGCGGGGATGAGGTGTGGGTAGCGGAGAAATTCCAATCGAACTTGGAGATAGCTGGTTCTCTCCGAAATAGCTTTAGGGCTAGCCTCGTGATGAGAATACTGGAGGTAGAGCACTGTTTGGACTAGGGGGCCATCCCGGTTTACCGAATTCAGACAAACTCCGAATGCCAGATATTTATACACGGGAGTCAGACTGCGAGTGATAAGATCCGTAGTCAAAAGGGAAACAGCCCAGACCACCAGCTAAGGTCCCAAAGTAATCGTTAAGTGGAAAAGGATGTGGCGTTGCACAGACAACCAGGATGTTGGCTTAGAAGCAGCCATCATTTAAAGAGTGCGTAATAGCTCACTGGTCGAGTGACGCTGCGCCGAAAATGTATCGGGGCTAAACGATTCACCGAAGCTGTGGATTGACATCTACGATGTCAGTGGTAGGAGAGCGTTCTAAGTGCGTTGAAGTCAGACCGGAAGGACTGGTGGAGCGCTTAGAAGTGAGAATGCCGGTATGAGTAGCGAAAGACGGGTGAGAATCCCGTCCACCGTATGACTAAGGTTTCCTGAGGAAGGCTCGTCCGCTCAGGGTTAGTCGGGACCTAAGCCGAGGCCGATAGGCGTAGGCGATGGACAACAGGTTGATATTCCTGTACCACCTCCTCACCGTTTGAGAAATGGGGGGACGCAGTAGGATAGGGTAAGCGCGCCGTTGGTTGTGCGCGTCCAAGCAGTAAGGCGTGTGTGTAGGCAAATCCGCACACTGTAACGTTGAGCTGTGATGGCGAGTCCGTATGGACGAAGTTCCTGATTTCACACTGCCAAGAAAAGCCTCTATCGAGGTGAGAGGTGCCCGTACCGCAAACCGACACAGGTAGTCGAGGAGAGAATCCTAAGGTGTGCGAGAGAACTCTCGTTAAGGAACTCGGCAAAATGACCCCGTAACTTCGGGAGAAGGGGTGCTCTTGAGCGTGCAAGCGCACGAGAGCCGCAGTGAATAGGCCCAGGCGACTGTTTAGCAAAAACACAGGTCTCTGCAAAACCGTAAGGTGACGTATAGGGGCTGACGCCTGCCCGGTGCTGGAAGGTTAAGAGGAGTGGTTAGCGCAAGCGAAGCTGCGAATTGAAGCCCCAGTAAACGGCGGCCGTAACTATAACGGTCCTAAGGTAGCGAAATTCCTTGTCGGGTAAGTTCCGACCCGCACGAAAGGCGTAACGATCTGGGCACTGTCTCAACGAGAGACTCGGTGAAATTATAGTACCTGTGAAGATGCAGGTTACCCGCGACAGGACGGAAAGACCCCGTGGAGCTTTACTGTAGCCTGATATTGAATTTTGGTACAACTTGTACAGGATAGGTAGGAGCCAGAGATCTCGGAGCGCCAGCTTCGAAGGAGGCGTCGGTGGGATACTACCCTGGTTGTATTGAAATTCTAACCCATGCCCCTTAGCGGGGCAGGAGACAGTGTCAGGCGGACAGTTTGACTGGGGCGGTCGCCTCCTAAAAGGTAACGGAGGCGCCCAAAGGTTCCCTCAGAATGGTTGGAAATCATTCGTAGAGTGTAAAGGCACAAGGGAGCTTGACTGCGAGACCTACAAGTCGAGCAGGGTCGAAAGACGGGCTTAGTGATCCGGTGGTTCCGCATGGAAGGGCCATCGCTCAACGGATAAAAGCTACCCCGGGGATAACAGGCTTATCTCCCCCAAGAGTCCACATCGACGGGGAGGTTTGGCACCTCGATGTCGGCTCATCGCATCCTGGGGCTGTAGTCGGTCCCAAGGGTTGGGCTGTTCGCCCATTAAAGCGGTACGCGAGCTGGGTTCAGAACGTCGTGAGACAGTTCGGTCCCTATCCGTCGTGGGCGTAGGAAATTTGAGAGGAGCTGTCCTTAGTACGAGAGGACCGGGATGGACACACCGCTGGTGTACCAGTTGTCTTGCCAAAGGCATCGCTGGGTAGCTATGTGTGGACGGGATAAGTGCTGAAAGCATCTAAGCATGAAGCCCCCCTCAAGATGAGATTTCCCATTACGCAAGTAAGTAAGATCCCTCAAAGACGATGAGGTAGATAGGTTCGAGGTGGAAGTGTGGTGACACATGGAGCTGACGAATACTAATCGATCGAGGACTTAACCAAAAAAGTTTGAAACATTCAATGAACCGTTTATCCAGTTTTGAAAGAATAACACTTTCAACCTAAGGGTTTCAAGATACGATGTATATTGAAAGCCGTAAATAGTCTAGTGATGATGGCAAAGAGGTCACACCCGTTCCCATACCGAACACGGAAGTTAAGCTCTTTAGCGCCGATGGTAGTTGGGGGCTTCCCCCTGTGAGAGTAGGACGTCGCTAGGCATAATACCCAGGAGGATTAGCTCAGCTGGGAGAGCATCTGCCTTACAAGCAGAGGGTCGGCGGTTCGAGCCCGTCATCCTCCACCATATGCCGGTTTAGCTCAGCAGGTAGAGCAACTGACTTGTAATCAGTAGGTCGTGGGTTCGATTCCTATAGCCGGCACCATTTTTTTGAGCCATTAGCTCAGTTGGTAGAGCATCTGACTTTTAATCAGAGGGTCGAAGGTTCGAGTCCTTCATGGCTCACCATTTTTATAATTGCCAACAATAATATGCGGGTGTGGCGGAATTGGCAGACGCACTAGACTTAGGATCTAGCGCCGCGAGGCGTGGGGGTTCGACTCCCTTCACCCGCACCATTTATTTTTAATTTCATAATTGCCAGGATAAATAATCTTATGCACATGCGGAAGTAGTTCAGTGGTAGAACACCACCTTGCCAAGGTGGGGGTCGCGAGTTCGAACCTCGTCTTCCGCTCCAAATGTGCCGGGGTGGCGGAACTGGCAGACGCACAGGACTTAAAATCCTGCGGTAGGTGACTACCGTGCCGGTTCGATTCCGGCCCTCGGCACCATTTTTTAAATAGTAAGCGCCCGTAGCTCAATTGGATAGAGCGTCTGACTACGGATCAGAAGGTTGTGGGTTCGACTCCTGCCGGGCGCGCCAATAAATGAACGGGAAGTAGCTCAGCTTGGTAGAGCACTTGGTTTGGGACCAAGGGGTCGCAGGTTCGAATCCTGTCTTCCCGACCATTTCCTAACACATATAATTATGGGGCCTTAGCTCAGCTGGGAGAGCGCCTGCCTTGCACGCAGGAGGTCAGCGGTTCGATCCCGCTAGGCTCCACCATAATTTATAACCAGTATAAAGATCCTGGCGGTGTAGCTCAGCTGGCTAGAGCATTCGGTTCATACCCGAAAGGTCGTGGGTTCGACTCCCTCCGCCGCCATCTTAAAGGACCTTTAGCTCAGTTGGTTAGAGCAGACGGCTCATAACCGTCCGGTCGCAGGTTCGAGTCCTGCAAGGTCCACCATTTATATACTACGGAGGTATACCCAAGTCTGGCTGAAGGGATCGGTCTTGAAAACCGACAGGCGGGTAACACCGCGCGGGGGTTCGAATCCCTCTACCTCCTCCAGTTTTTATTTAGTAAATGGTGTGCTAACAACTCGATATAATAAATAGTATTTTCGCGGGGTGGAGCAGTGGTAGCTCGTCGGGCTCATAACCCGAAGGTCGTTGGTTCAAATCCGGCCCCCGCAACCAAATGGTCCCGTGGTGTAGCGGTTAACATGCCTGCCTGTCACGCAGGAGATCGCCGGTTCGATCCCGGTCGGGACCGCCATTTTTTAAATAAGTTGATAACTTAGTAAGAAGTATATGGGTCAGTAGCTCAGTTGGTAGAGCATTAGATTGAAGCTCTAAGTGTCGGCGGTTCGATTCCGTCCTGACCCACCATATACGCGGGTGTAGTTTAATGGTAAAACCTCAGCCTTCCAAGCTGATGTCGTGAGTTCGATTCTCATCACCCGCTCCAAATGGGCCTATAGCTCAGCTGGTTAGAGCGCACGCCTGATAAGCGTGAGGTCGATGGTTCGAGTCCATTTAGGCCCACCATTATTCCGAAGTAGCTCAGTTGGTAGTAGCACCTGACTGTTAATCAGGTTGTCGCAGGTTCGAGTCCTGCCTTCGGAGCCATTTTTTATTTGTGGGGAAGTACTCAAGAGGCTGAAGAGGCGCCCCTGCTAAGGGTGTAGGTCGGGTAACCGGCGCGAGGGTTCAAATCCCTCCTTCTCCGCCATTGGCCCCTTGGTCAAGCGGTTAAGACACCGCCCTTTCACGGCGGTAACACGGGTTCGAATCCCGTAGGGGTCATACTAAAGCACAGTCGATGTGAACAAATACATCGACTGTGCTTTTTTTATTAGGAGAAATAGGAAAAATCGTCTACCAATAAATAGGTAGACGATTTTTTCGCTTATGCACGTGATAGCATTCTTTCAAGTGAGCTACGAGCTTCCTTTGCCGTTGACGCATCTACTTGGATACGGTTATGGGGCTTGCCCTGAACAATGCTCTCAAGTGACCACAGTAAATGTGGAAGGTCAATGCGATTCATTGTAAGACAAGGGCAAAAGTTTTCGTTTAAAGAAATAATATGTTTATCAGGATGTTGTTGAATAATTCGGTTTACTAAATTCATTTCTGTGCCAATTGCCCACGCTGATCCGCTTGAAGCATTATTAATCGTATCAAGGATATATTTTGTAGAGCCTGCATCATCTGCAGCTGCGACAACTTCACGGCTACATTCAGGATGAACGATAATACGCATATTTGGATGTGATTGACGAACCATTGCTGTATGTTGCACTGTAAAGCCTTCATGTACCGAACAGTGTCCTTTCCACAATATTACTTGAATATTTTCTGGCGATTGATCTGTTTCAAGCGTATTCGTATGTGGATTCCATACGGCCATATTTTCGAGTGGCACACCTAAGTCGAACGCTGTATTTCTTCCTAAATGCTGATCTGGTAAAAATAATATACGCTGTTTTTGTGTAAATGCCCATTTTACCATTTCTTTAGCATTAGAAGAGGTTACACAAGCACCGCCGTGACGTCCAGTAAATGCTTTAATCGCGGCAGTAGAATTAACATATGTTAACGGCAAAATTGTATTGCCGAAAAGTTGCTGTAGAATTGGCCAAGCTTGTTCAGTTTGATAAATATCTGCCATATCAGCCATCGAACACCCTGCACGCATATCAGGTAGGTAGACATGTTGCTTCTCCATAGTAAGCATATCGGCTGTCTCTGCCATAAAATGCACACCACAAAAAACGATATGCTCGGCTTCTTTATTAGCAGCGGATATTTGAGCAAGCTGTAAGGAATCCCCTGTAGCATCAGCAAATTGTATTACTTCATCTTTTTGATAGTGATGGCCAGGTATAAAGAGTGTCTTACCAAGCTTCTTTTTTATAGTTCGAATACGAGATTCCATTTCGATTGTTGATAATGTTCGGTAATGCTCAGGAAGTAATGAGGTTTGTTGTAGTAAACTAGTGATGGACAAGTGTATGCTCTCCTTTCATTTGTACAAGTGCACTAATATCAAAAGTTTTTACGGAATGAGTTAATGCACCTAATGATATCCATTGAATGCCTGACTTTGCATAAGCATTGAGGTTTTCTAATGTAATGCCACCAGAAGCTTCAGTAGCGATATGTGCTGGAACGATTGGAAGCCAAGCATGTATTTCTTCAGGTGTACGATTATCGAACATAATAATGTCAGCCCCTGCTAATATAGCTTCTTCTAATTGTGCCTTCGTTTCAATCTCGACTTCGATTTTTACCGTGTGCCCAATTTTCTTGCGAGCAGTTTGTACAGCTTTGGTAATACTTCCTGCAAAGGCAATATGATTATCCTTGAGCATAATTGCATCGTATAAGCCACTTCGGTGATTATAGGCACCTCCTACTCGTACCGCATATTTGTCGAGCATACGTAATCCTGGAATGGTTTTGCGTGTATCACAAATTTTCGCAGAGGTTCCTACAGTTTCACGAACAGCTAAGTTGGCTGCTGTAGCGATAGCAGACATGCGTTGAATAAGATTCAAAATGACTCGTTCACCTAATAATAATTTTTGTAGAGGTCCTTTAATAACAGCAAGGACATCTCCGTAATTCACAGCATCCCCATCATTTTTATGCATAGTTATATGCATCGAAGGATCAAGTAAACGAAATCCATGTTCGATAATAGGCGTTCCACAAAAAATACCGCTGTCTTTTGCATAAAAGGAAAAGGAGCCTATTTGGTCGATTGAAAAGATTAGTTCACTTGATAAATCTCCATCTCCTATATCTTCATTAAAAAATTGCTTGAGCATTTCCTCGAGTTTGATGATATTCATACAATGAATTCCTCACTTTCATTTGTCCTTGTTGAAAAATAATCCAGCGCTGTGCCCACTTTGCTTCACTGTTAGGTTTATCATTCCGAATGTGTGCACCGCGTGTTTCTGTTCGCATGATAGCTGCATGGAGCATCAATGATGCAACAATATGCATCATGTAAAGTTCGAGTTGCTGTTGATTTAAGTCCATTACTTTTACTTGACGTAGATTTTGTAATGAAGGTAGTTGTTCTTTCAAAAGCTGCATATCGAAAGGGTCTCGGACAATGCCTAATGAGCGCATCATTGTTTGTTGTAAGTTTTCCTTTGTGAATAATGCTGGCATTGATTGATAATCATTAACAACAGCAGGTGTGAAATTAGTTTGCTTACAACCTGCTTTTATAATAAATTGAGCCATTTTATGACCAAATGTTATGCCTTCGAGTAATGAATTGCTCGCTAAACGGTTTGCACCATGAACTCCTGTACATGCTACCTCACCAACAGCATAGAGATGAGAAATCGAGGTTCTTCCCTTATCATCCGCAATCACACCACCCATTAAAAAATGGGCGCCTGGAGCTACAGGAATTAGGCCGTCTTGTATATCTATACCGTTTCCAATACAAAGTTTTGTAATTGTAGGGAATTTAACTTCAAATCCCTGAATGTTTGAAATATCAATAAATGTTTCGTGCCCTGAGGCGCGTTTAGTATATAATGTGTGTGCTGTAATATGGCGCGGAGCTAAATCGAGCAATGGATGCACACCTTCCATAATTGGTTGACGCCCTGCATTAACAAAAATTCCTCCTGCTCCCCGAACAGCTTCAGAAACCAATCCTTTAGCTTCACCATTACACCATAATAGACTTGGATGAAATTGCATAAATTCCATGTCACTGATAGCAGCGCCAGCACGGTAAGCTAATGCAATGCCGTCTCCAGTATTCGTGGCAAAGTTCGAAGTGTTTGAGTAGAGAGCACCTGCACCACCTGAAGCCAGAATGACGTGATGAGCAAAGTAACGTTTTATTTCTTTTTCACTTTTTGCTAGTACGCCAATACAAGCACGATCCGTATTCAGTAACAAGTCATAAGCCATCTCATTGCTATTAATGTGAACGTTTGAAGATAGATGCTGAAGCAAATAATCAATTAGCACTTGGCCCGTCCTATCACCACCAGCATGTATAATTCGTTGATGGCTATGTGCTCCTTCTAAGCCTAGAGCAGGTTCGCCATTTTCTTGCCGATCGATAGGTAAACCCTCTAATAGCAGTTGCTGTATAATCGTCATTCCATCGTTTATTAGTACATCAACGAATTTGTTTTCATGATGGTGTTCACCTGCCGTCAGTGTATCAGCAATATGAAAACTAGTATGATCTTCTGGACTAGTAACAGCAGCTATTCCTCCTTGTGCACGATAAGAGCTACTCATTTTAACTGAGGATTTTGTAACAATCTGTACTTGAAAATATTGTCCGAGTAGTCGTGCAGCTTGAAGTGACGCAATGCCGCTACCAATAATAAGTATGTCTGTCTTTACATCCATAGCAATACCTTCTTTACAGTTGTCTTGACACATATCTTTACATAAAATAAAAAGGAAAACAAGACTTGATGACTAGAAAGGGAGAATTAGATGATTTATATGGATTATGCAGCAACATCTCCAATGTCCAGTAACGCACTTCAGGCTTATTGTGATGTAGCAAAACGTTATTATGGAAATAGTGCGAGCTTACACGATTTAGGAGGACAAGCAAATTATTTTGTGGAGCAGGCAAGAACTGTACTAGCCAAAACTCTCGGCGTTGAACGGAATGGGATAATTTTTACTGGGAGCGGCACAGAGGGAAATATACTATCAATTTTGTCACTAGCTTTAGCTGCAAAACAGGGTAAGCATATTATTTCATCCCAGGCTGAACATACATCAGTTCATGCAGCATTAAATACACTTGAAAAAATGGGGTTTGCCATCACGAAATTACCTTTACAGCTAAATGGGTGTATTGATGTAGAACAAGTTCGAAAAGCAATAAGGGAAGATACAGCATTAATAACGATTCAGCATGTAAATTCCGAAATAGGTTCCATCCAACCTGTAGAGGAAATCGTCGAAATAGCAAATAATGCAAATATATTTTTTCATGTGGATTGTGTGCAGTCATTTAGTAAACTAGCAACATATTCATTTAGTGCAAATGTAGATGCGATAACGGTTTCAGCCCATAAAATAGGAGGACCAAAAGGATGTGGGGCTATTTTTATCAATCCGAAAATTCGAGTTCCAGCATTAACGCCTGGTGTAACGCATGAACGAGGTTTACGAGGAGGAACATTAGATACACCTGCCATTGTTGCATTTGCGACAGCTATTGAAAACTATCAATATGAGCGTCAACATTATGAATTACTGCGCCAATATTTACGAAACAATTTACCGTCAACTTGTCAGTTGATTGAATGTAACAATCAACTGCCTAGTATATGCGGCTTGATAATGGAAAAAGTAGAGGGGCAATATGTGTTGTTAAAATTAAACGAAGCAGGTATTTGTATTTCAACGGGGAGTGCTTGTGATATTCACAGTGAGTCTGGTACAAAGGCAATTTTATCAATGGGCTATACGATGGAGGAGGCACGCCAATTTTTTAGAATTTCCTTTGGACCAACAACATCATTTGAAGAAATTGATCAGTTAGTTGCTGCTCTTACTAATGTTTTTGTAAAATACTAAACGGAAATATAAATGTTAGTAAAATATTTTATAAAAAAGCTTTAGATTTTCACTTAGAGTCCCCACTTTCAGTGAAAATCAAAGGCTTTTCTTAAATATGATTAGGAAATACATTGAAGGGTAGAATATTAAAGTTTTTATCTAATATCTATCCAAGTAGTTTCAAATAAAAATCTATTGGGGAAACTGTACACAGGCACATTCGTAATATGCGCGCTTGTTGTGTATCGCTAGACTGCAAAAAGGGTAGTAGTTTTGTTTGTTAGTTTTCTTTAGCATGCTTTTACTATGTGCTTATACGATAAAGTTTTTATTTTTATTAATAAAATGTTTTCTTTTGAAAAAACAATTGCTATAATGATTAGCAGAGCGATAATTTCTCTCACATAACAAAAATATCTTCAAAAAGTAATAATTTCTTTTTTTTATAAAAAAGGGTTGCAATATGTTGATAATCGTTATACAATAATTCTTGTCTTGAAGGACAGGTAAACAACTTCAAAACGACATACATAAAGGTTTCATGAATATGTAGTAAATTAGAAACCAAACATAGTCTAGTGATGATGGCAAAGAGGTCACACCCGTTCCCATACCGAACACGGAAGTTAAGCTCTTTAGCGCCGATGGTAGTTGGGGGCTTCCCCCTGTGAGAGTAGGACGTCGCTAGGCATAATACCCAGGAGGATTAGCTCAGCTGGGAGAGCATCTGCCTTACAAGCAGAGGGTCGGCGGTTCGAGCCCGTCATCCTCCACCATATGCCGGTTTAGCTCAGCAGGTAGAGCAACTGACTTGTAATCAGTAGGTCGTGGGTTCGATTCCTATAGCCGGCACCATTTTTTGAGCCATTAGCTCAGTTGGTAGAGCATCTGACTTTTAATCAGAGGGTCGAAGGTTCGAGTCCTTCATGGCTCACCATTTTTATAATTGCCAACAATAATATGCGGGTGTGGCGGAATTGGCAGACGCACTAGACTTAGGATCTAGCGCCGCGAGGCGTGGGGGTTCGACTCCCTTCACCCGCACCATTTATTTTTAATTTCATAATTGCCAGGATAAATAATCTTATGCACATGCGGAAGTAGTTCAGTGGTAGAACACCACCTTGCCAAGGTGGGGGTCGCGAGTTCGAACCTCGTCTTCCGCTCCAAATGTGCCGGGGTGGCGGAACTGGCAGACGCACAGGACTTAAAATCCTGCGGTAGGTGACTACCGTGCCGGTTCGATTCCGGCCCTCGGCACCATTTTTTAAATAGTAAGCGCCCGTAGCTCAATTGGATAGAGCGTCTGACTACGGATCAGAAGGTTGTGGGTTCGACTCCTGCCGGGCGCGCCAATAAATGAACGGGAAGTAGCTCAGCTTGGTAGAGCACTTGGTTTGGGACCAAGGGGTCGCAGGTTCGAATCCTGTCTTCCCGACCATTTCCTAACAGATATAATTATGGGGCCTTAGCTCAGCTGGGAGAGCGCCTGCCTTGCACGCAGGAGGTCAGCGGTTCGATCCCGCTAGGCTCCACCATAATTTATAACCAGTATAAAGATCCTGGCGGTGTAGCTCAGCTGGCTAGAGCATTCGGTTCATACCCGAAAGGTCGTGGGTTCGACTCCCTCCGCCGCCATCTTAAAGGACCTTTAGCTCAGTTGGTTAGAGCAGACGGCTCATAACCGTCCGGTCGCAGGTTCGAGTCCTGCAAGGTCCACCATTTATATACTACGGAGGTATACCCAAGTCTGGCTGAAGGGATCGGTCTTGAAAACCGACAGGCGGGTAACACCGCGCGGGGGTTCGAATCCCTCTACCTCCTCCAGTTTTTATTTAGTAAATGGTGTGCTAACAACTCGATATAATAAATAGTATTTTCGCGGGGTGGAGCAGTGGTAGCTCGTCGGGCTCATAACCCGAAGGTCGTTGGTTCAAATCCGGCCCCCGCAACCAAATGGTCCCGTGGTGTAGCGGTTAACATGCCTGCCTGTCACGCAGGAGATCGCCGGTTCGATCCCGGTCGGGACCGCCATTTTTTAAATAAGTTGATAGCTTAGTAAGAAGTATATGGGTCAGTAGCTCAGTTGGTAGAGCATTAGATTGAAGCTCTAAGTGTCGGCGGTTCGATTCCGTCCTGACCCACCATATACGCGGGTGTAGTTTAATGGTAAAACCTCAGCCTTCCAAGCTGATGTCGTGAGTTCGATTCTCATCACCCGCTCCAAATGGGCCTATAGCTCAGCTGGTTAGAGCGCACGCCTGATAAGCGTGAGGTCGATGGTTCGAGTCCATTTAGGCCCACCATTATTCCGAAGTAGCTCAGTTGGTAGTAGCACCTGACTGTTAATCAGGTTGTCGCAGGTTCGAGTCCTGCCTTCGGAGCCATTTTTTATTTGTGGGGAAGTACTCAAGAGGCTGAAGAGGCGCCCCTGCTAAGGGTGTAGGTCGGGTAACCGGCGCGAGGGTTCAAATCCCTCCTTCTCCGCCATTGGCCCCTTGGTCAAGCGGTTAAGACACCGCCCTTTCACGGCGGTAACACGGGTTCGAATCCCGTAGGGGTCATACTAAAACGCAGTAAATGTGATTATCACATTTACTGCGTTTTTTTTGTTAGAGTGAAAGATAGCTAATAAATAAAGCGAAATTTTACGACTTATATAGAATAGTATCTACTATAGTACATACTATTATTCTTTTTAATTGAATTTTCAGGTAATATAGTAATGAACGCTAAAATAGAGGGGGATAAGGATGAGCCATAACTTGAAATGGATAGACAATCAACAATTTCATTTACAGGAAAACATAGAGCGATTAGAACATGCACTACAAAGTTTTACAGCGGAACAGGTGAATCGTGTGGAACGATTTCATCGTACATATGAAGGTTTTAAACAGACACCTTTACGTAGTTTAGATTTTTTAGCATCCCATTTAGAGGTCAATAAAATTTTCGTGAAAGATGAGTCATTTCGATTTGGCTTAAATGCATTTAAGGTTTTAGGGGGCATTTATGCAATTGGCCAGTATGTTGCGAAATTGCTAGGTCAACATATTGATGATCTGTCATTCGAACAATTAAAGTCGCCTGATGTAAAAGAACAACTAGGCAATTTAACCTTTATTTCAACAACAGATGGCAATCATGGACGAGGGGTTGCATGGGCTGCTAGAGAACTAGGATGTAAAGCACGGATTTATATGCCAGCTGGCAGCGCGGAAGAGCGTTTGCAAAATATTAAGAACGAAGGGGCATACGCAGAAATCACGACAATGAATTATGATGATACCGTGCGTTATACGTCACAGCTTGCAGATAGCAATGGCTGGGTTATTATACAGGATACGATGTGGGAAGGATACGAAGAAATTCCTTTATGGATTATGCAAGGCTATACAACATTAGCAAAAGAAATAGTCGACCAATTAGAAGAAGCACCGACACATGTATTTTTACAGGCAGGAGTAGGTTCATTTGCTGGAGCAATCGTCGCTTTTCTCCAACAATTTTATGGACGGAAGATAACATTTGTGTTGGTAGAGCCAGATGTAGCGAACTGCTTTTATGAGAGCTTTAAACTTGGCACTGACCATTTTGTTACTGTCGGTGGAGAAATGCAAACAATTATGGCAGGGCTAGCGTGTGGAGAGCCAAATCCTTTGGCCTGGGATATTTTAAAAGCGTATACGAAAGTAAGTATTTGCTGTGATGAAACGACAGCTGCTACGGGCATGCGTGTGTTAGCAAATCCACTTGGTTCGGATCATCGCATTGTTGCAGGCGAATCAGGTGCAGCACCGTTCGGATGTTTTTATGAGTTAATGACGAATGAGGATTATGCAGAATTAAAGGCGACATTACAGCTAAATGCACAATCAAATATACTCTTTGTGAATACAGAGGGAGACACGGACGTAGAAAACTATCGAAATATTGTGTGGCATGGTAAGTATGCAAAATAGTACAAGTGAGCATCTCTTTGTTGATTGAGATGCTTTTTTATATTAATTCTTGCAAATTATTTTTACATTTATTCATAAAATAAAATAAATAAAGAGGTGATATTATTGAGTAACCACATAAAATACCAATGGCGAATAACGAAATATAATCCTGACTTCCGAAATAATGAGGGGCATTACACGAAGGAGGTGGAATGGACAAGTCCATCTCACATTGGGAAGACAATCGATGGTGAAACCTTTACAGTAGAAAAATATATAGAGGTCGAAACTGCCTATATTGCTACAATCATGAAGTTTTTACATGTCAATGATATAAAATCATTAACAATGATTAACACGACTTATATTGATGTAGGGTTAGAATCTGCTTTGTATAACCAATTGTATGATGAAAAATTTGACAATCTTCACTTAAAAGATGATCAAGAGGTAACGATTGATCAAATTCCTCTCATTGCAAAAATGGTGTTACGGGGTTTTCTATTTTGTCATTTCATCGCTGCAGATTTTTTTGTCCATTTTGGAGATGACTATTATATGTTTATTGGAACAAATCATTATCAAGAGGAACCATTACAATTTGCTCGGGAACATCATTTATTTGTAGAAGAAATGATTTCTCCATTTTATATTCGTGAAGAGAGCATCGAAAGAATGATCATGTGGACGCCAATTCATGAAGATACCGTAGTAGGTGAGGAAATACTAACAGACATTTCATTAGAGAAATATAGGGAAATATTGCATCTTTCCACTATTCATCCAGTTGTCGGGGTCTTTCCAATTACAGCGAGTAACCAACCATTTTTTCAAAAAAATTTAAAACATAAAATGGATATGAATAAGTATCAATATTATCTAAGTGCGGGGGATTGATGATAAGCGCTGTGGCAGGTAGTAAAGTGGCCACAGCCTTTTTTTTATTTAAATAGCCCTTGACCTTAACGCTACGTCAAGGTTTACAGTATGAATATGGAGGTGAGAGCAATGGAATATACGATTCAGCAACTTGCCAAATTGTCTGGGGTCAGTACGAGAACGTTACGCTACTATGATGAAATCGACTTGCTAAAACCAGCAAGAACGAACGAGGCAGGCTATCGCTTTTATGGTCAACATGAAGTCGATATACTTCAGCAAATTTTGTTTTATAGAGCACTCGATATGAAACTAGTGACGATTCACAACATTATTCATGCACCTGATTTTCAACATACTGCTGCATTAAAAACACATCGTGATGCTTTACTACAACGAAAAAAACAGCTAGATCAATTATTAAAAACAGTGGAACAAACAATTCAATCGATTGAGGGGGAACGTCCAATGACGAACGAAGAGAAATTTGAAGGCTTTAAAGAGCAGCTAATTGAGGAAAATGAAAAGCAATATGGTCAAGAAATTCGTGCAAACTATGGTCAAGAAACAGTTGATGCATCGAATGCAAAATTTAGAAATTTAACAGAGGAGCAGTATAAAGCAATGCAACAATTAGAACAGCAATTATTTGAACGATTAAAAGAGGCGATGGCAATAGGAGATGCGAAAAATGATGTTTCAATGGAAGTTGCAGAGCTTCATAAACGCTGGTTGAGCTTTTCGTGGCCGCAATATACAAAGGAAGCACATGCTGGTTTAGCACAAATGTATGTAGCAGATGACCGCTTTACAGCTTATTACGATAAGCATGTATCTGTTGGGGCTACTCAATTTCTGCATGATGTAATTAGAGAATATACACAAAACTAAAGGAATCCTTCTCATACTGATGTTTTAGAAATAAGTATTTAGGAAAAAATGAATGTATGAGGAGGAGATTTTCATGGAACAACAAATGATAGAAAAGTTTAAAAAACAATTGCAGCAGGAATTACAGGAAATAGAGCAGCAGCTAGAGGAATCAGAGCGACCACAGGCAACAGAGCTCTCCAATTATGATAATCATCCAGCTGATAATGCGAGTGATTTAACTGATCAGCTTACAGAAATGGCTATTGATGAGCATCGTAGTGACCATGCGGAGGAAATCAAAAACGCCCTGCAAGCTATTGAAGATGGAACGTACGGCAAGTGCGCAGAATGTGGGGAAGAAATTCCGCTAGGTCGATTAGAAGCGATGCCCCATGCATTGACATGTGTAGAGCATGCGGAGCAACGAGAGGAACAAATACGACCAGTAGAAGAGGATGTACTATCATCCTTACCAAAATCTGATGATTTCGAAGAGCTTGAGGAATTTGGTTCGTCAGATACGCCATCAGATAAAATGTAAAAAATACGAGCATTTCTTCCTAATTATTCCCTTGAACAGTATAATAGCTTTATGGGGTGATAACATGGAAATAATTGATTTACATTGTGATGTATTGTATAAGCTAACAACGCTAGATGCGCCAAAATTTGCGGATGATGTACGATTACATGCAAGTAAAGAAAGATTACAATTAGGGCAAGTAAAGGCGCAGGTATTCGCTATTTTTATCGACCCTGCAACACCACAAAATATGCAATTTTTAGAGGTCATGCGTCAAATTGAAGCCTTTCATACACAAGTATTACAAACTGAAGGCATGGTGCATATTACGGAATGGTCACAACTAGATACTTTAGCGCCTCATGAAATTGGTGCTATTCTAAGTTTAGAAGGCTGTAGCGCAATTGGCGATGATATGACAAAGCTTTCAGCAATTTTGGATGCAGGTGTAAAGTTAGTAGGACTTACATGGAATGAAGAAAATGCTGTAGCCTATGGCGCAGAGCAGGATGCTAGTCTAGGGTTAAAACCTTTCGGTAAAGAGGTTGTCAATATGCTAAATGCGCGGGATATTATTATTGATGTATCCCACTTAAACGAGCAAGGGTTCTGGGATTTGCTGCCGCTGGCAAAACATCTTGTCGCAAGTCATAGCAATGCACGTGCGATTTGTGACCATCCACGTAATTTAACAGATCAACAAGCAAAGGCACTTATAGAGCATGGGGGTCATATACATGTAGTCTACTTCCCAAAATTTATTGGTGACAATGCAACAATGGATGATTTAATTGCGCATGTAAAGCATCTGGCGAGTATTGTTGGGATTGACCATCTCGGAGTAGGATCTGATTTTGATGGCATCAATGTAACAGTTAAAGGCCTAGCGCATGCAGGTGAGGCGCAAAATTTATTGGAGCAACTACGAGAGCATTTTACAGATGAAGAAGTTCGTGGAATAGCGCACAATAATTTTAGACAATATATAAAAAAAGCAGCAACCAAATAAGGTTGTTGCTTTAGAGTTTTGACAAAAGGAAAAAGAATTTCGCTCTTGAGCCTTTTGTCATTTTTATTATTTGGAAATGGCATTTTGCTAACAAAGTGAATATACTCTTCAAGCGTATCATCTCTTTTAAGTAGCTTGTCATGTTGCATCTTCTACATTTTCCATGTTCCGCATAATCACTTTATTTAGTTGATTGGAGCGGAGGGCGGCGACTCCTGCGGGAATGCACAGCACGTAAGACGCAACAAACCGCGCGCTAGCAAGGGTTGCGGCTTACGTGTGTGCCCGCGGAAAGCGTCCACACGCAGCGGAAATCAATTGCAGTCGTCACTATTTGTGCATATTAATAAAAGAAATAATTCACTAATAATCCGAGTCCTAATAGGAAACCGAAGAATGTATTTGTTTGCGCTGTATATTTCATCGCTGGCATTACTTCCTTGGCTTCTTTTTTATCGCGGAAAATTTGGATAGCACGTAGCGGCTTCGGAATACTTAGGAAAATAATAAGCGCCCAAAAAGTAATACCGTCAATTGCTACTAATGCAATTACCCATAGGTAGGAAACGATAAAAAAGCCAGATAGTACAGAAATAGCACGGTCACGACCTACTAAGATGGCAAGCGTTTTCCGTCCACCTTCTGTATCGCCAACAATATCACGAATATTATTAGATAGCATAATGCCACCTACTAAAATCATACTCGGAACAGAGAGTAAAACCGCATCCAATGTTACAGTACGTGTTTGAATAAAAAAGGCAATTAAGACAATACCCATACCCATGACGGCCCCTGAAACAAGCTCTCCAAATGGCGAATATGCGATAGGATAAGGTCCTCCTGTATATAGAAAACCAATCAGCATGCAAACTAGTCCAACTGCAGCAAGCCACCAAGAAGTTGAGGCACAAATATAAATGCCAAGAAGCATGGCTAGTGCATAAAAGCTTAAAGCAATCAACATAATTGTTCTCGGCTGTACACCGTGACGGACAATTGTGCCGCCAATGCCGACAGAATGTTCATTATCTAATCCTAGCTTGTAATCATAATATTCGTTGAACATATTCGTTGCTGCTTGAATTAGCATACTAGCTATCAGCATCGCAAAAAATAGTCCAAAATTAATTGTTTCTTTTTCAATTGCTAGAGCAATTGCTGTTCCTAAAAATACTGGAACGAATGAAGCGGTTAAAGTATGTGGGCGCGTTAAATGCCACCAAACTTTAAAACCCCTATCAGCTTCAATGACTTTGGTCATAAGGTCTTTCTCTCCTTCAACTATTGTAGACTCTTCTTATTTTATACGAAGAAAGAGAAAATGGATAGGTTCACAGCTTATTACATACAGTTATGTTTAAAAAAATGATACAATAGTACATGCATTTGAGAGATGGGAATACAAATTAAGCTAATCGTAGCAGTAGAAAGATTAAAGCCGTCAAACAAATAGGACGGCTATTTTAGCGCAACAAGTAATGCGAAAGACGGATGTCACAGGTCTTTTTGTGTGTGAATTCGAAGCGACAGACGTATGATGTTATGTACGTGGAATTTAAAGCAACACGTACAATAGCGCGAAACATAATTGATTATGTACATTGCAATAACGGAGGTAATTTTCATGCAACAGAAGTGGTACCAAGCCACAGAAGTAGAAGTGGACTCTTTGGGCCAAAACCTTCATTTTTATATGGAAACAATCGAAGTAAGTCGCTTATCAGCCCTTGCATTTTATGCAGCGGGCGAGGAGCGTTATAAAGGTGAACGATTTTATTGGCAAAATAGAGAAAAAACAATGACATTAGTAGGGCTGGGACATACCCACACAATTCAAAATAACGCAAAAAGCGACCGCTTTGATGCTGTAGAAGCTGAATGGAAACGCTTAACGAAAAATTGCGTAAAAGGACAAGCAGAACTACAACCCATTTTATTTGGTGGTTTTACATTTGATCCGCAAAATAATGTGAATGGTGAGTGGACAGACTTCCCAGAAGCTTATTTTGCCTTGGCAACGTATCAGCTAGTATTACGTGATGACAAAGCCTATGTAAGCATAAATCTTATCGCAACAGCTACGCAGGCAGATGAACAATTAGAGGCACTGCGTAAAGAGCGAGATCATTTAATCCATGCTGCGCAAGTAAAAGAAGTGAAAATGTATGCGAAGCCTGAAATAACGAATTATTTTGAGCCATATAAGGACCCATATTTAGCGTCAATTGACCATGTGACTGCACTAATAAAAGCAAAGCAAGCAGATAAAGTAGTCATTGCACGTTCACTTGCACTGCAATTTAAGGAGCAAGTATCGTCACCTCAAGTATTAGCTCAAATTATTCACGAACAGCCTGAAAGTTATTTGTTTGGGCTAGAGAGGGACGATTTATTATTTTTTGGAGCATCTCCAGAGCGCCTTGTGAAGGTAGCAAATGGTCTTGCATACTCATCATGCGTCGCAGGGTCAATTCAACGAGGTAAAACAGCTGAGGAAGATGACGCATTTGGACAAAACTTATTAAATGATCCTAAAAATGGTGGCGAGCATCAATACGTAGTCGATATGATTGCGGATACGTTCCGTAAAAACTGTGTTGCGATGAAAATACCAGATGGACCACGTTTATTAAAAATAAGAGATATCCAACATTTATATACACCTGTTGAAGGTCAGCTTAACAATGAGGCAACTATATTACAGTTAACGAAGCATTTGCACCCAACGCCAGCTTTAGGCGGTGTGCCAAGAAAAGAGGCCATGACTGCTATACGTAAATACGAGCCAATGAACCGTGGGCTTTATGCTGCGCCAATTGGTTGGCTAGATGCAGAGGGCAATGGGGAATTTGCGGTTGCGATTCGTTCTGCTGCGTTAATAAAAGATAAAGCTTATTTATATGCAGGTGGCGGTATTGTAGCTGATTCAGAGCCACAATCTGAATATGAGGAAACATTAGTGAAATTCCGTCCAATGCTTCGAGCGTTAGGAGGACAAGTACATGAGTGAACGAAAAATATTGACTGATTATGTTTATAAAATGGTTGCATCACTAGTGCAGGCAGGTGTCCAGCATGTTGTTGTAAGCCCTGGATCACGGTCAACACCACTAGCTTATGCTTTTGCCTCTACAAAGCAACTAACGATGTACCGTCAAGTAGATGAACGAGCTGCTGCATTTTTTGCACTAGGAATTGCTAAAGCTACTGCTAAGCCTGTTGTATTGTTATGTACATCAGGTACTGCTGCAGCCAACTATTATCCTGCGATTGTAGAAGCAAGTTATGCGCGAGTACCTTTAATTGTTATAACGGCTGATCGCCCACATGAATTACGTGAGGTAGGGGCACCACAAGCTATTAATCAGACAAATTTATATGGAGCACATGTAAAGTGGAGTGTCGATTTTCCACTTCCAGATGGTGCTGCACCGACATTGCCTTTTATTGAGCGTCATATCGCACGTGCAGTAGCCATTGCGACAAGTGCACCTTTTGGTCCAGTGCATATGAATGTACCGTTCCGTGAACCGTTGCTTATTGATTTTTGTGATGAGCTTCCTAATGTTACATTTAAGCAAAGTATTATTGGACAGTTAACACCACCTAAGGATGCACAGCTAGAACTTACATCTATATTACGACAAACGAAAAAAGGGTTTGTCATTGTTGGTGAGCTTCCATTAGGGACAGATTTAACTGTTATGTGGGAGTTTGTACGCCAATTAAAATGGCCGATTATTGTTGAAAGTCTATCAAATATGCGAACTTCTGTGCCAACTGATTGCCTACCATATGTAATTACAACCTATGATGCAATTATGAAAAACGATGACTTTAAAGCGCTTGTTGAACCTGAAACAGTTCTTCGCATAGGAGCTCAGCCTGTATCGAAGTTTATTATGCAGTTTATTACAAAATCGCAGCCACAAGCTTATATTGTTGTTGATGAAGATCCGATGTTCCGTGATTCTACAGGGGTATCCACTCATTTCTTACATGCAAGCATTGGTGAATGGCTTATTCAATTAGATCTTTCTGAAACAGCGCTCGAAGCGGCCTATTTAGCTGAATGGCAAGATGCCAATGACATCGCATTAGAGTATATTGAGCATTATGCAGAAGGCGCAATTGACGAGGGAGCAATGGTGAGCCGCTTACTTGAAGTAATTCCAAATGGTAGTGATGTATTCGTCAGCAGTAGTATGCCAATACGAGATATTGATACATTCCTTATGACAACATCAAAAGATATTCGTATTTTTGCAAACCGTGGGGCAAATGGTATTGATGGCGTTGTATCGACTGCGATGGGATTAAGTCAAGGAAACAATCGTGAAACCTATTTGCTCATTGGCGATTTAGCTTTTTTACATGATGTCAATGGTCTAATTGCTTCACGCTATCAAGCATGCAATATAACCGTTATTGTGATGAATAACGATGGTGGCGGTATTTTCTCTTATTTACCACAATCAACTGTAGAGGCGCATTATGAGAATCTATTCGGTACACCGACTGCGCTCGAATTTCAAGATATTGCTCGCATGTATGACATGGACTATATTTGTATCGAAGATATTGCACAGTTAGTACCTAAATTTAATATGGTGAAAAAAGGACCATTACGTTTAATCGAAATTTTTACAGATCGTGAAGAAAACGTTTATGCACATCGCGCTCTTTGGAATCGTATTAATGCAGGATTAAAAGCATGGCAAAGCTAATTATTCGTGGTCTTGAGACACATGTAGATATTTGGAATGAAGCTGCAGGGCAAACAATTGTTGCATTGCATGGCTTTACAGGAAGTACTGCTACATGGCAAAGTTTAGCGAAGAATCTTCCTCATATGCGAATCGTAGCAATTGATTTAATTGGTCATGGTCAAACAGCTGTGCCTGAACAAGAGAGCCGCTTTACAATGGATGAACAATTGCGTGATCTAGAGGACATTGTTAGTCAATTACAATTAGAGACATTTACTTTGCTTGGCTATTCAATGGGGGGACGGATCGCATTATCCTATGCAATCGAATACCCGCATCGCGTGGAGAAGTTATTGTTAGAAAGTGCTTCTCCTGGTTTGCGAACATTAAAAGAGCGTATGGAGCGTTGTGAGCGTGATGATGCGTTAGCCACGAAAATTATGATTAATGGTGTGCTGTCCTTCGTTAATGCGTGGGAAAATATACCGTTGTTTGAATCGCAAAAGCGGTTATCTCATAATGCAAGGCAAGCGGTTCGAACAGAACGTCTGGCCCAAAGGGAGATGGGCTTGGCTGGCAGTTTACGGGGAATGGGAACTGGTGTACAGCCATCTAATTGGGACAAGTTAACACAATTAGAATTACCTGTGTTATTACTGACTGGTTCATTAGATAGTAAATTTTGTAATATTGCTTTAGAAATGAAAGCGTTATTAAAAAATGGAAATCATATGACAGTAAATGACGCTGGACATGCAATTCATGTGGAAAATCCAGCTGAATTTGCTACAATAGTAAATGAGTATTTAACGTAATGATTTTTACGTTAGCGCTTCATCTTAGTTATGAGGCGAATTTTAATTAGGAGGTATTTCAATGTCACGTCAATGGACTACATTACATACTTACGAAGACATTAAGTATGAGTTTTATAACGGTATCGCTAAAGTAACGATTAACCGTCCTGAAGTGCGTAATGCATTTCGACCAAAAACTGTTATGGAAATGATTGATGCATTTTCTCGTGCTCGAGATGATAAAAATGTAGGTGTTATCATTTTAACAGGTGAAGGCGAGCAAGCTTTCTGTTCAGGTGGTGACCAGAAGGTACGTGGCCATGGTGGCTATGTAGGTGATGATGAAATTCCACGCTTAAACGTACTTGATTTACAACGTTTAATCCGTGTTATTCCTAAACCAGTAGTAGCGATGGTTGCTGGTTATGCAATCGGTGGAGGACACGTATTACATGTTGTATGTGACCTTACAATCGCAGCAGACAATGCTCGTTTCGGACAAACTGGTCCAAAAGTTGGTTCATTTGATGCTGGTTACGGTTCAGGCTATCTTGCACGCATTATCGGTCATAAAAAGGCTCGTGAAATTTGGTACCTTTGCCGTCAATACGATGCACAACAAGCGCTTGATATGGGCTTAGTAAATACAGTTGTTCCTTATGCACAATTAGAAGACGAAACTGTGCAATGGTGTGAAGAAATGCTACAAATGTCTCCTACAGCTTTACGCTTCTTAAAAGCAGCTATGAATGCTGATACAGACGGCTTAGCTGGTCTTCAACAAATGGCAGGCGATGCTACACTTCTTTACTACACTACTGATGAAGCAAAAGAAGGTCGTGACGCATTTAAAGAAAAACGTCAACCAGACTTCGGTCAATTCCCAAGATTCCCTTGATTTGAAAGGTGCAGGCTCGTATCTCTTTGTAGATACGAGCTTTTTCTATTTTTATAAAAGGGGAAACAGACGAATAGACCAATGATGGAAAAAGCGGTACCATTATCATTGTAAATGATCGGAGGAAGCAAATAATGTACCCAAACTGGATTTTGCAGCGTGCGTATGTAACACCATTACGGAGCGCTCTCACATACGAAGGACAAACATGGACGTTTCAACAATTAAATGAGCTATCTTTAAAACGCGCTCGGCAATTAACAGCGCTGGATATTAAGCAAGGGGAACGTATCGCGATTATGGGACCGAGTACGCCTGCACTTGTCGTTATGATGTATGCTTGTATGCATTTGCAATGTGAAATGGTCATGCTTAATCGTAGGCTTTCTCAAGCCGAAATCGCTTATCAACTAGAAGATTCACAAGCAGAGGCTGTGTTCGTTGCAGATGAAGATGTAGAAAAATTACCACCCCAGACGTCTTATTATTTATTTTCTGCCATTGAGAATGGGACAGAACAGCATGTTGATATTGCAAAAGAATGGTCACTCAATCAAACAACATCTATTATGTATACATCTGGGACGACTGGCTTTCCAAAGGGAGTTCGCCAAACGGTTGGCAATCACCAGGCAAGTGCAACGGCTTCTGTTCTTAACATAGGTTTACAAGCAGATGATGTTTGGTTGTGTGCAGTACCATTATTTCATATAAGTGGATTTTCTATTTTAGTGCGTTCATTACTATACGGCAATAAAGTACAGCTATACGAGCATTTTAATGTAGATGCTATTGCACAAAACATAATAGATGGCGATGTCACACATATGTCGGTAGTCGCTGTTACATTAGAACGTATTTTAAATACATTGGAGCTAAACAAGGCACAGGCGTCACCACAATTTAAATTGATGCTAGCTGGTGGCGGCCCTGTACCAGTAGATTATTTAAAACGAGCAAGTGCACTACATTTAGCTGTAGCACAAACATATGGTATGACAGAAACTTCATCGCAAACAGCTACACTAGCGAGTGAAGATGCCATGAATAAAGTTGGTTCTGCAGGTAAGCCATTATTTTTTAATCAAATAAAAATTTCAGCCCCAAATGCGCAAGGTGAAGGTGAAATATGTATTAGAGGCCCACATGTAACACCAGGGTATATTGGACGCTTTGCTGAAAGAAGTGCAACCGAGGAGGGATGGCTTCATACTGGAGACATTGGCTACATGGATGAGGAAGGCTATTTATTTGTTGTCGATCGTCGAGCAGATTTAATTATTTCAGGTGGTGAAAATATTTATCCAGCTGAGATAGAAAATGTGTTATTGGCACATCCTGCTGTTCAAGAAGCGGGTGTGTGTGGCATTGATGATGATAAATGGGGGCAAGTTCCAATAGCTTTTGTTGTTTTAAAGGAACAGCTAGCTATGGAAATTTTACAGCGGTATTGTGAAAACAATCTTGCTAAATATAAAGTCCCAAAACAATTCATTATAATCGATGAACTTCCACGGAATGGAGCAAATAAGCTACTAAGAAGAAAATTATTAGATTTACTTCCAAGTGAATAACTTTCATTAAATTAGAATGCCTTACAAGGGGCTTCGTTTAAAAGAAACAGCATGCTAGAAGCGCACTTCTAGCATGCTGTTTTTATATTTAGTGCCAGTCACTCAAACAATTTCGAATTTTATGTCATATCCGAGTAAAAATCCATGAAGACTCCTGCGGGAACACACGCAATGTAAGACGCAACAGGCGACGGTTGCGGCTTACAACGTGCCCGCGGAAAGCGCAGTGGATTTTTTCGATGATGTCGATATTTTGTTAGGTGTCTATACGATAGTGCCCGTCATTCAACACTTCGCCACAAAGCACAGTCAATTTTTTAAGACATAGAAATTCGGGTATTATGCTGATATAGAAGTAAAGATCAATAGTCCTGTAATTTCAAGTACAGGCGACGCATTTTGCCGACATTGCTTTGCATTATTCTCCTCGTCACTGTTTTGCTACATCCTTTTCCACCATGCTCTGTCATTAAATTTTCCAATCCTCCATTTTTTTAGATTAAATTAATGATTCATTAACATAATAAGTAATGAGCGGCATAAACTATTTAGTAAAGGAGAATGACTCATATGAGAAAATATATATATAATGTTGTCATTATATTATTTGTTTTACAAATGAGTCATGTGCAAGTATTCGCAAATTATGAAAAACAAAATATAGCAACGGCTAATTCAATAGAAACATTACAACAGCAAATTCAGAATGAAGTGTTGCAACTGTCTACTGAATTTGATATTCGATACACTGGTAATATATCTGACTTAAAAGACCAACTAACAGAGCTTATTAAACATGCCATTACCGATCCATATATTTACGCCAATATTTCTAGTTTTAAATGGAAATATGATGGCTACGCAAATAATATTGTCATTCAATTTCAATTTACCTATCATATCTCACAGGAAGAGGAGGCATTTGTCGAGCAAACATTGACAACTATTGTTGGATCTATGCATGGATTAAGCAAGCTGGAGAAAATACAAGCTGCACATGATTATATCGTCTTAACTTCTGAGTATTCAAAGGATAGTGTAGGAAGTCAATATTCCCCTTACACATTGCTTACTGAACACAAAGGTGTTTGTCAGGCCTATGCTTTAGTACTATATCGGATGTTAGAGATGCTAGATTTTGAAGTACAATATGTACCAGGCAAAGTGGGAGAACAATTGCATGCATGGGTATTAGTGAAGCTTGATAATGAATGGTATCATATTGATGTTACATGGGATGATCCATTGCCAGATCATAAAGGTGAAGTTCGCTATAATTACTTTCTTGTTTCCGATAAGCAATTAGCAAAAGACCATACTTGGGATTATGCAAGTTTTCCAGCGGCAACAAGTGAAAAATATGCTGATTGGCAGCAACTAACTAAAGTTGAAGTTCTTACGAAACCTTTAACAAACCATTTTAATTTTAATAGTGGGCTCGCGATGCTAGATAAAAATACACATATTATCAAACAATTAGTAGAACCATCTCCACTATTATTGAAACAAGACGAAAAAAGCAGCAAGTCTGTTCAAATAGTTTTCAATGCACAAAATGATAAAATTATTCTAGAGAGAAGTTTTACGCTTCGTCCAGTTTTTGCATATGTAAAGACGAATGCTAAGGATGGACAAAAGAGAATTATTAGCGTTGACAGAACTGAGAAGAGAATGCCACAAGAAAAATACGTCATAATAAAGGAGGTGTCCCCTGTGTAGTTGGGGCACCTCCTTCTTCAAACTACCATGTACGGTTGTTTGGATTACTGATGCTCATTAAGAGCTTTCTCTAACGTTTGTAAATTTTTCTTCATTAATGTAAAGTACGTTTCCTTATTTTTTACATCATCGTTTGTTAGCACACTTAAATTATGAAGTACAAGTGATTGAGCACCAACTTCTTTTTGAATGACTTCTGCTAATTTTGAAGAAACATTTTGCTCGAATAAAATGTAATGAATATTTAAGTCATTTGCTTTATCGACGATAGCTGTTAGCTCTTTTTGAGATGGTTCATTTTGTGAGTTTAAGCCTGCAATTGGGACTTGTGTTAAACCATATTGGCCAGCAATGTAGCCAAATGCTGCATGCGATACAAAAAATGTTTTGTCTTGAGTTGCATCAGCCATTGCTTTATATTCAGTGTCTAACTCTTGTAGCTCTTTGACTAAAGCTTCATAATTTGCTGTAAAAGTCGCTTCTTGAGCTGGCATTTTTTCAACTAATGTATTTTTAATAGATAGTGCTAAATCTTGACTAATAATAGGTGAAAGCCAAACGTGTGGATCAACACTACCATGATCATGAGCTTCATGCTCATCATGGTGATCTTCCTCCGTTGCATCATGCTCATGGTCAGCATGATCTTCCTCCGTTGCATTATGCTCATGGTCTGCTTCTTCTTCTTCGTCATGCGAATGACCAGTGCTAACCGCTAATTTTTCGTCCGAAATTTGAGCTGCAGTTGCAACCATTGATACATCTTCGTTGGCTAACGTTTTTTTAGCATTTTCAACAAAGCCCTCTAGCCCTAAGCCGATGTAAAAAAATATATTTGCATCTGCTAATTTCATCATATCTTTTTGTGTTGGCTCAAATGTATGCTCGTTTGCACCAGGAGGATAAATAGAGGACACTTCTACATATTCGCCCCCAATTCGCTCTGTAAAGTAGCTCAATGGATAGACTGTTGTATAGACAGACAACTTGTCTTTATTGTCCGCCGTCTGTTTTGCTGTTGATGATTTATCACCGCAGGCAGCTGTAAATAGTGCAAGCACAGTAATCAGGAAAAATAGAAATACTTTTTTCATATAATAGATACCTCTTTCAAATAGTAATCATTACGATTTATTTTTTTGACAGTTTCTATAATAACGTACATCGGAAAAAAGTACAAGAAAAAATGACCTTCGAAAATTAATTCTTTTTCGAAGGCCATTTATCGGGCACAGGATCAAAGCCACCAGGATGAAGTGGTTGGCATTTTAAAATCCGTATTACGGTTAATATTAGTCCTTTAATAGCACCGTGCTTTTGAAAAGCTTCTAATCCGTAGGAAGAGCATGTAGGGTAGAAACGGCACGTTGGTGGCGTCATAGGTGAGATGAATTTTCTGTAAAACTGAATGAGCCATATAAAGGGATATTTCATGCTTGACCATCCTTATGATGTGAATTTGTTTGCTCAGGCTTAGCATCGATTGTTTGGGTAAAAAAGTCGCCTTTTTTCTTAAGAATAACAATGACGGAAACTCCAAACATTAGCATCATCATAGCAATCATAATTATTATTGGTAATGGCACACCCATTGTTTTCACTCCAATTTCTTTTCGTTATTGTAATTTCAAGTTTTCGAGCAAGCTCGAAAAAATCTGGACGCAAATACGCCTTAGCGTAATTGATTATTCTTGATGAAAGTTTTGTTTAGGCTTTTCATCTACCGTATGTTTAAAGGCATAGGCACGGTTGACACTTATTATCGTAGCAGTTGTAACTAAAATAACGATAATAATTGCTACCGTTAAGAGCGAGACCAAACTCATTGCAATCACTCCGTTCTTGTTCATTATACCTATTATAAAATAGATGCTCTAGTTTAGTTGTGAAGGAAGTTTGACATTCCAGCGAATAAAACAAACGCTTTACCACCATACTATGGAAAAAGGGGTGTTGTTAATGGATCGTCAGCGTGTATATTTTTCCCTTGCCCATAAAACATATTATACAAATCCATATGAGGGTCAATGGAATTTCGAGCTTAATGTAGATCGACAAGCATTGGATGTTTTCGAAAAAATATTTCAACAAATGCAACTGTTAGAAATTGCGAATGGATGGCGTGCGCAATTACCTTATTTACAATATCATTTGGACAGAGAAAATGACGAATTAGATTTACGATTAAAGAAAATTTACGCACTCATTCACGAATATGGAGACGAGGATACAAAGGAATTTGTTGAACAGCTCCCATATTTTAATAAACGTGTCTAGCTTTTTGTGCTAGACATTTTTTATGTTGAATATCTCACTGTAGGAATAGTAAATGGATAATGATTTCTATAAAAATAATGGCAAGTGTGCCTAGACCAACCATAGCTAATTTTATTTGTATAGTGTTTTCAAGTGTAGTAGTTATTTTACAAACAGAACAGCTTAAGGCGACTCGAGATGGGTTTACCATTGTCATTAAAGATGAACTAACATTTTGGATACAAGCGAGTAAAGTGGGAGAAGCTCCAATTTGTACTGCAGTTTCTGTTTGTAAGCGAATAAACATCGTATTTGAAGCCGTATTACTGCCAGTTAAAAATCCTCCCGTAGCGCCAATTAAAGGTGTAATAAATATAAAAAGCGAACCAAAAGAGTTTGCAGCAGTTAAAGAAAGTAGTTGTATCATCTTTGCCTCCGACATCATTTCAGAAACAACAATATATAAAAAAGTAGTAAGCAATACTGGATAACATTTATTGATAGTTAACTTTATGCTATCGAGTATTGATGTTTTATTTAAACGGAAGAGTAAGCATGTAAAAAGACAAACAATGAAGAGAAAAAATCCTGGTGAATATAGAAAAGATAACTGAAAATGATACGACGGTATTGTTATCGTCAATAAATGACTTAAAAAACTTTGAATGGGTGGAATGGTTCTAGAAACAAATAATAGAACAATTAATAGCAAATAGGGAGAAATATTTTTGATAAATGCATTAGAAGGATTTTGATTGCCCCTCTTGTGTAAAGTAATCATAATAAAAATAGTTGAAACAACAGTTAAAGAGCCAACTAAACCTGCAAGCTCGACACTGATGAAACGATTACAAATCCACACGCTAAAGCCTAATAACAATCCTATCCAAAGTATTTGCACTTGTTTCTTTTTCATGGCTTTTTTTCCTACCCCAATGTAAGTAACGAGGAAGGCGAAATAAATATAAAGAGGGATGCACATTAGGGCACTACCGACACCTAAATCTTCTAATGGAATGTTTCCTATTGATGCACCAATAATTGTACCCATCGCTAGTGTACCCCAAGGAATTATACATAAACTAATTAATGCTATGAGGGAAGATTGAATAGCATTAAATTTTAAAGCTATTAAAATAGGTGCAATAACAATTACCGCTAAACCAAACCCACTTACCGATTCAATTAAAGGTGAGAGGCCTAGAGCCAACAATAACACCTGATATGTTTTGTCATCGGTAGAGGTAGCAATGGCCGAAGCAATTTTTTGTATAGCCCCTGATTTCTCCATTAAATGAAATAATAAAATACCAAAAAATAAAATATAAATAACTGGTACTGTTGTAAGAAAACTTTTAATGAAAGGTTTAGGAAGTAACTCGACGCTTGTGTGAAAGGCAGGAGAAATAGCGATACCTGTTGTAAGTATGCAAGCTATAATACCTGTATAAATAGAAGATTTTTTTAAAATAAATATCATAAATAAAATACTAGCTAAAGGTAATAGTGCTAAAATGACTTTTAACATTAAACATCACTCCTATGTATAATTTATTCACTATAGTATATTTTATTTTAACTAAAGTGTAAATATGTGTTGCTAGTCATTGTTTCTAGAATAAGGGTATACATTTTATAAGTTGATTGTTGTAGAACATGTGCAATATCATAGTAGAAGGACAATCTCTGAATAGAAAAGAAATTTTCACTATAGTAAAAATAATAATAGGACGAACTAAAATGGATAAGATCGCTTAAACTGCAGTAGTGAGAGGAGCTTTTATAATGGGATTTGGAAAGCAAGTAAATGCTATTAGGAAAAAAAATAAGATGACATTGCAGGAGCTTTCAGCAGTAAGTAATGTGAGTGCCTCGATGCTATCTCAAATTGAAAGAGAAGAAAAAAATCCAACGATTCAAGTAGCCTGTCAAATTGCGGAGGCTTTAAATACAACTCTTTCTGCATTGTTAGATCAGCAAGAAAAAAGGGATATTGTCGTGATAAGAAAAGATGAACGCCCAATCTATGTCGACGAAAAGTCTGGGTTTCAACGCCACTTATTATCACCTTCTGTTCCTTCTAGAGGCATTGAGTTTGTTTTAAATATCATTCCTGCCAATAAAGAATCAGGCATTTTCCCAGCTCATAAATCAGGAGTGAAAGAGTATATTTTTGTTAAAAGCGGAAAGTTACGTGTTGAATTAGGACGTGGCGCTTTTTGTGAAGAATTAGACGCAGGAGATTCCTTCTTTTTTGAAGCAGATACAGAGCATCGATTTATCAATAAGACGAATGAAGAATGTCACTATTTCCTTGTGATTGATTCCTCGCAGTATATGAAATAATAAGTCAGCAAAATGTAATGAATACATTCGTTACAATATAATAATAGGAGTGGAATGGAATGTTTTCATTTACAGATTTAAATGGTTTTCAAGTAGATTTAAGCTTTACAAGAGGGGAGTTTGAAGTGGAGCCTAGGCATGTACTCATCTTGTTAAAGCATAAAAATAAATGGCTATGCACGATTCATAAGCGACGTGGCGTGGAAGTGCCAGGTGGTAAGGTAGAACCTGGGGAAACTTTAGAACAAGCTGCTGTTAGAGAAGTATTTGAAGAAACGGGTGTACATGTGAAAAATCTTCGTTGGTTTGCAGAATATGCTGTCCACGGTGATCAATTATTTTGTAAAACAGTATTTACTGCGCAATTTGTAAGTCAAGACAAAGTGGAGTTTGATTTGGAGACATCAGGTATGGTTTGGCTCACAGATGAAGAGTTTGCTAACCATCCAAATTTAAGCTTTCATATGAAAGATGAAGGTATGCAAAAAATGCTAGAGGAGCTGAAGCGCTATGACGATCAATGGTGAAATAGTTGAAAAACGTCCATACCCTTCACCGAATCCAGCTATTCGCTTATCCGAAATTACTTATGTATCACTTGGATTACGGGTTAAAGGCTTGCTAGCTGAGCCTAAGGCAGAAGGTACATACGATGGTTTTTTATATTTACGTGGTGGAATGCAAAGCATCGGTATGGTGAGACCAGCACGTATTGCCCAGTTTGCCGCACAAGGTTTTATCGTTTTTGCCCCATACTATCGAGGGAATAGAGGAGGAGAAGGTCGTGATGAGTTTGCTGGTCAAGATCGTTATGATGCAGTGCATGGAGTAGATGTGCTAAAGCAATTTTGCAATGATAATATTCATGTGTTTGGCTTTTCACGCGGAGGTATTATGGCACTGTGGACGGCAATTTTGCGAAAAGATATTACATCTGTCGTTACGTGGGCAGGGGTGTCGGATGCGACAGCAACTTATTGGGAACGTACGGATATGCGCCGTATGATGAAGCGTGTAATTGGAGGTACGCCTAATCGTGTACCAGAGGCATATGATGCACGTACACCATTATTTGAAGTTGAACACATTACAGCCCCTGTGCTTATTATTCACGGCTATCGTGATGAAAATGTCGATATTGAACATGCAAGGCAATTAGCATTTTACTTAGAAGATGCCAATAAAACGTATGAAACATGGTATGATCATCGTTTTGCACACCAATATCCACCTGCTCAAAATCGTGAAACTGTGCGTGCTTTGTGTAAATGGATGAAGCAACAATGAGATGCAAATAAAGGGACAATTGGTGAGGTGGTGACCGAGAGGGTGACTGGCACTAATTGTGTGAGTGTCTGGAATTGTTTGAGTGACAGGCACAAAATTATTATAAAAATCCACTGCGCCTTCTGTGGGCTATAGGGAAGCCGCAACCGTCGCTAGATGCGTCCTGTGTTGCAGCTTACGCTATTTGGTTACCATAGAAGCGTTCGTGGATTTTTATTATTTTAGTTGTAAGAAATAGGACTAGTATAGTGAATTGTGTGAGTGACAGGCACTTATTCGTTTACGTAGGCACTTAAGAAGGCTTGAATTGTTTCCCAATATGTTGCTCCTGCGACATTTTCAGCTCTACCGTGTCCAGCCCCTTCAACTAGTAATTTTTCTTTTGGCACATTGGCAGCTTCATAGACTTCATCTAGCATTGAAGAAGGCACGAATGTGTCAGAACTACCATGGATAAACAGCATCGGTGTTTGTGATTTAGCTACTTGTTTTACTGTATCGGCTTCACCAAGCGTATAGTCTGCTTTGATTTTCGTTACAGCTGAAGCAAAATTCATGATTGGAAATGCAGGCAGATGGAAGATTGCTTTAAGCTGATACGAAAATTCGCCCCAAACAGAAGAATAGCCACAATCCTCAATGATTGCCTTTACATTTTTAGGTAATTCTTCGCCAGAGGCCATCATCACTGTGGCGCCGCCCATCGACACTCCAAAAAGGACAATTTCAGCATCATTATTTAATTGCACCGTATTGTCAATCCATGACACGACATCTAAGCGATCATGCCAGCCCATTCCGATATAGTCTCCTTCACTTTTGCCATGGCCTCTCGCATCAGGAATAAGTATATTGTAGCCCATGTCGTAAAAGTGTTTTGCATACTTGGTCATCTGTAAACCATCACTTGAATATCCATGGAAGATTAGGGCCCATTTATTTGAATCATTTTGATTTTTAATGGAATAAGCATGTAGCTTAAGTTGATCGAAAGATGGAATCGTTGTCTCTTCGTAATGACTGTTGAACCATGTTTCACGAGCTTCTTTCTCTTTCACTTCATTCGGATTAGAATCAATTAAATTATGTGGGGCATCCAGAACGGCTGTTTTATCAGATTGCGGATTTAACGCCAAGTTATAAAAGTAATTGCCTGCAATAAATCCAGCTCCAATAAACAACACGACTAATGATACTAGGATGCCAACTAGTATTTTGTATTTTTTTTTCATATGTATCCTCCAATACTATCCAAAAAATGAACATTTGAAGATTATTTTTTATAGAAATGGGTAAAAAAAAGGGAACGAATAAATCGTTCCCTTAGTCGCATTATTATTTTAATGGACCACCAAGTTTAGTGATTGCTTCAGAAACGTTTGAGAATTTCTTGAAGTTATCATTGAATAAACCAGCAAGTTCTGCAGCTTTTACATCATAAGCAGCTTTGTCTGCCCAAGCATCGCGAGGGTTAAGAACTTCTGAAGGTACACCTTCAACTGCTGTAGGGATGTGTAAGCCAAATACAGCGTCCTGTGTCGTTTCAACATTGTTCAGTTTGCCATCGATTGCAGCACGTACCATTGTACGAGTGTATGAAAGCTTCATACGGCTACCTGTACCGTATTCGCCACCAGTCCAGCCAGTGTTTACAAGGAATACTTGTGCGCCATGCTCATCGATTTTTTGACCTAACATTTCAGCATAAACAGTTGCTGGAAGTGGAAGGAATGGAGAACCGAAACATGTAGAGAATACTGGCTCTGGCTCTGTTACACCACGTTCAGTACCTGCTAGCTTCGAAGTGAAACCACTTAGGAAGTGATACATTGCTTGTTCTTTTGTTAATTTACTGATTGGAGGTAACACACCAAATGCATCAGCAGTTAAGAAGACGATTGTTTTTGGATGACCTGCAACAGATGGATCAACAATATTTTCAATAAATTGGATTGGGTAAGCAACACGTGTGTTTTCTGTTAATGAAACATCATCGTAGTCACAAACACGAGTTTCAGGATCTACAGCTACGTTTTCTAGAACAGAACCGAAGCGGATTGCGTTATAGATTTCAGGTTCTTTTTCAGCAGAAAGGTTAATTGTTTTTGCATAGCAACCACCTTCAATATTGAATACGCCGTTGTCAGACCAGCCGTGCTCATCGTCACCGATTAATTTGCGGGCAGGGTCAGCTGATAAAGTTGTTTTACCAGTACCAGATAAACCGAAGAATAATGCCACATCGCCAGCTTCACCTACGTTTGCTGAACAGTGCATTGATAGGATGCCTTGTTGTGGTAGTAGGTAGTTCATAATGCCGAAAATAGATTTTTTCATTTCACCAGCATATTCAGTACCACCGATTAGGATGATTTTCTTTTCAAGTGATACAATAATGAAAGTTTCAGAAGATGTACCATCGATAGCTGGATCCGCTTTAAAGTTAGGAGCTGAAATAACTGTGAATTCAGCAACATGAGAAGCTAATTCTTCTTGTGTTGGACGGATAAATAATTGATGGGCGAAAAGATTGTGCCAAGCATATTCATTGATTACTTGGATGCTTAATTGTGAATCTTTGTCAGCACCAGCAAAACCTTTGAATACGAATAATTCGTCACGTTCTTTTAAGTATTTAACTACTTTTACATATAAGTTATCGAACACTTCCGAAGAAATTGGTTGGTTTACTTTACCCCAGTCAATTTTATCTTTTGTGCTTTCTTCTTCTACCGTATATTTATCTTTAGGTGAACGACCAGTGTATTTGCCAGTTTCTGCACGAACTGCGCCATCTACTGTTAACATTGCCTCACCACGAGATGTAGCTTTTTCCGCTAATTGTGGTACTGAAAGTTGAACGTTAATGTTCCCACCGTTTAATAATTCCTTCAGTTCGTTTGCAATTTCTACTGAATTCATCGATTAAATACCATCCTTTTTTATAATATTCCCTTGAGTTTGAGGGAGTTTTTCTTAATTTCAAAAATAGTATAACACAATTGCTTTAATAATCTATACTAATTCAAAAATTATTTTCGTGTTTTAAATAACTTTCAACAAAAAGTCATAAAATAATTGACAACGTTCGACCTTTTACGTAAGATGAGGAATTGAACGGATACTCTTATCCCGAGCTGGTGGAGGGTCAGGCCCTGTGAAACCCGGCAACCTGCATGAACTATTTCACGACATGCGCTGGTGCCAACCTGATGCAAGGGGAAAACCCTTGAACGATAAGAGTGAAAGGTTACGAAGTCATTATTCCTTTCCTCATGTAAAGACGTGAGAAAAGGATTTTTTTTATTTTCATAATGAATGTAAAGGTAAGTATATACAATTCTTTCCTTATTATAATGACGGATCTTTCGAAATCCTCATGTTAAAAGCAACAACGGCTTGAAAGTTCTATCCTTCAGGAGCGAACTTGACATGGGTAATGAGTACCGTATTAATTTCGCAAATGCTATTTGTAAGAGTAATAGGAGGAAAACCAAATGACAAACCGTCGATTGTTTACATCAGAGAGTGTAACAGAAGGACATCCTGACAAAATTTGTGACCAAATTTCGGATGCCATTTTAGATGCCATTTTAAAAGAAGATCCAAATGCACGTGTAGCGTGTGAAACAACTGTAACGACAGGATTAGTACTAGTAGCAGGAGAAATTACTACTTCTACTTATGTAGATATTAAAGGTATCGTGCGTGATACTGTAGCAGAAATCGGCTACACACGCGGTAAATATGGCTTTGATGCTGAAAACTTAGCAGTACTAGTAGCAATTGGTGAACAATCACCAGACATTGCCCAAGGTGTAGACCAAGCATTAGAAGCGCGTGAAGGTTCTATGACTGATGCAGATATTGAAGCAATTGGTGCAGGTGACCAAGGATTAATGTTTGGTTACGCTTGTAACGAAACACCTGAATTAATGCCTTTACCAATTAGTTTAGCGCATAAATTAGCTCGTCGTTTAACAGAAGTTCGTAAATCAGGTGAACTAGCATATTTACGTCCAGACGGTAAAACACAGGTGACAATTGAGTATGATGAACACAACATCCCAGTCCGTGTCGATACGATTGTTATTTCAACACAGCATGATGAAGAAGCGACATTAGAGCAAATTCAATCAGATTTAAAAGAGTTAGTAATAGCTCCTGTAGTACCTAGTGAGCTATTAGATGCTCAAACAAAATATTTCATTAACCCAACAGGTCGTTTTGTTATTGGTGGACCTAAAGGAGATGCTGGTCTTACAGGACGTAAAATCATCGTTGATACATACGGTGGCTATGCACGTCATGGTGGTGGAGCATTCTCTGGTAAGGATGCTACAAAAGTGGACCGTTCTGCTGCATATGCAGCGCGTTATGTAGCTAAAAACATTGTTGCTGCAGGTTTAGCAGAACGTGCTGAAGTACAACTTGCTTATGCCATTGGTGTAGCACAACCCGTATCAATCGCAGTAGATACATTTGGTACAGGAAAAGTAAGCGAAAGCGATATCGTAAAATGGGTTCGCGATTTATTTGATCTACGTCCAGCAGGCATTATTAAAATGCTTGATCTACGTCGCCCAATTTATAAACAAACGGCAGCTTATGGTCACTTTGGCCGTACAGATTTAAATGTGCCTTGGGAAAATACGGACAAGGCAGATGCTTTAAGAGAAAAAGCAGGTCTATAAGCAATGGAAAGGGGCTACTTCATGGCCCCTTTCTAACTTGCTTCAGCATTCATACCTCACGTTTAAAGGTTGGGTTTGAATGCTGAAGCAAGTTACAGATTTTTGAAGAGCTTGTCAAGCATACAAAAAATCTGGACGGCAATTATGGATAGGCGTAAATGATTGCAAAAAAATTCGCGTCTTTCCGTTTACAGTTGGAAGGAAATCGCGAATTTATTTTTTATCCTGTATAAATGTGTTTTTACAAGAGCACCTACGCCTATATCGGCAGCCCTCGTATTTAGGGCATCCATTATTTTTGAAGAGATTTGTAATATTGACCTTTTTCGGCGTATTCTCTAACGATACGTTCCATGTCTTCTTTATCTTCAGCATTTAATTCACGTACGACTTTTGCTGGACGACCTAATGCTAAGCAATTAGGAGGAATGACTTTACCTGGAGGTACAAGACTACCCGCACCAATAAAAGCACCTTCTCCTATCTCTGCCCCATCCAACACGATTGATCCCATACCTATTAATGCATTTTTTCGAATTGTACAGCTATGTAAAGTTACTTGGTGTCCAACTGTTACTTCATCTTCGATTATTAATGGATATTTTGGACTCTGATGTAGACAGCAAAGATCTTGGATGCTTACTCGTTTACCAATTATTGTTGGCGATACATCGCCTCGAATAACAGTATTAAACCAAATAGTGGTTTCGGCACCAATCGTTACGTCACCAGTAACGGTTGCATAGTCAGCAATAAAAACCGATGGATCGATATTAGGGGTCTTGTCTTTAAACGGATAAATCATGCTAAACGCCTCTTTTCTTTCTTTGATGTAGTATTATCGTATCAAATGCGCAATTTTATGCAAATATAATTTTATAATGACGAGAATATTTCGTTATAATCAGTGTGTAACTATTTAATTAGGAGGACTATGTGAATGTGGAAATGGGAAGCTGATGGACAAGCGAAGGCTGTGATTGCTATTGTTCACGGTGCTTATGAAAATCACCGTTGGTACGCATGGCTTATTGAAAAACTCAGAATGGAAGGCTTCCACGTAGTCATGGGGGATTTACCAAATCATGGGGCAAATGCAAAACTATCACGAGTCCATGATGAGGACTTTAAAGAGTATAACAAATATACAAGGCATTTAATTGAAAATGCTTTTTCATATGATTTGCCAGTGTTTTTAATAGGGCATGGACTAGGAGCAACGTTATTATTGCATACAATGCATAAGAGAAAATATGAATGTGCAGGTATTGTTTTAACTTCGCCTTGGCTACATTTGAAACTACAGCCTGGTAAGTTATCAAATGCATTAACTAGCTTAAGTGCTTTAACGGCAAGTGTTAAAATGACACACGATATTTCTTTTGACAAATTAACGCGCAGTATTGAAGGCAGAGAGGAAATGAGGGACGAGTTTCCTTTTAAGTCAGTTATATCAGTGAAGTGGTATCGCGAACTCCAGCAAATGATGCGCAATTTAGCCGTCATGCCTAAAGCAGAATTTCCGAATACGCCTATGCTTATTATGACTGGCGAAAAAGATAGTATTACGGAAACGAGACAAACACGTAATTGGCTACATCAGCAAGAGTTTGCAGAATTCCAATTTAAGGAATGGGCAAAATGCTACCATAATCTATTCCATGAAATAGAGCGTGAAGAGATTTTTGTCTATATCCGAGATTTTGTTAATAATGCCTTGCGTAGAATTGGATATATAATTCAATAGAATGTTTCCCCTTCGAAAAATATTGTTGAATAAGATGTATAGTAACTTAAAAATAATGTTGTAATTTTCAGAAAAATGTAATACTATAATGTCTTAAAGTAAGAATATTCATATTTTGGGAGGGGTAAAATGGAAGGTATTGTAAGTTTTCTGAACAGTATTTTATGGGGACCGTGGTTTATTTATGGTATTTTATTGATTGGTTTATTCTTTTCGATTATTACACGGTTCCTACAAGTAAGACTCATTAAGGATATGTTCGTCTTAATGTTTAAAGGAGAAAAATCGGAAAAAGGAATTTCTTCTTTCCAGGCAATGTCGATTGCATTATCAGGCCGTGTAGGTACAGGTAATATTGCTGGTACGGCAACTGCAATCGCAATGGGGGGGCCTGGTGCAATTTTTTGGATGTGGGCAATTGCCTTCATTGGTGCTGCGACAGCTTATGTTGAGTCGACATTAGCACAAATTTATAAAGAAGAGAAAGATACCGAATACCGTGGTGGTCCAGCCTTTTACATTGAGAAAGGTATGGGGCAAAAGTGGTTTGCGGTAATTTTTGCGATTGCTGCGTTAATTGCAATGTTAATATTAATGCCTGGCGTTCAATCAAATGCAATTTCTGTTGCTGTTGAAAACGCTTTCGGAATGGATCCTTGGATTACAGGAATTATTATTATTGTATTATTAGGTGCCATTATTTTCGGTGGGGTTAAATCGATTGCAAATGTTGCACAAGTTGTTGTACCGTTCATGGCTTTAGCTTATATTTTAATGGCAATTGTTATTATTTTCATGAATATTTCTCAAGTACCTGCTGTATTTTCTTTAATTTTCTCTAGTGCTTTTGGTGCACAAGAAATATTTGGGGGTATTATTGGTTCAGCAATCGCTTGGGGGGTTAAGCGTGGGATTTATTCAAACGAAGCTGGTCAAGGAACTGGAGCGCATCCAGCTGCAGCTGCAGAAGTTTCGCATCCCGCTAAACAAGGTATTGTGCAAGCAGCTTCTGTGTACATTGATACATTATTAGTTTGTTCAGCTACTGCATTTATGATTTTATTTACAGGTATGTATAATGTTCAGAATGAAAATGCTACTGAAGGTACAGATCCATTTATTTACGTTGGGGAATTTAATCAAAACGGTCTTACAGGAGACGAACAAATTACGTTTGCGAAAAGTATTAAAGAAGGTGCTGCGTATACACAATATGCAGTGGAAACTTCATTGCCAGGGATTGGTTCAGAATTCGTAGCGATTGCATTATTCTTCTTTGCATTTACGACAATCATGGCGTATTACTATATAGCGGAGACGAATGTGGCCTATTTATTCTCAGGTCAAACCGAAAAGATTTTTATTTGGATAGCTAAGATTGCCTTTTTAATTGCTACATTTTATGGAACGGTTCGTACGTCGGACCTTGCATGGGCAATGGGGGATGTTGGCTTAGGTTTAATGGTATGGATTAATGTTATAGCTATCTTAATAATTATGAAACCTGCGATTCTAGCATTAAAAGATTACGAGAAACAGAAAAAAGAGGGCAAAGACCCTGTATTTGACCCTCGTAAACTAGGAATTAAAGGTGCAGATTTCTGGATTGATTACAATGATAAACGAAAAAATAAATAATGGATAAAAAGGGTCCTCTCAATGAGAGGACCCTTCAGACTGTAGACAAACTCGAAAAATTTCGAGTTTGCCTACAGTCTTTTTTCATTTTAAAATAAAAATAGATGTCTACTGCCGTTGATTTCCGCTACGTTCGGGCGCTTTCCGCGGGCACACACGTAAGCCGCAACCCTCGCTAACGCGCGGTTTGTTGCGTCTTACGTTCTGTGCTTTCCCGCAGGAGTCGCCCGCCCTTCGCTCCAATCAACTGGGGTCAACAAGCTCTTTCGAAGGGAAAGTTAAAATACAGTACAATTATCGCACCGCACTTATAAATATATCTGCTAGGAGAGGTTTACTGCCGTTGATTTCCACTACGGGCGGTCGCTTTCCGCGGGCACAACGTAAGCCGCAACCCTCGCTAGCGCGCGGAATGCCCGCGTCTTACTTATTGTGCAGTTCCCGCAGGAGTCGTCCGTCCTTCACTCCAAACATTTCGTATCCAATCCTCAGCTCTAATCAATTGTACAATATCAAAAGGATAAAAAATTGACAAAAATATCATGAGTCACCTGTTTAATGTCTTTTGTCTATGATTTGATGAATAAGTAGAATGCTATCATATAAGACATCTAGCTAAAGTTATATAAAAACAGTATTTTCTTTATTAAAAAGTATTCCATCATAATTCTTTTTAATTCTGAAAAAAAGCCCAAAATTTCAAGTTCGGGCTTTTGTATCAGGCGTTAATCGGTAGGTAAGTCTTTCATTTTTTCTAGGGCAATAATAAATGGTGGATCGTTTTGTTGGTTTAGAAATTCGTATTTTAACACATGTACATTTTTTTGTGGTAAATGACTGACAAATTCAATAACCGCGTCTCGTTCTTCTTTGCCACCCTGATGACCATGGTAGATAACAAGGACAATTAAGCCTCCGATTTTAAGGAGTTGTAGTAAATCTTTAATCGCTTGTATCGTAGTATTCGGTTTTGTCACGATATCATGATCACTACCAGGTAAATAGCCAAGATTAAAAATTGCAGCAGCTACTGGCTTTTGCACATGTTTGTTAATATTTTCGTGCCCAGTATGTAGCACTAGGGCGCGATGCTCTAACGCGTTATCTAGCAGACGATGCAAAGTAGCGTCGACAGCACTTTTTTGCACATCAAAAGCATACACTTGTCCGTTATCACCAACAAGCTGTGCTAAAAATAATGTGTCATGACCATTTCCTGCTGTGGCATCTACAACTGTATCGCCTTCTTGTATCGTATTTACTAATAAATGCTGAGCATATTGTAAAACTCGTTGAAGCTTCATTTTGTTACCTCAGCATTATAAAATTTACCTTGCCAACTGCCACGTCGTTCTAATTCCGCATCAATCCCATTTAGTACTTCCCATTTATTCACACTCCACATCGGTCCAATCATTAAATCGATTGGTCCATCACCTGTTATACGATGAATAACCATTTGGGGTGGCAAGATTTCTAACTGATCGGCTACTAATTTTGTATAAACATCCTGGTCTAAAAATTCTAGCATACCTTTTTCATATTGTTTGACCATTGGTGTCCCTTTTAATAGGTGAAGTAAATGAATTTTAATGCCTTGGACATCGAGCTTAGCAACTGCGCGGGCAGTTTCCATCATCATGTCATAGTCTTCAAGTGGCAGACCATTAATAATATGAGAACATACGCGAATCCCATGTTTACGCAGTTTTTCAACACCTTCCACATATGTTGCATAATCATGTGCACGATTAATGAGATTTGCTGTTTTTTCATGAACTGTTTGAAGTCCAAGTTCTATCCATAAATAAGTCCGTTCGTTTAGTTCAGCTAAATATTCTACAACATCATCTGGTAGGCAGTCTGGACGTGTCGCAATTGAAAGTCCTACTACACCTTCTTGTGCTAATGCTGCTTCAAATTTCTCTTTTAAAACAGGCAGCGGTGCATGGGTATTTGTATACGCTTGGAAGTAAGCCATATACTTGCCATCTTTCCACTTTTGATGCATTTTGTCACGGATTTCGGCGAACTGCACATCAATTGGGTCTACCTTATTACCAGCAAAGTCTCCTGACCCTGCAGCACTACAAAATGTACAACCCCCAAATGCAACGGTACCATCACGGTTTGGGCAATCAAAGCCTGCATCGAGCGCTACTTTAAATACTTTGTGGCCGAACTGATCCCGTAAATATCGATTCCATGTATAATATCTTTTCCCCTCTGTGGGAAAAGGAAAGTTTATTTCTGTCATGTATTTCACTCCTCTAACGTTATATTTTATCATGTGTGTCAGGTTCCGTCATGGATAAGAATTTTAATATGGAAGTGTAGTTGCATTGCAAGTTTATTCACTTAAATAACCACTGTATTTCTAGTCGAGAGGAAAGTACATATAGCTCGGTTATAGCCAGAGCGCAATGCAGAAAAATGTATATTCAAAAAAGGAATATTTTATGAAGAAAAGGTAAATTTATTTTCCTTGTACTTTTTTATTTTTCAGCATAAACTAGCTATTTAGAGAAACGAAATAATGGAGGTCAAGAATATGCCAAAAAGTGTTTGGTTTTTAATTATCGGTATGCTTGTGAACACGACGGGCAACTCTTTTTTATGGCCTTTAAATGCCATTTATATGCATGACTACTTAGGAAAGTCACTAGCAATGGCTGGCTTTATTTTAATGTTAAATTCAGCTGCAGGTGTGTTAGGGAATCTTTTAGGTGGCTATTTATTTGATAGAATTGGTGGCTACAAGTCTATTATGCTAGGTATTCTTTTAACAGTTGCCTCGTTAGTCGGCTTAACGATTTGGCATGGCTGGCCTCATTATGTGTGGTTTTTAACCGTACTTGGTTTTAGTGGAGGCATTGTATTTCCAGGTATGTTTGCACTAGCAGGAGCTGCTTGGCCTGAGGGCGGACGTAAAGCGTTCAATGCGATTTATTTAGCACAAAATGTTGGGGTTGCTGTTGGTCCCGCATTAGCTGGAATTGTTGCAGATTATCAATTTGATTATGTCTTTGTTGTCAATTTAGCAATGTATATTTTATTTTTCTTTATAGCGTTGATTACATTTAGAGGAATAGATTCAGAAAATATTGCACTGAAAAATGTAGTAAGTGAGAGTAAACGCATTACAAATAAAGCACCATTTTACGCGCTATTAATTTTAAGTATTTCTTCCGTATTATGCTGGCTTGCGTATTCACAATGGAGTGCGACGATTTCATCGTATACGCAAGATTTAGGTTTAGGATTAAAACAATATAGTTTACTTTGGACTATAAATGGACTACTAATTGTCGTTGGGCAACCTTTAATCGCGCCACTTGTGAGACGTTGGGAGCATCAAATAAAGAGACAGCTAGTATTTGGTATTACGCTCATAGCAGCATCATTTGGAATTATAGCATTTGCTGAAGATTTTAAAATGTTTGCAGCTGCAATGGTCGTATTAACATTTGGCGAAATGTTTTATACACCAGCGTTACCAACCATCGCGAATCAGCTTGCACCAAAAGGGCGCGAAGGTTTCTACCAAGGAATTATTAATAGTGCGGCAACAGCTGGCCGTATGATAGGTCCTTTATTTGGTGGGATAATGGTCGATCAGTTTGGTATGATTGCGCTTGTTTCTATTTTAGTTGTCATCGTATTAATAGGTATCTTCCCATGTTTAATGTATGACCGACCATTACTTTCGAGTGGCAGGCACGCAAACAATTCTGAAAATTAAAGACTGTTTTTAGTAAAGCGAATGTAAATCATTCGCTTTTTATTTTTGGGATTGAAATCAACCTCACAAAAAGATACAATCATACATATTCAAATATTTGAATATGTAAATATAATAATGGGGGGATTAATGTGGAAGAAGGCTTACAACAGTTTAAAGCCGATTTTTTTAAAGCTTTAGCACACCCGTTACGAATTAGAATTCTTGAATTATTGGTGGATGGTAAGAAAAGTGTGAACGAGATTCAAAGTTGTCTTGAAAAAGAGGGCTCAGCGGTGTCACAGCAACTAAGTGTATTACGGGCAAAAAATATTGTGTATGGCACGAAAGAAGGGAAAAAAGTTTATTATTCTTTAAGTGATCCGATGATTGTTGAGTTGCTGCGTGTTGCCAAAGACATTTTTAACAACCATTTAATTCATACAATTTCAAGATTAGAAGAAATGACCGTCAGTGAAAATGATGAAGAGATGATATAGGGTCATATTTTTATTCCCCCTTAGAAAACAGCCTAGTATGAAAGAAACACGGTCTGGATTCAAAGAATTTATTATTTCGAAGGGAAGATTACTGTATGAAATCACTGTTTACGGGGCGGTATGAAGGGTATTCAGCTGATCATTTTAAAAAGGATTTATTGTCTGGAATTATTGTTGGTATTGTTGCAATTCCTTTAGCAATGTCATTTGCCATAGCTTCTGGTGTAAAACCAGAGTACGGTATTTATACAGCATGTATTGCAGGCATACTGATTTCACTATTTGGTGGTTCGAAATATCAAATTGGTGGACCTACTGGTGCTTTTGTGCCCATTTTATTAGGAATTGTATTATCATACGGCTATGAAAATCTATTGATTGCAGGGTTAATGGCGGGTGTTCTGCTATGCTTAATGGGCATTTTTAAGCTTGGCACTCTTATCAAATTTATTCCACGTCCTGTAACGATCGGATTTACTGCTGGTATTGCGGTTATTATTTTTACGGGACAAATTGCAAATTTTTTAGGGCTGACCAATATTACGCGGCATGAATATTTTATCGCAAATATGAAAGAGCTCTTTCTGCACATCGGTACAATAAATTATTATAGTATTTTCATAGCGATCATTTGTCTTGTAATGATACTAGTGACACCGAAAGTTTTTCCGAAAGTACCTGGCCCATTAGTAGGCATTGTAGTTTCGACGCTTGTTGCTAGCTTCTTTTTTTCGGGACAAGTTGCAACAATTGCTACAGCTTACGGTCAAATACCAAATACATTACCAGAGATTAAAATACCTGAAATTACGTTAGAGCGATTGCAATTATTAATAGGGCCAGCATTTGTCATCGCTATGTTGGGGGGGATTGAATCTCTTTTATCGGCGGTCGTTGCGGATGGTATGACAAATAGTAAGCATAATAGCAATCGTGAGCTAGTAGGGCAGGGCATAGCGAATATCATTACACCTTTATTTGGTGGAATTCCTGCTACAGGGGCCATTGCGCGTACGGCAACAAATATAAAAACGGGTGCAACATCCCCGATGTCAGGTATTATTCATGGTGTTTTTGTATTAGTAACGCTGTTGTTATTGGCACCTTTTGCATCGCATATTCCGTTAGCTAGTATGGCACCAATTTTGATGGTCGTTGCGTGGAATATGAGTGAACGGAAGCATTTCGCACATATTGTGAAAGCGAAATCAGGAGATTCGCTCGTTTTAATGATTACATTTTTACTTACGGTTTTCACTAGCCTAACGGTAGCTGTAGAAGTAGGACTTGGTTTGGCAGTTGTGTTATTTGTTAAACGAATGAGTGAAAAGTTGGTTGTAGATAAGGTTTTACCAGACCATACAAAAAACAATGGCAAAGTACAGCCGCATGTTGTCAATCAAAAGCATGATTGCCCTCAAATTAGTATTTATTCAATTGAAGGACCGTTATTTTTTGGTGCAGCACAAACATTTGAGCAAACATTGCTACATTCAATGCAAGTTCATCCAAAAGTTTTAATTTTGCGTATGAGTAAAGTGCCTTTTATGGATTCTACTGGGGAGTCCTATTTTAGCAATATTGTTGAAAGCTTTAAAATGCAAGGTGGCACTGTGTTAGTAACGGGTATCCATGAAGAATTAAAAGGGGCACTGTTACGAAATGGTCTATACGATCAAATTGGAAAAGATAATTTCTATGAACATACAGGCGATGCTATTAACAGGGCATTGAAGGATTTGGATATGAACAAATGCTACGGATGCAAACATTTTGCCTTCCGTGAATGTGTAGACCTTTCCTCAAGCGACCCTCGAGTGACAGGCACAGAAAAAATTCTGACAATTGAAGTTGGTTTGAATAAAAGCTCCACATGATGAATTTTCATGTGGAGCTTTTTTTAGTTTGTGTTGCAAAAACAATTACTCGTTTTGTTGAACCTCGCAATATTGACAATAGCATGGAGAGTGAAACTGTGAGGTTTGAAGTATACAATTTTTGAGAATACTCGTATTAAGAAATGGGTAATCTGGTGATGTATTATGTTTATAGTGATGATAGGAGCTATATGGATAATCCTCCATGTTGTCAACAATAGGTGGAGCTGTTGAAATAGGATTGCGGTGGATATAGCGGCTAACACTGAGCATATCTAGTTGTGAGGGAACAAGATCTGCAAAGTAGCGACTCTCGTACAGATGACCGCAATATTGATATTTCTTTTTAAAGTAATTACTGTAACGCCAATTGATGATCGCCATCAATTTCCCTAGTGGAACATCCTTTGACTGAATCAGAAGATGGTAGTGGTTAGACATAAGGCAATAAGCGACAATGCTAAAAGTGTGTTTTTGATAAGCATATTGCAGTATACGAAAAAAAGCATCGTAATCAGCAACATTCAAAAAAATCATTTGACGATTGTTACCACGCATAACGACGTGATTATAATGATGTGGAGACCAAAGTCGTTTTTTTCTTGGCACACAATACTACCTCCTTTGTCGTTTTCTTTAGCATAAAAATGAAGATCAATAACGTCAAATGTACAAAAATCACTAAAATACCTAATATTTTAATTTTTTTAGCGAAAAAAGGCTGGAATTTTACAACGCTATCCAAAAATCATAGGAAATAATTTTTTTAGCTAATTGTGTGAGAATTGTGTGCGTGTCAGGCACCGATAAAAAGAGGCTTGTGCTTTTATGCACTTTCCATTAGAATAAATGCAATACATGTAAAGACAATGATGAGGAATAGTAAATTTGTGGTTCTTTTTAGAGAGCTAGCGGTTGGTGGAAGCTAGTAGGGATGCAAATTGAACTCGCCTGCTGAGTCTGCGTACATAAGTGTTATGTGTGCCGTCATTTCCGCGTTAAGGAAGCTTGAGCCGAGTGTAATCACTAATTTGGGTGGTACCGCGGGAGATAAGAATGCTCTCGTCCCTTTCTGACAAAGGAAGGGGCGAGTTTTTTTATTTTTTAAATATTTTGTCAATTCTTACGATAAGTGGTATTGAACATATATAAGGAGGAAATAGTATGAGCTTTAATCATCAACAAGTTGAAAAAAAGTGGCAGCAATATTGGGATGTCAACAAAACATTCAAAACAGAAAATGAAACGGATAAACCGAAATTTTATGCACTTGATATGTTCCCATATCCATCAGGAGCGGGACTTCACGTAGGGCATCCAGAAGGGTATACAGCAACTGATATCCTTTCACGTTTCAAACGTATGCAAGGCTTTAATGTTTTACATCCAATGGGATGGGATGCATTCGGTTTACCTGCAGAGCAATATGCTTTAGATACAGGAAATGATCCAGCAGAATTTACAGCAAAAAATATTGCAACATTTAAGCGTCAAATTCAAGAGCTAGGATTTAGCTATGATTGGGATCGTGAAATCAACACAACAGATCCTGACTATTACAAATGGACACAATGGATTTTCATTCAATTATATAAAAAAGGCTTAGCGTATGTAGATGAAGTGGCTGTAAACTGGTGCCCTGCATTAGGAACAGTGCTTGCCAATGAAGAAGTCATTGATGGAAAATCAGAGCGTGGAGGACATCCAGTAGAACGTCGCCCAATGAAACAATGGATGCTGAAAATTACTGCCTATGCGGATCGTCTAATCGATGATTTAGAAGAAGTTGATTGGCCAGAATCGATTAAAGATATGCAACGTAACTGGATTGGACGCTCTGAAGGTGCTGAAGTAACTTTTGGCATTGAAGGAACAGATAAAAACTTTACGGTATTTACTACACGTCCTGATACGTTATTCGGTGCTACTTATACAGTACTTGCGCCTGAACATAAACTAGTGGCTGAAATTACAACAGCTGAACAACAAGCTGCTGTAGAGGCGTATCTTGAAAAAGTAAAAATGAAATCAGACTTAGAACGTACTGATTTAGCTAAAGAAAAAACAGGTGTATTTACTGGAGCGTACGCAGTGAATCCTATTAACGGTAAAAAAATGCCGATCTGGATTGCTGATTATGTATTAGCGACGTACGGCACTGGTGCTATTATGGCTGTTCCTGCTCATGACGAACGTGATTATGAATTCGCTAAAGAGTTTGGCTTAGACATCGTAGCTGTGCTTGAAGGTGGCGACATCGACAACGAAGCGTTCACAGGTGACGGTCAGCACATTAACTCGGACTTCCTTGATGGTTTAAACAAAGCAGATGGTATTGCGAAAACGATTGAATGGTTAGAAGAAAAAGGTGTAGGTGAGAAAAAAATATCTTATCGTCTACGTGACTGGTTATTCTCTCGTCAACGTTATTGGGGAGAGCCAATTCCAATGATTCACTGGGAAGATGGCACAACAACTCCAGTACCAGAAGCAGAATTACCTTTAATGCTTCCGAAAACAGATAATATTCGTCCATCAGGAACAGGTGAATCACCATTAGCTAATATTACTGATTGGGTAAATGTTGTAAATCCTGAAACAGGTATGAAAGGTCGCCGTGAAACAAATACAATGCCTCAATGGGCAGGGTCTAGCTGGTACTTCTTACGTTATATTGATCCGAACAATACAGAAGCGATTGCTGATCCTGAGTTATTAAAACGTTGGTTACCAGTCGATATTTATATTGGAGGAGCAGAGCATGCAGTATTGCACTTACTATACGCACGCTTCTGGCACAAAGTACTGTATGACCTAGGTGTAGTTCACACGAAAGAACCATTCCAAAAATTATTTAACCAAGGCATGATTCTTGGTGAAGGTAATGAAAAAATGTCTAAATCAAAAGGTAATGTCGTGAACCCAGATGAGATTATTGAGTCTCATGGTGCAGATACACTTCGCCTTTATGAAATGTTCATGGGTCCATTAGAAGCTTCCGTTGCATGGTCTACGAATGGCTTAGATGGTGCTCGTCGATTCTTAGATCGTATTTGGCGTTTATTTGTTAATGAGGAAGACGGCACATTATCAGTGAAAGTTCAACATTCAGACGATAAGTTCCTAGAAAAGTCATATCACCAAACAGTGAAAAAAGTAACAGAAGACTATGAAGGTATTCGTTTCAATACAGCTATTTCACAAATGATGGTATTCATTAATGATTGCTACAAAGCAGAAGTACTTCCTACGGCTTACGCTGAAGGATTTGTAAAAATGCTAGCACCAATTGCACCACATGTCGCAGAGGAGCTATGGCAGCTGTTAGGTCATGATGCAACATTATCTTACGAACAATGGCCAGCATACGACGAGTCTAAACTAGTAGACGATGAAGTAGAAGTGGCTGTTCAAGTGGCAGGTAAAGTGCGTGCAAAAATCATCGTTGCAAAAGATGCTTCAAAAGAAGAAATTGAAAAAGTAGCATTAGCTGATGAAAAAGTACAAGAATACATGGCTGGTAAAGACTTGGTAAAAATTATTGTAATTCCAGGTAAACTTGTTAATATCGTTGTTAAATAAATAAAAGGAAGAACCGTGATTTTACGCTTATTATTAGCGTAAAATCACGGTTTTTTTTCGCCAATTTCTAATAGTAAGTCTGGAGATAATGCGACATGATTTGACAAAACATAGGTAAAAAAGATATTAATTTAGATTTTTATAGCAAAATATGTATCTTTTGGCGTTAATAAAGGTTAAAATTCTCTATGTATATAGTAATGAAAATGATGCGAAAAGGAGAATATTTATGAAAAAATCACAGAGATTGAGCGATAAGGTATTATTGTTCGCTAGTATTGTGGTAGTCCTTATTGTAGGACTAGTGATAGGTATTTTATATATGAATACGAATAATTCAGTTGAAGGAGCAATAGGTCGTGATGGCGTATCGAAAGCACAAACTATCGCCTCACTTGTAGATGTGGAATCATATAAAAAATTAATTGATTCTGATGATGATAAGTCAACGTTATATAAAGATTTGCGTGAAGAATTAAATACATTACGTATACATAATGGTCTTTTATATGCTTATGTTTTATATCCACCTACAGAGGGTGAAAATTTGAAATTTTTAGTCGACGGTTTACCGTTAGATGAAGAAATGGCTGGCGCTATGGGGGACCCATCTGAGGTTCTTACATATAAAGATGGTCAAAAGGCTATTGATCAAGATGGCTATTATTCAGCAATACAAAAAAGTGAAACATACGGGTCTCTAATGTCAGCTATTACCCCATTAAAAGATAGTGAAGGAAATACGGTTGCCTTTGTCGGTGTAGATATGATGGCAAATGATGTGCAGGCTGTTCAAAGCGATGTGTTAAAACATACGATTCCTTATATTGTTATTATTTTATTAATTGGTGGCGTAATTTTAATTGGTATTATTCGCTTTTATACAAATCGCTTATTACAGCCTCTTGTTGTTTTAAAAGATGTAGCAGAGCAATTTGCTGATGGAGATATTCGCAGTGCTGAACAAGGCTTAGATGCAATTAAAGTAGCAGGAAACAATGAAATTTCTGCTTTTGCCAGAGCATTTACACAATCCATGTATAAATTAAAGGAAACATTCCATTTGATTCATGGGACTGCTCTTAATTTACAACAAGCCATTGATAATATTCATTCTTCGACGGGAACAGTAAGTAGTTCGAACAGTGAAGTGGCAAATAGTATTGTGACGATTGCAAGTGGTAGCGAACAGCAACGTGCTAACAATGAAGAAGTTGTTCGTGCGATGGAGGAAATGGTATCAGGCATTCAACGTATGGCAGACGCTACATCGAATGTGGCGGAGTCATCGAACGATATTACGGATCGTGTACAAACGGGAGTGGCAGATTCTGAAAATGTTGTATTTAAAATTCATCAAGTTGAGAAATCTGTTCTAGCAACTTCAGATCATGTTACAGAAATGGGTAAGCAATTCCGCTCTATTGAAGAAATGGTAGCTGTTATTACAAGTATTGCAGATCAAACTAATTTACTAGCATTAAATGCGGCGATTGAAGCAGCCCGTGCAGGTGAGGCAGGTAAGGGGTTTGCCGTAGTCGCTGATGAAGTAAGAAAATTAGCTGAAATGTCTCGTGTTTCAGCTGAAAACATTCAAAATCAATTACAAAGTTTTAGCATTACGACAACAAAGGCATTGGAAGAGATGCAGACTAGCGCTACAAGTGTGAAAGATGGTAGTGAAGAAGTAGGCAAAATTGGCCAAGCATTAGTGATGATCTTACAAGCTGTGCAAAGCGTCAACCAAGAAATACAAGAAAACTCTGCTATTATTGAGCAAATGTCAGCAAGCTCAGAGGAAGTATTGGCATCTGCTGAACAAATGAATAATGTCATTATTATGAATGCAAATCGTGCAGAAAGTGTTGCACAGGCTTCAGACCAACAAATGACGATTGTCCATGATTTAGAGTCAGTCGTGGAAGAGCTAGAAAACAGCTCTAAAAAAATGTTTGATGCTATCAATCATTTTAAAATTTAACGACTTGCGTTGAGACTTTAACAATTGACAAAGTATACTTAAGAAAAAAGTGCCTGAAAAATGGGCACTTTTTTTCATTTTAGTGAAACTATCTTAAAAGATTTTACGACTATAGGATGAGTGGAAAAGGGGGGGCTCTCGTGAGTGAGCATTTAACAGCCATAATGGAAGAGCACGGCGAATATTGCCTACGTGTGGCTTATTTATATGTGCGAGACTGGTCGATTGCTGAAGAAATTGTGCAAGATGTATTTCTCGCCTATTACTTGCAACAGAATCGCTTTGAACAAAGAGCTTCGCTTAAAACCTATTTAGTAAAAATTACAGTACATAAAAGTCATGATTATTTAAGAAGCTGGAAAAATAAACGCCATCAATTATTTGGCAAGCTTCATTTTGGTGTAAGTAAAAGTACTCCAGAAATAGATCTCATCAAAGCCGATGAACGAGTGACGTTGAAAGCAGCTTTATTTGAGCTACCCATAAGTTATAGGGAAGTGTTAATTCTTTATTATTATCAGGAATTAAAAGTGCGTGAAATAGCAGATGTGCTTGGTTGTACTGAAAATACAGTAAAAACAAGGTTACGTAGAGCAAGGCAAATGCTACAAGACAAACTCGAACGAAGCGATTGGGAGGTGCTTGGAGATGACATCTTTTAAAAAGAAGCTGGATGAGGAAATAGGAGAAGCACCACGTTTTACGAAAGCATTACAGGAGCGTATTGTACATCGTACGGAGCAACATCATCGGCACAAACAATATGGTGGTTGGCAGTACCCTACAATTATAGTAGGCGCAATAGTAACGTTGCTTTTTTTAATCGCTGTAGGACCGTGGCAACGAACAGAGTATGTTCAGCATGCTTCAATTGTTGAACTAGCACAAAATGAAGAAATACAACAATTGTCCATCGTACAAAATTGGGATGAAGATAGGATTAACGTGGGAAGAATAGGTTGGGTAATAGGGCAACAAGAGTTTACAAAAGGGACTGAAACTAAACTAATTGAGAACGTACTTCAAAATGCCGTTGTAGCACAGAAGAATGATGATTACTATGGAGTGAGTGATGTATGGGTAGCGTTTGACAATGGGCAAACGGTAAAGGTGAAAATGTTTAAAAATAAGGATAAGGAGCAACTTGCATTTCTCGATATACAGACAAATACCTTTTATCAGGTTAATGATGAGCAAGCTGTAATCGAATTTACAAATTTCCTTTTCAAGGAAGATCCATTTAACTTTACCGTATTTCTCCTATGGATTGGTGTTATTATTCTGGGTGCTTGGATAACTGAAAGAGCGGTTCGTTGGAAATTTAACATCCCGAAAGAGCCGAAGTATGTAAGTGTTAATCATCAGCGAGTGGTATTTACGTTTAAGGTCATTAATATTATTGCAATTACTATATTTAATTTAAAAGGTTGGATTATATATATTGCTGCAGATTTTACGTTAATTATTACTTTAACATTAATTAATGTAGCAACCGAATATTATTTTGGACGACATGAAAAAAGACATTATGTAGCGGTCACAACAACAACCTATTTGCTTATTGTATTTACCGCTTTTATCATTTGGGTTCAATAATAGAAAAAAGATGGTTCGCTAGCTGGCGAACCATCTTTTTTAGCATGATATGTAAATGAATTGGCTAATCGTCTGCTGATGGAAAACGTCTAGCCTGCTGAAGCATGAATTGATAAATGCAAGAGATGATAAAGCTTACGGCTAGACCGTATAAAGCACTAAAATAGAGGCCAACAATAATGCCAATCATAATAGAGAGCAATATGGCGAACCAGCTATGCTTATGAATCGTTCTCTTTGTAAATAGTAGAATAATGATAAACGGTAACATTGTAATATGGATAAAGGCAAAGCAATATATTACGCCTAAAATCGTTATTTTAATGGATAAAAATAGACTAAATAATAGCACCATTAAGCCTATTAAATAGTAATAATAGGGTTTACGTGTAGAAAAGAAGTGTTTTGTTGCACGCATTTCTACAATTAATGTAGTCACAATTGCCAAAATCGTAATTACAAGAAAAGCAAATGTAAGAAAACCTGGCTGGACCTCATATAAAAAAGTGAGCACTAAAATTTGAAATTGGCCGTATGAGCCACTATACAGGGCAATCATTAAGATTGCTGTAAAGGATAACGTTAATAAAGCTAAAACGACACCTGAAGAAAATAAGCTTCGGCGTACTTTTTTAGGTTTAATAAAGGCAACTAAATACCAAGTCGATTTATCAAACAGCACTTGTCCTAAAATAGCTAATTGGATGACAACATAAAACAACAGGATTTCGCTGTTTTTAAAGTAAAATAAATATGGATGGTATAAACGAATTCCTTCATAAACAGTGCTTGCTCCATTTTGCACAAAATAAAAAATAGGGATAAAAATGAGTAGAGAAAATAACAGTATAATAAATAACGTATCTAGCCATAATATCCCTTTTAAAGACATGAAACGGTCCAATACTAACATGCCAACTAGAAACATTGCTAAAGTGATTGGCACTGGTATATTGAACATAATAGTTGATAATACACTAATACTAATGAATTGAATGAGCCAAATTTCAATGCCTGTAAGCAAGTAAAACAGCCGTATGACTTTTAAATTGATTCCACTTAGTTTTTCATGCATTCTCACCATCAAAAAACTTTGTTGGTGTTGGCTTTGAGAATAGCCGCTTTTATTTAAAAAAGAACCGAGAACGATAAACGAAATGGCTGTTGCAATTGTATAGCAAATACCCGCCATAAAACCATAAGAAATAAGTGCAGATGGGGAGGATAATAAAAAATTACCACTAATCCATCTTGCTAATAATATGATAACACCTGCTGTCGTACTTAAACTTGCTAGCGGTACAAGAAGTGAAAGTTTTTTAAAATACATATGTTTTACTGCCCTTTATACTTTTGTGATACTTTATATTGACGTGGCGACTGATGATATTTTTTCTTAAATGCGACACTGAAATAATGCTGACTATTAAAACCACAACTTTCAGCAATCGTAGACATACTGGCTTCCATGTTGTCATTCATCTTTTTTATAGCCATCTCTAATCGGTAATTATTAATATACTCGTTAATGCCAATCGATTGCTCCTCTAAAAATTTACGGCTTAAATAGCTTGGATTTAAATGGATTTTTTCAGCAATAATATTGAGTGTAAGTTTTTCGTAATAATTTTCATGAATATAGGAAAGTGCACTTTGAATGGCATCGTGGTTGGAACTCCACACTTTATATTTTTCAACAATAGCATTTAATTCACTCGCAATAACTGGCTTTGTTAAATAATCCGTCACCCCGATGCGTAGAGCTTTTTGTGCGTATTCAAAGGTCTGAAATGCCGTAACCATAATAATATCTAATTCATAAAGATCCTTTAATTCCTTGCTCAACGTTATACCATCCTTTCCAGGCATTTGGATGTCTAAAAAGGCGATGGTCATACGATGCTTTTTTGCTAATTGTAATGCTTGAGAAGCATCGAGAGCCGTGTGAAATTTCCAATTTGGAAAATGTGGCTTTAATAAATAAATCATTTGTTCTAGTTCTAATGGCTCGTCATCAGCGATTAATATATTCATGTTGCTTCATCCTTTCCTTTAGGACTTACTTCTATTGCTTACGCAGGAACATGAATAGTAACGGTATAAATTTCCTTCTCGCTAACGGTCGAAAATAAAATATTTTCAAGTCCGTATATAAGTTGGAGACGTTTTTGAACATTTTCAAGTCCATAGCCTTGCTGCAATGCATCATCAGTATGGTTAATTGCCGAATCAATTGGCTGTGTATTTTTTATTTCAAGCAATAAAATATTGTCCATTTTTTTTATATAAATAGATAGCTCTGCAGGTCCGATATGCTTCTCAAAGCCATGTTTAAAGGCATTTTCAATAATTGTTTGAAAAAGAAACGGCGGTATTTTGACTGAGAGAGCATCATTATCGATAAATTTATTGACGGTTAAACGATGACCGAAACGTAGCTGCTGAATATTTAAATAGCTCTCAACAAATTGGACCTCGTTTTTTAAAGCGATTAAGACATCGTGATCATTATATTTAAATTTAAAAAACGTTGCTAAAGCTTCAATACCTGCAACTAAGTCTTCTTTACGATTAATGCGGGCTAGGCTTAACAAAGAATTTAAAGCATTAAAAAAGAAGTGTGGTTGTATTTGCTGATTCAGTTGAAGTATATTCGCACGCTGCAAATCCTGCTCTAGCTCCAAATGTCTTTTTTCTTCCTCAAGACTATCAATCTGTTTTTCAAAAATAAATATAAATGTAAGCAGAAAAGCTCCAATGATTGGAGCGATTACACATAGGAGAATATATATGTTGAATGTTTCTAGTTGTAACATAATAAAAATGACCTCTCCCGTTTAGTATAAGTGTAAGTTACATTAAACTAAATTTTCTGCAAAATGGCAAGCTACCTGATGCGTTTGATTTATTTCCCGTAGCGCTGGAATTTCAACTTTACATTTATCTGTTGCAAACGGACAACGTGTATGAAAGCTACAACCTGAAGGAGGATTTAGAGGGGATGGAATATCTCCCTTCAAAATAATGCGTTCCTTCCGATGCTGCTTATCGATAATTGGTATAGACGAAAATAGTGCTTTTGTATAAGGGTGAAGCGGCTGAGAGAAAAGGGAATGCTTGTCGGCTATTTCGACAACTTTTCCGAGATACATTACCATAACACGATCAGATATATGTCGCACGACACTTAAATCATGCGAAATAAATAAAAACGTCAAATCTAAATCACGCTGTAGTTTTTTTAGTAAATTTAATATTTGAGCTTGAATAGACACATCTAATGCAGATACCGATTCATCACAAATAATAATTTTTGGATTGACTGCAAGTGCTCTCGCAATACCGATACGTTGTCGCTGTCCACCAGAAAATTCATGTGGATAGCGCTCGAGGTATTCTGGACGTAAACCAACGAGAGTCATTAATTCTAGCATTCGTGACTCTTGTTGCGCTGGCGGTACAATTTTTTGAATAGACATCGCCTCTGTCAGCATTTTGCGAATCGTTCTGCGCGGATTAAGGGAAGCGTAAGGGTCCTGAAAAATAATTTGCATATCCTTTCTTGCAGCCCGTAGTTCTTTTTTATTCATCTCTACTAAGTTTTTGCCGAACAATAATACTTCGCCTGATGTCGGTTCATCCAATCGTAAAATAGCACGACCTGTTGTCGATTTCCCACAGCCTGATTCCCCAACAATGCTTAGCGTTTCACCTGGCATAATATTGAAAGAAACACCATCTACAGCTTTCACAACTTGCTGTGGACCAAAGAGTTTTTCTTTTTTTAAGAAAAAATGCTGTTTTAAGTCGTTTACTTGTAATAATGGTTGCGCGTTTTTATTCATCGTCATACTACCATCTCCTCCTTCACTGATTCACCTTGCCATTCTTCACTATACATCCAGCATCTTACCTTTTTATCGGACTCTACAGTAATGAGCTCTGGTTGCTGCACACGACATAGCTCCGTTGCAAACGGACAGCGTTCAGCATAACGGCAGCCATTCGGATAGTGATATGGACTTGGTACAGTACCGTGGATTGTCGATAGCTCTTCTTGATCTTCATAAAGCTTTGGTAATGATTGAATTAAACCCTTTGTATAAGGATGGAGAGGCTTCTCAAAAAGGCTATCTGTAGAGCCTTCTTCTACTACTTGGCCCGCATACATTACCGCAATTTTATCGCAAATTTCTGCTACTACTCCGAGGTCATGTGTGATAAAAATAATGCTCATTCCTAATTGCTGTTGTAAGTTTCGAATAATATCAATAATCTGTGCTTGAATCGTTACATCTAGCGCGGTTGTTGGCTCGTCAGCAATTAATACATCTGGTGTGCAAGCTAAAGCCATTGCAATCATAATACGCTGTCGCATTCCGCCACTTAATTGATAAGGCTCCTGCTTTGCTCTTTTTTCTGGAGCTGGTATGCCGACTAGACGAATCATTTCAACTGCCTGTTGCCAAGCTTCCTTACGGGACAACCCTTGATGTAAACGTATTGTTTCAGCAATTTGCTCACCAACTGTTAAGACGGGATTTAGGCTCGTCATCGGCTCCTGGAATATCATTGATATTTTATTGCCCCTTATTTTCCGTAGCTCTTCTTCTGACAGTTTCATTAAATCTGTATTGTTTAGTAGTATTTCACCATTAATAATTTTACCTGGTGGTGAAGGTACTAATCTGAGGAGAGAAAGAGAAGTCATGGATTTTCCACAACCCGATTCACCAACAATGCCTAACGTTTCTCCTTTATGAAGTGTAAACGATACGCCATCTACAGCCTTTGCGACCCCTTCACTAGAATAAAAATATGTTTGTAAGTTTTTTACTTCCAATACAGTATCTCGTTTCATGATCATTTCCCCCCTAATTTAAATCAATTCGTTTATTAAATATTCTGTATAAAATATCGACAAAGAGATTGATAACAACAAATATTAATGAAGCTACAAGTACGCCGCCTTGTACAACGGGTATATCTCGAGTACGAATAGCATCCACAATCATACGACCAAGTCCGTTTACGGCAAAAACAGATTCAACTAATACTGTTCCTCCAAGTAAAGTACCAAACTGTAATCCTACTACTGTAATGACAGGTATTAATGCATTGCGTAATGCGTGTTTTAGAATGATAACGTAACCTTTTAATCCCTTTGCTTTTGCTGTACGGATGTAGTCTTGATTGACAACTTCAAGCATACTGGAGCGTGTCATTCGTGCGACAATAGCAGCACCTCCAGCACCGAGTGTAATGGCTGGTAAAATAATATGCTTTGCACTTTCCCATCCAGCTACTGGCAGCCAATGTAGCTGTACTGAAAATACATACATTAATAAAATGCCAAGCCAAAAGCTTGGTAGAGAAATGCCGAGTAGCGCAACAATCATTAACCCAACATCTAAAATTGAATAGGGACGTATTGCTGAAATAATTCCTGCAATAAGACCTAACACAATGGTAATTAAAATACTATATATCGCCAGCTCAATTGTAATCGGTAAGCGTGCCGTAATTTCCTCAAAAACGGGTTGCTTATTTTTTAAGGAATTCCCCATATCGCCATGTAAAAGATTGTTTATATATTCTCCGTATTGAACATATAAAGGTTTGTTTAACCCTAAGTTTTCACGTAATTCTTCAACCGTTTCATTTGAAGCACCTTCACCAGCTAAAATCAACGCAGGATCACCAGGGATCATCTGCATAATTAAAAACACAACGAGTGTTACACCTAATGTAACAGGGATAATTTGCGCAATTCGTTTTAAGATAAATAGTGTCATATCGCTACACTCCTTTAATTTTTCATTCTCGGATCAAGTGCATCTCGTAAACCATCTCCAAATAAGTTAAAGCCGAGTACAAGTATCGAAATCATCAGCCCAGGAAACATCGCCATATATGGAGCAGTAAAAATAAAATCTCTACCGTTAGAGAGCATGGCTCCCCATTCTGGTGATGGAGGCTGAGCACCTAAACCTAAAAATGATAAACCAGCAGCTGATAAAATGGCTGTAGCTAAACGCATAGATGCTTGCACAATAATTGGTGATAAAATATTAGGGAAAACATGCTTCGCTAAAATTGTCACATCGTTCGCACCGAGTGTTCGGACAGCATCAATGTATTCCAATTTTTTAACTTCCATCGTAGAACCGCGCACGATACGAGCGAACATCGGTATTGAGAAAAAGCCAACAGCAATTGTGACGTTAATTAGGCTTGGTCCTAATGCACTGACAATCGCCAATGCTAGTAAAATACCAGGGAAGGCGAGCATGATATCTAAAATTCGGCTAATAATGGAATCAATCCATCGGCCATAATAGCCTGCAATAAGCCCTAATAACGTGCCAATCGTTCCACCAAAAAGTACGGCTGAAAAACCGACACCAATTGACAGGCGTGAACCATATAGTATTCGACTAAAAATATCACGACCTTTATCATCCGTCCCCATTAAATGATCCAAGCTAGGTGCCTGCAATTTTTGATCCAACTGCACATCATATGGATCATAAGGAGCAAAGATTGGCCCGATAAGAAACATAATTAAATAAAGAAGAATAATGATACCACCTGCAACAGCTGCTTTATTTTTTTTAATTTTGTTGAGAAAACCAATCATATTTTTTTTCCGAGATGCTTTGCGCGCATCCGATAATATAGAATGATCTATCGTTGTAGTTACTTTCTCCATAATGATTTCTCCTTTTTTTTTAGATGTGATATCAATTTATTGAAAAGAGAACAGAAAGTAAATATTCCAGAACGTATTAGTCAGAAAATTTAAAAAACAAGTAAAGATTTTAAAAAACAAGTAAATTTTATTTCTTTATAATTCGAAATGTAAGCAACAATTTAACAAGGAGGAGTAATTTATGAAGAAAATGAAATTGTTTTTATTTTTAGCGCTTATGACTGTCGTTATTTTGCAAGCTTGTTCGACTGCAAGTAACAATAGTACAGAGGGATCAAAGGAAGGATCGAAAAGTGTAGGAGGGGAACTTATCGTTTTAAGAGCTTCAGATGCTACAAGTCTTGACCCACACTTTATTACAGATATTCCTTCAGCAAATATTATTCATGGGAAAGTCTATGAAACATTAGTAGCTTTTGATAGAGACCGAAAAATTGTTCCGTTACTAGCAAAATCATGGGAGCAAAAGGATGAGTTAACGTGGACCTTTACTTTAAATGAGGGCATTAAGTTCCATGATGGTGAAGATTTGAATGCTGAGGCAGTAAAAGCGACATTCAATCGTATTTTAGATCCAGCGGCAGGCTCACCACAACGCGATAAGCTATCTATGATTAGCGAAGTTGTAGTAGATGATACGTATGTTGTGACATTAAAACTAAAAAATCCATATGCCCCACTTCTTTCGATTTTAGCGAGCCAAGAAGGTAGCATAATTAGCCCGAAAGCCATTACGGAATCAGCAGATCAGTTGGCAACAAATCCAGTAGGCACGGGTCCATTTATTTTCGAATCTTGGAAAACAGGTCAAGCAATTACATTAAATACAAATAAGGATTATTGGGGTACTGTACCGAAAATTGATAAAGTGACATTTAAAATCGTCCCTGAAGATTCAACTCGTTTAGCGATGATTGAAAGTGGGGAAGCGCATATTGCCGATCAAGTGCCAGTGACCGATATCGCTAGAATTGAAAATTCTTCAACAATGAATTTATTCCGCACAGAAGGACTTGCTGTTGAATTTATCGGTTTTAATGTGAATGACTCGTTATTATCGAATGTCAAAGTACGTCAGGCAATTAGCTATGCTGTTGACCGCGAGGCAATTATAAGTGGGATTTATAATAATGTAGGTACACTTGCAAATTCAGCAATGAGTCCAAAAGTTATAGGTTATTCAAATGAAACAAAGGCCTATGATTATGATGTTGTAAAGGCAAAACAACTTTTAAAAGAGGCAGGGATTAAAGAAGGCACTAAACTGAAATTACTGACAAGTGATCGCAAAGAGCGCATTAATATGGCTGAGGTTGTGCAATCTCAATTAAAAGGTATTGGCTTAGATGTAGATATTCAAGTAATGGAATACGGTGCATTTATTTCAGAAATTACGAAAGAACAGCATCAATTATTTATTAGTGGCTGGGGTAATGCAACTGGTGACGCTGATTATAACCAATACAATCTGTTCCACACAGCTTCAATGGGCGCACCAGGAAATCACTTCTATTATAGTAATCCAGAAATTGATAAGTTAATCGAAGAAGGTCGTACGGAATCAGACCAAGCTACTCGTAATGACATCTACAAAAAAGCGATGCAATTAGAGTTAGATGAAGCGGTATATATTCCAGTTCGAAATTATGAGCATTTAGCAGTTTATAGTAATGCTGTAAAGGGCTTTTGGTTAGATGCGTCCAATTACACAATGCTTAGCGGAGTGGAAATTGTCCAATAAGGCTAGAGGGGCACTTGTTTTATGAACAATCATCAAAATACGAATTAGGAGAGTAAACTATGAGCACACTATTGCTAAAAAATGTGAGATTAGAAGAAGCTTTTGAACATGATAACGAGCACATTGTTGCGACTCGTACAGCTATTTATGATGTCCTAATTGAAGATGGGCAAGTAAAAAAGGTAGATAAAAATATAGTAGTTTCCGAAGATGTTGAAGTGTTGGATGCCCAACATCAATTGTTAGTCCCTTCCTTCCGAGAAATGCATATTCATATTGATAAAACGTATTTTGGTGGGGAATGGCAAGCACCAAGACCCATTACAAAAGGAATATTAACACGCATTGAGGAAGAACAGACGCTATTACCGAAGCAATTACCAACGGCTGCTTATCGTGCTGAGGAAATGGTGAAATGGCTTATTGCTCAAGGGCATACACATATTCGTTCCCATTGTAATGTCGATCCACAAATTGGCACAAAGCATATTGAAATTACAAAGCAAGTGTTAGAGAAATATAAGGAACAAATTACGTATGATATTGTGGCCTTCCCGCAGCATGGTCTTCTTCGTTCAAATGTAGAAGGATTAATCCGAGAGGCAATGACAATGGGGGCAACATTAGTTGGCGGTGTTGATCCATCGATAGTGGATCGCAATATCGAAAAATCACTCCAAACAACAATGCAAATAGCTCAAGATTATAACACAGGGATAGATATTCATATTCATACTGCCAATACATTGGGCGAATTTGAGTTTTATAAATTGATTGATTTAACAAAGCAAGCCAAAAAAGAGGGACAAGTGACAATTAGTCATGCTATGGCACTCGCAGATTTAGCGCAGCCGCAATTAGAAAATCTAGTACATGCAATGGCTTCTGTGCAAATGGATGTGACAACTACAGTACCGATTGGGATTAATCGTTCTACAATACCGATCCCTTATTTATATGAAAAAGGGGTGAAGGTATCAGTTGGGCATGATAGTTTAACAGATCATTGGTCCCCATATGGTACAGGCAATACTATTACAAAATTAAATGTGATGGCTGAAAGATTCCGTTTTATGGATGAATATTCTTTAAGCCGTGCATGGAAATATGCTTCTGGCGGTATCACTCCTTTGAATGATGAGGGGGAGCGTGTATGGCCAAAGGCTGGTGATGTTGCGAATATGTTGCTAGTAGATGGCGTTAGTACGGCACATGTTGTAGCTAGAAGATGTCCAATCTCTACTGTCATTTCGCAAGGTAAAATAATTCACCAGCAGGAAGTTGGAGAGTTGAAAGGAGAATACAGATGAAGCAGTGGCTTACAAACGTTCTACTTGAAACAGGCGAGTATATAAAAGATAATGATACAGTTGGTACAAAGGTCGAGCTTTTTAACATTGAAATTACTGAAGGTGTAATTTCGCAAATTATTCCAGCAACACAAGCAATTGATGCTTCACAAAACGTTACAGATATGAAGGGCAAGCTTCTTTTACCTGCTTTTAAGGAAATGCATAATCATTTAGATAAAACATATTTATCATTACCTTGGAAAGCTGTCACACCCTCAAAAAATTTAAAAGATCGATTAGCACAAGAAGCAAGAGAGCTACCGATTTTAGCACATACAGGAAAACAGCGTGCTGTGGCAATGATTGAAAAAATTATTAGCAACGGAACGAATCATATTCGTACCCATGTAAATATAGATCCGTATATAGGGTTGAAAAATTTAGAGGGTGTATTAGCGGCATTAGATGATTATAAAAATATTGTAACAGCAGAGATCATCGCATTTCCGCAGCATGGCTTACTAAGAGATAATGTACCTCAGTTACTCCGTGAAGCATTACGCAACGGGGCAACAATGATTGGTGGGCTAGATCCTGCTGGAATTGATAATACGATCGAGCGCTCTCTCTACGAAACAATGGATATTGCCCATGAATTTAATGTCGATGTGGATATTCACTTACATGATGGCGGTCATGTCGGCTACTATACAATAGATAAATGGCTTGATATGGTGGAGGAGACAAACTACCAAGGTAGAACAGCAATAAGCCATGCCTTTGCTTTAGGTGATGTATCAATAATGGAACAACATAGTATTGCCAATCGCCTTGCCGAGCAACAAGTGAAAATCATGTCTACAGTGCCCTATAATATTAATCGTGTGATGCCACCAATTGATTTATTGTCAGAGCATGGAGTCGATGTGCATTTTGGTTGTGATGGATTTTTTGATTCATGGAGTCCATACGGTTCAGGCGATATTTTAGAAAAAGTAACGACGTTTGCAGACATTTCTCGAAAACTAGATGAGCGTTCTATTCGTCAAACATTAAAATACATTACAAATGGTATGACGCCGTTAGATACAAATGGTCAAAAGGTTTGGCCAAATGTAAATGATGAGGCAAGCTTTGTATTTTTTGACGCAGTATCAAGCGCTGAAGTTATTGCAAGAAGACCTCTAGAACGTACGGTCATGTCTAAAGGAATATTTATTCGTTAAAAACATTGGAGAGGCATATCGAATTGTGCCGCTCTTATAATAAAATTATCCCCCTTAAATAATTTTATATAGATGAAAATCCACTTACATTCCTGTGCTGAAGTATCGCTTTCATGGTGAGCGATACTTAGCAAAGGAAGGCAAAGCGGTTTTTTTAATTTGTAGCAATGTTTTCACTTGTTTCGGCATTTAGTGGCATTCAAACCAAGGCTGAATCAAGCGAAAATCTCGACGATATTACGCCAAGACGTAAATGATTATTTTTCATGTGAGAAGGAGCAATAAATGAAACAACTAACAACATACATGATTTTATTTAGCTGTGTATTTTTTTGGGCTAGTAACTTTATTATTGGCGCTATTTTAATTCATCATTGGGAACCGATGGCGATTGCCATTTATAGGCTGATTGTAATTGTGCTATTTTTAGGGTGTATAAGTTGGCGATCTATCATCCATTTGTCCATTACACGTCGCGATATTTTATTACTCATTGTAGCTGGCATTTTAGGCGTTGCGATTAATCACTATAGTTTTTATGCAAGTCTTCAGCATACAACGCCAATAACAGCAGCACTCATCTTAGCTTGTGCACCGATTGTTACGTCTTTACTTAATAAAATAATCTATAAAGAATATCGAAACAGTATTTTTTGGATCGGTGCTATTATTTCATTAGTTGGCGTTTCGTTGATTATTACAAAAGGAGCATTTATCGGCATATCAATTGGTAAAGGTGAAATTTTAAGCTTGATTACGATGTTGAGTTTTGCACTGTTCCTAATTATTGTGAATGACCTTAGCGCCAGAATTTCAGCGGCGGCCATTACATTTTATACAAATTTAATTGGTCTAATGGTTCTAATGCCTTTCGGAACGTCAATAGTAGCCCAGAAAAATATGCAAGTGGCATTTCCATATTGGTTACTGCTAATCGTTTCAGCCATCATTATTCATGGAATAAGTAATTTAATGTGGAATAGAAAAATGAAAGAAATAGGGTCGACAAATGCATCGCTTTTGTTAAATTTTGAACCAGCAATAGCGATGATTTTAAGTGCTATTATATTAAGTCAGTTGCCAACTAGCATCCAAATTTACGGTTCTTTGTTGATTCTTTTAGGGATTATCCTTTGTATTTACTATAAAGAAATAAAGGGGTTAGTTTATAAATAGGATCTACTGCAGTCATTGATTTCCGCAAACGATACGGGCTAGCGCTTTCCGCGGGCACAACGTAAGCCACAACCGTCGCTATCGCGCCGTCTGTTGTGTCTTACGTGCTGTGCTGTTCCCGCAGGAGTCGCCCGCCCTGCGCTTCAACCTATTGAAAATTGTGTGAGTGTCTGGCACTTTAAAAATACTTTAAAAGCGTAAAAATCCACTTCGATCTTCGCGGGCACAAAGTATGCCGCAGTAGTCGACGTGGATTTTACTTGGATGGAGAATTGTATGAGTGCCAGGCACTAAAAATGGGCACTAAAAATTACTGTGTATCTTTTTTGTGCAATGTGTAATTTAGAAACAGTATATATATTATAGGAAGGAAAGCGGTTGTGATGACAATACCCAACCAATTAAAATGCAGCCATAATGGACTGAGTAACGTACTTCCACAAGCAACACCAATATAATAAGAAACGAGATATAGGCTTGACGCACTACCTTTTTGATGGATTGCTGTGCGACTTACTGTTGCTGATGTTAAGGCATGGGCTGTGAAAAATCCTAAGCATGCTATGCAAAGCCCTACAATTACGATAATGAGTGAATCGCTTAACGTTAGAATTATGCCACTAACTAATAAAAAGACCCCATATGTTCGGACGCGATGAATACCTATTTTTTCTGCAAGTGTGCTAGCGATGGGTGAACCGACGATACCTAAGCAATACGCTAAAAAAACAAACGATATCATTTTCAATGAAAGTGAAAAGGGCGGTTCAATTAAATAATACGGGATAAAAGACCACATACCACTAAAGGATGTTTGGAGTATAATTCCTAGTCCGAACAAGATAAGCAGTTTGGGATTTTTTATATGGAGCGCAAAGCCTTGTAAATCTTTTGAAATCGTCCGATTGTTGACCGTAAAATTTTTAGATTTTGGTAGTGTAAGTAACACCATTAAAAAAATTGCAAAACCTAACAAAGCTAGTGAACTAAACGCAGTCTCCCAAGAATAGTGTTCAGTTACATAGCCCATTAGGAGACGTCCAATTGTCCCCCCAAGCGCATTACATGAAATATAGAGAGAAGTAGCAAATCCCATTGATTGGCTATCAATCTCTTCGCTAATATAGGCAAGTGCTGCAGCAGGAACGCCAGCAATTGCAAAGCCTTGAATAAAACGTAATAAAATAATAGTTAGAAAAGAATCAGTTAATGGCATAAAGAGAAAAGGAATGACAGTTAGAATGAGGGAAAGTCTAATGAAAAGTATTCTTCCATGTCGATCCGATAAAAAACCTAAAACAATTAAGCCGATAATAACAGATAACGTCGTAATCGAAACTGCAAGGCTAGCAAATGAAACTGAAACATGAAACTGTTCTGTAAAAAAGGGGAGCAATGGTTGTACTGAATACATCGCAGCAAAAACAAAAACCGATGCTCCTCCTAAACTAATAATAATTTGCCAAAATTGACGATCTTGAATCGAATACCCTTTTGTCCCTCTGTCCATAAGGAAGCCCTTATTTCATTTGCTCTGGTAACCAAAGCGACAATTGTGGTAGTACAACTACGATAGCTAAGAACACAATCATTAAAATAATAAATGGAATAACCCCTTTGACAACTTCGCCGAGTTTTTCCTTCGCAATACCACTTACTACGAAAAGGTTCAGACCTACTGGAGGTGTAATCATACCTAGCTCCATATTGATTGTCATAATAATTGCAAAGTGAATTAGGTTGATATCGAAATGCACAAGAATTGGTAGCAAAATTGGTAATGTAATTAAAATAATTGAAACCGCCTCTAAGAACATTCCCATAATAAAGAATAGTATATTTACAATAATCATGAAAATCCATTTGTTTAAATCACTTTCCGCAATCCAAGCCCCAACTTGCTGAGGAACTTGCGCGTTCGTTAAATATAACCCGAAGAGTGAAGCAGCACCGATAATTAAGAAAATCATCGCTGTAATATTAATAGATTCAACTAATACTTCACGGAAATCTTTTAACTTCATTTCACGGTAAATGAATAGAGATACGATTAAACCATAAAATACAGCAATAACTGCCGACTCAGTAGGTGTGACAACTCCAGAATAAATTGTTCCTAAAATTAAGAACGGTAAGAAGCCACCCCAAATGGCTTTTAATGATTTACGGCCACGCTCCTCCCAAGTGGCAGGTTCATCGCCTTTGAAACCATTGCGCTTTGCATAGACGATGGCAGCAACGATTAAAATACCAGTTAACGCAAGACCAGGAATTACACCAGCCATGAACAATTCCCCTATGGATTGTTCAGATGTAATACCGTAAATGATTAAAGGAACACTTGGAGGAATTAAAATTCCTAGTGTACCACCCGCTGCAACAAGTCCCATCGAGTAACGCTTTTTATAACCTGCAGAAATCATGGCAGGAATCATAATTGATCCAATTGCAGCGGCAGTTGCAGGTGAAGAACCTGAAATGGCTGCGAAAATAGCACAGGCAACAATCGTTACAACTGCAAGCCCTCCAGGCAGATGTCCAATCCAGGCACGTAATGCTTCAATTAAATATTTTGAAATCCCGCCACGTGCCATTAGTACACCAGCAAGAACGAATCCTGGAATGGCCATCATCGGGAATGAATCTAGCGCAGTGAAAATACGCTGAGGAATCATATTCATATTAAAATCGATTTGAAAGAACACTAAGATTGTTGAAAGTGCTAGGCTCACTGCGACTGGTACACGTAAAAATAATAAAACAAAGAAACTAAGTAAGAGGATTAGCATATTCTTCGTCCTTTCCTCGTATAATATTAACTAGTCTTTCTACGAATCTTAGTAAAAATAAAACGCCAGAAATCGGCAGTACTAAGTAGACAACCCACATTGGAATACCGATATCAAGTGAAACCATACCTGATGTATAGCGGTTCTCAACTAATACGAAACCGTAGTACGTATAAATTAAACAAAATACGATACTTAAACTAGTGGCGATAAAATCTAAAATGCGTTTATTTGATGGTTTTAATTTATCGTATAAAATGTCTACTTGGATGTGCTGATTGTGACGTAGTGCTAAACCAAAGCCGAGGAACGTTCCCCAAATAATTGCGTAACGTGCTAATTCTTCTACCCAAGCTTGAGGTTCGTTAAAAACATAACGCATCATTACACCGTAGAAGATTAGTGCAATACCAGCTACGAAAAAGAATCCCGCAAGGATTTCCTCTAAATAACCCCATACTTTATGTAAAACATTCATCCTGATGCCTCCTTAAAATATAAGATGGTAAAATTTTTCTCCAATAAAGTAAAACAAGTTTGTAAGCGATTTACTTTAAGAAAAAGAGTGAGTGTCGATTACTTATCGACACTCAATTGAAAGAGCTTATTTTAAATCACGAATACCGTTAATTAATTCTTCCGTAATAGCCTTATCAAACTCTTCGTAAACGGGCTCAAGCTCAGCTTTAATAGCATCTTTTTGAGCAGCTGTTAATTCAATTACTTCAATACCAGAGTTCTTAATGTTTTCGTATGATTTCGCATTTTCTTCAGCAGCTAGTTCCCATGCTAAAGTTGTAGCTTCAGCTAACGAGTCCTCAACTGCCTTTAATAAATCTGCAGGGATCTTTTCCCAGAATGGTTTGTTTACAAAAATTGCATAGTCAAGACGACCATGTTCAGATACGGAGAAGTACTTTTGAACTTCTTGATACTTTTGTGTATCAAAGTTGTTGAATGTATTTTCTTGTCCATCAACAGTTCCTTGTTGAAGAGCCGCATATGTTTCACCGAATGAAATTGTAGCTGAGCCAGCATGTAACGCTTTAAATTGTGCTTCAAGTACTTTACCTGCCTGTGCACGGAATTTTAAACCTTTAAAATCTTCAACATTAACAAGTGGATGTTTATTATTAGAGAAATGCTTAAAGCCGTTTTCCCAGAATACTAAACCTTTAATATCATTTGCTGCTAATTGATCTGATTCAAGAATTGTTTTTGCAACGTCTGATTCAAAGAACTTGCGAGCATGCTCTTCATCTTCAAAAAGGTAAGGCATGTCTACGTACTGCCAACGAGGGTCAATTTTCACCATTTTTGTAACAGATGGTGCAATCATATGTACGTTTCCAGATACTAAAGCATCAAGCTCGTCATTATCACCATATAATTGAGAAGATGGATATACTTCAACTTTTACTTTACCTTCTGTTTTCTCATCAACTAATTTTGCAAAAGCTTCAGATGCTTTCCCCTTCACACTATCGATTGATGTAACGTGAGAAAATTTAATAACAAGTGGTTTTTCTTTTGTATAGCCACCATCTCCTTCAGCTGCTGGAGCAGAAGCTGGTTCTTTTTTATCGCCACCACAAGCAGCTAAAGCTAAAACTAGCACAGCCATTAGTGACATTAAAAGCCATTTTTTCATTTCAAATCCCCCTTAAAGTTGTGATTATAGTTAAAAGGATCCCCTTTAAACCCAAATTAGTGATGTGGTTGGTTTTTTGGTAGCGCAAGTATATATTTCTTGCTGTAACTTTTAGCGTAATAATCATAGACTGGTTCAAATGCTGATTCCCATTTCTCAACATCCTCATCTGTGAAATAATGAATATTAATGCAGTTACAAGCCTCCATTTCTTGCAGACGCTCTGCTGTAAGATTTTCTGCAAGTTGCCATTCCCATTCCTGTACTTCAGCAAGTGTATCAATAAGCAATGTTTGAACATCTTTCGGTAAGGACTGCCAAAACTCATTGTTCATAAGTAATAAATAGCCCAAATAACCATGATTACTAATTGTTAAGTAGTCTTGTAGAGAATGTAGATTTTTACTAGTAATATTAGTGAGTGTATTTTCCTGTCCGTCTACATTTCCTTTTTGTAGCTGATGGAAAACGGTATTGAAATCTATTCTCTTTGGATAGGCACCAACACTTGTAAACTGCTCTGCTAAAATATCACTCGGCATGATGCGCATGCGTAAGTTTTTTAAGTCAGTGACATCTTGAATAGGGCGGATACTATTGCTAAATTGCTTAAATCCACTATCCCAAACCCCGATTGAATAAAGATTATGGTCATTTAATTTCTTCATTAAAGATTGACCGACATCGCTATCAACGTATGTATGCACTTCATCAGCATTTTTAAATGCATAGGGCAAGTCCATAACCGACCACTCAGGTACAAGCGTTGTAATTTTTGAAATAGCTGGTGCTATCATCTGAATATCTCCACGTAAAAGTGCATTCATTTCTTCTCCATCTTTATAAAGAACACCATTTGGAAAGACTTGAATTTCTACATGACCATTACTGCGCTGTTTAATGAGTTCGGCAAATTTGATTGCTGCCATTCCTTTTGGCGTGTTTTCACCTACTACGTGTGAAAATCGAATGACAATTTGTTCTTCATGACTTAACTGTTCATTATCTGTAGGATAATCTTGTTGCTGACAGGAAACTAACAGAACTGTCAGTAAAATGAGAACGCTAACAAAATACTTGTGAATGTGATTGCGCCACATACAAATTCACCTCTAATCTATTGAAGATGTGAACGCTTCTTATTCTATTGAAAATACGAAAATATACAATATTATGGTATTAATGAACATTTTGGTTTTTATGGTATATAACAATTTATTATTTTGAAAAACTGTTACAAAACAGCTACAATGCTTTTTGTAAGAACTTGAATGTAGCTACTAAATAAAAAAAGAATCTGCAATTTTCAGTGGGACATAAAAGAAGCAAGGTGTAGTAGGCGAAGTGACTATGGATGCCTGTTGCTTTCCCGTGAAAAGTGAGCAGATTCTTGGTTTTAGGCTATGATTAGAATAGGTAGCAAATCGAGCACTAATATACTAATTTATTATTATTTAATAGAATAGTATTTAGTTGGTCGTCCTACGGTTCCGTATTTTAATTCAATATGCACAGTACCTTTTGTAGCTAAGAAGTCTAAATATTTTCGTACAGTTACTCTTGCCATGCCGACATTTTGTGCAAGCTGTTCAGAAGTAATCGGTGCATGATGTGTCGTTAAGTAACTTAAAATTTGCTCCATTGTAATCTTATTCAAGCCTTTTGGCAGTTCTAAAATTTCATGCTGAATACCTAACCACTGATCGATATCCTCTTGGTTAATATTAGTCGTACTGAGTAAGTTTTTTGTAGAGTTTTTATATTGTAGCAAAGCCCTTTCAAAGCGATCAAAACGAAATGGCTTTATTAGGTAATCAATTGCACCTAGTCGAAGGGATTCTTGTACTGTAGGTGCATCTCGAGCTGCTGTTATCATAATAATATCGGATGGAATACGTTGTGCTCGAATTTTTAAAAACAATTCCATGCCTGTCATATCTGGTAAGAACATATCCAGTAAAATAAGGTTTGGTTTTTGAATCATGATTTTGTCATAGGCATCTCGTCCATTGACTGCCTCTCCTATGAGTTGAAAGCCACTCATTTTATTCAAAAATCCTTTATTTACCTCAAGCACCATTGGGTCATCTTCTACGATAAAAACTGTGATTTTGCTCATGGTTCCTCTGTCACCCCTATATTAATTGTAATTGTTGTGCCGATGTGAACAGTAGATTCTACATGAATTGTGCCATTATTGGATTCGACGATTTGTTTGACAAGTGCAAGTCCAATGCCATGTCCTTCTTTTTGTTTCGTACTAAATCCATAATCAAAAATTCGTTGGGGTATACCTGCAATACCTTTACCACTGTCCTGTACTTCTATAATTAAATAATGCTTATCACCGTTAATTGTTAAATGAACATCCTTATGTTCACATTCAAAGCAAGCTTCCATTGCATTGTCCAATAAGTTGCCAATGATAGTAATAATATCGCCACTCGATAAGCCACTCATAAAATCAGCGAGATTAGATTCTTCATCGATTGTCAGTTCTACACCTAGTTCCTTAGCGCGTGAGTATTTGCCAAGTAATAAGCCTTGAATAGAATAATCCTGAAATTTATCATGCAAGCTTTGAATTAGTTCTTCTTCATCTGTGATTTCATCAATAATGAGGCTTAAAGCATCGTCATTTCGCTCCAACTGGATAAGTCCAGCAATACTATGGAGACGGTTCATGTATTCATGTTGCTGTGCCCGCAAGGAATCCACGAGCATTTTAATTCCTGTTAATTCTTCAGCAAGCATATTTGCCTCTTTTCGATCAGTTAACATGATAAGATAGCCGGCATTTTGTTCCATAATACGGATAGGGAATGTCCGAACTAAATACATTTGCTCGTACATTAAAAGTGGTCGATAAACCTCATGTTGTTGTATGGTGTCTTCAGCAAGCCACGTATCTTTAAATAAAGTTTTTCTGGATACTTTGTGTCCAAAGTAATGTGTATACTGCCGTGCTAATCGGTTAATGAAGGTTACATTTCCACTTTCATCTGTAGCTAAAATTCCTATATCCATCGCTTGAATAATACCTGAACGTTCTTCTACTAAACGAGCGATTTCGTAAGGTTCTAAGTTAAAGGTTTGACGTTTTAAATGGTTAGCAACCCAAACAGATCCGCCTAACCCTATGGCAAGCCCACCTAAAAGTGATACTAATATATCAAATTGATATTCATCTAAAAGGTCATACCATTTTGGTGCAAGTAGCCCAACGGTAATAACTCCAACTTGCTTCGTGCCTTCCTCGTTCATAATTGGTACGAATGCGCGTATAGAATAACCCAATACACCACGTGCCTTTGATATGTATTCATGCTGTGAAAATGCTTCTATTTCATCGCCACCTTCAAAAACAGTACCTAGCTTACTTTCAGAGGGATGGGAGTAACGAATGCGTTTCATATCGATAATGACGATATAATCCACATCTGTCGTTAATCGAATGCGTTCAGCAATCGGCTGAATAATTTCAAAGCCCTCTTTAGTACCTACGTTTTTTTGCACTTCTGTAAGCTGTGAAACCGTCCGTGCTATAGCTATTGCACGGGCTCCAAACTCCTTCTCTAAAGCACCAGCTAAATTATGAATCATAATTGCACCACTCGTAGTAATAGAGAAAATAACGATAATAAAAGAAAAAATAAACATTTTGAGTCGTAATGATATGTTTTTCATAATAATGAAAAGGAATGCCAAATTAGCAGCCCTTTTATTCATTCATCACCTCTTTTTTGTATTATTTCAATATGTAGGAAACTACTATATTTATTGGAGATATGCAAAACCCATTTTTCTAGCAAAGGACTAGGACTATCATTCTATAATAAAGTACCATAAATGAATAGCTTGTTGTAATACAATTACTGCTACAAAGTATCTGTTTTAATTGTGTACTATAACAATATATGTATTAAAATCACATTAGCGTAAGAAAAGAAATAGGAAGTGCTATCGGAGTTTGGTTTTTTATAAAATAAAAATTTATATTTGAATAATAAAAAATAATTGGCGATTTATCTTTAAAATGCCGTTATACAACAAGTTTTTATGTAATTATTTACATTTAAATAATATAATGGGTTAGTTTACTTATCCTATAGAAAGTTAAAATATTTTGCGCAAAGAAAATTTGCTTTGTTATCGTTTTAAAATTCTCTTTCATTCTTAATATTTCTGTATGTCGATTATTTCTATTTTTACATATCAAGCGAATTTCTATTTTTTATCTAGCAGTCAAAAGGAGAGAAGCTTTCTATCATATGTGAAAATATGCACATTTTTAATTATCTTAAAATAATTTATTTAAATAGAATAAGTACAGTAGAAAAGTAATAATAGCTAAAATATGTTGGGGATATTGTTTGAAAAACGCCTTTTTTCTTAGAGACTGTAAGGTTTTTGTTCTTTTAATTATATAGTGAACAATAAAAAACTTTTTGGAGAAATAATATTTTTTAGAAAAACATCTTGCATTTGAATAATTATAAGTGGTAAATTGTTTTACATGGACGTTCATAGAATTTTCACAGGTAGCAAAAGAGGGGAGAAATGAGAATTTATGAATAAAAATAGATGGTTAATTGCATTATCTGCGATCGCTATTCACCTTTCAATTGGTGGAGCTTATGCATACAGTGTATACAAGCTGCCGATTGTCACAGAAATGGGATGGAGTGAAACGAAGGTTACGATTGCCTTTACAATTATGATGGGGCTTGCAGGTTTTTCGGCAGCACTATTTGGTAGTTTAGTAGAAAAAATGGGTCCGCGTAAATCTGCTATGGTAGCTGCTGTGCTGTTTGGAGCAGGACAAGCAGGAGCAGGTGTTGCGATTTCAATGGATTCAGTAACATTGTACTGGCTAACTTACGGCTTACTAAGTGGACTTGGTATGGGGATTGGATATATCGCACCTGTATCAACATTAGTTAAATGGTTCCCAGATCGTCGTGGTTTAGCAACTGGTATGGCTGTACTAGGGTTTGGTTCGGGTGCACTTATTACTGCACCAGTAGCAGCGAACTTAATGGAAGCAGTCGGAATTTCTACAACTTACTTTATTTTAGGGGCATGTTACTTCACGTTAATGATTTTAGGGGCTTCATATATAGCACCGCCAAAACCAGGTTATATGCCTGCGAATATGAAAGCGGCTGCAGAAAAAGGCAAAGAAGTAGTGAAAACAGACTTGGCTGTTATGTCAGCTCGTGAAGCTGTGAAAACAAAGCATTTCTGGATGTTATGGTCTATGCACTTAGTAAATGTTACAGCGGGTATTATGATGATTTCTGTAGCATCTCCGATGGCACAGGAAATTGTAGGGTTATCAGTTGCGGGTGCCGCAGCAATGGTAGGAGTAATGGGGTTATTCAATGGTGGTGGCCGATTAATTTGGGCTGCTGTGTCTGATTATATTGGTCGTCCAAACGTTTTTGTTATTTTCTTTACAGCACAACTTATTACATTTATCGTATTACCACATACGACAAACGTTATTATTTTCCAAGCACTTATTTTCTTAGTAGTTAGTTGTTATGGTGGTGGTTTCTCAAACCTACCTGCATTCGCAAGTGATTTATTTGGTACGAAACAACTTGGGGTCATCCATGGTTATTTACTGACAACTTGGTCATTAGGTGGTGTATTTGGTCCACTTCTAGTGAGTGGTATTAGAAATGCTTATGACAGTTACATTCCTGTCTTTTATATTTTTGCAGGGTTAATTGCCATTTCATTCATTATTGCAATAACATTACGTGCTGATGTACGTAAACAAACAGCGTTAAAAGCAGCATCACAAAAAGTTGGAGACGTCTCCGCTACACGATAATTTTCACTTTCAATTCGCACTTGAAGGTATTGCCGTATTAGTGTCATTTCGCATATGACACTGATGCGGTTTTTATTTGTAGTCATTGTTATACAACACTCGATTAATCTTCGTCTAACATATAACAGCTGTTTGTTGATGTCAATAACATTATGGTAAATAAAGTGATTTTGGTACTAAAAGAGAATTTTTGCAACGATATTCTTTTCTTGATGACAGCACATACCTGTGAAAATAATCAAAAATATAGTAAATGAATGTGTTCGCTACGATTCATATGGAAAGTGATAATGACTAGGTGAATCTTTTCGTGGCATGTAACGTATATAAGGTAAAGAAAGCAGAGGAGGAGATGTACATGGGGAAGTATTCATTAAACGACTTTATAAGCACGACACAACAAAATGATCATGTAAACGAATATTTTGAGTTAGAAACGGAACGTGTACTAGAGGTAAACTTAGATGGTGAAGTCTGGTCGAAAATGGGGGCTATGATTTCATACATAGGCGACATTAAGTTTGAACGGGAACGTGTATTGGAGCATGGTCTATCCAAGATGTTTAAAAAAGCACTGACAGGTGAAGGCACGCAACTGATGAAAGCAAAAGGGAAGGGGCGTCTCTATTTAGCGGATCAAGGAAAAAAGGTGACCATTTTTGATTTGAAGGGTGAAAGTATTTGCGTAAACGGTAATGACTTATTGGCATTTGAACCTACGATAAATTGGGATATTCAATTAATGCGTAAAATGGCTGGTATTATGTCTGGTGGTTTATTTAATGTCACTTTACAAGGAACAGGTAAGGTAGCTATCACAACTCATTTCGAGCCATTGACATTATTAGTAAAGCCAGGAGAGACGGTTTATACAGATCCACATGCTACAGTAGCGTGGTCAGGTAATTTAACACCTGAGTTTAAAACAGATATTAGCTTCCGTACGTTTATTGGACGTGGAAGTGGTGAATCAATTCAAATGGCTTTCTCAGGAGAAGGATTTGTCATCATACAACCATATGAAGAGGTCTATTTGTCTAGCGAAAGTTAAAGAGGCGCTACAGAAAAACAGTTTTTTTGTGGAAAAGAAGATAGGATAAAAAAGTGTTAGAATGACTGCAATCAATCTAACACTTTTTTGCTTTACCGTTGATGTCCGCTACGGCGGTGCTTTCCGCGGGCACCCACGTAAGCCACAACCCTCGCTAACGCGCGGATTGTTGTGTCTTATGTTGCGTGCGTTCCCGCAGGAGTCACCGCCTTCGCTACCATCAACTAGTACACGTTGCTAATTTATTACTCTTGCAAAAGAAAAAATTGTTGATCTCAGACAATCTACCATTTTTTTGCTTTACCGTTGATGTCCGCTACGGCGGTGCTTTCCGCGGGCACACCGTAAGCCGCAACCCTCTCTAACGCGCGGATTGTTGTGTCTTACGTTGCGTGTGTTCCCGCAGGAGTGACCGCTCTCTACAATCAACGAATGCTTTCTTCTAAAGTAGTTTAAAGTTTTGTTCCGACTACTTTGTCGTGCCAATTTGAATCGAGTCATTTAAAATGCGGCGTTCATACCTGCAATTCTTCCAGTAACAAGCGCAGACGTAATGTTGTAGCCGCCTGTATAGCCATGAATATCTAAAATTTCTCCACAGAAAAACAACCCTGATTTTTTCTTGGATGCCATCGTTTTTGGTTCGATTTCTTTTACAGAGACGCCACCACCTGTAACGAATGCTTTGTCGAGAGATTGCGTACCACTAACAGTCATTGTGAAATTGACGAGTAGATGTGCTAGTGCACGGATTTTTTCTTGAGATAATTCAGTGCCAGTCACTTGAACATCGATGCTTGCACGGTCACATAAGAATAGTAGCCAGCGTTCTGGTGCGACACCTTTCCACACATTTTTCACGGCCTTTTTCGGTTCTTCTTTAATAAGTTTATTTAAATATTGCAGACAAGTTTCTTCATTGTAGTCTACGAGTGTTTGAATACGCATTGTGACAGGCTCGTAACCTGTTTTCATCAATTCCTTAACAACGAATTGACTACAGCGTAAAACGGCAGGACCGCTTAATCCAAAATGCGTAAAGAGCATATCCATTTGATGTGTGACAAGCGACTTGCCTTTTTTATTGAGAACGGAAACTGCAACATCTCGTAATGCTAGTCCTTGGAGCTCTCTCGTTTGAATAAAGTCCTCCTTCGATAAAATCGGTACTTCTGTTGGGAATAGCGTTGTTACATTATGACCAGCTCGCTCAGCCCAAGGATAGCCATCACCTGTTGAACCTGTTTGCGGCACTGCCTTCCCTCCAACTGCAACAACAACAGCTTCACAGCGAACTTCTGTACCGTCTGCTAAACGCACACCAAGAATCTTTTCCTCATCCATTAGTAGCTTGTTAACAGGTGTATTTAAGCGGACTTCAACATGTAGTCGCTGCAATTGACGGATAAGGGCATCGACGACATCTTGTGCGCGGTTTGACACAGGGAACATACGACCATGATCTTCTTCTTTTAATGCAACACCTAGACCTTCGAAAAAGGTAATAATATCTTCGTTGTTATAAACAGTAAAAGGACTATATAAGAAACGACCATTGCCAGGAATATGTTTAACAATTTCTTCAACAGAGAGTCTGTTCGTCACGTTACAACGCCCTCCACCAGAGATTGCTAGCTTTTTACCAAGCTTTGTCCCTTTTTCAAGTAGTAAAACTTTCTTTTTTCGTTCTCCAGCCGCAATAGCAGCCATTAATCCAGAGGGGCCACCACCGATAACGATTACATCATACATATATGTGAACTCACTTTCTTTTCATTTTTAGGAACTTTTCCTATTATACATGAAGTCTATATAGAGGGCGGCTACTTTACATTGAAAATTATCATAAAGTGCATTATAATTTTTTATCTATAATGACAGCATGAAATGAATGGCTATTCGTGCTATGATGGTAGTGGTTATGCACTAAATTATGAGGTGAAAAAATAGATGTGCGGATTTATTGGCTATATTAATGGAACAAATGTGATTGATCATCACCAAACAATTGAAAATATGATGAATACGATTATTCACCGTGGACCAGACAGTGGTGGTATTCATAGTGACGATAAAGTAACGTTAGGTTTCCGTCGTTTAAGTATTATTGACTTATCTGACGTGGCAAATCAACCTCTTTATAGCCCAGATGGGGACATCGTGCTTGTTTTCAATGGGGAGATATATAATTTCCAAGAGTTACGTGAAGACCTACAAGCAAAAGGTCATACGTTTAAAACGAAATCAGATAGTGAAGTATTAATTTTCGGCTATATTCAGTACGGTGTAGAATTCGTCAAACAGCTTCGCGGAATGTTCGCATTTTGTATTTGGGATAAAAAGAATGATTTACAATTTATCGCACGTGATGGCTTTGGCATTAAACCGTTGTACTATACTGAAAATACAACGGATGGAACATTTATTTTTGGTTCAGAAATAAAATCTTTCATGCCACATCCAGCTTTTATTAAAGAATTAAACAAAAATGCATTACGTCCTTATTTAACATTCCAGTATTCTTCAATGGACGAAACATTCTTTAAAGGTGTGTACAAATTACCACCAGCGCACTATATGGTCATTCAAAATGGAAAAAAACAAATTGTGCAATATTGGGATAAAAAATTCCATGCGAAAGAAGCGCCAATTGAAAAATATGTGGAAGATATTCGTTCAACAGTGAAAGAATCTGTAGACGCCCACCAAATTAGTGATGTAAAGGTTGGTTCTTTCTTATCTGGCGGTATTGACTCAAGTTACATTACATCATTACTACGCCCTGATAAATCATTCTCTGTCGGTTTTTCTGACTATGAAGATATGTTCAATGAAACAAACTTAGCAAAAGATTTATCAGATACATTAAATATTCAAAACGAGCGTAAATATATTTCAGCGGATGAATGTTTTGAAGCATTACCGAAAATTCAGTGGCATATGGATGAGCCGCAATCAAACCCATCTTCTGTACCGCTTTACTTCCTATCTGAGCTAGCAGCGAAGGATGTAACAGTAGTCCTTTCAGGTGAAGGCGCGGATGAAATATTCGGTGGCTATTCTTGGTACCAAAACTCTGGTAGAATGCAAAAATACGAGAAGGTGCCATTTGGTATTCGTAAAGCATTGCGCGGTGTTGCAGAAGCATTACCTAAAAACCAATACACACATTTCCTAGTTAAGGGCGGTCAAACGGTAGAAGAACGTTTTATTGGGGAAGCGGTTGTTTGGGATGAAGAAGATGCTTTAAATGTGCTAAAGCCTGACTACAAAAACGGTCCTTCTGTCAAAACGATTACAAAGCGTATTTATGATGAAGTACCTGGTGATGATGATATTACTAAAATGCAGTATTTAGATTTGAATTTGTGGATGCCTGGTGATATTTTATTAAAGGCTGATAAAATGAGTATGGCGCATTCAATTGAATTGCGTGTACCGTTTTTAGACAAAGAAGTAATGGAATTAGCAAAAGATATTCCATCAAAATATCGTGTAAATGATATTGATACGAAATATGTGCTTCGTCAAGCAGCACATCAGGAGTTACCAGAAGAATGGGCAAAGCGTCCAAAGCTTGGTTTCCCTGTACCAATTCGCCACTGGTTGCGTGAAGAAAAGTATTACAATATGGTGAAGGACATGTTTACAACTGACTTCGCTAATGAATTTTTCGATACGAAACAATTAGTTGGTTATTTAGATGAACATTATGAAGGCAAAGCAAATCGTGGTCGCTATATTTGGACAGCTTATGTGTTCTTAGTATGGTATAAACAATTCTTTGTTGATATGTAACATAGAAGTAGCAGTTCAAAGAATCTATTTGATTTTTTGAACCGCTATTTTTTTGGCAATGTACTAGTAATTTGACATCAATCTAACCTAGGGAAGCTAGAGATGTTTGATTCAAAAATTTTTCAGTGTAATTATGCATCTGTTTTCTTTTAAATATGTTAAGATAACAGTTGGTTTACTTATTTATTGTTTCAAAAGTGGTGATGCATTATCACTTATAAAGGCTTGATTTTACTAATGAATGGATGGATACGATGTCCAATTTAATGAAAGGTACTGCGATATTAACATTAGGGATGTTTTTATCCAAGGTACTTGGATTAATTTATGTTTTCCCCTTTTATGCGATTGTTGGGCAGGAAAATATCGCACTGTATCAATATGCATATATTCCTTACTCAATTATGCTGGCAATAGCCATCTCGGGAGCTCCCATCGCTGTTTCTAAATTTGTTTCCAAATATAATGCAATGGGAGATTATCAATCAGGACGCAAGCTGATGAAGTCAGGCATACTCATTATGATGATTACGGGTATTGCCTCATTTGCTGCCCTCTTTATACTTGCAACACCGATTGGTGAGCTTGTAATAAAAAGTGATGAACAGAAATTTTCAGTTGAGCAAATTGCTTCTGTTATACGTTGGGTAAGTTTTGCGCTTATTGTTGTGCCATTTATGAGTTTATGGCGTGGCTTCTTCCAAGGCTATGACAAAATGGAACCAACAGCAATCTCGCAGTTAGTGGAGCAAATTGTCCGAATTGTTGTGTTATTAGGCGGTTCTTTCTTAGTAGTAGTTGTATTTAATGGCAAACCTGAAACAGCAGTTTCCTTTGCTGTTTTTGCAGCATTTATCGGGGCAATTGGTGGATTAATGGTGCTCTATTACTATTGGAAAAAATACCAGCCTGAATTTAATTTATTGCGTAGTCAAAGTATTACTTCAACACAGCTACCAATGTCTAATATTTATAAAGAGGTCATCACGTATTCAATTCCTATGGTGTTTGTAGGGGTTGCCAATCCATTATTTCAATTAGTGGATATGCTAACGTTTAACGGTGCGATGAGTTCAATTGGCTTAGCGAAAGTTACAGATGAATATTTATCGATGATCAACTTTACAACACATAAAGTTGTGATTATTCCAGTTATGCTAGCAACAGGATTTTCAAGTGCGCTAGTGCCGACGATAACAAAATACTTTACACAGGGTGAGTATTTATCATTACGTCATGCGATGGATAAAACGTATCAAGTGTTAATTTTCATTACATTACCAGCCGTTGTGGGTATTTCATTATTAGCAAATGAAATATACTTTATGCTTTACTCAGAAAGTGAAATGGGTGCAGCAATTTTAGCCCATTATGCGCCAGTAGCGATTTTATTTGCGTTGTTCCAAGTAACGGCTGCACTATTACAAGGTATCGACTTTCAAAAATGGATTGTCTTAAGCTTACTATCTGGTATTTTAGTAAAGCTAGCACTTAACATACCGTTAATTCGTTGGCTAGAAGCAGATGGAGCCATTTTTGCAACAGCGATTGGCTACAGTGTCTCCATTATTATTAACATGTTAATCCTTAGAAAAACGCTTAATTATAAATCAGAAATGGTATTGCGCCGTGTCATGCTGATTACGCTTTTAACAGCTGCGATGGCGGTAAGTGTATTAATCGTCCATAAGCTATTAGAACTTATTATGGGACCAGTAGATGGTAAATTCTCTGCGCTCGTATACTCTATTATTTGTGCGGCAGTGGGTATAGCTGTTTATGGATATTTATCATTACGCCTAGGCTTAGCACAAAAATTACTTGGTGAGCGATTGACACGTATTACAAGTAAATTTGGATTTAAATAGGAGGAACTATGCGTTTAGATAAATTACTAGCCAATATGGGCTACGGCTCACGAAAGGAAGTTAAGCAACTCCTAAAACAAAAAGCGGTTTCTGTAGATGGCACATATGTAAAGGATGCAGCAATGCATGTTGATCCAGAAAAGCAAGATGTTGTCGTCTATGGTGAACGGGTTGTCTACACAGAGTTTGTGTACTATATGATGAATAAGCCTCCTGGTGTTATTTCTGCAACCGAAGATTTACGGGATGAGACTGTTATTGATTTACTAGATCCTCTGCATCAGCATTTTCAACCGTTTCCTGTTGGACGTTTAGATAAAGATACAGAAGGCTTGTTACTGTTAACGAATGACGGTGTATTAGCTCATAATTTATTATCTCCCAAGAAACATGTACCAAAAGTGTACTATGCCAAAATTGAAGGCATTGTTACGCAGGAAGATGGAGAAATATTTGCTCGTGGTGTTGAGTTAGATGATGATGGCTATGTAACTAAGCCAGGTGAGCTTGTCATTTTAAAATCTGCACCGCAATCAGAAATTGAATTGACGATACAAGAAGGAAAATTTCATCAGGTAAAGCGTATGTTTGAAGCGGTTGGTAAACGTGTTACCTACTTAAAGCGCCTTTCGATGGGTAGCTTACAACTTGATGAAAGCTTAGCATTAGGTGAATATCGTGAGTTAACGTCTGAAGAATTAGCAGGCTTACAAAATAGAGAATAAAAAGACCCTCGATGCTGTACTTTAGTATCGAGGATTTTTTTTACATGTTTGTCCCAATAACTGTATAATATGATATATCAATAAAATATTATAGAGGGAATATAGTGTACCGGAAAAAGTATGTTCAAAAAATGATAGTGAAGATGAGTAGAGGACATGTTAATGAAAAAACTACGAATTAAATTATTAATATCTTTAATTGCCTTTGCATTAATACTGGTTGCCGTAATTTCTTATGTTAATAGGCAAATACTTGTGGCAAATATTGAAGACCAAGAAGCGAGTAATCGAACATTAATTGAAAATCATATTTTAACGGATATGCAAACTGTAGATAACGCACACTTTTATTTTGATAAAAATATTTCGGAAAACATGGAACATGAACTACAAGCATTAGCTACATATTATGAGGAAAATCCTAATCTAGCGACTTGGGATTTACAGCAAATGAAAGACAATCTTGGTATGGATATATACATATTGGATAAAAAAAATACCGTTATTTATACAACATTCGAAAAAGATAAAGGGCTGAATTTTTCCCTTTGCTGTAAAAACTTTTCTGCTTTATTAGACGAAAGAAGAGAAAGCGGACAGTTTTTTACAGATGGTATAGATGTTTCAACAACTACAGGCGAATATCGAAAATTTAGCTATTTGGCTACACCTGACAAAAAGTATTTATTGGAGCTTGGCTTAAAATTAAGTGAAGTGCCTGTATTTCAAACATTCAACTTTGCAAAAACCTCTGCTTATTTAATTGATAAATATGATGATTTGCTAGATTTACGAACAATTAATGCAGGGGGTATTTTTTTCTCTGATACAGATGCCGCTGGAACAACTGTAAAAAATCAATCAAAAAAATTTCAGGAACATTTTAAGGTAGCTCTCCAAACGATGAAGCCAAGTGAGTATCAACAAGAGTTAGGCAATGGCTATATAGAGACATATCGTTTTATACCTTATGAGGCAGAGACAGTTCGAGGTGCATCGTCAAAGCGAGTAGTGTACGTGAAATATGGTAACGATACGAAGTTGACGGCCCTTGCCAAAAATACGAAACAGTTTTGGTTCGTTCTGATGATTGCATTAGTAACAGCATTTATTATGCTGATGGTTATTAATAGATTGTTTTCTAAAACGATACAATTAGCAACATATGATTCACTAACAAATGTCTTTAATCGTGCTACATATATAAGTAAAATGGATAAATTATTAAGAAAAAGAAGAGCTAATACGCCAGGTTTACTTTTAATAGATTTAGATAACTTTAAGCAAGTAAATGATCAATTTGGTCATGCTGAAGGTGATAGAATTCTTATTAAAACAGCCGATATCTTGAAGGAAGTCGTAAAAAAGAATGGCTTTGTTGTAAGATTTGGAGGCGATGAATTTGCAATTGTTTTATATGATACGAACGAGGAACTTATGGAGCAATTAGCAAATGCCGTTTTGGCGAAAATACGTAGTTTTGATAATATAAAATGGTCCGTCATTTCTGTTAGTATGGGCGGGGTAATTTGCAAAAAATCAAATGAAACAGAATTGAGTTTATTTGAACGGGCAGACAAAGCATTATATCAGTCCAAGAAGGCAGGGAAGGATCAATACTCCAGTTTCGACGAAGTTGCATCGACAGAAGAAAAATATGCAAACGAACTTAGTTTGAAATGAAAGGCACGAGATATGTAGGAGAAGAAAAACTGCCTCCTACGTAACTCGTGCTTTTTTAATATAGTTAAGCAGCACCTTGTGTTTTAGATCGATAAAACAGTGAACTACATAAGACAAGAACGGCGATGACAGCAAACATTGCATCAATATAATGCGTTAAAAGCCATCCCCCAATAATAGGGCCAATAAAACCACCTAAATTTTTAAATTGAGAGGCGCCTAGATATGTTGCTTTTTGTGTATCTGGTGCAATTTCATCGATCATGACATTCATTGTTGGGAAAGCAAATATTTCGCCAATTGTAAAAATAATCATTGCACAAATGAACAGCGAATAGTTCGTTGATATGCCAAAGAGCGTTAAACCAACTGCAAAGAATACGATACCAATCAGAAGAATTGTGGATGATGAAAAACGCTCTGAAAAAATACTAATCGGTAATTGTAGTAAGAGAACAACCGCCGCATTTAACGAAATTAGTAAAGAATAGAGCTTAGCACCATCCTCAATTTTTAGCTCAATCAATTGCGGAAGTGTTGAATCAAATTGGGAGTAGCCAATATTTATTAAAATGGCTCCAAAAATAAAGCTTAATAATACTTTGTTTGTTAAAAGAATCGTAAAGGTTTGAAGCACTTTTGTTTGTGTGATAGCTTTTTGTTGCTGCATTTCGTAACGATTCAATACGAAAAATAAAAATAGTGCATAAATAATGTACATAACACCTGTCAGCATAAACGGAATGCTAGGACTGGATAGCTGGGCTATATAAACGCCAATAAGAGGTCCTATTACGGCCGCTATATTAATGGCTGTATAGCGCAATGAAAACAATCTTTTGCGTTTTTCTGCTGGAGTGAAATCAATCATTAATGCTTGTGTAGAAGGCTCAAAGAACGAGCGACATAAGCCGTTCAACGCATTAAGTACGACAAAGAACCATATCGTATGTGCTGTAGCAAAGCCGAAGAAAACAATACTCCAAACAAGTATCGTAAGTAAAATGACACTTTTGCGACCAAAGCGATCTGTTAAATAACCGCCAAAAAATCCACCTACAGTGGAAATCAGCGGTGCAATACCAATGGTCAGCCCTATCTGTAAAGGGGAGGCATCAATTTCGTTATGTAAATATATAGCTAAAAAAGGCATTGCCATAAAGCTCGCAATACGTGTAAATATAGTACCACCTAAAATAATCCAAACGAGCGGGTGGAACATCTTGGATAGTTGCATAAAAATCCTCCTCTCAACATGTAGAATGTTTCGAGTGTAACGGATTGTGAAGAGGCTGTAAATAGAAAAAAAGAATGACCCCGACGAAAGGTCATTCTTTTTTCTTACAATAATGCTTTACGCAACGTGCGCAAAAACTAAGACGTCAATTTTACTTTTTTACTCGTCGTTGTCCATTTGCCTCGACTTGGACTCATCACCAAATCGTTAAAGGCTAACACGTTCAAATCTCTTTGAACGGTGCGAGGAGTGATGCTAAACTCTTCGACTAAATCCTGTGTAGACACGGTTCCTTTGTCTAAAATAAACATGTACACGTCTTTAATACGATTAAGCATTCGATCAGTAGTTGGTTTCATAAATGAACCACTCCTTCATCTTAATTCACTTGGCAAAGACTAGCGGACGACACTATGTGCGGAGTGCACTGAGGCTTTTTAAGTAGCTGCCTTAGACATCCCCTTTTCTAATTTTATGTTCAGAACAATAATTCTGATAACTCTATTATATAGAAAAACGAAGCAGTTTTCTAGTGAATGCAATAGAAATTTACAATATATACATAAAGTTTTCGCTGTATTTTGTGGACATTAGTGTAAAAGATGCTATATGTGGTAGTGTAAAGGGAAGAGAGGCAAATGATAGTTAGAAAGACGATTGTATTTTTCTAAGTAAAGAGTAGAATAATCTTATTATAAAATGGAGGAGGTACATAGTATGGATTGGTTACATGCTGCAAAGGAAAGACAAGATGAGTTAGTAAGAGAATTACAGGAGCTTGTGCAAATTAATAGTGTATTGGATGAAAAAACGATAACAGAAAATGTGCCGTTTGGTAATGGACCGCTAAAGGCACTGGAATGGTTGTTAGCAAAGGGTGAAGTTGAAGGGCTACAAACGAAAAATGTTGATAATTATGCTGGACATATTGAAATGGGCCAAGGTGAAGAATTACTCGGTATTTTATGTCATGTTGATGTAGTGCCTGAAGGGGATGAAACGAATTGGACTTATCCACCTTTTAGTGGCACGATTGCCGATGGGAAATTATTTGCCCGAGGTGCAATAGACGATAAAGGCCCAACGATTGCTGCATGGATGGGCATGAAGCTTGTGAAAGATGCAGGCATTCCATTAAACAAACGCGTACGAATGATTATCGGTACGGATGAAGAAACAGGCTTCCGCTGTGTCGACCATTATTTTAAAAATGAGGAAATGCCAACATTCGGTTTTGCACCAGATGCAGACTTCCCACTCATTAATGCCGAAAAAGGCATCGCTGAGCTTGTGTTCTCTCAAAATAAATCTGGGGATGCGACGAAAGAACAGCTACTACTATTTAATGCTGGGAAGCGTCCAAATATGGTACCAGATTTCGCAAAAGCGACAATTCAATTAGTATCTGCACAATTCGAACAGAATTTTCAAACATTTTTAAGCAAAAATCAGCTAGAAGGCTCTTTATTAAAAGAGGGTTCTCGCTATATAATAACTATCAAAGGAAAAGCAGCTCACGCAATGGAACCTGAGAAGGGGATCAATGCAGCTGTCTACCTTGCAGCATTTTTACAGCAAGAATTGACGACAGAAGGAAGTAAGCAATTTGTCGATTTTATCGCAGATGTATTCCATCAAGACCATTATGGCAACGCATTAGCTTTGCAATTTGAGGATGATATGTCTGGCAAAACGACATTAAATCCAGGTATTGTTACTTATGATGTAGCCCAAGGAGGAAGCATAGTCGTTAGTTTCCGCTACTCTGTAACGTATCCATTTGATCAAAAAATTACAGAGGCTCAACGTTTAGCTGCTGACAAAGGATTATCACTCGATGTTCAAGATAACTCAAAACCTCATTATGTCAGTGAGGACGATCCGTTAATCCAAACGTTAGCTGCTGTTTATCGCCGACAAACAGGGGACAACGATACTCCTTTGCTTTCGACTGGTGGTGGTACGTATGCGCGCGTCTTGAAAAAAGGTGTGGCATTCGGCATGCTTTTCCCTGGTGATCCAGATGTAATGCATCGTGCGGATGAATATGTAATTGTTGATAAATTAGTACAAGCTGCTGCTATTTATGCAGAAGCTATTGCAGAACTTGCTGGGAAGTAAGTGTAATCTGTAAGAGTATGATGTTCTTATGAAAGAGGTCACAAAGCTTCACTTGCAAAGCACTTCACTAAAAAATAATTTTAAAATGAAAAGGATGTATGAACATGGCATACTCATTATGGAATGATCAAATCGTTGAAGAAGGATCTATTACAATTTCACCAGAAGACCGTGGTTACCAATTTGGAGACGGTATATATGAAGTAATTAAAGTATATAACGGAAATATGTTCACAGCACAAGAGCACATTGATCGTTTCTATGCTAGTGCCGAAAAAATTCGTCTTGTCATTCCTTATACAAAAGACGTTTTACACAAATTACTGCATGATTTAATCGAAAAAAACAACTTAGAAACAGGTCATGTTTATTTTCAAATTACACGTGGTACGACTTCTCGTAACCACATCTTCCCAGATGCAAGCGTACCAGCTGTCCTAACAGGCAATGTTAAAGCTGGCGAGCGTTCAATCGAAAATTTTGAAAAAGGTGTAAAGGCAACATTGGTAGAAGATGTGCGCTGGTTACGTTGTGATATTAAATCGTTAAATTTACTGGGAGCTGTACTTGCAAAACAAGAGGCTTCTGAAAAAGGATGCTACGAAGCAATTTTACACCGTGGTGATATTGTAACGGAATGCTCATCTGCAAATGTTTATGGTATTAAGGCAGGTAAACTTTACACACACCCAGCAAATAACTACATCTTAAATGGTATTACACGCCAAGTTATTTTAAAATGTGCAGCAGAAATTAATTTACCTGTTATTGAAGAGCCAATGACAAAAGGCGATTTATTAGCAATGGATGAAATTATCGTGTCATCCGTTTCTTCTGAAGTAACACCAGTTATCGATGTGGATGGTCGTCAAATCGGCGCAGGTGTTCCTGGAGAATGGACTCGTAAATTACAAAAAGCATTTGAGGCGAAATTACCACTTTCAATCAATGCTAAATAACAGTAAGTAATTAAAAAGAGCTACCTATAACTTGGTTAATAGCCAAGCTGCTAGGCTAGCTCTTTTTTATAGAACAAAATATGCATGTATTCTCCTGAAACGTCATGTAAAATAAAAAGGATAGAACCTTTAATTGGTAGTAGAACAAAAGCCAATGAGGCAAAGTTGATATGGGGTAGTAGATTGGAGTGACCTAAACATGGCACAATTAGTGAAAATACAAGATTATATTTCACGTTATCAAATTGATTTAGCTAGATACCCAACACAGTTTGTGCGCTTAAAAAAAAGTCAATGGGAGCGCATTAAACGTCAATGGGAATTAGGCGAAGATATAACGGAATGGCAGCATACTGAAAATGAAAAAGACAATGATTCTTTTGAAGAAAAAGATCGCTTCTCATTCATTAAAAAGATTTTTACAGGGCGTCCAAAGGAAGATATCCAAGAAGATATTGAGCAAGTAGACGTGACGAACGAATTTGCCGATGAAGAAGATATCATTCCAGAAGAGGAAACAACATTATCTTTTGAACCGAATATTGTTTACGCACCTCAGTCCATCCATGAATTGAAGCGGATGTTTATAGACCAATTTTTTCATTTTCAAATGAAATGGGCAAGCTCCACTTTGCGAGAAAAATCGTATGTAGATCCTCGATTTATGCGCGATTCTTTGTTACGTACACTGCTACAAAACTTACCAGATAATTATTTAGTCTTTTACTATCCGATTTTACAGGTGAGAAAAGCACCGATCGAGCTGGATGTTGTGTTAATGTCACCAACAGAATGCATTTGTATTACTGTGCTTGAAGCAGAGAATCAGGCGGTATATGTAGGTGGCAGTGAACGCTTTTGGTTGAAAAAAGTGGGGACAAAGGATTCAAAAATACTCAATCCGATGATTAGCTTAAGCAGAATGGAATCTGTTCTAACACAATTATTTAAGCAAGACCAAATAGACATGCCGATTCGTAAGGTTATTTTAACACGTAATGGTTATTTCGATTACCCAGGTTCATCTTTTAGTGTTCGCTTAGTCGACCGTCGTAATTATAATGAATGGATGCAGTCATTAAAAAATGTTTCATCACCTATGAAGCATATGCAAATTCGAGCAGCTCAAACAATTTTAAATAATGTGCAAACGACTTCTTTTAATCGTGATATTTGGCAACAAACATCTTCAAAAGCTGAGGACTAACAGATGCATGTATTATTTATTGTTAATGAGTGTGCTGGGAATGGGAAGGGTAAAATTGTTTGGAATAGATTGCAGCAGCAATTATCCATTGATTATCAAGTAGCTCTTACACAATACGAAGGGCACGGTCAAGAAATTGCTGAGCAATGGGCGCAAAAAGACCAAACAAAAAAGTTAATCATAGTAGTTGGCGGAGATGGCACCGTTCATGAAGTTGTTAGTGGCATTGTACATAATCAATTAGTCGTTATTGCCGTGGTCAGTGCAGGCTCTGGTAATGATTTTGCCCGTTATTATCCAACATTTAAAAATGCGAAACAGATTGAACTTTATGTCAGGTCGGAATTGTCTGCCAGTATGATGGATATCGGAAAGCTGCAGCTAGGAGCAATGCAACACGAAGTATTTGTTAATAATGCGGGAATCGGCTTTGATGCCTATGTCACAAGGCACATAAATAAGTCCCGTCTTAAATACTATTTCAATAAAATAGGACTTGGTAAGCTTTCCTATGCCGCTGCAGTAGTTAGAGGGTTATTTCGCTTTAGTTGTTTCGATGTAACAGTTCAGACGCAAAATCAAACGATTCATTTTCAAAATGTCTGGTTTGTCGCTACAAGCAATCAACCGTATTTTGGCGGTGGCATGAAAATTTCACCTATGTCTAAAGCAAATGATGGCAAAGTTGAATTAACTATTGTCCACAATATTTCTAGAGTGAAATTACTATTAATTTTTGCCACTGTTTTTTTTGAAAAGCATACAAAGTTTCAAGAAATATCTTTTTTACAAAGCGAGCAATTTGATATTGTTGTGCATGCAAATAGCGTTGATTGTCATACTGATGGAAATTATATCGGAGCGATTGGGCAGGATGTAGTCGTGCGATGTACAGTGCAACAACAAGCATGGAAATGTATAACATTGGAAAAGTCAAAAAACGTCATTTCGCAATAATATCATGCGAATGTGACGTTTTTACGTTATACTAATAAAAAATCAATAATTTCACTATTAAGAAATGAGGAAGAAAATTGAGATTAAGAAATAAGCCTTGGGCAGAGGAAATGATTACAAATCATCCAGAGGTGATTATTCCAAATCCTGAAGACTTTAAAGGAAACTGGCAAGCTGTTTTCGGCAATGATCACCCACTACACATTGAAGTAGGAACTGGGAAAGGTCAATTTGTGACTGGAATGGCCTTGCAAAATCCACATATTAATTATATCGGTATTGAGCTTTATGATAGCGTAATTGTTTGCGCATTAGAAAACATTTTAGAAGCTAAATCTCCAGCGAATTTACGTTTATTAAAAGTAAATGGCGCAGATTTAAATAAATTTTTTGAAAAAAATGATGTAGATCGTGTGTATTTGAATTTCTCAGATCCTTGGCCAAAAATACGCCATGCAAAGCGTCGTTTAACGCACGAGGGTTTTTTGAAATTATATGAGTCGATTCTAGTGGATAATGGGGAAATCCATTTTAAGACGGATAACCGTAGTCTTTTTGAGTATTCCTTAATTAGTATGTCTGAATACGGTATGTTATTAAAGTATGTATCACTCGACCTACATGCAAATATGCCAGAAGATAATATTATGACAGAATATGAGCAAAAGTTTTCTGCTAAAGGACAGCCGATTTATCGTTTAGAATCGCAATTTATTAAAAAATAGCAAACAGTAGGGGGAGTATGGATGGATCAGTTACAGTTTCATAATATGTCATTATCATGGCTAAACGGGGGTGTCACTTGCCTTGATGGCGGTGCAATGTTTGGCGTAGTACCAAAACCACTTTGGTCACGCAAATATCCAGTAAACGAAAACAATCAAATCGAATTACCTACAGAGCCTATCTTAATACAATATGATGGGAAAAACTATCTTGTTGATACGGGTGTTGGTTTTAACAAATTAAATGAAAAGCAATTGCGAAACTATGGAGTAACAGAAGAATCAACTCTAGCTGATAGTTTGCAAGAGCTTGGCTTAACAACGGCTGATATTGATGCAATTTTAATGACGCATTTACATTTTGATCATGCGGGTGGTCTTACACGATGGGAAGGTGAAGTTTTAGTCCCTACATTCCCTAATGCTAAAATTTATGTAACAAAAATTGAATGGGATGAAATGCGTGAGCCGAATATTCGCTCTAAAAATACGTATTGGAAAGAAAATTGGGAGCCTGTTCAACATTTAGTAGAAACATATGAAGGGTCGTTAGAGGTTGCTTCTGGAATTGAAATGATTCATACAGGTGGACATAGCGATGGACATGCTATTATTAAATTAACGCAAAATGGCGAAGTAATGTTGCATATGGCAGATATTATGCCAACTCATGCGCATCAAAATCCATTATGGGTGTTAGCATATGATGATTATCCAATGACGAGTGTTTTTGCCAAAGAACGTCTTATGAAGGAAGCTTTAGCAAATGGCTACAGTTTTATTTTCTACCATGATGCATATTACCGTATGATTAAATGGGATGAAACAGGCAAGGAAATTGTTGATAAATTAGAACGTAGCAGACAAGCTGTTATTACATTTAATAAATAATATATGGATTTCATGTGTGATTGCTTTTACAGACCACACTTTAGACTATAGGCTAGCTTAAAGAGCCTATAGTCTTTTTTATTTTTAGACATTCAAAAATGGAGTGTAGAGCTCTGGAAAGGAAATATGTATTTTTAATATTTCGAAATATTTTTTTGTAATATTCAGCTATTTGGAAACGACTACTTTCTGAGTGGTGATATAATATGCTATTTACCAATTTTAACATGTAATATTCTGAATATTACATATTGACTGATTAATCTAATATTAATATACTAAGATAACATCAAAGAGCGTTAGATTGACAGAAGGGAAATGAAATACAATGAAAAATTTTATCAATAATGTACTAACTGGGATGAGTATGGGAATTGTTGTTTGTTTAATTCCCAATGCATTAGTAGGTGAGATATTAAAACTAATAATTCCTTATGTGCCCCAGCTAGAAATTATTTTAAATACATCTGTATTAGCAATGAGTCTACTACCTGTTATTATTGGCGTCATGACAGGAATTTGCTTTAAATTAACACCTGTCCAAACATGTAGCGTTGGACTAGCTGCATTTGTTGGTAGTGGTGTATATACTATTGATCCAGATACAGGCATTACAATTGCTGGTATTGGTGTTGTTATTAATATTGGGATTACGACTGCTTTAGCTGTGTTATTTGTGCAATTTTTAGGTAATAAGCTGAAGGACTTTACACTATTATTAATGCCTGCACTTGCTATGTTTGTACCTGGTTTAATCGGCAACGCCATTTTACCATATGTGCGTACAGGTTCAGGATATGTTGGACTTATTATTGAACATTTAACGACGTTACAGCCAGTAGTAATGGGCTCACTCATTGCTATGATTTTCTCAATATTAATTATTTCACCAATTTCTACTATAGGTGTAGCTACAGTAATTATGTTATCAGGCATCGGTGCTGGTGCAGCCAATCTCGGTGTTTGTGCATCTGGTGTAGGGATGTGTATTGCAAGTTATAAGGCGAACAATATTGGTACTGCCATTGCCCATGTAGCATCTGCAAAAATTCAAATGCGTAATTTTTTCATGAAGCCAAAAATAGCTTTTCCGATGATTATTACTGCGGGAATATTAGGCGCCTTAGCAGGACTCTTTGAAATTGTAGGTACACCATACAGTGCTGGTTTCGGTCTAGGTGGCTTTGTTGGACCATTGAAGTATTTAAGCTTAGTAGGTTGGACACCTTATACACTAACAATAGCGATAACGTTATTTATCGCCCTGCCTATTCTATTAAATGTTGTCTTACTACGAATCTTCTCGATGAAACTGAAATGGATTACATCGGAAGACTATAAGGTGCATTATGAATAATGGAAAAGTCTCCGTTTGGGGGCTTTTTTTTCGTGAACATTTTGGAAAATATGATACACTAAAAGCTATACTAAAACACAAAAGAGAGTTGAAATAAATTATGGTAACGGAGCAACCATTTTTACCAGTATTATTAGGATCAGATATGAATGCATACGGCATGGCACGAGCATTTTATGAGGCATATGGCATTAAGCCACTTGTATTAGGACGTTCACATTTAACAGCAACACAAGATAGCCATATTTTAGAATTTAAAGAAATTGATCGTTTAAATGAACAGGACGTATTTGCACCAGCACTTGCTCAAATTGCAAAGCAATATGCTGATAAAAAATTACTGCTACTTGCTTGTGGCGATGATTATGCAAAGCTCATCATTAAAAACAAACCTGCATTACAGGAGCATTTTACAGTACCATATATTGATGAATCATTAATGGTTGAAATTTTATTAAAAGAAAATTTCTATAAAATGTGTGAGAAGTACGACTTTAAATATCCAGGTACAACAACGGTAACAGCGAAAAACTATGAAAATTTCACGCCACCATTTAACTACCCAATCATTATAAAAGCATCGAATTCAGTAGAATATTGGGCATGTAAATTCCCAGGCAAGAAAAAGGTGTTCGTTGCACACGATGAAGCGGAAAAAAGTGCAATTTTAAAAGCTATTTATAGTTCTACTTACCAAGATACAATGATTATTCAAGAATTCATCCCTGGTGATGATTCGTATATGCGCGTGTTAAATGCGTATGTAGGAAAAGACGGCAAAGTAAAGCTAATGTGTTTAGGTAACCCGATTTTAGAAGAGCATTCACCAGAAGGTATCGGAAGCTATGCAGCCATCGTTACGACATACGATAAAGAGCTTATGGATCAAGTACGCCACTTTTTAGAGGATATCGGTTATACTGGCTTTGCTAATTTCGATATGAAATACGACATTCGCGACAAACAATATAAATTATTCGAAATAAATTTACGTAACGGACGCTCAAGCTATTATGTAACGGCAAGCGGACATAATTTAATGAAATATGTTGCGGACGACCATATGTTAAATATCGAGCAACAGTTAACGTATGTAGAAGACAAGCATTTATGGATGATTATTCCGAAAGGCGTGTTATTTAAATACGCTTCTAACGAAAAGCTAAAGCTTGAAGCGCAAAAATTGATCCGTGAAGGGAAGTATACAAATTCTCTTTACTTCAATAAGGACATGAATGCAAAGCGTTGGGTAAAGCTTACACTAAATAATTTAAATTATTATCGAAAATATAAAAAGTATTTCAATAATAAAGGTCTAGAAGAATAAGATTGATTAAAAGGAGGTATAACACATATACCTCCTTTTAGTTTAGGGAAAAACTCGAAAAACGACGACTGCTAGTGATTTCTACTATGCGCGGGCGCTTTTTGCGGAGTGCGGGAGCGTGATTCCGCGGAGCGAGGGTGTGATTCCGCGGAGCAAGGGCGTGATTCCGCGGAGCAAGGGCGTGATTCCGCGAAGCGAGAGTGTGATTCCGCGGAGCAAGGGTTTGATTCCGCGAAGCGCGTGCGTGATTCCGCGGAGCAAGGATATAATCCCGCGAAGCGAGAGTGTGATTCCGCGGAGCAAGTGCGTGATTCCGCGAAGCGAGAGCGTAATTCCGCGAAGCAAGGAGTGGATTCCGCGAAGCAAGGGCGTGATTCCGCGAAGCGAGAGTGTGTGCGCGAAGCGAGAGCGTAATTCCGCGAAGCGAGAGCGTAATTCCGCGGAGCAAGGGTTTGATTCCGCGAAGCGCGTGTAAGCAAGTCCCAACATTTAAATTTTTGAAAATAAAAAAAGCATGTGAGACATTGTTATGTCCACATGCTATTCTATGATGTTTTGTTAAACTTCCGTCAATTCTACGACTACGCCAGAGCGTGCATCTGCAGCAAACTCGAATGTTTGCATTTCACCCTCGTGCATGCGTGAAATACCACCACGATAAACAGGAATAGTCATAAATCCATTTGTGAAATTGTCAGTTTTCATAAAAATCCAAGAACCGTCTATTGGCGAATCCTTTTTAAATTCCTTTTTTATGTTTTCAAGTACTTGTCCTGCGGGTACATACGGAGAAACTTTTTCACTAGCTTCTTTAATAATGACTGCCGCGGCGAGGCCTGTTGCAACACCAATTAAAAAATCACGTAATTTCATGGGTAATTTCCTCCTTTTCCTATAGCTCTATTTTAGCATAGCACAAAGAAGGAAAGCACGTTCATTATAAAGGACTTTCAAGAAATGTATCAATATTTCGACTTCTGAAATAATTATGATACAATAAGCAAGGAAGAAAATTCTACTTCGTGGGGAGAGAGTCATCATGAATGAGGAAACATTACAATTATTTAAAACATTAACTGAATTACCTGGGGCTCCGGGCAATGAGCATGCAGTGCGTGCATTTATGCGTTCTGAGCTACAGAAGTACTCAGATGAGGTAATTCAAGATCATTTAGGTGGTATTTTTGGTGTAAAGCATAGTGCTGTATCAGATGCCCCTAAAATCCTAGTAGCAGGTCACATGGACGAAGTAGCATTCATGGTAACGTCGATTACTGATAATGGATTAATTCGTTTTCAAACACTAGGTGGCTGGTGGAACCAAGTTATGTTAGCACAGCGTGTGGAAGTGTACACGAAAAATGGTGCAATTCCAGGTGTTATCTCATCTATTCCACCGCATTTACTAACAGATGCAGAACGAGCAAAACCAATGGAAATTAAAAATATGCTAATTGATGTTGGGGCAGACAATAAAGAGGATGCAATTGCTCTTGGTGTTCGTCCAGGACAGTCAATTATCCCAGTATGTTCATTTACGCCGATGGCAAATCCGAAAAAAATTATGGCAAAAGCATGGGATAACCGTTATGGCTGTGGACTGGCGATTGAATTAATGAAAGAAGTAAAAGATGAAAAATTAGCTTCTCATTTATATTCAGGCGCAAATGTTATGGAAGAGGTTGGCCTTCGTGGTGCTCAAGTTTCAGCTAATATGATTAAGCCTGATTTATTTTTTGCTTTAGATGCATCACCAGCTAATGATATGTCTGGAGATAAAAATCAATTTGGTCAACTAGGTAAAGGGACATTATTACGAATACTTGACCGTACAATGGTAACACATCGTGGTATGCGTGAATTTGTGTTAGATACGGCAGAATCTAATCATATTCCTTATCAGTATTTTGTATCTCAAGGTGGCACAGATGCTGGCCGTGTACATACATCTAATGACGGTATACCAAGTGCTGTAATTGGTGTTTGCTCACGTTATATCCATACATCAGCATCGATTATTCATATTGATGACTATGCTGCAGCTAAAGCATTAATTGTAGAATTAGTGAAAAAAGCTGATCGTTCGACATTAGAGACGATTCGCGCTAATGTATAAGTAAAACAGAAGGTGCCTATTAGGGCATCTTTTTCTATGCAAAGAAAGAGGGATTATAATGGAAATTGCTATTGGGACAACGAATAAAGCGAAAATCCAATCAGTTCAAGCAATAGTTAATCAATATTTTGAAAAAGTAAATTTTACATATTTTAAAGCACCTTCACAAGTTTCAGAACAACCAATAACTACTGAAGAAACAAGACTTGGCGCGATTAATCGTGCAAAGAATACATCGATTGCTACTGGTGCTATGCTTTCTTTTGGACTAGAGGGTGGCGTGACGGAAATAGATGGTGATATGTACGTCTGTAACTGGGGAGCTCTTACATTAGCAGATGGTACGACATTTACAGCAGCAGGCGCACAAATTATTTTGCCAGAGGAAATTGCCCAGGAAATAAGAGCGGGCAAGGAGCTTGGGCCTGTAATGGAACAATACACTCAGCGATTAGATATTCGTCAAGGTACTGGGGCTGTGGGTATTTTTACGCAAGGAATTGTAACTCGTCAGACGATGTTTGAGCATATTGTCGCGCTGCTTATTGGACAATATTTGTTCACAATAGCGCAAAAATAGTGTCTTTGAACTAGTGAGAATGGAGCAGTGATGTTGCAACTTATCTAGAATTTTTTTAAAATAGAAAAAAGTTAGCAATGAAAGGAAGATAGAAATGTCTCGTGTATGGCTACAAGCACTAGGATTACTGCTTTTACTATTGGGGCTTTCTGGATGTAATCAATCGGATGATGAACAAATTGCTAGTGGACTTCAAATAACGGAAACGGTTTTTGAAGAAGAGCCAGAAGCATATACCGACAAAATTGGTCATATACAATTGTTTTTACCGTCAAAATACAAAATTGATGATAGTTCAGATGCTTATAATATTTTAATATCAAAAGGAATGGACTCGTATATTCTTTTTATCAATGATCGCGAAAAAGCCAATAGTAAACTCTATTATAATTTACTACAAGAAGATAGTTCGAAGAAAATTATCGATGAAACTACCTATGAAAAGGATGGTATTTTCGGTTTTGCTGCTGTCTCTAAAACAGATAACAAAGATGAATTTGAGTTAATCGTAAGCTGTGGTGGCGTGAAAATGACAACCATTTCTCTAGCAAAAAATATTGAAAATAATCTTCATGAGATGACGAAAATCGTTCATTCGGTTAAGATTAAATAATTGCATAGTTTTGACCAGCGCGGTTCACAAAATTATGTGAGCCGTTTCATTATGAAGAAAGGACGTGAGCTAATTGAAAAAAATAAAATCAGAGCAACTTGTGTCCCTATTAAAAAAGCAGTTAAGTGAGCAAAAATTTGATTTTCAATTTGATAAAAAGCAAGATAAATTACGCTTGAATCATAAAAAAATAGGCAAAGGGATGGAGCTCTCTTTACCAGGTATTTTAGCAAAATATAATGAAAAGCAAGAGGCTGCAATTGAAGAAGTTGTCTATACGATTGAGCAAACTTTTTTAGCGATGGAGCAGGAACAGGAGCGAGGCTTCAAAGAATCTGGGAAAATTTTTCCCGTAATTCGTGCAACATCCTATCCGAAAGCTTCTAAAGAAGGACATGCGTTTATCACGACAGAGCATTCTGCTGAAACACGTATTTTCTATGCGCTTGATTTAGGAAAAACATATCGCTTTATTGATGAATCGATGTTAGACACACTAAAATTGACAGAAGAACAAATTCGAGAAATGGCACGATTTTCTGTCAAACAGCTACCAACCGTCTATAAACAAGATGAAGTAGCAGGAAATGTCTTTTATTTTGTGAATGCAAATGACGGCTATGATGCAAGTCGGATTTTAAACGAAAACTTTTTAAAAGAAATGCGAGCAAAAATGGAAGGTGATATGACGGTATCTGTACCTCATCAGGATGTATTAATACTAGGTGATATTCGTAATGAAACAGGGTATGATGTATTAGCACAGATGACGATGCATTTCTTTGCTGTCGGGACAGTACCGATTACGTCATTATCATTTATTTATGAAGATGGGGAGCTTGAACCAATCTTTATATTAGCAAAAAACAGAGTAAAAAAGGAGCAAGAAAAATAATGAATGTATTTTACAACAAAGAGCATGTGGGAGATGTATTATTAGTACAATTGGCTACTGAGGCGATTGTGAAAACAGAGGTAGAGCGTGCTGGAGATATCGTCATTTTAAAAGAAGCACAAACAGGAGAAATAAAAGCATTTAACTTATTTAATGCAAGCAAGTATGTTCAAGTTGAGGCACGAGGCAATGTCGAGCTTACACCAGAGTTTGTAGCACAGCTTGAAGCTGCTATTAAAAGCAATGGCGCTGCAATTAGCCTTGATGTAGATTTCACACCAAAATTCGTTGTTGGCTACGTTGAAACAAAAGAAAAGCATCCAAATGCCGATAAATTAAGTATTTGTACTGTAAATGTAGGTGAACAAACGCTTCAAATTGTATGTGGTGCACCGAATGTTGATGCTGGTCAAAAAGTTGTTGTTGCTAAAATTGGCGCTGTAATGCCTTCTGGAATGCTTATTAAAGAAGGAAATTTACGTGGGGTAGACTCATTTGGTATGTTATGCTCAGCGCGTGAATTAGCGATTCCGAATGCACCATCTGAGAAAGGTATTTTAGTTTTACCTGAGGATGCTGTAATAGGCAGCGCATTTGAGACACCATCTCGTTAATTATATAAGTTGTAAAAGAATCGTTAGACTACCAATAGCTGGTGGTATAACGATTTTTTGTCTAGCTCGGGCCTATAAATACGAGTTTCTATATCATTTTTATGGTATGCTTTTTGATGTGGACATTGAACTTAGTTTTAATAGTCGATTATTGAAAACTAAAACAATGCTATAAATGAAGTGTAAGAGAAATGAGTGAAACAACGTGAATTGGTTTAAAAAGAAAATTGATAAAATTTTAAATAGAGATGAATATGAATATGATGAATATTATGAAGAGTACGAGGAACAACCAGAGCACCAACAGCCGTTAAATGAGCATTTGAATGAAACATCCGCTACAAAACAAAAAGCTTTCCGATTCCCTTTAATTGATGATGAAGAAGATAAGCTTCAAGCATCCCAATCAAAAGACGTGTTTGATCAAATGGATGACTCTTATGGATATATTGAAGATTTAACGTTGCCCAAACATTTAAATCATAAAATGGCAGATTCGCGTGTTTACGATATAGAGGTTTCTGGTATCCGTGAATTATTAGAAAATCGTTCGAAGAGAACTGGCAGAACGACGACAACACGCAGTCAGCCTAAACAGCAAGAATATCCAACGAAGGCAAGTATGATTTTCCGTGATGCACAAGTTGAGGCTAAACCTGTTCATAAGGAGCCAAGTGTAAAACAGGAAAGCAAAACGGAAGACATTTTAGCTCAGAATCGAAAGCGCTTTGTGCCAACGGATGTCCCTTCGCCAGTTTATGGCTTTGCAAAACCAAGCCCGATTGAGCAGTTATTGAATAAACGGAAGGAAGAGAAAGAGGCTGAAACACCTTCCGTGGCTAAGTTTGCAAAAGAAGCGACAACAAATGAGCTTATTGAAAATATACTAGAAGAAAAAGAGCCTATCAAAGCCTCCATCGATGTTCGTGAATTGCTTGAAATACCACGTTCAATTGAAGTGCCAACGAACCAAACAACTGCACTTGAGGAAGTTGAAGCAACGGAGCACAGCCAATCAGCGACTGAAGCGTATACAGAAGAACCTTCAAAGCAGCTGATTACATTTGAAGATGTAGCTGAGCATAGCCAATCGGCGGATGAAGTATGTATGGAAGCGCCATCGAAGCAACCGATTACATTCGAGGAAGTTGCGGCAGATCAACAAAATCTAATAACAGATGACGATCATTTAGAGTTACCTGTACCCCAAACGACATCCATTACGATGAATTTTGAAGAGCAAATTAAAGATGCGGTACAGCAAGAACTAGCTGTCGAGCAGCTTTCTGCTGATCAGTCAGAAATTCATGTCAAAGAAGTAGTTGTTGAGCAATTACAAATTGAGAATTCTACAATTCACATTGGGGAAGTGACAGTGGTTCAGCCAACGAATGAAGAGGACCAACAAGAAATAGTAGAGGATTCAGCTGTAAAGCAAGAAAAGAGCCGTATTCCATTTAATGTTTTAATGTTAAAAACAGATAAAGAGAAATGGCGAATTTCACAGCAACTAAAAGCGATATCCAAAACTTCTACAGAAGAAAAGCTAAATGAGAGTGCGTTTACTCGCGATAATTATGGAGCTGTAGCGTTGTCAGAAGACAAACAAACACCTTCTCCTATTGTAGAAGTAGAGCAATCAATGCAAGAGCCATCATCGAGAGAGACTGAGACGGAAAGTATTTCTGTTATTACGATGTCACCTGTAGCAACGATGACATCTTTGCCAACAAAAGAAAATATAGCGGTTGAAGCTGAGGCGATTGAAGAAATTGCAGCAACAACGTTTGAAGAAAATGTTTTACTTCAAACAGAAACTACAGATATTAAAGTTGAGCCATTGGAAGAAGATTTAGCACCAATACTGTTTGAAGAAAATAAAGTACCTTCACAAGAAATTACAAGTATTGAAGCTGGAGCAATCGAAAACAAGCCAGCAATAATGATTGAAGAAAATGCTTTATCACAAGCAGAAAATACAGTAATGGATGCTGAGGTAATCGAAGAAACGACAGCGCCAGTGTTAACAAATCATGATTTACCAAATGCCGAACTTACAGAAACAACAATTGCTATTCAAAGCATTGAAAAAGCTGAAATAGTAGAGGGAAATCAGACTGATGCATTGGTAATTTCGGAGGTTGAAGCGAAAGAAAATGAAGTTATACCTCAAAAGCCTGTTCATGTTTATCAAAAACCGACGGATGAATTTTTAGAGCCGCCTGAGGAAAAAACACAAGATACAGAGTGGATGGAGCAACAAGGGGACACACTAGTGGAAGCACTATCTTATTTCCAAGTGTCAGCGCAAATTGAATCGATTATGCAAGGTCCAGCGGTAACACAATTTGAAATTACAGTAAGTCATGGTACGAAGGTAAGTAAAATTCGTAACTTAGCTGATGATTTGAAACTTGCTTTAGCTGCAAAGGATATTCGAATTCAGGCGCCGATTCCAGGAAAAAGCTCTATCGGAATAGAAATTCCTAACCGAGTATCTCGTGCTGTTCGTTTATCAGAAGTGACAAATAGTGCTTCATTCCTCGATTCCGATTCACCATTAGAAGCGGCACTAGGTCTGGACTTAACAGGGAAGCCTGTGACGATTGATTTACGTAAAATGCCGCATGGCTTAATTGCTGGGGCGACTGGATCAGGTAAGTCTGTTTGTATTAATTCTATTTTAGTTAGTCTATTGTATAAAGCAGCACCACATGAATTAAAACTGATGCTAATTGATCCAAAAATGGTAGAACTTGCTCCGTTCAATCATATTCCTCATTTAGTCAGTCCAGTCATTACGGATGTAAAGGCTGCAACAGCAGCGTTAAAATGGGCAGTTGAGGAAATGGAGCGACGTTATCAGTTATTTGCTCATGCAGGTGCACGTGACATTACACGTTATAATGCTTTAGCAGAAAAAAATAAAGAGCATAGTTTAAAATTGCCGTATATTTTAATTGTCATTGATGAGTTAGCAGACTTAATGATGATGTCGCCTGCTGATGTCGAGGAAGCGATTTGTCGTATTGCTCAAAAGGCACGTGCTTGTGGTATACATTTAATTGTTGCAACACAAAGACCTTCTGTAGATGTTATTACAGGTCTTATTAAATCCAATATCCCTACACGAATTGCCTTTGCGGTATCTTCACAAATCGATTCACGTACAATATTAGATGGGCAAGGAGCAGAGCGATTATTGGGACGAGGCGATATGCTATATTTAGGTAATGGCATGTCTGCACCAGTACGTTTGCAAGGGACATTTGTTACTGATGATGAAATCGAATCAATTATCGAGCATGTTCGTGAGCAAGGCGAACCAGATTATATATTCGACCAAGAGGAACTTTTAAAGAAATCTGAAGTATCGGCAGAGCAAGATGATCTGTTTGAGGATGTTTGCCGTTTTGTTTATGAGCAAGGTGGGGCCTCTACATCTCTTATTCAACGTAAGTATCATATCGGCTATAATCGTGCTGCACGATTAATTGATATGTTAGAATCTCATGGTTTTGTGTCGGAGGCAAGAGGCAGTAAACCACGTGAAAGCTATATTACTGAACAAGATTTAATTGCTATGTTTGAATAAGAATTGCAGTGTTTTCGTAAAGATTATCTGACTTTCGTCAAAATTAGTTTTTTTAGAAAAGTTGCACATTTATCCTTGTGCATAAATAGTGCTATAATAGACAAGATGTTTTAACATAGTACGTATTTTTCTGTACGTGTAAAGGTATTAATACCTAGTGCAAAATACGATACACCTAATAGATGATAGATGGGATTTTGTATTTCCCGGGGGGTTTAATTAATGACAGTTTTTCATTTCACAGGCATTAAAGGTTCTGGCATGAGTTCGCTTGCACAAATCTTATTTGATGCTGGTGAACAAGTACAGGGCTCAGATATTGATAAATATTTCTTTACGGAACAGCCGTTGCGTGAACGAAATATTCCAATTTTCACTTTTAATGCGGATAATATTAAAGAAGGTATGACAGTAATTGCAGGGAATGCTTTTCCTGATGACCATCCTGAATTAGTGCGAGCACGAGAAATTGGTGTAGAAATTATTCGTTATCACAAATTTCTTGGTGAGTATATCGGCAATTACACATCGATTGCTATTACTGGCGCACATGGTAAAACATCTACAACGGGCTTAATGGCACATGTTGTAGGCGGCTATAAGCCAACTTCCTATTTAATCGGTGATGGTACAGGTGCAGGCCATGAAAATGCTAACTTCTTCGTGATGGAAGCGTGTGAATATCGTCGACACTTTTTAGCATATAATCCTGATTATGCAGTGATGACAAATATTGATTTCGACCATCCAGATTACTTTGCGAATATTGAAGATGTGTATGCAGCCTTCCAATCACTTGCTTTACAAGTGAAAAAGGCGATTATCGCATGTGGCGATGATGAACATCTACAACGCATTCAAGCAAAAGTACCTGTTGTTTATTACGGTTTTGGCGCTGAAAATGACTTTGAGGCACGTAATGTTGAAAAAACAACAGAAGGCACAACATTTGATGTTTTTGTGCGTAATGAATTTTATAGTACTTTCTTTATCCCATTATTTGGCGACCATGCAGTGTTAAATACACTAGCTGTTATTACACTTTGCCAATATGAAGGTATTTCATCTGAAATTATTCAAGAACGTTTAAACACGTATAAAGGTGTAAAAAGACGTTTTACAGAATCGAATATTGGGGATCATGTTTTAATCGATGATTATGCACACCATCCAACAGAAATCCGTGCAACGATTCAATCGGCTAGACAAAAATATCCTGAACGTGAATTAGTAGCGATATTCCAGCCGCATACATTCACGCGTACACAAGCGTTTTTACAGGACTTTGCAGACAGCCTTAGTTTGGCTGATACAGCATACTTATGTGATATATTTGGTTCTGCAAGGGAAACACAAGGTGCACTTTCCATTCAGGATTTAGCTTCACTTATTGACGGGAGTGCTGTAATTACTACAGAAGGTATCGACGTGTTAACAAAGCATAAAGACGCAGTATTCTTATTTATGGGTGCTGGCGATGTTCACAAGTTCCAAGATGCCTTTGAAGATGTACTTAAAAGCAACGAAACAGCTTAATCCGCAAGGAATAAGCTGTTTTTTCTCAAATATGAGAAGGATTTAAGTTTTATTTGTCGAAGATAAGGTAAGTAATAGTATACAGAGAGAAATTATTACTAGCAGGAGGTCTATTTTATGGAAGTCATTTTGTATATTGCAGCAATAATAGCAGCGATCGGTTTTTTATTCTTATGTGTGAGCGTCGGTATGACGTTATTTTCACTCAAGTCAATACTTAACAGTTTATCTGGAACATTAGCAGGCATTGAAAAACAAATGGAAGGGATTACACGTGAAACGACTTCTTTGTTAATTAAAACAAATAGCCTAGCGGAAGATATTCAACAAAAATCTGAGCAATTAAATACCGTTGTTCATGCAGTAAAAGGAATGGGCGACTCTGTAAATGGTTTAAATGCCTCAGTGCAGCAAATTACGTCATCTATTTCAAAAAGCGTTGAACAGAATGAAGAAAAAATCGCACAAGTTGTTCAATGGAGTAATGTCGCAATGGGCATTGCAGATAAATGGAAAAAGCGTAAAGTAATTGAGCAGGCACCAGAAATAATGCCTGAGGACGTATATAGTTTTGAGGAAGTTCAGACGGACAAGCCAAAAAGAAAATGGGGTCGCAAAAAATAATTATTATTTAGCTGGTGCTTTCTTAACGCCAGCTGAATATAAATAAAGCCTTAGGCGATTTATATTGTATGACACATTCAAGTGGAAATACATACGTCTAGGCGCATTAGATTATAAAATGGGAGGAATTGTCCATGACTACACAAAAGCCAAACTTTAACGAAGTGAAGGAACAACAACTAGAAAGTACATTGCCACAGCTTTATAATTCGCAAGATTCGATCTATGAAGAGGAGCGTGTAAATATGAAAGATTTCGTCATTGGCGCTTTAGTTGGGGGTATAGTGGGTGCAGCTGCAGGGTTACTATTAGCTCCGAAATCAGGGAAAGATTTACGTAGTGATGTGGCAGTGCAAGCTGTTAATTTAAAAGATAAAAGTGCGGATTTATCATCAACAGCTAAAGATAAAACAGTGCAATTATCAAAACAAATCCAAGAGCAATCTTCGCAATTGGTTGAAAAAGTAAAGACACTCAAGACTGCAAAAGCACCAACTGTTTTTGATGATGGTACGGTCTCTTTCGAAGGGGAAGAGCCACTTGAGGACTTTATCGATGATGCTAAATCAGAACAAGAAGAAGTGTCAGAAAAAAAGGAAAAAACGGATGAAGAGAAAGCACAAGAAGTCCGTGCATAGTATAAAAAATTAATAGAGAACATTCGTTGATGATGCAAAGGGCGATAACTCTTACGGGGTTGCACTTACATGCTAAGCCGTAAAGCAGCTGCCTTAGCAGACATCAACGATATAGCAAAAAGTGTTAGATTGATTGTAATCAATCTAACACTTTTTCTTTGTGTACACGTGCTTATAATGATAAAGGTGCGTCTTCAAGAACTATTTCTAGTTGGTCGCCACCAAAGATTTCTGTATCAAATGATGCAGGTTGTCCGTTACGGAGAATCGTAAAATGCCCTTTAAATGTCGTTGGTAGCTGCCAAGTAGAGAAGCGGAAAACATCCTGATAAATCCAAGGACTTCGATCTTTTTCCTGAATGGCAATTGTCGCTCCATTGGGGACAGTTGAGAGCGGTGAAACAACTGCCTGGTTAACAAGCATGTCATTTGTCGTTTTTTTCAGCTCTACTAGCTCCTGTTGGAAATGAATAATGATTTTATCTTCAAGTAAAACATTCATATGATCAGCAATTCGCTGTACAGTAGGTAATGCTGGTTGCGAGAAGGTAATTACATCGTTTTGTTGAACAGCATATGATAGTTTACTTGGTTTTCCGTTAATGAGTAACTGAGCGGAAAACGCTGGTAAATATAATGGTTTTCCATCGACATAAACAACAAAAGATTCAAATTGCTTTAGTAAATGCGTATTATTTGTAAATTTAAATATATCTTCAACCGTTTCAGCTATTTCAAACACGATTATATCCCGATCGTTTAACACAGTGTCCATAGAAACGGGTGAACCGTTGACAGTAATTGTTGGTTCGATAACGTATTTTGTTTCTTGAATGGTTACCGTTTTAGTCACTGCTTGGTCAACAATATCTCTTACCGTAGCAGTGGCTGGATGTCCATCTTGACCTTCAATTAACTGAATGGCATCGCCTGTTTTAATAATGGTTTTTGTAGTGGCTTGTTGACTGTTAACTAAAATTTGTGCTGGTTGACCGTGACCTCCAGGTATGAAAATATCTTGTCCGTTCACACTAATAGATAATCCATGTCCTGGCTTGCCATATAATTGTTTAGCTCGAATATTGGCTGCTAAAAAGGCATCGCCAACTGTCATTTCTTTTAATTCAAAAAGACGTACAATTTGTTCATTTACCGTTAAGCTCATATATTGTATTGGCATTTTCTTTGCAGCAATGGCTATGCCAATTGGTGTGACTAACTCAGGGGATGCTTTTATATGCTCCTCCTTTGTTAAATTTTGAATGGCATCCACACCGCGTACAGCAATTCGATTTGCTGGTAAATCAAGTACTAGGCCAATCTCTGTTGTTAGATTAGGCGTTAAACTACCACCTCCAACGAGCATCACAGCTTTTGGGGCAGTTTTATTATTAAGGCGCAATATCTCTTCTCCAATTGCCTTAGCAAGTTGTTTAACAGCAGGCTCAATTGCGATAAGCACTTCAGCTTTTGGATAGTATTGGTCAAAGCCCAAAATATCTTGAATTAAAATTTCATCAGCACAGTGCAGTTGACGCTTCGCCTCTTCAGCCACTGGGAAATCGAGCAAATAATGGTCGCTAAGCGCCTCTGTTATTTCATCACCCGCTGTTGGCACCATCCCATATGCCACGACTGTACTTTTGTCGGTAATGGCAATATCGGATGTACCTGCACCAATATCGACAAGTGCCACATTTAGACGGCGCATTGTAGGAGGGATGAGAACATTAATTGCGGCAATAGGCTCTAATGTTAAGGCATCCATTTCTAAATTCGCACGTTTTAAGGCAGCGATCAGCGATTCTACAACGACACGTGGAAGGAAAGTCGCAATGACTTCAATCTGTGCCTCGTCACCTTGCTGATCGAGAAGGCTACCAATTTCTTCACCATCTAGACGATAATATAAAACGGAATAGCCAACACAATAATAGTGACTTATTTTGGCATCCTCTTTATGCTGTAGGAGCTGTTGTTGTGCTTGTTGAACTGCCTGTAATTCTAAGCGACTAATGTCTTCTTCAGTGAATATAGGGCGGTTACGAATATTAATGGTCACGCTTGCCTGCTCTGTTTTTAATGAACGACCTGCAGCAGCGACACTTACTTTCGATAATGGTCCATGCTTTTCTTCAAGCTCTTGTTTAATTTCATTAATTAATTCAGCAACATACATGACATTATGTATTTGACCATCTACCATGGCCCGTTCTTTGTGTTCTTTTACTAAAATATCTTGTACATGAAAATGATCATTATCTTCCTCTAAAATAATGCCAACAACAGAACGTGTACCGATATCAAGTGCAAATAATTTTGAACTCAATGTAATCGCTTCCTTCCTTGAAATAACTCAAAATAATTTAGCGAGTTGAAGCGCTAAATTAAAAATGCGTGACATTCTGAACAACATTGATTATAATGATGCTAATATCTAAAAATGTAACATACATTTCAGAGTTCTGAAAGTGTCTGTCATGGGGAGAGGAGCAAGAAGCATGAGCCAAAAAGATTTAGAAAGCTTACGTAGTCAGATTGACGGATTAAACTTAGAAATTCTTCGTCTAATTAACGAACGTGCAGCTGTAGTAGATGAAATCGGTAAGATTAAAGAAAAACAAGGTGTTAATCGCTATGATCCATTGCGTGAACGACACATGCTTGATCTAATTAAGGAACACAATCACGGTCCGTTAAACCAAATGACGGTTGATTATATTTTTAAACAAATCTTTAAAACAGCTTTAAAACAATTAGAAGCTGATAAAAAGAAAGAATTACTTGTGTCACGCAAGAAAAAATCAGAAGATACTGTCATTAATGTTAATGGTGAGCTAATTGGGCAAGGAAAACCATCTTTCGTATTTGGTCCTTGTGCAGTTGAATCATACGAACAAGTAGCAGCAGTTGCAGCATCTATTAAAGCTAAAGGTGAAAAGCTAATCCGTGGCGGTGCTTACAAACCTCGTACTTCTCCATATGACTTCCAAGGTCTTGGTTTAGAAGGGCTGAAAATTTTAAAGCGTGTTTCTGATGAATTTGGTTTAGGTGTTATTACGGAAATTGTAACACCAGGTCATTTAGAAGAAGCGCTAGATTATATTGATGTTATCCAAATCGGTGCTCGTAATATGCAAAACTTCGAGTTATTAAAAGCAGCGGGTGCCACAAATAAACCTGTATTATTAAAACGTGGTTTAGCAGCAACAATTGACGAGTTCATTCATGCAGCAGAATACATTATGTCTAAAGGGAATGAAAACATCATCCTATGTGAGCGTGGTATTCGTACGTACGAAAAAGCGACGCGTAACACATTAGACATTTCAGCAGTACCAATTTTAAAACAAGAAACACATTTACCAGTATTCGTCGATGTAACACACTCAACTGGTCGACGCGACTTATTATTACCATGTGCGAAGGCAGCAATTGCAATCGGCGCAGATGGTGTAATGGCTGAGGTGCATCCAGATCCATCTGTAGCACTTTCAGATTCACAACAACAAATGGATATACCAACATTCGATGCATTCTACGAAACGCTACAAAAATTCATGAAGAATCACGAAATTCACGCATAATGTTTTCACACCGCTTGCGCAATAAGCAGGCGGTGTTTACTATATCGTGACAAAAAAATGTCTATAACAGTACTATTTGTACTTGATATTTGATTTCATATACGTACACTTCTTGAAAATGATGCGAAAATTATCGTATGATAAGGCTATAAAAGGAAAAAGGGAGGCACGTACGATGACTGTTACAATTTATGATGTTGCACGAGAAGCGAATGTTTCGATGGCAACCGTTTCTCGTGTAGTCAATGGTAATCAAAATGTAAAACCAGCAACACGAAAAAAAGTATTAGAAGTAATTGAACGATTAGAATATCGTCCGAACGCAGTAGCGCGAGGGTTAGCAAGTAAGAAAACTACAACAGTTGGCGTGATTATCCCAGATATTGCAAATAATGTTTATGCAGAGCTGGCACGTGGTGTAGAGGATATCGCTACAATGTATCGCTACAATATTATTCTTGCCAACTCAGATCAACATGAAGATAAAGAGCTACAGTTGCTAGATACAATGCTAGGTAAACAAGTGGACGGAATTGTAATGATGAGTGATGAAGTAACAGAGAAGATGCAACAAACGATGGATCATTCACCAGTACCGATTGTTCTGGCGGGTTCTGTAGACGAATCACAAACAATCGCCACTGTTAATATTGATTACTTCCAGGCAGCTTATGAAGCGATTTCGTTACTGATTCAAAACGGTCATACACGAATTGGCTTTGTAACAGGACCTCTTACTTATACGATTAATGGTAAATTCAAGCTTGAAGCTTATAAAAAGGCACTGCAAGATGCAGGGTTAAGTTTAGATGAATCACTAATTGCTGCAGAGGAATCGAGCTATGATATGGGCTTAGAAGCTTGGGAAACATTATCTGCTCTTGAAAACCCTCCAACTGCCTACTTTGCAGGAAGTGATGAACTTGCTATCGGTTTAATTCATGGTGCACAAGATGCTGGAAAAAATGTGCCAGAGGATATCGAAGTCATCAGTTTTGAAAATTCTAAGTTAGCTCGCATGGTTCGCCCTCAGCTTACAAGTGTAGCATTACCGCTATATGATATTGGAGCTGTAGCGATGCGATTATTGACTAAGCTTATGAATAAAGAGCCTATTGAGGACGAAAAGGTAGCGGTTATCTTACCGCACCGTATTGAACATCGTCAATCTGTGAAAAGCAAATAAGAAAAAACACGTAAATCTAATGTTAGGATTTGCGTGTTTTTTTATGGGAAAATGTGTGCTTGAAAACGTTGTTGTCCGCTACGGCGAACGCTTTCCGCGGCCACACCGTAAGCCGCAACCCTCGCTAGTGCGTCTTACTCCTTGTGCTGTTCCTGTAGGTGTCTACGTGGATTAACTATACTAGTAATGCTATGAAAATTCAGAATTGTTTGCGTGCCTGGCACCGCTAAGCCCCGCTAGCTACGATTTTCTGTGCGAATAATATGTAACGCTTTTTCTAACATTTGAGCGTTCTTTTCTTCAATTTCAGTTTTTCGAGGAATCGGCTCATAGAGAGGATTAGGGTCCTCCCATGTTGGGATAAAGGGAACAGGCGCTTCTGGCTGCCAACGGTCTAACCATGCTTGAGGTAAGGCTCCTGTTGGGATTTTTTGATCTGTCATTTCTAGCCATAACAGCGACCATGCCCTTGGCACGACACGCCAAATATCGTAACCACCACCACCAACTGCAATCCATTTTCCATCGCAATATTCGTGTGCCAATTTATGAGCGAGCTTTGGAATTTCTCTATAAATATTCATAGTACCGTATAAATGTGTTAAAGGATCAAAATAATGCGCATCGGCACCATTTTGAGTTAAAACAACATCTGGTTTAAAAAACTCGAAAACTTCACGCATAGCTTTTTCATATATTTCTAAGAAACTATCATCCTCGGTAAATGCATCAATTGGAAAGTTAAAAGATGTACCATAACCTTGACCATTGCCGCGTTCAGTTATATTTCCTGTTCCAGGGAATAAGTAGCGCCCTGTTTCATGAATAGATAATGTACAAACATTTGGGTCTTCGTAGAAACTCCATTGTACACCATCACCATGATGTGCATCCGTATCAACATAGAGCACGCGCGCATTGTACTTTTCCTGTATATATCGAATGGCAACTGTACTATCGTTATATATACAAAAACCGGAAGCACGACCGCGGAAACCATGATGTAGTCCTCCACCAAGATTTAGCGCGTGCTGAGCCTTTCCTTGCATTACCCAATCGACAGCGGTTAATGTGCCTCCGACAAGTTGGGCACTAGCTTCGTGCATATTTTTAAAGATTGGTGTATCCTCAGTGCCTATACCATAGCTTGCACATTGTGCCTCACTCAGTTTACCATGGCCGGCATCTTTAACGATTTCAATGTATTTCGGATCATGTGCAAGTAAAAGTTCTTCTTCTGTGGCAATGCATGCAGGAACGATATCGACATCATCGAGCGCTCCTATATTTTTTAATAAATCCATCGTTAGCGTTAAGCGTTTGTGATTGAAAGGATGCGTATCTGAAAATTTATATCCGAGTTGCTCTGGCGAATAAACAAAGACGGCCTTTTTCATTTTAAAGAAACACCTGGTAAATTAGGCCATAACACGTCGAATCCTTCTTGGCGAAGTTCCTCTATGATAGCAAGTGGATTTAAAGTTTTAACTCGGACGCTTAAAATTTTATTTTGTGTATTTTCAGAATCAGGATATACTAAAACGCTTTGGACATTGGCATGATGGAGATTGAAAATTTTCGTTATTTCAAACAAAACTCCAGGAGTATCGCTAACTCGAATTTCAATTTTGGAGCCAGGTTCAGTGGCACCAGTCAGTTCTATATATGTGTAGAGTAAATCAGTTGTTGTCACAATTCCTACTAGTTTTCCTCCAGAAACGATAGGTAAACAACCTACCTTTGCTTCATAAAAAGTGAGCGCTACTTCTTCTACAAAATCAAGCGGATGACCGACAAGAGGGTTTTTAATCATGATTTCTTCTACCTTCGCGCTAAAGACTGGAGAATTAGGTTCATCTTTCAATGAGGAAGGTAATGCCTCTTTAATATCGCGCTCTGTAATTACACCTAGCACATGCCGATCATTATCGATGACAGGTAAATGACGAACTTTTTTTTCGCGCATCAATCTCAGTGCTTCTAGAACAGTGTTGGTCGGAGCCAATGTGTAAGGCTCCTCATTCATAATTTCTTCAACAATCATATACTCATCCCCTTTGTGTTGGTTTTAATACATGAAGCGATTTCTAAAACGAAGCCTGTCGAACCTTTCCATTGTTTCAGGGGGCACTCGTTTACCCTCCCGTGCCATAAGGCAATTAGCAGGATGTGATGTAATTTCAGGATCATCTGTAGCAAAATACTCGAAGCCAACGGAACTCATCATTCGCTCCATCATTTTGCGGTAATCCCATACATTTAATCCCGTACCTTTTAAATCCCAATGCCAATAATATTCAGTTGTTATAACAAGGTAGTCCTCCATTTCATCTCCCATAAAGGACACCGCTAGCAATGCTTTACCAGCACCTGTTCCACGATAGTCAGGAATGACCTCAATCGCACCTAATTCAATCATATTATCGATTTTGTCCTCTGCCCACCGTTCAAGCGGATCAGGATATAAATAGGTGACGTAGCCTACAATAATGTCGTTATTTCGAATAATAATAATACGCCCTTCAGGAAGCCCAGCAATTTCTAAGATGGCTTGCTGTTGTTGCTTTGGGGGTCTAAAGGCAACTAATCCCTCGTGGAATGTATATGTAGCTAATTTTTCTGGAGGAACAGGCCCTTCCACATAAACAGTACCATGCTTTGTCTCCTTTGTAACAGAAAAAAAAGTCTTTTTGTGTTCCATAATTACACCACCTGAGTTTAATAATTCCATTATAGCTGATTTAAAGCGGAAAAACGCTTAAAATTACGAAATATAACTACATTTTCGGAAAAATAAAAATATTGAGACATTCAGGTCGAATTCGTGTAAAATAGATTTATATTGCAACTGTTATTTAACAGATGAACGTTGTTTTAATAAGCATTGTTCAAATATTGATTGCATAAACTGTTCTATAACAATTGCTACATAACGTATTTGTCTTTGGAGAAAGTGGCGAATTTTAATATCATTCAGTAGCTGTTTTTTATGGCGAAATTGTTTCAATTGCCATTATTTCACTTAATTTTCTAAATGGGGATGGATGCTCCTTTTTTTATCCTTTATAGGGGGCTTCAAGAGAAGATTGCATACAAGCAAAGTGAACCGAAGTGGCAGGCAGCTACGATTACGTCCAAGCGTAATTACGGGGGTATCGTGAGTACGAAATGAAATTTGCTTACGAATGTACTAAAGCCAAAAAAGGAAGGGGTAAATTTATGGGGATGAAAACGATGGAGAAATTAACAGCGATACCAGGGCAGTATAACTTGCCAAATTATGAGGTGGCAGCAGCAACACATGATTGGGCAGAAACAGAAAAAGCATTTAGTTGGCATGAAACAGGTTTAGTAAATATGGCATATGAGGCTATTGACCGTCATACAGAAACATCTCGGAAAAATAAAGTAGCCCTATATTACAACGATGGGAAGCGTAAGGAAGCCTACTCCTTTAATGAAATGAAAAGGCTGACGAACAAGGCGGCAAATGTATTTAAAACAGCAACAAACCTAGAAAAAGGCGATCGTTTATTTATTTTCATGCCGCGTTCACCAGAGCTTTACTTTTCATTATTAGGTGCTTTAAAAATGGGCGTTATTGTGGGGCCATTGTTTGAAGCATTTATGGAAGGCGCAGTTTATGATCGTCTTTCAGATAGCGATGCGAAGGTGTTAGTAACAACACCTGAATTACTAGAGCGAGTTCCATTAGATAAACTGCCAAACTTGCAACATGTATTTTTAGTAGGATCTGAGATAGAAGAAACGCCACAAATATTAGATTTTAATAAGCGCTTGAAAGAGGCTTCTGCTAAGTTTGACATCGAGTGGATGGACCGCGAGGACGGTATGATATTACATTATACTTCAGGCTCGACAGGTGCCCCAAAAGGTGTTTTACATGTTCATAATGCGATGATTCAGCAGTATCAATCAACACAGTGGGTACTTGATTTAGGAGAAAATGATGTATATTGGTGTACGGCTGATCCAGGTTGGGTAACGGGAACATCCTATGGAATATTTGGTCCTTGGTTAAATGGTGTGACAATGCTTATCGTTGGTGGACGCTTCTCGCCACAAGCATGGTATCAAGCGATTGAGGATTACAGTGTAACAGTATGGTATAGTGCGCCAACTGCATTTCGTATGCTAATGGGTGCTGGGAGTGGAATGCTAGAAAATTATGATCTATCATCATTGCGTCATGTATTATCTGTTGGGGAGCCACTTAACCCTGAAGTTATCCGTTGGGGAAGTGAAGAGCTAGGACATCGCATTCACGATACTTGGTGGATGACAGAAACGGGTGCACATATGATTTGTAACTATCCGAGCATGGATATTAAGCCTGGATCAATGGGCAAGCCACTACCAGGTGTTCATGCGACAATTGTAGATGATGCGGGTAATGAAGTTCCACCATTTACCATGGGTAACTTAGCGGTGCGTCGTGGTTGGCCAGCTATGATGCGTCAAATTTGGGGTAATCCAGAGCGTTATGAATCCTATTTCTTAAAAGGTGAGTGGTATGTGTCTGGTGACTCAGCTTATATGGATGATGAAGGTTATTTCTGGTTCCAAGGCCGAGTGGATGATGTTATTATGACAGCAGGTGAACGTGTTGGACCGTTTGAGGTTGAAAGTAAGCTACTAGAACATCCTGACGTTTTAGAAGCTGGAGTTATCGGGAAGCCGGACCCTGTACGTGGGGAAATTATTAAAGCATTTGTATCTTTACGAGAAGGCGTGGAGCCGTCGGATGCTTTAATTGAGGATATTCGTGAGTTTGTGAAAAGGGGCTTATCTGCTCATTCGGCACCGAGAGAAATAGAGTTTAAAGAAAAACTGCCGAAAACACGAAGCGGTAAAATTATGCGACGCGTATTAAAAGCATGGGAGTTAGATTTGCCAACTGGTGATCTTTCCACGATGGAAGATTAATTGGTATTCAATATGTAAATTTATTTTTATTCAATATATGCATCTGAAGAGGGTAGAGATTCATTCGATTAACGAAAGAGTCCCTACCTTCTTTTTCTTAATTTACAGTAGTATTTATCAATTCGAAACATCTATAACAGAAGATTGAGAAAATAATATAAATAAATAAAAATTCAGTTGACTTAATAATTATGCAGACGTATACTATTTTTAACTTATTTTAGAGGTGAGTGAAATGAAAGTAGGAATTGTGGGAGCAACAGGATATGGAGGATTGGAGCTTATCCGCTTTTTACATAATCATCCAGCGGTAGAGCATATAGAGTTATTTACATCTTCTGAAGAAGGTGTCGTTTTTTCTACAAAGTTTGGACATTTAGTTACGATAACAGATGCGCCATTGCAAAAAATAGATTATGAGTCTTTAGCGAAATTGGATGTAGTATTTGCAAGTACGCCTTCTGGTGTGACAAGTGAACTGTTACCACCTTTAGTCGGAAAAGGTCCGAGGTTAATTGATTTATCGGGAGATTTCCGCTTAAAAAATCCAGTAAGTTACGAACGGTGGTACGGAAAAAAAGCTGCACCATTAGAAATTATTCAGCAAAGTGTATATGGCTTAACTGAATGGAATGCTCATAATGTGAAAAATGCCGCACTTATTGCGAACCCAGGATGCTATCCAACAGCGGTTCTACTTTCGTTATTACCTTTGTTAAAAGAGAGACTAATAGATTCTAATTACCTCGTGATTGATGCAAAAAGTGGAATATCAGGAGCTGGAAATAAACCATCGCAAACAACCCATTTTAGTGAAGTGAATGAAAGCTTCTCGATTTATAAAACAAACACACATCAACATATTCCAGAAATCGAGCAAGCTATTTCATTGTTTACTGGTGTAGAGACAGCCATTACTTTTAATACACATTTAGTGCCGATGACACGTGGAATTTTATCTACGGCCTATGCTCCTTTAATGCCAGGTATTACAGAGCAGCAATTAGTCGCTTGCTTACAAGCAACATATGAAAAACATCCATTTGTAAGGGTTGTAACCGATGTAAATAGCCTCGCTACAAACCGTGTAAAAGGCTCTAACTATTGTGATATTTTCGTCAAAGTCGATACCCGCACTAACCGTGCAACAATTGTCGCTGTTATTGACAATCTAGTTAAAGGGGCAGCAGGGCAAGCGATACAAAATATGAATGTGCAATTGGACTTACCTCAAACAACAGGCCTAGACGTCGTGCCATTTTTTATTTAAGTGCCATTTAAGTGCCAGTCACCCAAACAATTTTGAATTTTGCTAATTGTTTTAGTGCCAGTCACCTTTATTATACAAACTGAGGAGGAAAACGTTTATGACATTAACAGCATCAACGAACGTTATGAAAAAATTATCAAGTAAAAACATCGTTTCACCGAAAGGCTTTAAAGCAGCAGGTATTCATTGCGGACTAAAGCATAAGAAAAAGGATTTAGCTATTTTAGTTAGTGACGTACCTGCAAGTGTAGCTGGGGTATTTACAACAAATGCCGTTCAAGCAGCGCCATTAAAAGTAACGAAAGATGTTGTCTATACAACAAAAAAGATACAAGCAATGATTGTAAACTCTGGTAATGCAAATGCATGTACTGGGAAGCAAGGTGTAAAAGATGCGCAAACCATGCAAGCTTTAGCAGCTGAAAAGTTAGGGATAGCTGCAAATTTAGTTGGTGTTTGCTCAACAGGTGTAATCGGAGAAATTATGAATATGGAGCCAGTTGCTAGTGGGATATCACAATTAGAGCCGAAGGATAGCTTGGAGAGTGCAATCGATTTTGCGCAGGCCATATTAACGACTGATACGGTGATGAAAAATACGAGCTATAGCACAGTAGTTGATGGCAAAGAAATAATTATTGCAGGTGTAGCAAAAGGTTCAGGAATGATTGAACCGAATATGGCGACAATGCTAGGTTTTATTACGACAGATGCCAATATAGAATCGGATGTATTACAAGCAGCATTATCAGAAATTACAAACTTAACGTTTAATGCCATTACGGTAGATGGTGATACTTCGACAAACGATACGGTTGTCGTAATGGCAAATGGTGTAGCTGGCAATGATTCTTTAACATTTGCGCACCCTGATTGGCATAACTTCTACTATACATTAAAAACTGTGGCAGAGGATTTAGCGAAAATGATTGCGAAAGATGGTGAAGGTGCTACAAAACTGATTGAGGTTGAAGTAGAAGGTGCCATTTCAGATGAGGAAGCGCGTAAAATTGCTAAAACGGTTGTTGGTTCGCCACTTGTAAAAACAGCTGTATTTGGATGCGATGCCAACTGGGGACGCATCATTGCAGCAGTTGGTTATAGTGGTGCAACAGTTGACCCTAATAAAATTACAATTCAAATTGGTGGTGCAACAATGGTCGAAAACGGTGAACCAGTTGCATTTTCTGAAGATGAGTTAATTCAAATTTTAAAAATGCATGAAGTGAAAATCTTTGTGTCACTTGGTATAGGTGAAGGCAAGGGGCATGCTTGGGGATGTGACTTAACCTATGACTACGTTCAAATCAATGCATCATACCGCTCGTAAGCGCATGGTTATTAAGCTGGGTGGCAGCACGCTTGAAGGCTTAAATGAAGCATTTTTTGAGAATTTTAAAAAACTACAAGCAAGTGGTATAGAACTTATTATTACGCATGGTGGAGGTCCTGCCATTAATCGCGAGCTTGCAGCACGACATATTGAATCCCATGCATTAAATGGCATTCGTGTAACGAGCGCAGCAGCTATGGACGTTGTTCAGACTACATTAATAGGAAATGTTAATCCTTCGCTTGTGCATGAGTTAACAACAGCAGGCATTGCAGCAGTCGGGCTAAATGGCTTTGATGGCCAATTACTAGTCGCTGACTTTTTAGACAAGGACGTTTACGGCTTTGTAGGGGCGGTGCAATCGGTCAATACGCCGTTGTTAGAAGCATTAATTACAGCTGGAATAGTCCCAGTAATCGCGTGTGTTGGTGCAGATTACAATGGTCAAGCGCTGAATATTAACGGAGATACGGTAGCAAGCGAAGTGGCGCTTGCTATTGGAGCAGAAAGCTTACTGCTCGTTACGGATGTCTCAGGAATTCGTATTCAAGATGAATATCAAACAGAAGTAACGCCACTGTTAATAGCTCAATGGATTGAGGAAGGCCATATTTATGGTGGCATGATTCCAAAAGTACAAGGGGCGATCGAGTGTCTAAATGCAGGCGTTCCATCCGTGCAAATTGTTGGCGACACATTAGTCGGTACAACGATTTTGCCGTAATGTAGTTATGTAATAAGTGGACGCCGTGCTCTGAAGGTGGTGTCCATTAAAAATGAAGTTCAGGAGCTGATAAGATGAGCGCTTTATTTGGAAACTATGGCAAACGTCGTGCACAGATTGTTAAAGGGCAAGGAACTGTTGTGCAAGATAGTGATGGCAAAAAGTATTTGGACTTCACAAGTGGTATTGCCGTTGTTAGTCTTGGGCATGCTCACCCTGCTATCGTAAAGGCTATACAGGAACAGAGCGAAACACTTTGGCATATGTCGAATTTATTTGATATACCTGGGCAAGAGAAGGTAGCTCAAAAATTAGTTACAGATACACATTTTACGTATGCGTTTTTCTGTAATAGCGGTGCGGAAGCGAATGAAGCGGCAATTAAGCTGGCTCGTAAGCATACAGGAAAACATCATATTATTACATTTGAAAAATCATTTCATGGCCGTACATTTGGGGCTATGTCAGCAACTGGTCAAGGCAAGGTACATAATGGGTTTGGACCACTTGTTGATAAATTTACAATACTGCCATTCAATGACGTCAAGGCCCTTGAAGCAACGATAGACGATTCAGTTGCAGCCATTATGCTGGAAATGATTCAAGGTGAGGGCGGTGTGAATAGCGTATCGCCTGAATTTGCTGCAGCAATTGCAAAAACTTGTGAGGATAAAGGCATTTTATTGATTGTTGATGAGGTGCAAACAGGAATCGCTAGAACAGGAACCCGATATGCATTTGAACAAACGGTTTTGAAGCCGAATATCATAACGTTAGCAAAAGGCTTAGGGGGAGGTTTCCCAGTAGGCGCAATGTTAGGGACAGCTGAATTGTATGAAACGTTTAGCCCAGGGACACATGGTACAACGTTTGGAGGCAATCCTTTAGCAATGCGTGTTGCTGAAACGGTCCTTGAAAACGTTTTTGAGTCAAGCTTTTTAGAAAATGTACAAGAATTATCAGCCTATTTTGTCAAGCAACTACAAGCCAATTTACCGCCAAGCTATACAGTACAAGGTCAAGGTTTATTACTTGGGATTGGCTGTGGCGATACAGAGGTAGCACCTTTTATTTCAGCAGCGGAGGACAAAGGTTTACTTCTTGTAGGAGCAGGACCAAATGTTATTCGACTTTTACCACCGCTTACTGTGTCTAAAATAGAGATTGATGAAGCAGTAGCCATTTTAAAAACCATTTTACTATAATAGATATAGGCTGTAAAAAAAGGCACGAGCCACATTCAATTTTAATGTGCTCGTGCCTTTGTATGTGTAAGTCACTATTGCAGTTGTTTTACCAACTTATTTACAAGGCTAGGAAGCCATTCGTTTAGTTGGCTAAATGTGAACCCTGCTGCTTCTGCCTTTGTATTCGACATATACCAATGATTTGGAATTCCATAAGGTGATTGAGAATTTTCATCGCCGCCAACAAGTGAAACTTTTGCAAGTTTTCCAGTTTCCTTCTCAATTAATTCGAGTAATGCTTTCAATGAAATAGTGCCTGATGCTGTGGCATTGTAAGGACCTTCAATCGGTGAAACACCAGCAAAATATAGAAATGCTGCTGCTTCATCATCTGAAATAAAACTCATTTTTGTATCAACATTCGGCAAAGAGATAGGTTGTGCCTTTAAAATGTGTTCTACATGGAAATGTAAGCGGCGTGTATAGTCGTGCTCTCCAAGAACAATTGGGAAACGCACAGCGACAACAGGGAATGTCGCTTCTTTAAAAAGGACTGCCTCTGCTTGACGTTTACCTTCGCCGTATGAGAAATCATTAATATCGCCCATACGAATCTCGTATTTATATGGGTTAAAATCAGCCTCGGTTTTCATCTTTCCATCTGCTTCATAAGTAGCTAATGTAGAGGTGAAGACAAGCTTTTTCGTCTTGTTTTGTAGTAGCTGAGCCATTTCATGTGCTTCGTTCGGTGAATAGCAAATATTATCGTAGACGATATCCCATGTCGTATTAGCTAATGCTTTTGTTAATGCTTGAACATCGTTGCGATCAACAGTTATCTGTTGAACTTGTTCTCCAAATGGATTACCACTTTGGCCGCGAGTTAAAATTGTTACGTCATGTTTATTTTGAAGGCAAAGCTCCACTAATTTTTTACCGAAAAAGCGCGTGCCACCTAAAACTAAAATTTTCATTTTACCTACCCCTTTGCATAGTTGTCCTCTTAATAATGACAAAAAAATAGGCTTACTACAATTGAAATTTCATTGTAGTAAGCCTTTTATTATTCGGTTGGTGGATCTGTTGGAGGTGTCGTACCTCCATTATTTCCGCCGCTCGAACCATTGCCGCCATTTGACCCGTTTCCGTTATTTTCGGAACCACTGCCATTATTATTATTAGACCCGTTTCCATTGTTGCCAGAACCACCGCCATTGTTAGACCCGTTTCCGTTATTACCAGAGCCATTGCCACCATTACCATTGCCAGAGCCATTACCGCTATTTGACCCGTTTCCATTATTGCCAGAGCCATTGCCGTTATTCCCATTTGCAGGTGGTATAGGTACAGTAGGTGTTGTTGGTTTTTCTTCATCGTCCTCTTCATCTGGTTTTGTTTCACTGCCACCTGTTGAAACAACATTTGATTGTGGTGAAGTTAAACCTGTAATATCAACAGCAACAACTACATATGCTTGCCCACTAGCAACTGTCATACTTTGCGTAGCTTCTAGCACCGAAGAAACAAGGGTGTTACCACCATTGGTAACATTATAAATTCGATAGCCTACTACGTCGTTAGACGAGCCACTCCAAGATAGTGTGTTGCCATTAATGGAAGCATTTACAGCTGCAGGCGCACTTCCATCTGCTGGGAAATCGACCGCTGATACTGCTGAATTTGATAAAGATGAATTTTTAGGTAGTAGACTTGCTGGGTTACCTCCCAGTCTACCTAACATCCGTTTTATAAAGGCTTGGTTTATACCAGCACCACTAGCTTTTACAAATTCTGCTGGTGTATTTGGATGTGCATTATACGTTTTACCTTGAATTGTTACGACACTCGATGAAGCTAAGCTATCATCAGGTTGTGACGGTAAAAATACTTTCGCATTAAATAAGTCTGAACGTACAAGTCCTGCACTTGCACAAGCCGCAGAAGGTGCAAGGCCAGAAATACCACAGAATGAAGCAGTCACTACATTTTTTGGTGCCTTAAAGTTTGTTGAGGCATCAATTTGTTGTGGGTCTACATCATAGACTGAGTTCATTAATGTACCCCATAGTTTGTTAATGCGGGCACTTGGTTGCAAGTACGTATTATTAAATGCATCAAGTGAGCGTTGTTTATCGTAGCCCATCCAGACACCAAGGGAAATATTTGGATTATAACCAACTAACCAAACGTCATTCGTGTTTTGCGAAGTACCTGTTTTCGCTGCAAAATCAGAATTGAATTTTAGTGTATTTTTTGCAACCGTTCCTGTGCCTTTTGATAGTACATCTCGCAACATATCTGTCACGATATAAGATGTTTCAGGACTAAATACTTGTACAGGTTCTGCTTCATGTTGATAAATAAGATTACCATCTTGGTCTTCTATTTTTTCAATCATATAGGCATCAACAAACTGACCACCATTCGCAAAAGTAGCATAAGCATTTGTATTTTCTTCAACAGTTGTACCTATTTCTAAAGCCCCAATACCTGTTGAAAGGTTTGTATAATCTTCAGGTTGTAAATCCGAGAAGCCCATTTTTGCTAAAAACTCAGCGGGACGTCTATTTAAAATATCATAATATAGGCGTAGGGTTGATATATTTAGAGAGTCAGCTAACGCTTCACGCGCAGGAATAAGACCGCGTTCATCGTTCGCCGAAAAGTTCTTAGGACTCCAATCGCCAATAGCGAACTTAACGTCAACTAAGGGACTCCCTGCACCAATCACGCCGTATTCAATCGCAGGTGCATAAACAAGTAAAGGTTTCATTGTTGAACCATTTGAACGGGTAGAGCGAGTTGCGTGGTTTACTTGACTCGTTTTAAAATCACGACCACCTAGGAAACTTAAAATTCGTCCTGTGCTATTTTCGATTAAAATACTACCCACCTGTACAGGCATTTGCACATCTATTTCCTCACCTGTTACAGGATCTTTGCCTTTACCTGTATACGTTTGTCCGTAATATTTAAAGTTATCTGCCGCTTTTTGCATGGCATCGTACATATCCTTATTAATAGTGGAATAAATACGATAGCCTTTTGAACGAACATCGCGGTCAGCTAAGATTGAATATTTTTCTTCTAATTTACTTTCTGTTTTTAAGCGTTCTGGATCGATGCCATCTTCTTGCGCTAACTTTTCAGCAATAATTTGCTTCGCGCGGTCTTCCAGTTCAAACGTTAACCAAGGATAACGATCTTCTGGACGTGCTTCTGGCGAACGGAAGTCTTTTGTAATGTCGTAAGCGAGGGCTTCTTTGTATTGTTTCTCATTGATGTAGCCTGCTTCTCTCATACGATAGAGTACCGTTTTCATTCGATCGATGCCTAGTTTTAAAGCTTCTTCACTTTTTAGCACACCTGTATTCGTAAATGGTGTGTAAGTATAAGGTGCTTGTGGAATACCAGCTATGTAAGCGGCTTGAGGAAGTGTTAAATCCTTTGCCTTCACATTAAATATACCTTCAGCTGCAGTTTCAATACCTGCGATATTGCGTCCAGTTGCATTTCGACCGTAAGGAATAATATTTAAATAGGCCTCTAAAATTTCTTCCTTTGTCATAAAGTGTTCTAAACGCATTGCTAGTAATAGTTCTTTTGCTTTACGCTCATAGGAAACTTCATTTGTTAACACTTGGTTTTTAATAAGTTGTTGTGTTAATGTAGAGCCACCTGTTTGCGTAGCAGAGTTCGTTACGTCCTGTAGTAGCCCTCGAATTACGGCTTTAGGAACGATCCCATTATGCTCGCGGAAATATTCATCCTCTGTTGCAAGTACTGCATTAATTAAGTCAGGTGCAACAGCGCTAAGAGATGTTTCACGACGTTCTAAATCCGTACGCAATTTCCCAATATAAATATTGTTGGCAAAATAAATTTCACTTGTTTCCTCATAGTTGAAAATAAGGTCTCGTAATTCATCTTTAGAGCGCAAAGGCTCTTCTTTTACAAGTGAGGCAAAATAGCCGGCGCCAACAGAACCAACAAATACTGTGCCTACCAATGCAAAGACTAAAAATAGTAAAAATAAGTTCCAGACTACACTGCCTGAAATACGTAATGTCTTCATCCATTTTTGTTCGAGTAATTCATCGATCTTTGCATTGATTTTCTCAATCCAATCTTTCAAGGTATCGACCTCCTAAAATCTTGTTTATTATAGCATATAATGAATTGCCTCGAACATAGTTATTGACATTGAAAGAGAATCGTATAGAATAATGCTTATAGTTTTCTAGTGATGAAGAGTTTGCAGTAGTGTCTATATTCCCTGTTTAGAGAGCCAGCGGTTGGTGAAAGCTGGTCATAATGTAGAGACGAATTACGTACTTGGAGCTTAGACGTGCGCGCCTGCGATAAAGGCGGTTGAATGAGAGGAAGATGGATGACATCTTCAAGCCGGGTGGTACCGCGTTAGTTATTAACGTCCCTGCATGCAAAATTTTTGCGTGTAGGGACTTTTTTGTGTCTACACGCTAAAGAAAAACAATTTAGGAGGAAGAAACAATGACAAACGAATTATTACAAGATTTAGAATGGCGTGGTTTGCTGTACCAACAAACTGACGCTGAAGGCATGGAAAAACTTTTAGCTGAACAGTCTGTTTCACTATACTGTGGTGTAGATCCAACAGCTGACTCTATGCACATCGGTCATATCGTGCCGTTATTAACGCTTCGTCGCTTCCAAAAAGCAGGCCACCGTCCAATTTTACTTGTAGGTGGTGCCACAGGAATGATTGGGGACCCATCTGGTCGCTCTGAAGAACGTCAACTTCAAACAGTGGAACAAATTGACAAAAACGTGCAAGCTATTCGAGGCCAATTAGAGCGCATTTTTGAATTTGCAGAGGATGGAAATGGAGCGCAACTTGTTAACAACCGTGACTGGATTGGAAATATTAGTACAATTGAATTTTTACGTGATTACGGGAAATTAATTAATGTTAATTACATGTTAGCAAAGGATACGATTGCTTCACGTCTTGATACAGGTATTTCATTTACAGAATTTGCTTACACATTAATTCAAGGTATTGATTACAATCATTTATACAACAACTACAACTGTCGCATTCAAGTGGGCGGCTCAGACCAATGGGGCAATATAACAACTGGGTTAGAAGTAATTCGTAAAACACATGAAGAAGAAACAAAAGCATTTGGTATTACAATTCCATTAGTAACAAAAGCAGATGGGACGAAATTCGGTAAAACAGCTGGTGGTGCAGTATGGTTAGATAGTAAGAAAACATCTCCATACGAGTTCTACCAATTTTGGATTAATGCTGCTGATGCGGACGTTGTAAAATATTTAAAAATCTTTACATTCTTATCACAAGAAGAAATTAACGCATTAGCTGCATCTGTAGAAGAAGAGCCACATTTACGTAAGGCGCAAAAAGCTTTAGCAGAGGAAATGACACGCTTAATCCATGGTCAGGAAGCTTTAGATCAGGCTATTCGCATTACTGCTGCACTTTTCTCTGGCGATTTAAAAGCTTTGTCGGCTGAGGAAATGAAGGATGCGTTTAAAGATGTTCCTTCTATTGAAATGGCGAAAGAAGAGAAAAATATCGTGGATTTACTTGTGGAAGCAGGAATTTCATCATCTAAACGTCAAGCTCGTGAAGATGTAACAAATGGTGCAATTAGCGTGAATGGTGAAAAAATCACGGATTTAGAATATATCGTAGATGAAAAAGATCGCTTAGAAGATGCATTTAGCATTGTGCGTCGCGGTAAGAAAAAATACCATATGGTTAAATTTGGATAGATTGGGTGCCTGACACTCACACAATTCTCACACAATTCAACATCCCCTCGTTACTTCGAGGGGATGTTTTTGTTTTTAGCATTCTAAAAAGGATGGCAGTGCTATTTGCTGATAGCTTTGAGGGTGTAGAAGCTGCGCGAGTTTTAGGGCGCCCTCCACAAGTCGAGGGGAAGGGCGACAATACAACCATTCTTCCATTACATGAACATGTTGTTTTTGAACAGCCTGAAGTTCGTTGGCCTGTGGACGTTTCAATAAATGAGCCGGTTTAATGCGCTCATAGGCAACACCAACCCATGCCATTAAAATATAATCTGGATTACGACTTATAATTTCTTCCCAGTCTGTTTGGACATTTGCTAACTCAATATCGTGGAAAAGATTTTGGCCACCTGCAAGAACGCTAATTTCAGTTAACCAATTGACCTTTCCAGGCGTAAAAATAGGATTTGGCCACCATTCCCAATAGAGTGTCGGTTTTTCTTGAATTGTTTGGGCAATCGTTTGAAGCTGTGCGATAAAGTGTAAATATTCCTCAGAAATCTTTTTGGCATGCTCCTCTACTCCACAAGCAATACCCAGTGTTATAAGGTCCTGCGCAATTTCATTTAACGAGTTGGCATTAAAGACGATGTGGGGAATGTTTCTCTCCTGTAATGCCTCTATGTTTTTTTCCATACCAGGTACACTTAACGATGCAAGGACTAAGTCTGGCTTTAATGTCTCTAATGCATCCATATCAATGGATAAGTCTGGTCCAAGCTTTGGCAATTCATGCACAGCCAATGGCCAATCTGAAAAATCATCAACACCTACAAGTTGATCGGTTAACCCTAAATAGGCAACAAGCTCTGTATTGCTAGGGCAAATTGAAATTAAACGCATATGTGTCCCCCATATCTTTTTAAGAAAAGTATAGCTTTCACTAGACGCACATACAATAAGCGATTGCTTTTTGCTCAAAAAAAGACGTGCCTCATTGAGACACGCCATTGTTAAGATAATTTTAAGAAAGTGCAACAGCTTCAAGAGATGCTGTTTTTACTACAGGTCCCATTGCTGCTGTAATGATTTGTTTAATGTCCTCTAATGTAGCTTTACGAGGATTTGTTGCAGCACAAACGTCTTGCATAGCATTTTTTGCTAAAATTTCGATATCCTCATCCTTCGCGCCTAATTCGCGGAAGCCACTAGGAATATTCAAGTCTTTAGACAGTTTTTCTATGGCAGTAATTGCTTTTTCTGCAGCGTCACGTTTACTGATGCCTTCAATATTTTCTCCTAACAATTCAGCGATACGAGCAAAACGCTCAGTGCGCGCAGTTAAGTTGAAGCGGCAAACGTGTGGCAGTAAAATCGCATTACATACACCATGTGGTAAGTTATAGAAGCCACCTAGTTGGTGAGCGATAGCGTGTACATAACCAAGTGAAGCATTATTAAACGCCATACCAGCTAAAAATTGTGCATAGACCATTTGCTCACGTGCTTCTAAATCAGCACCGTTTGCGTATGCACGTGGTAAAAACTCAGGTACTAGCTGAAGTACTTTTTCTCCGCATGCATCAGTAATAGGAGTTGCGTCTGTTGATACAAATGATTCGATGGCATGTGTTAATGCATCTAAACCAGTTGCAGCTGTTAGAGCTGGAGGTAAACCAATCATTAACTCTGGATCATTAATCGAAACTAGCGGTGTAACGTGCTTGTCAACGATTGCCATTTTAACTTTACGTTCAGTATCTGTGATGATTGTAAAACGTGTCATTTCACTCGCCGTACCCGCTGTTGTATTAATAGCGATTAATGGTACCAGTGGGTTTTCTGATTTGTCCACGCCTTCATAGTCATGAATGCGTCCACCATTCGAAGCAATAAGTCCGATACCTTTTGCTGCATCATGTGCACTACCGCCTCCAAGAGATACGATTGAATCACAGTTTTCTGCATGATAGACAGCGATTCCATCTTCAACGTTTTGATCTGTTGGATTTGGTTCTGCTTTAGGGAAAATTGCAACATCAATTCCAGCTGCTGTTATGATGTTAGCAATTTGCTCTGAGAGACCTAGTTTGTGTAAGCCCTCATCTGTTACGATCAATGTCTTCTTCACTTCTAAATCATTTAAGCGTTTACCAACTTCTTGAATTGCTCCAGGCCCAAATAAGTTTGTTTTTGGCATTACAAATTGCTTTAGAACGTCTGACATATTTCCAACCCCTTTAAAAAAATTATTATTGCTTGAATGATGGTGAACCACCTTTCGAAATCCATATTATTCTATTTTTTTTGAAAGTTCAAGACGAATTTTTATTAAAATTGTTAATTTTATTGCTGTTATTATTTCACAAAAAAGTAACTGATAACATGATATTGTGGAAGTTGATTAGGAGTAGGATGGTTGATTTGAATACGTTTTAATAAATATTATCGTATAAAAGTAAAATATATTTTTTGGAAATTAGTTCTATTTACGAGTAGGATTGAATAGTAAATAAATGATATACGGTTGTTAATATAATGATAGTGTTTATGTTGTTTGGAAAGTGAAAAATTGCTATTTTAATGTACAGAAAAATTTACAATTAATTAAACTATATTTTTTGTGAATTTGTCTGACAATTTCCCCTAATAAATAGAAGAAGGGAAGTTGAAGGCTTTGAATGCAAAGTTCACTCCCAAGACTAATGTGCTTTATTTTTGATTGGAAGGCTATTGAGCATAAAAATGAAAAATTAGTCGGACGGATGTATGCAAAAAAAGGGTCATTACAAAATATATAAAAAGGGAATATAAAAACTGTTTATAGAACGTGATGCTCTATCGAAACATTACCTTTTTACATTTAAATACTTTTGAATTCGATAAAGAAAACTAGCAGCTATTTTTATAAGTTTAAAGAAAATAATAGACTTTTTTAAAAATAATGTTTAGCCATGTAGAGACTGGGAATATAAATAGTGAGCTAGTCAATAGCTTAAAAAAATTATTTAGGAGGAATTATAATGGCTAACAAGCAGAACAATCGCAACAGAAACAACAATGAAAACATGACTGTAGAAGAAGCGGGTCGTAAAGGCGGAGAAGCTACCTCCAAAAATCATGATCATGATTTTTATGAAGAAATTGGACGTAAAGGTGGCGAAGCTACGTCTAAAAATCATGGCCAAGAATTTTATCAAGAAATTGGACGTAAGGGCGGAGAAGCTACCGCTGAAAACCACGACGACGATTTTTATGAAGAAATAGGTCGTAAAGGTGGAGAAGCACGCAGCAACCAGCGTAGTAACAACTCCAATGGAAACCAAAATCAACGTAACAAAAATAATAATAACAACAACAACAACTAATTAAATAGTATGTAAAGCCTTAAACAAGCAAAGAGGCGTTTGTAGTTTTTAACTACAGACGCCTTTTTTGATGGAAAAAATCTCATTTCCTCTAAATAAACAGGATAAATCTGTTGTATTTCTCCTAATTTTAGTATATATTTAATCCGCTTCTAATAAATTTTCATTAGCTTGTTTTCAGAGGAAATGAGGAAAGAGATAATGACAACGTTGAATAAAGAAAAAGAACTAAATAATGTAATTCATTCCGTTATGCAAACTGTAGGGCTAACGGTAGCAATAAAACAAGATCATTCTGGTATTAATATGAGTTATAACTTTATTGGGGATTATATAGGATTTGATGCAAAAAGATTAGTAGAAGCAAAAAATGAGCTAATGTTACCACTTCCACTTGAGGTATATGTAAAAACAATTACTTTACATGAATTAGGCCATGCTGTAGACCGTGAGGCACTACAAGCATCACTTCCTAGAACGATTGAAATTTTCAAAATGAAAAAACAGCATGCCAAAACGGAAATTTATCGTAATGAGCGCCTTTTATCTATGATAATTGAAGAGCACCAAATGAATATTCAATTCGAGGAAACTGCATGGGAAAATGCATGCAAACTTAATAATACACTTCATATAATAGATCAAAAGGACTTTGACTATATAAAGCAACATAGCCTAGCGACATATCATAAATTATATGAGCAAGATTTACATGTATATCATAACCATAACCTTTTAAGTCAGCCTGTTTTACAGTTAGCATAGATAAGCGTACAAGGCACTCAAAATTGTTTGAGTGCCTGACACTGAAAGTCACTCATTTGAAAATAATGAGTGACTTTCTTTCATAAGGAGAGATAATTAATATTCAAAATAGTCACTTGGCTAGGTTAATTTACCTAGGAGAAGTTGGTTTGAGAAGTAGGCGAATTAATGCGAAATTGTTGATTAACACAAAAACCCCGCAAACACTTGAATAAACAAGGTTGCGGGGTTTAAGAAACGAAAACAATCTAACGTTAAAAAATTAACGAGAGTAGTACTCTACGATGAATGCTTCGTTGATTTCAGCAGATAGTTCAGAACGTTCTGGAAGGCGAGTGAATGTACCTTCTTTTTTGTCTGCATCAAAAGTTAAGTAGTCAGGTACGAAGTTGTTTACTTCGATAGCTTCTGTTACTACAGCAAGGTTTTGAGATTTTTCACGAAGAGAAATCGTTTGACCTGGTTTAACGCTGAATGATGGAATATCAACGCGTTTGCCATCTACTAAGATATGACCGTGGTTTACTAATTGACGAGAACCACGACGAGTGCGAGCTAAACCTAAACGGTAAACTAAGTTGTCAAGGCGAGTTTCAAGAAGGATCATGAAGTTTTCACCGTGAACACCTTTCATTTTACCAGCGCGGTCAAATAGAGTACGGAATTGACGTTCAGTCATACCATACATATGACGAAGTTTTTGTTTTTCTTGAAGTTGTAAACCGTATTCTGATAATTTTTTACGTTGGTTCGGGCCGTGTTGACCTGGTGCGTAAGGGCGTTTTTCGATTTCTTTACCAGTACCGCTTAGTGAGATACCAAGACGACGTGATAATTTCCAAGATGGACCTGTATAACGAGACATATTGTTGTCTCCTCCTTTAAATTTGGTTTTTTTGTTGTAAAACAAAAACCAGTAGTACCCATTCTTATACGCATTTTATTTTCATGTATTTTCGCCTATGCAGCCATTAGGTTACATAATACACCATCTATTTGTAGCTGAGACACTTTGAGAAGTAATACTCAGTAAAAGAGAGGAATAAAATACAGTAATAAGCTTATACCACTGCTGCGTTTATTTTACACAACCTTCATTGTAACTGCTTAAAGCGTAGACGTCAATTATTAGTATTGCTATTTTTAAAAAGGTCTATAGTAGGAATTTCCTTGAAAGACATTTTCCACTACTACGAAATGGTTATTGATACGGTATTAAATGTAAAATGTAAAAGTAAGGCAGAATTAAATAGTCAAAATGACACAAATTATGTATAATACATTATAAGTTAATAGTAATTGATTTGTACGTTATATAGAAAAGGTGATTTCATGACAGACCATTTACAAACGCTGAAATATATAAAATCTGATGTTTTGAGCATTTGGGTGAGTTCGAATGGAGGACTAATTAGTTTTAATGAGTATTTTTATTCATTTAAACAGTGTCTAAAGAAGCACTTGAAAATTGAAAATGCGGCATTTCTTAGCTTTGAAGGTAATAGTTTAATACCTGTGGAAGAATTAGCTAATTTAACAATTGAAACAAAACTAAATGCTGTGTCATGGCTAATGATAGAAGCCAGCTTTTACCAACAAAAAGTGGTGAAGCTTCCTTATATATTAAAAGAAAAAACAGCCTATAATATGATGACAGATATGGTGCTTTTCCAGGCGGAGGGCAAAGATCCTATTGGTGTGTTGCTTGTAGAAGCCACCGATACTTGGACGGACTTTATGACTTCGGATTATGGTGAAGAATGTGTAGAAATACTTACGAAAGTTTTACAAACTTTGATTGAAAACTTAGAAGTAAAATTGAATGAAGATCAATATAGAAAACTTTATAATATGACTGACTTATTTCATTCAACAATGGATATTGATTTAATTTTAGAGAATGTATTAAAAAATATTAGAGATAATTTCCCTGAATTTAATGTGGAGCTTATATTATCCAACGATCAAGATCGACATACAACAATTGATATCAAGCTTTTTGATTACTTATCAGAAAGACCTGCTACAATTGAAGCTTTTGTATCAGGTGAGTTAACAACCGAACTAGCTGGAGATTTGAATTGTCGATTATTAAACGCTCCTATAAAAGGGAGACAAGCCATTTATGGGATTTTACAAGTTAGTGCACCAACCACATACCTTTTCTCAGCAACTGAAAAAGATTTTGTGCGCATGCTCGCACAAGCATCTGGCAATGCACTAGAAAATGCCAAGTTATATCATCAATCGCATCGCCTCGTAAGTGACTTACAACTTATCAATGAAACATCGCATCGATTAAATATGCGAATTGATATTAATGAAATGTTACTTTTCCTACAAAAACAATTAATGAAGTCTTTCCAACCAATGGAAGTTTGTTTCGCTTTTAAAGATAATGCTACTTATGTAGTGAAAGATGCTAGTACATCCTTATTTAAATCAGACGAAGGCAAGACTTATATAAATCATGTTGAACAACATTTTGAGCATACAAATGATCCACTTTTTATAGCCGATTTTAGCAGGTTAACCCCAAATCAAATAGAATATCGCTCAATAATGGCGATTCCTATATTAATGGAGGAAAAAATAAATGGCTTTAGTATCGTCTTACACAAAGAGCCGTATTTCTTTTCATTTGATAGCTTTAAGCTAATGCAATCTTTAATCCATCATTCTTCATTAGCGATTGCAAACTCTATTTTACGAAATCAGCTACAAGAAATGGTTGATCGAGATCATTTAACTAAATTATATGCACGCAGTTATTTAGACCAATTTGTAGAAAAATCATTAAAAACAGATCAATCAGGAATGTTTTTATTGATTGATATTGATAATTTTAAACGCATTAATGATACCTATGGTCATCAAATAGGGGATAAAATTCTTGTGCAAATTGCTGTGCAACTAGAGGAAACAATAGGTGCCAGTGGTATTTGTGCTCGTTGGGGTGGAGAGGAAATGTCGGTGTATGTACCAAATGTTGATGAGCAAAAAGCAATCGAACTTGCTTCAACAATTGTAGAAGTAATACCGAATGCAACAGATCCTCAAGTAACCATTTCAGCAGGTCTTATTACATGGGATCAACTCTATAAACCAGCCTTTCAAGCTGTTTTCCTACATGCGGACACAGCTTTATACGAAGCGAAAAACAATGGGAAAAATAGATTTTGTATCCATGATCGAACTTTACAAACAAATGCATAAACTATGTTATACAATAAATTGCCCCGAAATGATATATTTATAATCCATTTCAGGGCATTTTTTAGTGGCAACTTGTAGCCGTTTTTTAAATATGAAGCAACAAAGTTTTGACAAAATGTTCTAAGCCAACTTGATCTTCAGCGGAAAAGCGATTTTTAATCGGGCTATCTATATCAAGCACGCCAATCACCTTTTCTTGCTGAATGAGTGGAATAACAATTTCAGATTGGGATGCAGCATCACATGCAATATGCCCAGGAAATGCGTGTACATCATCTACAACAAGCGTTTCTTTTTTTGAAACAGCGGATCCGCAAACGCCACGTCCAACTGGAATTCTTACGCAGGCAGGTAAGCCTTGGAATGGACCTAAAACTAGCTCTTGTTCTTGTAATATGTAAAAGCCAACCCAGTTAATGTCAGGGAGAAATTGATTAAGCAATGCAGAGGCGTTGCTTAAATTAGCAATACGATCTGTCTCACCAGAAAGTAATGCATCTAATTGCTTTGTTAATGTCTTATATTGATCGACGATGGATCCTTCATAATTAATTTGTGTAAACATAATAGCACCCCGTTTAAATGTTATATAATTGGAAATAGAGTTTTATAATGCTGATGTAAATCAGCAGCAGTATGTGCATCTGAACCGAAAACGACAGGCAATCCAATCGTTTTACTATAATTAATAAAGGCAAATGGTGGATAAGGTTCTTGGCAATGTGTTTTACTTAAACCAGCACTATTTAAATCTAACTCATATCCCTTTTGCTGCATAGTAGTTAATATTTCCTGAATGCGGACAGTATCATCAATTTTCATATTATGGGCTAGTTGAAACTTATGAACTAGTGTTGGATGTCCGATACGCTTCGGTTTAAATTGACCTAAATCTGTTTCTATCGATTGTAGGACAGTATCATAATATAAATGATAGACTTGTTCAATAGAACCTACCTTTTTAGCAAAAGCGATAAAATTCTCAGCAGAAAAATCGATGCATTCATAGGTGTTTTGCCACTGTAAAAAATGCACTGAAAGAATAGAGTCATCTAAAAAATGCCCATATGTATCAAGGAATTTACGAGTTTCTTGCTCAAAACCTTGAATATAGTCTATCTCTAAACCAATCCGAATGCGAATATCTTGTGCATACTGCTTTTGAAGTTGCTGTAAATCTTCAAAATACGGCAATAAAAAATCTGGTTGCATACCACTATCCTTTTCGGGTGTAGGGTCGCTAAAATTGAAGGGCAATGGTGCATGTTCTGTAAATGTAATATCCGTAAAGTTTTCAGCAATAGCTTTTTCAATATATTGTGTAAATGAATCAGATGTCCCATGTGGGCAATAGGGGCTATGGATATGGCCGTCTCTTTTCATACATATTACACTCCTTTAACTAGTAAAATGATAAATACATATTTATGCTCTATGTTCAATGACACAGGCGGAACTGTCAATATGTAGGTCGTGAATACACTTTTCTGAAAATCACTCAAATTTTAGTACAAAAGGCGAAAACATAGTATATAATGAATACAACTAGCCAATTCGTTTATTGTAGAATAGGAGGCTTACGATGGAGTATATCATCATTCCAATTATCCTACTATTAATATTAGCCATAGTAGGATTAATGATGCGAAGAAAACATACAACAATCATTTCTCAACTTGAAAATGAAAAATTACAAATACAAAACAATCCCATAAATGAGGAAATTTCCAAAGTTAAATCTTTAAACATGAATGGTGAAACAGAGGAAATGTTTGAACGGTGGCGTAATAGTTGGGATGAAGTCATCGATGTACATATGACAAAAATTGATTCGCTTCTATTCGACGCTGAAGATCAAATCAATCGTCTTCGTTTTAAAAGAGCAACGTTAATAGAACGTGAAATAGAAGATTATATTCTTAAGTGTGAAAAAGATAAAAATAAAATCTTAGAAGAACTTAATGAATTAATTGGCAGCGAAGAAAAAAACCGTATTGAAATTGAACAGCTAAAAGAATATTATCGTTCAGCACGTAAAACATTGCTTGCGCATCAACACTCATTTGGTGTCGCATTACCAGCACTTGAACAAAAATTAGAAGTATTTGTTCAAAAATTTGAAGAATTTGATGTACTCACTAGTGAAGGAAATTATTTGCAGGCACGTGAAATTGTCATTAACTTGAATCATGAATCCCAGCAAACATTCGAATACATTAATGACGTTCCTACTATTTTAACGGAACTACAAGTAAAGTTACCAGGTGCGATTCAAGAATTGCGCAATGGTCAACGTGAAATGGAAGAGCAATCGTACTATTTGCATCATTTAGAGTTAACAGAAGCGTTGGACAAACTGGAAGTTGAATTTGCAAAGTTAAAAGAAGAACTTGCGGAGCTGAATATAACAGTTGTCAAACCTCGAGTTGCAGAAATAAATGAAGAAATCGACCATTTTTATGACTTACTTGAAAAAGAAGTAATTGCTAAAAATTATGTAGACCAGAATTGTGAGCGATTGTTAGGTTCTATTACAAATGTTATAAGCTCAACTCGATTAGTAAGTGATGAAGCAACATTCGTTCAGCAAAGTTATCATCTAAATGAAAAAGATGCTGAAATTCCAAAGGCTGCTTTAAAACAATTAGAAGCACTCCAACGTCGCTATGATTTATTGGCAATACGAGTTGCTGAGGAGAAATCCGCTTATTCAAGTCTACAAGAAGAATTAATCGAAATTAGCGAAGAATTAGAGCGCATTCACGAAGAGCAAGGACATTTATCCAATACAATGAAAAAGCTCCGCATTGATGAAAATAAAGCTCGTACACAAGTGGAAAACTTGAAAAAGACGCTTCAAGAAACAGATCGCCTGTTAAATAAGGCGAATATTCCAGGTATTCCTGAAGAGATGGATGCTCGTTTAGATGAGGCTGCAGAGCATATTTATGTTGTTATGCAAAGTCTTCAAGAAGTTCCACTCAATATGGGAACAATCCATAATAACTTAAATGCAGCAACTCTTTGCGTTGAGGATGTTCACGCGAAAGCACATGAATTGATTGAGAATGTTATGCTTATCGAACGTATCATTCAATATGGTAATCGTCATCGTGCAACGAACCCAAAATTAAACGCTCGTTTAAAAGAAGCGGAACAAGCATTCCATCAATACCGTTATGCGAAGGCTTTAGAAGAAGCTGGAACGGCGGTAGAGGAAATGGAGCCAGGTGCATTAAAACGCATTGAGGCAATTGTTGCGGAAGAGACGCTTACAAAGTCTTAAAAATGAAAATGAATAAACAATAATACAGCCACCTACATATTAGGTGGCTATTTTATTTTCTATTGTTACATTAGCTTTAGCAATACGTGAGATTCTAGTTTACTATTGGTAGTTTATTCAATAAATAGGTCATCAAAAAGAGATGGTAAATGACTAAATTAGAATAATAGTAGTCAATCGCGACAGATTGCGTTATGATAAATACCGTTAAATCAACGTTTTGAAAGTGTGTGAAAAATAATGAAGGTTAATACAATTTATCTTGATAATAGTGCTACAACAAAGCCTTATAAAGAAGTAATGCAAACATTTATGGCAGTGAATGAACAGTATTATGCGAACCCTGCGTCAATTCATGCGATGGGTGTAGAATCAAATGAATTATTAATGCGTGCGCGTGAGCAAGTAGCAGATATTTTGAAGACTGACGCAAAAAATGTGCTATTTACTTCAGGTGGTACCGAATCTAATAACACAGCAATTATTGGTTTAGCACGAGGTAATACACATAAGGGTAAACATATTTTAACTACGGAAATTGAGCATCCTTCTGTGTTAGAATCGGTCAAACAGCTAGAAAAAGAAGGCTTTGAAATCGAGTATTTACGTGTCAATGCACAAGGCGTAATTTCATTAGATGAGCTAAAGGCAAAAATACGCAAAGATACTATTTTGGTGAGTATGATGCATGTAAATAATGAAATGGGAGCAATTCAACCTATTTTTGAAGCTGCTACAATTGTTCATGCAGAAAGTCGAGCGGCATTTCATGTTGATGCAGTACAAAGCTTCGGTAAATTACCTTTAACTTTTAAAGGTGAGGAAGGTCCTGATTGTATTACAATCTCTGGGCATAAAATTCATGGCTTTAAAGGCTCAGGTGTCTTAGCATTCCAAAAAAAAATGCAATGGCAACCATATGCATTAGGTGGAGGACAGGAATTTGGCTTGCGTAGTGGTACAGTTGCTGTTCCACAAGCGGTAGCGCTGTCGAAAGCGGCTCGTATTGCAGTTGAAACAATGAATGAACGCCAAGAGAAATATCGTAATTGGCAACGGGAAATTCGGGCGGAGCTAGAGCAATTTGGTGATGTTGTGCATATTTTATCTACTCCAGAATGTGCGGCTCATATTTTATCATTTAGTGTTCGTGATTTAAAAGGTGAGGTACTGATAAATGCCTTACAAAAATATGGTGTCATTGTATCGACATCAAGTGCTTGTTCGTCAAAGCAAACAAAAACAAGTCATGTTGTAGAAGCATTAAATATTGATGAACACTTTAAAAAGGGTGTTATTCGTGTTAGCTTTGGCGCACATGTAACTTCTGAAGACATCGCACAATTTATACAAGTTATTAAAAAAGTAATGATGGAACTAAAAGGAGAACTTTTATTATGATTTGGAAAGAAATATTAATTCGTTATGGCGAACTTTCTACAAAAGGACGTAACAAAATGGATTTTATCCGTCGTTTACGTGAAAATATTCGCTATGCATTTGCAGATTTAGGGCATTTACACATTCGTACAGAACGTGATCGTATGTTTATTGCTATTCAAGACGAGGCACAAATGAATGTTTTATTAGCAGGATTACCAAAAATATTTGGGATTCAATCATTTAGTCCAGTAGCTGCTTGTGACAAAGATATGGATGCCATGAAACAACTTGCGATTACGATTATGGATACATTTAAACATGAACAATTAACTTTTAAAGTTGAAGTTAAACGTACAGATAAAACATTCCCGTTAGATTCTCACAGTATACAGCGTGAAATTGGTGGACATGTTTTACCTCAATATCAAAACTTATCAGTAAAAGTGAAACATCCTGATGTAGAGCTACGTGTGGAAGTTCGCCACGATTCAACTTACATGATGGCGCAAGTGATTCCTGGCGCAGGTGGAATGCCAGTTGGCTCTAACGGAAAATCTTTATTAATGCTTTCAGGTGGAATTGATAGTCCTGTTGCAGGTTATTTAATGATGAAACGTGGTGTACGTCTAGAAGCAATTCATTTCTTTAGCCCACCATATACAAGCCAAAATTCATTGGAAAAAGTAAAAGTGCTAGCAAATGAGCTAACAAAATTCGGTGCAAGTATTCGATTACATGTAATTCCGTTTACAGAAATTCAAGTGCTTATTAAAGAAAAAGTGCCGTCAAATGTGTCAATGACTACAACGCGTCGTATGATGTTAAAAGTTGCAGATAAAGTACGTGAAGAAATTAATGCACTTGCTATTGTCACAGGGGAAAGTCTTGGCCAAGTAGCAAGTCAGACGCTTGAAAGCTTAACAGCTATTAACGCAGTTACGAATACACCAATTTTGCGTCCTCTTATATCGAGTGATAAATTAGACATTATTGAAATTGCGGAGAAAATCGGCACATATGAAACGTCAATTCAGCCATTTGAAGATTGTTGTACGATCTTCACGCCTGCTAGTCCGAAAACGAAACCAAAGCTTGAAAAAGTAGAGCATTATGAAAGCTTTTCTGATTTCGATGACCTAATTGAGCGTGCTGTAAAAAACCGTGAAGTGTACATTTTCCCGAAAAAAGAACAGCCTACAGATAAATTTGCAGATTTATTATAAAAAAATTACGTGCGTAACAAATAAATTCGTTATTGTTTTTCGTTTATTTAAAAACGCCATTTAATAAGAAGGAAACCGTCTCAAAAATGTATTTGGGACGGTTTTTTTTAATATTTACTAGCTTATTTCCTTTAGAGTTACATTTTACCTTTAATTTTTTCGTATTAAAAAACAAATATCGCACATTCTATATTCACAAGGAGGTGAGACAGACATGACAAACAACAATGGTAGTTCAAACAAGCTTGCAGTACCTGGTGTACAACAAGCACTTGATCAAATGAAATACGAAATTGCACAAGAATTTGGTGTTCAATTAGGAGCTGATGCTTCAGCTCGTGCTAACGGTTCCGTTGGTGGTGAAATCACTAAACGTCTTGTACAAATGGCAGAATCTCAATTAAAAGGTATGCCAAAAAACCAATAATTGCAGAATAAGCAATTATTGAACTTAAAACCAGTGACCGTAAAAGGCACTGGTTTTAGTTTGTTTAAATTTAGTTTTTTTATGCCATGACTTCTTGTATACATACGTGCAACAATGCAAATTACAAAGACGATGATTTGAATGTTGAAACTGTTTTTTGAATATCATTGCTTTCGCAAATAGCTGAAATAACCGCTACGCCATCTGCACCTGCTTTAAAAACAGCAAGTGCATTGTTGCAGTCGATGCCACCAATTGCGACGATCGGCAATTGCGGATACATGTTTCTTGCTTGTTGTAAAAACTCAGTTCCACTAGGTGGTTTTGCATCGCTTTTGGACGTCGTTGCATAAATAGGACCAATCCCTACATAATCCGCTCCATATGTTAAAGCAATTTGTAATTCAGTGGCTGTATGAACCGAAACACCAAGAATCATTTGTCCAATTTTTTGTCGCACTAGTGAGATGGGATGGTCGTCTTGACCAATGTGAAGGCCATCTGCCTTAAGCTTTAGAGCAAGGTCGATATCATCATTCACAATAAAGGGAACGTTGTATTTTCTGCATAGGTTTTGACATTGACGTGCAAATTGTTCATAGTGCTCATTCGTCAATGCTTGTTGTCCTTTTTCACGAAACTGAAACATCGTAATGCCTGCTTGCAATGCGGATTCAAGTATTTCTAAAGGTTGTCTATTTTTTACGTTCGCTGTGCCCATTATAAAATAAAGCTGTAAATCACTACGTTTCATGAATGGTTACCTCACAAGTATCGAGAAATTTTTTGTAAGCAAAATGATTTGTCGGCCCATTGCCATTGCCAATCAATAAATCATGGCTAATGGCTAGCTGAATAAACTTTTTCGCTTCAATAATCGCTTGTTTTAAAGGCATTTTCTGACCGATAAAAGCGGTTAATGCAGCAGAAAATGTACATCCCGTTCCATGTGTATTTTTCGTTGCGATTCGAGTAGATTGCATAGAAAATGTTTTACCATCATTGAAGAATACATAATCTGTTGCAAAGTTATCATCCTGTAGATGACCACCTTTAATAATGACACATTGAACACCTAGCTTTAATAATGACTGTGCAGCTTGTTGGATGTCTGATAAATTGTGTATTTTGCTTGCTGTAAGCGTCTCCGCTTCAGGGATGTTAGGTGTGACGATTGTAGCAAGCGGTAATAGAGCGTTTTTTAACGCCTCAACTGCTTCTTGCTGTAATAAGTTTTCGCCACCTTTGGCGATCATTACAGGATCAACGATAAGTGGAATATTTAAATTAGACATAGCTCCTGCAATAGTATGAATTATATCTGAGGAGAAAAGCATGCCTGTTTTTATTGCACTAATTGAAAAATCCTCAAGCAGTGAATGAAATTGTTTATTTACAAAAGCTTGATCAATTGGAAGCACCCCGCTCACACCTAAAGTATTTTGTGCTGTTAAAGCGGTAATAACGGATGTCCCGAATACATTTAATTCTTGGAAAGTTTTTAAATCAGCTTGAATACCAGCTCCACCACCGCTATCTGAGCCAGCTATTGTCGTCACAATATGCATTATTTTTCACCGTCCTTCGATAAACGGTGAAGCTCATTTAAGACGGACACTGCGAAATCACCATTATATGGCGCACAAGAAGCGGCATGTTCAGCAACTTTTTTATAGCTCGTTAATGTATGGCACAACTGAGTAAATGGCTCATTACCTGCCATATAAGCTGCACAGCAAATAGCACTTAACAAACAACCCGTCCCTGTAACTTCTGTCATGCGAGCGTTTCCACCAATAATCCATTTAGAATGCTCACCATCAGTAATAAAATCTTTTTCACCAGTTACAATGACAATGCACTTATATTTTTTAGAAATCTCTTGTGCTTTATCTTCAACAGATATGGAGCCGCTGCCACTATCCACACCTTTTTGTTGCCAATGAACATTAGCAATCGTGGCAAGTTCACCGATATTGCAACGAATAACAGCAAAGTGAACCGCTTCTAATAATTGCTGTACCGTTTGTTTTCGTAAAGTTGTTGCCCCAACACCAACAGGGTCCAAAATCACAGGTATACCTAGCGCGTTTGCTTTTTTGCCAGCAAGGAACATCGATTGTTTTGTACGGGTAGTAAGCGTGCCAATATTAATTAATAAGGCTGATGCAATCGATACCATTTCTTCAACTTCGGTTGATTCATCGGCCATGACAGGTGAAGCACCAATTGCTAATAAGCCATTTGCTTGGAAATTGGCAACTACATAATTGGTAATACAGTGAATCAATGGCTGTCTTTTACGAATAGTTTGAAAAATCATCGTAGTCCTCCTTTTTTGGATGGACGTAAGCATGCAAAAAAGCTCTTTTTCGTGCGAAGTGTACACGTAAAAAGAGCTTATCATCAGTAATAAGATGTGTGTTGCTCCCTACGTCAGTATTAACTAACAGGTTCAAAGGGTCAGGTTTTACCTTCTCAACTCGTTATGAGTCCCCCTGCAATCATGAATTTTTTAGTTGTCCAAAATGTAACATACCTATTCTCAGTATTCAATAGCATTTTATCATTATCTGGAAAGCAGTGACTGATGCCATATAATAAACCATGATAATTGTCATGACTTTGTGAAAATAAGGTCCATCCATTGAAAATCATAAAAAATGAGTTTTATAATAAACCTAGCAATAAGGAGGCAGTTATTATGAAAAGACAGGATTTAATCGCACCAGAATGGTATAACATTGTTGAGGAGATTGAGAAGTATGCTCAGGACCCTTCTAAAAAAGCATTAATTGTTTATAACAATCATGAAGAAATTCAACATATTACATATGCAAATTTACTTGAAAAAGCAAATCAGGCGGCCCATGTATTTACTTCGCAAGGACTAACAAAAGGTGATGTGCTTTTAGTAATGGTTCCAAGATCTGTTGAGGCATATATCGTATACATAGCAGCATTGAAAGCGGGCTTAACGATTATTCCAAGCTCAGAAATGTTGCGCACAAAGGATATTGAATACCGCATTACACATGCAAATGCCAAAGGAATAATTGCTTACGAGCCATATATTGAGCAATTTGATGAAGTAAATAATCTAAAGGGTATTTTGCAATATGTAATTGGTCATGCGCATGCCCCATGGCAACCGTTGCTTGAAAAAATGGAGGAGCATCCTACAAACTATACGAATCCTACACCAACAAAAAGTACAGACACTGCTTTTTTAGCCTATACAAGTGGAACAACGGGCAATCCTAAAGCAGCTGTTCATACGCATAGCTGGGGTTATGCTCATTTACGGACAACAGCACCAAATTGGTTAGGTGTACAAGAAAATGATATAGTATGGGCTACTGCGGCACCTGGATGGCAAAAATGGATTTGGAGTCCGTTCCTTGCAACTTTAGGCAGTGGTGCAACAGCCTTTGTCTATAAAGGCAAATTCGATGCATCAACTTATTTGTCGTTGCTTGAAAAATTTAAAGTAAATGTATTATGTTGTACACCGACAGAGTATCGATTTATGGCAGCACTCAATAATTTACAGGATTATAATTTAAGCGAAATCCGCCAAGCAGTATCAGCGGGAGAACCATTGAATAGTGAAGTTGTAAAAGTGTTCTTAGAAACATTTGATATCCAGGTTCGAGATGGCTACGGACAAACTGAAAATACATTACTTGTAGGGACAATGGTTGGCATGGAAGCGCGCGTCGGGTCAATGGGGAAACCGACACCAGGAAATACAGTAGAAATAATCGACGACCTTGGAAATCCTGTGTCTGAAGGTGTAGTTGGGGATATTGCCGTGCATCGTGAAACACCTGCACTCTTTAAAAAATATTTCCAAGATCCCGAACGCACGAGCCTACAATTCCGCGGAGAATGGTATATAACTGGAGACCGTGCATATAAAGATACCGATGGCTATTTTTGGTTTGAGGGCCGTGGAGATGATGTCATTATTTCTTCAGGCTATACAATAGGTCCATTTGAAGTAGAAGATGCATTAATGAAACACCCTACAGTAAAGGAAGCTGCTGTAGTTGCTAGCCCTGATGAAGTAAGAGGAAATATTGTGAAGGCATTTATTGTCCTGCGTGAAGGTGAGACAGGGGATAATACGCTTATTAAAAAGTTACAAAACCATGTGAAATTAATGACTGCCCCATATAAATATCCACGAGCGATTGAATTTGTAGATGCTTTACCGAAGACTGCATCGGGTAAAATTCGTCGTGTCGAATTACGCCAACAAGAAAAAGCTCATTATACACATCAATAAATATTTCCTAGGAAATAAAGGCGAATAATCAAAGTTCATGTTTTATTATGAACTTTTGATTTTTTGTTGTAGCCTCATTTATTTATAGTAAAATAATAAACAACAGAACATTTTTACATAAAAATTGCTTAAAAGTGAAACGTTTTGGAAATTTAGACGTATAACGTGTTGAGGAGGCGTTTGTATGAATGTGAAAAGGTGGATAGCCTTGGCTATAGCTGCTGTGTTGTTAGTATTTTCATTAGGAATTAATACGATTTTTGCAATATTTAAATCAGACTTCTTTAGTAATTTTGACAGCATTGTCGCTGGAAATAATTTAAATGTTTATGAAACTGTTATTGAAGGTGAAGATTACAGTAAGCGGATTGCCTATTTAAAAGTTGATGGAACGATTCAAGATGTTGGATCGAACACATTATGGCAAACCGTAGCTTATGATCACCAGTTTTTCTTAAATCAATTGGACAATATTTTATATGATGATTCAGTACAAGGTATTGTGCTAAGTGTAAATTCACCTGGTGGTGGCGTAAAGGAATCGGCAGAAATTTATAAAAAACTGTTGCAAATTAAAGAGGAACGTCAAATTCCAATTTACGTTTCAATGGATTCGATGGCTGCTTCTGGTGGATACTATATTTCTGCACCAGCGGATAAAATATATGCCCATCGTGATACGATAACAGGTTCGATTGGTGTAATTATGCAATCTATTAATTATCAGGAACTTGCAGAAAAAGTAGGCGTGAAATTTGAAACGTTTAAATCTGGGCAACATAAAGACATGCTTAGTCCAACACGTGAAATTACTGAAGAAGAACGTGCTATGATGCAGGATATGATTAATGAATCATATGAAGAGTTTGTTGATATTGTGGAACAAGGACGCAATATGTCTGAAGCGGACGTGAAAAAAGTAGCGGATGGTCGAATACTTGGCGGTACAAAGGCACTTGAAGCAGGCTTAATCGATGAAATTGGCGATGAGCAAGCAGCTATTGCAGCTTTACGTCAAGATTATGGTTTAGAAGATGCCGTCTTATTTGAATACAGTTATGATCAAGGTGGTCTACCGTCAATAATTGGTATGAAAGTAAGCTCTCTTTTTGGCCCATCAGCTGAAGAAAAAATGCTAATGAAAATTATGACAGAATACAAGGCACCGAAAATGATGTACTTATATGGTGAATACTAAGGAGGGCAAACCATGACAAACAATGAATTCGTTTTGCAAGGGACACCCTCAATTGAACAACAATTGCTAAATAAGGAAAACACACCAATAGTGACTACGAAATATGATTTAAAGACGGCAGGATTTTGGGTGCGCTTTTGGGCATTTATCCTAGATGGATTAATTATTTCAGCTGTTGTAGGAATCGTAGTTAATCCGATATTTTACTTAATGGACTGGTCGTTATCGGATTCAATTTGGTATGCACCTATCTCCATTATTTCAGCTATTCTCTATTACTGTTATTTTGTATTGATGACAAAGTTTTTAGGGCAAACGTTGGGGAAAATGGCTTTCGGGTTACGTGTTGTTTCACTACAACATGACAAACTTACATGGTCAGACGTGCTGTTTCGTGAATGGATTGGTCGCTTAATTAGCAACATAATTATGCCACTTTATATTTTTGTTGCGATTTTACCTGACAACCAAGGCATACATGATTATTTTGCCGATACTACGGTTGTCCATGAAAAGGTATATGTAGCGAAAGAAACAGCACAACCTGTTGCACAACCGACAGCACCCATTCAGGAAAATACAAAAGAGCCTGAAAAGATAGAGGAGAAACCTGAAGAATCTTGAGCAGGTAAAGATTTGAATTTCTTTCTTATGCAATTTGTATAGGCCATTAATTGTTTGTAGCGATAGCGATGCCTCCTGCGGGAACAGCACAAAACGTTAGACGCAACAGGCGGCGCGATTAGCGACGGTTGCGGCTTACATTGTGCCTGCGGAAAGCACCGCCATCGCGCACAACAATGAATAGAAAAGTGTTAGATTGATTGCAGTCATTCTAACACTTTTTCTTTTGTAATTTGAAATGCAAATAGGTCTTATAGTGCAACAATTACAAAGTTTACACTATGATAAGCTGTCCTAGTTGCAATTAATTCCCTACATTTAGTAAGATTATGTACATATGATGATTAGGAGGCGTTTTCATGGCACAAATTACATTTAAAAAAGGTCCAGTAACACTTATTGGTAACGAAGTAAAGGTTGGAGACCAAGCACCAGATTTCACAGTATTAGCAAATGATCTATCACCTGTTTCTTTAAAGGATTCAGAAGGTAAAATTCGTTTATTTAGTGTTGTCCCATCTTTAGATACAGGCGTATGTGATGCACAAACACGTCGTTTTAATGAAGAAGCTGCAAATTTAGGGGATAACGTAGTAATATATACAGTATCTGTTGACCTGCCATTTGCACAAAAACGTTGGTGCGGTGCTGCGGGAATTGATGCTGTTCAAACAGTTTCAGATCATCGCGATCTATCATTCGGTGAAGCATATGGTGTATATATTAAAGAATTACGTCTTCTAGCACGTGCAGTTTTCGTGGTAGATGCAGCTGGAAAAGTAACTTATGTCGAGTATGTACCTGAGGCTACAGATCATCCAAACTACGAAGCAGCAATTGCAGCAGTTAAAGCACTAGCATAATTTGCTTCTTTTAGGCTAAGATAATACTAGACAAAAGGGCTGTGACAGAGTTTGTCACGGCTCTTTTCTGCGTGAAAGGAAGTTATGTATGGAAAAGATTGAAAAACTATTTGGCATGCTAAATGAGCATGCGGAAAAAATAGAAAAAGAGCAAAATACGACGTTATTAGAAGGTATACTTGATGGACTAGAGGCTTGGCTTGATGGGGATGTAGATTTCTCACAGCAAGGTACAACGAAAGAAGATGTGCGCAAGTCCATTCAAATTGCAATTTTAAAAGGTATGCGTAAAGGTTCACAGCCGAATCATCAAATGACACCAGATACGCTTGGTCTTTTAGTTGGCTATTTCGTGGAACAAATTTTTGCGGATCAATTAGCAAAAGAAAAACTAACAATGCTAGATCCAGCAGTTGGTACTGGTAACTTACTGTTAACGGTCATGAATTTACTCGATGGAAAAGTAGAGGCATCTGGAGTAGAGGTAGATGAGTTATTGATCCGATTAGCCGCAGCAACAGCAGATTTAACAGAACAGCCAGTTTCTTTATATCGTCAGGATGCATTGCAAGACCTATTAGTAGATCCAGTAGATGCCATTGTTTGTGATTTACCAGTCGGTTACTATCCGAATGAGGAAGTGGCGTTAGATTATGAGCTTTGTGCATCTGAGGGAATGAGTTATGCGCATCATTTATTTATTGAACAATCTATTAATTATACGAAAGATGGGGGCTATTTATTTTTCCTAGCTCCGACGCATCTCTTTGAATCTGAACAGTCTAAGCAACTGCATAAGTACATTCAAAAGCACGCATGGATACAAGCAATCATTCAATTGCCAGATACGATGTTTGCTAATAAATCACTTGAAAAGAGTATTGTTATTTTACAAAAACAAGGGGAAGCTTTTAAAGCTCCAAAAGAAGTATTGTTGGCAAAAGTTCCAAATATGCAAAATAAACAAGCGCTTGCGATGTTCTTTGAAAAAGTGAAAATGTGGCAAGAAGGGAAATAATAAAAAAGGTATCCAAATTTGGATACCTTTTTATGTATTGCATTATTAAGCTTCTGGTGTACGAATAACTAGAACGTCACAATTTGCTGAACGTACGATTGCTTCAGAAACGGAACCGATTAGGAAGCGTTCTACTGCATTTAAACCAGTAGCGCCACAAATAATTAAATCTGCATCTACAATTTTAGAAAGTTCTTTTGTAATAATATTTTTAGGAGATCCATACTCAATTATAAGGTTTACGTTTGCTAAGCCTTCATCTTCAGCTTGTTTTTTGTAACCATTTAATAATTCTTCTGAGAAAGCTTGTGCGCGTTCAGCGATTGAACGATCATATGCTTCAATAGCAGCGAATGAACGCGTATCAATAACGTTTACTAGGTTTAATACGGCACCTTCGTTACGTTTAGCAACGTCGATTGATTTACGAAAAGCGTACTCCGCTTCTTTAGAACCGTCTACTGCAACTACAATGCTTTTATAATGATTAGCCATTTGTATTACCTCCCTATTTGTATAATGTAATTATACCAAATCATTTTCTAAAGGAAATACTTTCCGTAGAAAATTTGTGAATAAGTAAAGGCGTTTACTATGAAATACCTTAATTCGCTCAATTAGTATTAATATTTAGTATTTTAAAAATGTTATGAATTTAATTAGTATTTGCTTTAATTAAAGCATTTTTTTCACTTGTTTGGTAAGATGGAAGTGCAAAGGGGTCATCATCTACGAGAAATCGTATTTTGATGAAATATTGCTTAGTTCATAGGTTATGAAAGGGGATTGGAAATATGAAGATTGGTATTCCAAAAGAAATTAAAAACAACGAAAATCGCGTAGCAATGACACCAGCTGGGGTTGTCTCATTAACGCATGCTGGTCACGAAGTGTATATTGAAGCGGGTGCGGGTATTGGTTCGAGCTTTACAGATGCAGATTACGTGTCAGCGGGTGCGCGCATTGTTGCATCAGCAAAGGAAGCATGGGCTCAAGAAATGATTTTAAAAGTAAAAGAACCCGTAGCATCGGAATACGATTACTTTTATGAAGGACAAATCTTATTTACCTACTTACATTTAGCGCCTGAGCGTGAGTTAACGCAGGCATTAATAGATAAAAAAGTTGTAGGTATCGCCTATGAAACAGTACAACTTGCAAACGGCTCCTTGCCTTTATTAACACCAATGAGTGAAGTGGCAGGTAAAATGGCAACGCAAATTGGTGCGCAGTATTTAGAAAAAAATCATGACGGTAAAGGGATTTTATTAGGTGGCGTATCAGGTGTACAACGCGGAAAAGTTACTGTAATTGGTGGCGGAATTGCTGGTACCAATGCTGCAAAAATCGCTGTTGGTATGGGGGCAGATGTAACGGTCATTGATTTAAGTCCAGAACGTCTACGTCAATTAGAAGATATGTTTGGTCGCGATGTACAAACGCTTATATCTAATCCTTACAATATTGCAGAATCAGTGAAAAGCTCCGATTTAGTTGTAGGTGCTGTTCTAATTCCTGGTGCAAAAGCTCCGAAGCTAGTATCGGAAGAAATGATTCAATCAATGCAGCCTGGTTCTGTTGTCGTTGATATTGCTATTGACCAAGGTGGAATTTTTGCGACATCTGATCGCGTTACAACACACGATGATCCAACGTATATTAAGCATGGGGTAGTACATTATGCTGTTGCGAATATGCCAGGTGCTGTGCCACGTACGTCAACGATTGCTTTAACTAATAATACAATTCCATATGCGTTGCAAATTGCAAACAAAGGCTATAAGCAAGCATGTATTGATAATCCAGCATTGAAAAAGGGTGTTAATGCATTAGATGGACATATTACTTATCAAGCAGTCGCAGAAGCACAAGGCTTGCCATATGTAAATGTTGATGAATTAATTAAATAAAAATCAAGTACTATAAAATAAATAGGCGGTTGATACCGTTACAAGTATACGAATTTAAAAAAGTGTTAGATTGATAGTCAATCTAACACTTTTTTTGCTATGGCGTTGATGTCCGCTACGGCGGTCGCTTTCCGCGGGCACACCGTAAGCCGCAACCCTCGCTAACGCGCGGATTGTTGCGTCTTACTATGCGTGCGTTCCCGCAAGAGTCGCCGCCTTCGCTACCATCAACTAGTGCACTCTGTTAATTTTTAATTTATTGCAAGGAAAAAATAGCTAATGATGATATGTCCCTGCTTCTTTTTACTATGGCGTTGATGTCCGCTACGGCGGTCGCTTTCCGCGGGCACACCGTAAGCCGCAACCCTCGCTAACGCGCGGATTGTTGCGTCTTACGTTGTGTGCGTTCCCGCAGGAGTCGCCGCCTTCGCTACCATCAACTAGTACAATCTGTTAATTTTTAATTTATTGCAAGGAAAAAATAGCTAATGATATGTCCCTGCTTCTTTTTACTATGGTGTTGATGTCCGCTACGACGGTCGCTTTCCGCGGGCACACCGTAAGCCGCAACCCTCGCTAACGCGCGGATTGTTGCGTCTTACTATGCGTGCGTTCCCGCAGGAGTCGCCGCCTTCGCTACCATCAACTAGTACAATCTGTTAACTTTTAATTTATTGCAAGGAAAAAATAGCTAATGATATGTCCCTGCTTCTTTTTACTATGGTGTTGATGTCCGCTACGGCGGTCGCTTTTAATGTGTCCGCCCTCTACATTGTATTTCTATCTGTAAAAAACGTTGTCAATTACAGAACAATTAAGTCTTTAGGGTATTTTGTTAAAACTTCCACTCCATCTTTTGTGACTACAACATCATCTTCAATACGTACACCTGTCACATCTGATTTGTATACACCTGGCTCGATTGTGAACACCATGCCTTCTTCCATTACCATGTCATTTGCGCCCGTAACTGATGGGAATTCATGTACGGAAATACCAAGTCCATGACCTAGTCGATGCGTGAAATATTCTCCATAGCCTGCATTAGTAATTGTGTCGCGAGCAATTTTATCTAAGTCCATTGCACGTACACCAGGTTTTACTGCCGCAATTGCATTTGAATTAGCTGCTAATACAGCATTATAGATTGCTTTTTGTGCTTCAGAAGGTTCTCCAAATGCAACTGTACGTGTGATGTCTGAGCAATACCCATCGTAAATTACTCCTAAGTCAAATAGAATCATATCGCCTTTTTCGACTTTACGAGCGCCTGGTTTTCCATGTGGTGAAGCTGATTTAGGACCACTTAATACCATTGTCTCAAAGGACATCTTACAACCCTTTTCTTGAATAGCACTTTCGATAGCTGTTAAAATTTCCATTTCAGTTTTACCTTCAGCAATTTCTTTACAGCCTACTTCAATTGCATAATCAGCAAGTTGTGCAGCTTTGCGAAGCTTGTTTAACTCATCTTCATCTTTAATTACACGCATTGCATTAATTTTTTCATCTAGACGTACAAAAGTTGCTTGTGGAAATGATTGCTGTAAAGCTTCTAAACGCTCAACAATAAGTTGTGCTTTTTCAATTGCAAACGTTAACGGATTTACATTACGAGCAATTATTGCTTGTGCAAGAATATCCATAGCATTATCTGTATCTTGGTGGCCGATGACTTCATATGACCAGCCTGCAGCTTTTGCATCAGGAATCTCCATTTGTGGACAAATTAAAAAAGGCTCAGCCTCTTTAAAAATCATCACTCCTAGTAATCGTTCATGGGGGTTACTTTTGAAACCAGATACGTAAAAGACATTATCGGGAGTCGTAACGAAAGCAGCATCGATTTGATTTTTTTGTAAATAGTTTTGGATTTCTTGTACTTTTGACATCATCCATTTCCTCCTCATATTGCACCTAGTTTGCTGATTTAGCCTATAGCGACACGCCTTCATATGGCTTCAATTATTTAAGTGAAAGCAGTGCAATGTTTACTAGTGCCCACTATTGAAAGTAAAGCACGGCGTGGTTTTTCTCGACATTCGAAATGTCGAGAAAAGATGTGCACTATACACTTTTCATATCCTGTTTAAGCATATCAAAAAAAGGGAAAAAGCGCATGGATAGCGAATTAAAAGATGGAGCAAATATTCAATTATCAGGAGGAACGATTAATGCAAATTAGTTATCATGGACATTCTGTCGTTAAAATTCAAACAAATGGTAAAACAATTTTAATTGACCCTTTCATTAATGGAAATAGCCAAACCGATTTAAAGGTTGCAGAAGAAGCACCAGATATTATTTTGCTTACACATGGGCATAATGACCATGTGGGGGATACTGTGGAGCTTGCAAAGAAAAAGGATGCACTCGTTATTGCACCGAATGAGTTGGCAAACTGGATTTCTTGGCAAGGAGTGAAAGCGCATCCAATGCATATAGGGGGAGCAAAAGAATTTGATTTTGGAAAGGTGAAATTTACACAGGCTTTCCATGGCTCTTCTTATGTAACCGAAAACAATGAAATTATTTATATGGGTATGCCAGCAGGTGTTTTACTGTTTATCGAAGGATTAACAATTTATCATGCGGGTGATACAGCACTATTTAGTGATATGAAATTAATTGGAGAGCGTCATCCAATTGATATAGCGTTTTTACCAATTGGTGATAATTTTACAATGGGACCTGAAGATGCAGCATGTGCAGTATCATTTTTAAAGCCAAAAATTGTTGTACCAATTCATTATAATACATTCCCTCCGATTGAACAGGATCCGCAAATTTTTGCTAATTTAGTACAAAATGCAGAAGTTCAAATTTTAAAAGCGGGTGAAAAAGTAAACTGTTCCTAATCATTTGAGGTGCTGTACTATAATGATTGACACCACGTGCGTAGTTGAAATAATGGGAAACGTAAAACATTTTACACCTTTATACTCAATATTTTCGCAAAAAATATGGTACACTAATAACAGAATTCATTGCTTGAGAAATAGGTGATATTTTGTCAACAAAACATGAGAAGATTTTACAATACATCGAATCACTACCCGTGGGCGATAAAATTTCGGTACGACAAATTGCAAAGGAAATGCAAGTGAGTGAAGGAACGGCTTACCGTGCTATTAAAGAAGCGGAAAATCGTCGTCTTGTAAGTTCTATTGAGCGTGTCGGAACAATTCGTATTGAGAAGAAAAAGAAAGAAAATATCGAACGATTAACATTTGCGGAAATTGTTAATATTGTAGATGGCCAGGTACTAGGTGGTAAAACTGGTCTACATAAAACATTAACAAAATTTGTAATCGGCGCGATGCAATTAGAAGATATGATGCGTTATACAGATGCAGGTAGCTTACTGATCGTCGGAAACCGTTTTAAAGCTCATGAAAATGCGCTTCGAGCAGGTGCAGCTGTATTAATTACAGGTGGATTTGATACAACGGATGACAATAAACAGCTTGCCGATTCATTGGATTTGCCGATTATTTCAACTAGTTACGATACTTTCACCGTAGCAACGATGATTAACCGTGCGATTTATGACCAGTTAATCAAAAAAGATATTTTATTTATTGAGGATATTTTCGTGCCAATGACCGAAACATCTGTGCTCCACAATGATGAAACGATTCATCATTTCCAAAAATTAAATGAGCGTACAACGCATGGTGCCTTTCCTGTAGTAACTGCTATGAATAAGCTAGTAGGAATGATTACGGTGAAAGACGTTATCGGTAGGGAAGAGGACGAGCTAATTGAAAAAGTGATGACGAAAAATCCAATTGCTGGATCAATGAAAATGAGCGTCGCTTCCGCAGGGCATCGGATGATTTGGGAAGGGATCGACTTACTGCCGATTGTAAATGACGATAATGTTTTACAAGGAGTAATTAGTCGACAAGATGTGCTAAAGGCGTTGCAGCTTGCACAAAGACAGCCTCAACACGGTGAGACTATAGATGATTTAGTGAAAAATGAAATGAAAGTGCTTGGCGATGAAGATTTAATCGTGGAGTTTAAAGTGACACCGCAAATGACAAACCAATATGGGGCTATTTCTTATGGAGCATTTACAACGTTACTAGCCGAAGTTGGATCATTTGCATTAAAGCGTCGTAAACGTGGCGATGCAGTTGCAGAAAACATGACAATTTATTTCATCAAGCCTGTTCAAATGGAGAGCACGCTTACTGTCAAACCTCGCATATTAGATATGAGCCGTAAGTTCGTAAAAATGGACTTTGAAGTATTTAATGAGCAAATGCTTGTCGGTAAGGCAATGATGATGTTCCAGCTATTGGAGCGTTAAGCAGACAAAAAGGGATGACCTAGGCAAATACTAGGTCATCCCTTTAATAGTTTTTTGCAATTATATGTGTACTGCAGTGTAATTGTTATCGATTAATTCGAAATTCTTCATCAACAAACTGACCATAATGTCGGGCCTTTTTAATATTTTCCACAACAACAAAGATGCCTAACACGACAAGAATTGCTACAATGATAAATGTAAACGTTCCAGGGAATAAGTATGCTTGATTCAATGCAAATGCAAGAATAAAAGAACCTAAACCTATATTCGACTTACTTTTGTACCAATTTTTAGCAATAGGTAATGGTGAACGGAACTGTTTTGTTTTAAAATAAAAATAAAAGACAAATGATATAATTATGGCAAACACAAAAATTAAATTGAGCATAGTAAACCTCCTAGCATAACTAGACATTATTGTAACGATTATTGAGGAAAAATGCTAACGGTTATTACTATCATTTTGGGGGAAATCACTTTGAAAAGACAAATCATCGACACAATTGCTTCATATGAGACAATCGTTATTCATCGACATGTGCGTCCAGATCCAGATGCGTATGGATCACAATTAGGCTTAAAAGAATTAATTTTAGCAAATTATCCAGAAAAGAAAGTGTATGCTGTTGGTGAGCATGATACATCCTTGTCGTTTTTAGCTGAACCTGATCAAATAGCGGATGATGTATATGAAAATGCGCTGGTTATAGTAACAGATACGGCGAATACAGAACGTATTGACGATCAGCGCTATACAAAAGGCAAAATGGTCATAAAAATCGATCATCATCCTAATGACGATCAATACGGAGACTTATTGTGGGTAGATACAACTGCTAGTTCTTGCAGTGAGATGATCTATGTGCTATTTGAAGAGGGGAAAGAAATCGCTGATTGGAAACTTTCAGATGCAGCCGCACGATTATTATTTGCTGGAATTGTTGGAGACACAGGTCGTTTCCAATTCCCAAGCACGACTGTAAAAACATTCAAAGTTGCAGCGGAACTTATTACATATAACTTTGATCGAAATCAAATTTTCGATGGGATGTATGAAATGGAGCAAAAGCTATTAACGTTACAAGGATATATTTATCAAAATTTTGTTATGGATGAAAACGGTGCAGCGCATGTAAAGCTGACAAAAGAATTACTTGCTGAATTCAATGTTGTACCATCTGAAGCATCGCTTTTAGTGGGCTGCCTCGGCAGTGTAAAGGGGATTTGTGCATGGGTAATCTTCATCGAAGAGGAAGACCAAATTCGTGTTCGTTTACGCTCTAAAGGACCGATTATTAACACTTTAGCGAAGGAATTTAATGGTGGCGGTCATCCACTTGCTTCTGGTGCAACTGCTTACTCATGGCAAGAAGCAGAAATTGTCACTGCACGTTTAAAAGAAATTTGTAAGGCATATTAATAAATTTTGAAAGGCAGGGATTCTTTTGACACATGTATATACACAAATGCATACGAGCGCGGATTTATTAAAAAGCACGATTCGGCTTGAACAATTGATCCCTTTTTTACAAGAACAAAATACGCAGGCCTGTGCAATTGTCAATTCGAAATTGTACGGGCTTTTACCTTTTTGTAAAGCGATGCAGCAGGCAAATATGCACGCGGTAATAGGGCTTTCGGTGAAGGTACAATGGGATAATAACATAATACCGCTCGTGTTGTATGCACAAACACAGCAAGGCTACCAGCATCTTTTAAAGATTAGTAGTGCTGTTTCTATTCGTGAAGACGAGGTATTGCCTTGGAGATGGCTTGAAGGCTATGCAAAGGGCTGTATAGCGTTGCTTTCGGCGAATGATATAGCGGAAATAGTAGAATGGGCAGAAATAACAAGTGCTTTACAACAAGTATTTGGTAAGCGTCTATATGTAGGAATGGCAAGACCAGGTGGCATAATAGCAGACAATGAAGCTATGATTTCACAGTGGTGCGAGACAAAAGGTATTTTAATTGTAGCTACACAGCGTTGTTATTTTTTACGACCAGAGGATCATTTTGCATATGAAGTTGCTAGAGCTATTGATACAGGGGAAAAGCTTCAAGATACGATGCTAACAGCTCATTTAGAAAACTATTATGCGCCGACTGAGGAGCAGTGGAAGAGTTGGTTTTCAAATCGCCCTGAATGGATTGAGGCAAGTGTCGATATGTTAGCTAGCTGTGTTGCAAAAATTCCTGAAATGCATGTTCAAATGCCAAAATTTCCGCTACAAGAGGGTGAAACAGCCGAAAGTTTGCTTGTAAAAGAAACGTTTTCAGGATTAGCTAATCGTTTAAAACTAACAGAGGTTCCAGCAATTTATCGAGATAGACTGCAATATGAGTTAGAAATTATATGCTCAATGGGCTATGCTGATTATTTTTTAATTGTTGCAGATTTTATGCGTTATGCCAAAGAGCATCGCATTTTAACTGGGCCAGGTCGTGGTTCTTCAGCAAGTTCACTAGTTGCATTTAGTCTTTCTATCACACAGGTAGATCCACTTGCCTACGGATTATTGTTTGAAAGATTTTTGAATCCTGAACGTGTAACATTGCCCGATATTGATATTGACTTTGTTGACAGCAAAAGACAACAAGTAATTCAATACGTTGCACAAAAATATGGCAAGGCTAATGTTGCGCAAATCATTACTTTTGGTACTTTATCAGCGAAAGCAGTGGCGAGAGATGTAGCGCGTGTTTATGGTTTTGATGCTGAAGTGATGGAAAAAATATCGAAAATGATTCCAAACAAACCAGGCATAACGTTGCAAAGAGCTGTAGCAGAATCCCAAAGCTTTCAAAGTTGGTTGGCTGAAGATGAATACCATCGACGTTGGCTTGACATAGCTCTAAAATTAGAAGGTTTGCCGAGAAATTCCTCTACCCATGCTGCTGGCATTGTATTAGCACCAACGCCATTAGTAGATACAGTTCCAATTGAGGATGGACATGAGGGAATTTATTGTACCCAGTGGCCGATGGGAGATGTAGAAGCAAGTGGTCTTGTAAAGATGGATTTTTTAGGGTTGCGTAATTTAACCATTTTAGAGCAAGTACGTTGGTCTATTTACAAAGCAGGGGGACCATGGATAGAGTTTGACCTAATCCCTATGCATGACGAGCTTACCTTCCAACTGCTTCAAAAAGGAGATACAGTAGGTATTTTCCAATTAGAATCAGATGGTATGAAAGAGGCATTACGTGATATTCATCCAACACATTTTTCAGATATTGTTGCAGTCAATGCTCTTTATCGTCCAGGACCGATGGAATTCATTCCTGTTTATGCAAGAAGAAAGGCGGGGCAAGAACGTGTAACGATGCCACATCCGTTATTGGAGCCGATATTACGTGAAACATATGGCGTCATTGTCTATCAGGAGCAAATTATGCAAATTGCAGCGACGATGGCTGGTTTTACGATGGGGCAGGCGGACTTATTACGTCGGGCAGTTAGTAAAAAAAATCGTGATATATTAGAGGAGCAACGTACCGCCTTTGTAGATGGCGCATTGAGGCAAGGTTTTGATCGGCGAGATGCAGAGGGCGTCTACGAGCTAATTGTACGCTTTGCCGACTATGGCTTTGCAAAAAGCCATGCGGTTGCCTATAGTGTCATCTCGTATCATATGGCGTATTTAAAGGCTCATTACCCGCAAAGCTTTTATGCAGCATTATTAACCAATGCAACAGGGAATGTAGAAAAAATTCAACAGCTTGTTGCGGAAGCGAAGGAAAAAGGAATGGCGTTTTATCCGCCATCTTTATTGCAAAGTACTAAATTCTTTAAGGTGGAAAAGGATGGCATTCGTTATAGCTTATCGGGCATAAAAGGTGTACCGCACACATTTATAGAGAAATTAGTGACGTTGCGTAAAACGAATCCAGAGGCACTTCATAATTTATTTGATTTGGCTGTCGCTTTAAGTGCACAACATTTTAAACCGAATATTATGGAATCCTTAGTTCATGCAGGGGTGCTTGATTATTTAGAGAAGGATCGTGCTGTACTGGTGGCCACTTTAGAGGCAGCATTAAAACAGGCAGAGCTTGTGCGTCCAACAGAGGATGTCGATATAGAAACGGCGACCGCTTTTAATTTTGGGAAACCGAAGTATATGCAAGCTGAAGCGATGTCTCAGAAAGAAAAGCTTCAGCATGAGAAAGAAAGTTTAGGCTTTTATATTTCTGCGCATCCAGTTTCTGAAGCAAGAAGTTACTGGGGAGAAGGTACTGTAACCTGTGCTGACCTGAAGTATACACGTGAAGGGACGTATGTAAAAATGATTGGCTTGATTGAGGAAGTGAAAAAAATAAGGACAAAAAAAGGAGAGCAAATGGCCTTTGTCCAACTCCAAGATGAATTTGGAATCGTATCAGTAACCTTATTTCCACAAGTCTTTCAACTCGTTCAAGATATCTTAATAGAAGATGAACTGCTGTATATTGAGGGTACTCTTGAAAAACGTTTTGGTAAATCGCAAGTGAAAGTAAAACATGCACAATCGACTAAAAAAATATGAAATTAAACAAGATTTTAGAAACTGCATAGAATTTTATGCAGTTTTTTCTTTACTTTTAAACAGTTATTTTGTAAGATGTAGTCAATGCTAAAAAAGTGGTCAGACCACTTTTTGATAACGGGAGTTAATCATATGGATAAACAAACCGAACAAAAAAAAGTGTTTTTAGAAATCGTTCAGCAATTACGTCAACTTATTCGAATGGAAAAAATTCAAGCTGGAGAGAAGCTTCCTTCTGAACGTGTTTTATCAGAAAGGTTAGGTGTTGGGCGCTCTTCTGTCAGGGAAGCACTGCGCAGTTTAGAGTTACTTGGACTCATTGAAACGCGACACGGTGGAGGTACATTTCTTGCCTCAACACATAAGCATCAGCTTGTAGAAGTTCTGTCGATGTTTATATTAGAAGATGAAAAATCAAAAAAAGATGTCGAATTAACGCGACAAATTCATGAAAAGGAAGCAATTCGCGTAATAAGTTGTACAGAGATTCTTCGTACACTACCTGTGTGGGATAGTTTTTTTGTGAAGCTGGAAATTGAAGGAACAGTAAATTGTCGTGATGTATTGCGAGAACTATTAGTTACATCAGGCAATCGGCTTTCGCTGAAAATCTGGTTTCAACTTGCAGCATATGACGGTGACCGTTTAAATCGAAACTCAACGGAAGATGAAAAACTAATCCTTCAAACGATGTTGAAATCGATGCAACTTGGCTATGAAAAAGAAGCATTACTAGCTTACGAGCAGTGGATGGGTACTGGTCAAACTTTTTAGACAATAAAGGGGGAGTCAAACATGGCAATACGCGACATATTTAACGCAAATCGAAAAAAGAAACAGGATGGTCAGGAAAAGGCATTTCCAGAAGGACTCATGACAAAGTGTCCAGAATGTCGTCATATCCAGTTAACAAAAGAATTAGAAAAGCATCATAAAGTATGCTCGAAGTGTGAACATCATTTTAAAATGACTGCCCAAGAGCGTGTGGATTATTTCTTAGACGAAGGATCATTTGTTTCGATGGACGATCATTTACAAACAAGTAATCCACTTAATTTCCCTGCTTATGTAGAGAAAATTAATGCAGACCAACAAAAAACTGGTCTAAATGAAGCTGTATTGACAGGTTTAGGTACGCTTGATGGAGAAGATGTTGTAGTAGCGATAATGGATTCACATTTCCGTATGGGATCAATGGGCTCTGTTGTTGGAGAAAAAATAACACGTGCTGTTGAAAAAGCAACTGAATTAGGTGTGCCGTTTATCATTTTCACTGCAAGTGGGGGAGCACGAATGCAAGAAGGTGTACTTTCTTTAATGCAAATGGCGAAAACAAGTGTTGCTTTAAAACGTCATAGCAATCAAGGATTGTTATTTATTTCTATATTAACGCACCCTACTACTGGTGGTGTATCTGCAAGCTTTGCCTCTGTGGGGGATATCAATATTGCAGAACCTCAGGCACTAATCGGCTTTGCGGGAAGACGTGTAATCGAAGAAACGGTAAGAGAAAAACTACCGAATGATTTCCAAACTGCAGAATTTTTATTAGAGCATGGTCAACTAGATGCCATTTTCCATCGCAAAGATTTACGGAAACAAGTAGCTATGCTTGTAAAAATGCATACGAAAGGTGGCGTGCAACATGTCTAAAAATTTAGCTTTTGAAGAACCTGTAGTACAATTGCGTGAAAAAATTGATGAATTAAAAACGATTGCTGCTGAAGCGGACGTAGATATGTCGGGAGAAATTGAAAAGCTAGAAACGCGTTTAACGCAACTCGAGCAATCAATCTATGCCAATATGAAGCCTTGGGATCGCGTGCAAGTGGCAAGACATCCTGAACGCCCAACAACGCTACAATATATTGAGGCAATGTGTGAAAACTTTATTGAATTACACGGAGATCGTACATTTGGAGATGATGCAGCGATTTTAGGTGGAATTGCTCTATTTGAAGGACAACCAGTCACAATTATTGGACACCAACGTGGTAAATCTACAAAAGAAAATATTCGTCGTAATTTTGGGATGCCACATCCAGAAGGTTATCGTAAAGCGTTACGCTTAATGAAACAAGCAGAGAAATTTAATCGTCCGATTATTTGTTTTATAGATACAAAAGGTGCCTATCCTGGTAAAGCAGCAGAAGAGCGTGGTCAGAGTGAGGCGATAGCTCGTAATTTAGTAGAAATGGCGGGTTTATCTGTACCAGTCATTAGCATCGTTATTGGAGAAGGCGGTAGTGGTGGCGCACTAGCTCTAGGTGTAGCAAATCGCGTTTACATGTTAGAGAACTCTACCTATTCTGTTATTTCTCCAGAGGGTGCTGCTTCAATTTTATGGCGTGATGGTAGCCTTGCTAAGCAAGCAGCTGAGGCAATGCGTATTACTGCACCTGATTTAAAAGAGCTTGGTGTGATTGATGGTATTATTCCAGAGATTACTGGTGGAGCACATCGTAATGTGGCGAAGCAGGCTATCTATATAAAAGAATGTATTAGTGACACACTAAAAAAATTAAATACTTTAAATGGTGAGCAATTAATCGATGACCGATATGATAAATTTAAAAAAATCGGACAATATATAGAAGTATAGGCAAATCACATAGCAATGCTTTGAAGGTCTAATTCGTTAAATTAAAGCGAAATATTTATAAAAAATGTTAAATTTTAGATGCTTTGTGATGGAAAGAGTGTGTGAAAGCGCATTCTTTTCATTTTTTATGTAAAAGTTATGTTTTTCTAGCTCTAGAACCCTTACATAGTTTGTTTTTTCGTGTTAATGTGAATAATATTAGATAACACTGCAGGAGGTTGTTCGACAATGAAAAAAATTGCCGTATTAACAAGTGGTGGAGATGCCCCTGGCATGAACGCAGCCATTCGAGCAGTCGTTCGTAAGGCAGCTTATCACGGAATGGATGTTGTTGGAATAAAGCATGGCTATGAAGGTTTAATAAAAGGATCTTTTGAGCCGCTTGATTTAGGTTCTGTAGGTGGCATCATTCAAAGAGGAGGTACCAATTTATTTTCAGCACGGTGCCCTGAATTTAAGGAAGATGCTGTTCAACAGCAAGCAATTGCTAATTTGCGAGAAGCAGGTATCGAGGGGTTAGTTGTTATCGGGGGTGATGGTTCTTACCGAGGTGCAATGGACCTTGTGAAAAAAGGCTTTCCTGCTGTTGGTGTGCCTGGCACGATTGATAATGATGTTCCTGGAACAGAATACACAATTGGCTTTGATACCGCGCTCAATACAGTCGTAGAATCAATCGATAAAATTCGTGATACAGCGACTTCCCATGAAAATTCTTTTATTGTTGAAGTAATGGGGCGTGATGCAGGTGATATTGCATTATGGGCAGGGCTTGCAGCAGGTGCTGAAACGGTCTTAATTCCTGAAGAGGAATATGATTTAGATGACATCGTATCACGCTTAGAGCGTGGTGAAGCACGAGGGAAAAAGCATAGTATCATTATTGTGGCAGAGGGTGTAATGTCAGGTGGCGAGTTGGCAAAATTACTGAAAGAAAAAACAGGGAAAGAGACGCGTGTTTCTGTTCTTGGTCATATTCAACGCGGTGGTTCTCCAACGGCACGTGATCGTGTCCTCGCAAGTCAATTTGGTGCACATGCGGTAGAATTATTAATGGAAGGTAAATCTGGTCGAGCTGTAGGAATACGCAACCATACAGTTATTGACTATGATATGCCAGAAGCTTTTGAAAAGCATCATGAATCTGATGTAAGCTTATATACTTTAATGAAAGAACTATCAATATAATTTCGCGTAAAACGGAGTGGGCAGAGAATGAGAAAAACAAAAATCGTATGTACAATTGGTCCGGCAAGTGAGTCACCAGAAATCTTAGAAAAACTAATTGAGGCAGGTATGAATGTAGCCCGCTTGAATTTTTCACACGGTTCACATGAAGAACACGAAGTGCGCATTAATTTAATTCGTGAAGTTGCAGAAAAATTAGGGAAACCAGTAGGTATTTTGCTCGACACAAAAGGACCTGAAATTCGTACGCATAATATGCAAAATGGTGAACTACATTTAAAAGCAGGTCAAGTAATCGATATTTCGATGACAGAAGTAGAAGGAACAGAAGCAAGTTTTTCTGTTACGTATGAACGACTAATCGAAGATGTGCAACAAAACTCAATTATTTTATTAGATGATGGTTTAATTCAATTACGTGTGTTAGCAACTGATACGGAAAAAGGGCTTATCCACACAATAGTAGAAAATGCTGGTGTCTTAAAAAATAAAAAGGGTGTTAATGTCCCTGGGGTTTCAGTTCAACTACCTGGAATCACTGAAAAAGATGCACAGGATATTTTATTTGGTATTAAACAAGGTGTGGATTTTATTGCAGCTTCATTCGTTCGACGAGCTAAGGATGTATTAGAAATTCGCGAATTACTTGAACAAAATGGCGGTAGTCATATTCAAATTATCCCGAAAATCGAGAACCAAGAAGGTGTCGATAATATCGACGAAATCATTCTAGTATCAGACGGATTAATGGTTGCACGTGGTGATCTAGGCGTAGAAATTCCAGCTGAAGAAGTACCATTAGTGCAAAAGAAATTAATCTTAAAATGTAACCAAGTTGGTAAACCAGTTATTACAGCTACTCAAATGTTAGACTCTATGCAACGCAATCCTCGACCAACTCGAGCTGAAGCAAGTGACGTTGCGAACGCTATTATTGATGGAACAGATGCGATTATGCTTTCTGGTGAAACAGCAGCAGGGACATACCCTGTTGAATCAGTACAAACAATGAACAAAATTGCACAACGTACAGAAGATTCATTAGATTATAAAGCAATCGTTTCTACACGTAGTCGTGAAAAAGAAGCGAATATGACAGAGGCTATTTCTCAGGCCGTAGCATATACGTCGATAAACTTAGGGGTTAAAGCTGTTTTAGCACCGACAGAAAGTGGAAACACGGCTAGAATGATTGCAAAATATCGTCCTGGTGTTCCGATTGTCGCTGTTACAGGTTCGGAAAACACTGCAAATACACTAACACTTGTGTGGGGTGTTTATCCTGTAGTTTGTCAACGTGTTACAACGACAGACGAAATTTTAGAACTAGCAGTTGACGAAAGCTTGAAGCATGGCTTTGTAAATCATGGTGATGCAGTTGTCATTACAGCAGGTGTCCCTGTTGGGGAAGCTGGAACAACGAACTTAATGAAAGTACACATTATTGGCGATTTACTTGCGCGCGGTCAAGGAATTGGCAAAGCGTCGGTAATCGGTAAAACAGTAGTAGCAAAAAATGCAGCTGAAGCATTAGCGTATGATACAGAAGGCTGTATTTTAGTAACGGTCGGTTCAGATCGTGATATGATGCCAGCTATTGAAAATTGTATTGGGTTAATTACAGAGGAAGGCGGACTAACAAGTCATGCCGCTGTAGTAGGGCTAAGCCTTGGTATTCCTGTAATCGTCGGTGTAAAAGAAGCGACATCATTAATTCGCCACGGTCAAGAAATAACAATGGATGCTGAAACAGGTGTTATTTATAAAGGACATGCTAGCGTACTTTAATAGATAATAAAAAGGCTCTAGTATGGGGTAACCGTACTAGAGCTTTTTAAATAACAAGGAAAATTAGTTTTTACACCAGTTTGTTTTTTAGTTGAAACTTATTGGGCTATAATAACGTATAGAAGGTATAGCTTTTTCAATAGAAGGGAGAAAAAGATGAAAAAATTTTTTCTTAGTTTTGTTGTATATGCACTAGCCGAACTGGCGTTATTAATAGTTATTGGTCAAAATATTGGCGTTTTCAATACATTATTGCTTGTTGTCGCAACGACTATCATTGGCATTTATATAGCGAAAAATAAAGGTATCAATTCAGTAAAAAACGTAAAACATATGGTAGCGCGAGGAGAAGCTCCTGGACCTGCATTAGTTGATGCAATGTTAAACTTTAGTGGTGGTGTACTTTTAGCATTACCTGGTTTTATTACAGATATCATTGGTTTACTAATGTTGCTACCAGTGACACGTAAATTGTTCCAACCACTTGTATTTTATTGGATGCGTAAAAAAATGAAAAAAGGTCAATTTATTATCGTTCAAAAATAGACTTTTCTTTCAGCTTAACAGCTAAAAATAAAAAAATTGGGCTGAGTAAAATACCGTAAAAACCAAATAATAAGATAGAGGCAGCGCTGATGAAAAACGTATGAAACGTTCGTAATTGCAAGGTATTAGACCAAAGCATGGATTCAGCGAGCTGCCTTGTTAGTTGGACAAACAAATATAAAAGTAAAATTGCAACACATAAAAAGGTATTGCCATTGAAATAAAAATAAATGCTCATTGGTACGAGAAATACGCCGATACCAAAGAAGGGCAGTACATCTGCAAATGCAACAATAAATGCTTTAATAATGGCTTGTTCAAATTGAAGGATCATAAAGCCTGCGCAAAGTATAAGCAATGTTATCGTAAATAATTGAAATTCTACGTAGACAAAGTAATGAAAAAGTTGCATGACTTTCGAAAAATGGGCTTGCCATTGATTTCTATATTTTTTAGGGACATATTGAAAAAACCAGTACCGTGATTTTCTTGTTTCAATTAAAGCGAAATAATACGCGACAAGAAATATAAAAACTTCGATAACGTGCTTCATAAACATTTGAAATAAATTTGCAGTATACACTACGATAGAATCAAAAATAGACATTGACTTTTCTTGCAAAAATTGTATAAATATAGATTCGTACTCAGTGAACAACGGAAAGTTTTGAAGTGTGTCACGTATCTCAGGAAAGATGAGTATAATACTGTTTATTGAGATGATTATGAGGAGAACTATACAGGAAAGTATTAGTATTTCTACTATAATAGCGGCAATCCAATAATTAACTTTACAGTACTTATGAAGGAAATTTATTATCGGATAGGTTGTAAATGATAAAAAAATTGCCAGTGATACAGGTAGAACGAACCAAAGTATCACTAAGTAAAAAATAAATAATAAAACATTAATAGTTCTTTCGTATGAAAAATATTTAATATTCCTCATTTTAACAAATTCACCCCAATTCAAATGAAAATATATTGTCAAAATATACAAAATACCCTCTTTAGTACGCTTATCTAGTCGCTCGTCCGACTTTTTCTTAATTTGAAGGATTTTCATTCACAAAGCTGTCAAAAATGATTATAATAACAATGTAAGCGATTTACTTAATGGTTCATGTGAGCAAAATCGTAAATGCTATGGTTGAAAAAGCGTTTACAACAAAAATTATTAGTATGAGGGAGCGATAATTTATGTCAGCAACAAAAGGATTAGAAGGTATCGTAGCAGCGGAATCTAAAATCAGTTCAATTATCGATGACACACTTACATATGTTGGTTACAACATTGATGATTTAGCAGATAACGCATCATTTGAAGAGGTAATTTACCTACTTTGGCATACTCGTTTACCTAAAGCGGACGAGCTTGCTGAATTAAAACAACAATTGGCAGACAACATGTCTATTCCACAAGCAATTGTAGACCAATTCAAAACTTACCCACTTTCAACTGTACATCCAATGGCTGCACTTCGTACGGCAGTATCTTTACTTGGTGTATTCGATGAAGAAGCGGATGTTATGGATCCAGAAGCTAACTACCGTAAAGCAATTCGTCTACAAGCTAAAATTGCTACTGTTGTTACTGCATTTGCACGTGTACGTAAAGGTTTAGAGCCAATTCAACCTAAAGCAGAACTTAGCTATGCAGCAAACTTCCTATATATGTTAAAAGGTGAAGAGCCAGCACCAATCGAAATAGAAGCATTCGATAAAGCGTTAGTATTACATGCTGACCATGAATTAAATGCATCTACATTTACTGCACGTGTATGTGTAGCTACATTATCAGATGTATATTCTGGTGTAACTGCAGCTATCGGTGCATTAAAAGGACCACTTCATGGCGGTGCAAACGAGCAAGTTATGAAGATGTTAACTGAAATTGGTTCTCTTGAAAATGTTGAATCTTACATTCAAAATAAATTAGATAACAAAGAAAAAATCATGGGCTTCGGTCACCGCGTATACCGCAAAGGCGACCCACGTGCACCACACTTACGTGTAATGTCACAAAAATTAACTGAACTAACTGGTAAACCAGAGCTTTATGAAATGTCAGTTAAAATCCATGACATGATTGTTGAACAAAAGAAATTACCTGCAAACGTAGACTTCTTCTCTGCATCAGTGTACGATTCTTTAGGCATCGATCATGACTTATTCACACCAATCTTTGCAGTTTCACGTACTTCTGGTTGGGTAGCACATATTCTTGAGCAATATGCTAACAACCGCCTGATCCGTCCACGTGCTGAGTATGTTGGACCAGGTATGCAAAAATATGTTCCAATCAGTGAGCGCTGATTCGGAAAATATGCTAGAATATTTGGGACTGTGTTACCTATAACACAGTCCTATGATTATGAATTTAGGAGGCAACAACAATGTCAAACAAAATTGTAGTTGAAAACGGCGTACTTAATGTACCAAACAATCCAGTAATCCCATTCATCGAAGGTGACGGAATCGGTCCTGATATTTGGGCAGCAGCATCTCGCGTAATTGACGCAGCTGTAGAAAAAGCTTATAACGGTGAAAAGAAAATCGAATGGTTAGAAGTTCTAGCTGGTGAAAAAGCATTCAACCAAACTGGCGAATGGTTACCACAAGAAACTTTAGATAAAATTAACGAATACCTAATCGCAATTAAAGGTCCTCTTACTACTCCAATCGGTGGTGGTATCCGCTCTCTAAACGTAGCATTACGTCAACAACTTGATTTATATGTTTGCCTACGTCCAGTACGTCACTTTGATGGAGTACCTTCTCCAGTTAAACGCCCAGAAGACGTTGATATGGTTATCTTCCGTGAAAACACAGAAGACATCTATGCTGGTATCGAATTCGAATCAGGCTCTGAACAAGCTAAAAAAATCATCAACTTCTTACAATCAGAATTTGGTGTAAATCAAATCCGTTTCCCAGAAACTTCAGGTATCGGTGTAAAACCTGTATCTAAAGAAGGTACTGAACGTTTAGTTCGTTCTGCTATCGAATATGCAATCAAACATAACCGTCCTTCTGTAACATTAGTGCACAAAGGTAACATCATGAAATTCACTGAAGGTGGATTCAAAAAATGGGGTTATGAATTAGCTGAAACTGAATTTGCTGATCAAACATTCACTTGGAACCAATATGATGCAATCAAAGCTGACCAAGGCGAAGAAGCAGCAAACAAAGCACAAGCTGATGCTTTAGCAGCTGGTAAAATCTTAGTAAAAGATTCAATCGCTGATATCTTCTTACAACAAATCTTAACTCGTCCAACTGAGTTCGATGTAGTAGCTACAATGAACTTAAATGGTGACTATATTTCTGATGCATTAGCTGCACAAGTTGGTGGTATCGGTATTGCTCCAGGAGCGAACATTAACTACGTAACTGGTCACGCAATCTTCGAAGCTACTCACGGTACAGCTCCAAAATATGCTGGTCAAGATAAAGTAAACCCATCTTCAGTATTACTTTCAGGTGTATTAATGCTTGAACACTTAGGATGGCAAGAAGCAGCTGACATGATCACTAAATCTGTAGAGAATACAATCTCTTCTAAAGTTGTAACTTATGACTTCGCTCGTTTAATGGACGGCGCTACAGAAGTGAAATGTTCAGAATTCGCTAACGAACTAATTAAAAACCTATAATTTTTACGAATCTGTAAAAATGATCACTGTAACAATCCAGCGCAGTCAACAGATATTTGTTTAATGTAACATTGGTTTGCTACAGTAATATTAGTACCTGGTTTAATGGAGGGAGAGAGAATTTATTCTCCTCCCTTTTTTAGCATATAACCTAAAAAAGGAGCGTATTCAAATGACTTTGAAACGTAAAAAAATCTCAGTAATCGGTGGCGGATTCACCGGCGCTACTGCAGCATTTTTAGCAGCACAAAAGGAACTTGGCGATGTTGTATTAGTAGATATCCCACAAGCTGAAAACCCAACAAAAGGTAAAGCTTTAGACATGTGGGAAGCTGCTCCAATACAAGGTTTTGATTCTTTTGTAAAAGGTACTTCTAACTATGAAGACACTGCAGATTCTGATGTAGTAATCATTACTGCGGGTGTTGCCCGTAAACCTGGCATGAGCCGTGACGACTTAGTTCAAATTAACCAAGGAGTTATGAAAACTGTTGCAAAAGAAATCGCAACTCATTCGCCAAATGCAACCATTATCGTATTAACAAACCCTGTTGATGCGATGACTTACACAGTATTCAAAGAAACAGGATTCCCTAAAAACCGAGTAATCGGTCAATCTGGTGTATTGGATACTGCTCGTTTCTGTGCTTTTGTTGCAGAAGAGCTAAACATCTCTGTAAAAGACATCACTGGTTTTGTATTAGGTGGCCATGGTGACACAATGGTACCACTTACTCGTTATTCATTTGCTGGTGGTATTCCTTTAGAAACTTTAATCGCGCCAGAGCGTTTAGAAGCAATCGTTGATCGTACACGTAATGGTGGTGCAGAAATCGTGAACTTACTTGGAAATGGTTCTGCCTACTATGCTCCAGCAGCAGCACTTATTGAAATGGCTGAAGCAATCATTAAAGATCAAAAGCGTATTCTACCATCAATCGCATACTTAGAAGGTGAATATGGTTACAATGATATTTACTTAGGCGTACCGACATTATTAGGTGCAAACGGTATCGAAAAAATCTTTGAGCTTGAACTAACTGACAAAGAAAAGGCGGAATTGGATAACTCTGCTGATGCCGTAAAAGCAGTTATGAAAGTTTTAGCTTAATAAAAGCTTATGAAATCGAGTAGGAATCATTCTTACTCGATTTTTTATACATAAAGATACTGGAAATAAACAGCTTCTTTTGTTCTTTATAATATGCATAAACATAAAATGGTTATTCTGCTTTTCATTGTACTTTTAGAATAAAATTGATACTATGAAGGTAGTATGATAGAAAAGGGGTTGGCGTATCTTTGCTTCAAAAGAACAGTAAGCTTGGTCTCACTATTGATGAAATTACAGTTGGCGAGAAAATTCATATTACTGAAAAAATAGAAGATAAGGATTTATTGCTTTATTTAGGACTTACAAATGATAATAATCCGCTTTACATTCAACATGATTATGCAGCGATGACGCCTTTTAAAAAGCCGATTGTACCAACTATTATGTTAAATGGTATTATTACGTCAGCTGTGTCGAAGTATATTCCAGGACCTGGTGCGCGTATTATAGAACAACATTTAACCTATTTAGGGCCACTCTATCATTATGAATTATTTGATACGCTTTTAGAGGTAACAGAAGTAAATAAAATACAGAATACCATTACCGTATCTGTACTCTCCTATAATGAACAAAAACAGCTAGTAATTGAAGGTACATTGTTGGTGACACCACCACTAGCATTATAGGGAGAGTCTTGAGATTTGAAATGGGGGTTTCAAATCACTAACGGAGGCAATATACATGACAAAAACTATTTTAGTTGTAGAAGATGAATTTTCGATTGCGACCTTATTAAAATATAATTTAGAACAGGCTGGCTATTTAGTTGAAACAGCAGCAGACGGTTTAGAAGGGTTAAATAAAGCAATGGAAATACAGCCTGATTTAATCCTTTTGGACTTGATGCTCCCTAAGCTAGATGGCATGGAAGTTTGTAAACAAATTCGTCAGCAACGTATGAATACACCAATCATTATGCTAACGGCAAAAGACGATGAGTTCGATAAAGTGCTTGGTTTGGAGCTAGGGGCAGATGATTATATGACAAAACCCTTTAGCCCACGTGAAGTTTTAGCACGTGTCAAAGCAGTCTTAAGAAGGTTTACACAAAATGTTGTAGTAGAGGATAAAGATGAGCCTCAAGAAAAAATGTATGAGTTTGGACAACTGCGTGTATTTCCTGAGCGTTTTGAAGTGTTTTTACAAGAAGAAGCACTTGAATTTACACCAAAGGAATTTGAACTACTTATTTATTTATTAGAAAATAAAAACCGTGTATTAACTCGCGATCAATTATTAAGTGCTGTTTGGAAATATGATTTTGCTGGCGATACTCGTATTGTGGATGTGCATATTAGCCACCTCCGCGATAAAATTGAAGAAAATAGTCGTAAGCCGATGTTTATTAAAACAATTCGTGGTCTTGGCTATAAATTTGAGGAGCCGAAAACTTCATGAAATCAATGAGCAACCGCTTATTCTTGACATTCATGCTCTCGCTCGGATCAATTCTTGCTGTCCTAATGATTGTTATAGGTCAGCTTTTTCCTGTTTATGTAGAACAATACAATGAGCGCTCGAGTTCATATAGTCAAGAAGCAATGGAAAAAGTACTTGATGAACGCCAAATTTCCTTATCTGAGGAAGATAAGAAAGCTTTATTTGCAGCCCAAACAATTGAAATGAAGGACTCACTCCTGTCCTATGTAAGAGCTCGGCTTTATGGTGTGTTAGCTATATTATTTTCAATTACGCTTATATTAATTGCTATTGTGAGCCGCTATATGATTCGAAATTTTACCGCACCAATTGATAATGTGACCGAAACGGCACTTGAATTGGCAAAGGGGAATTATCGAGCGCGTGCACACGAAAATGAGCATGAGCGCATGATGCCATTGAGCCATTCTATTAATATTTTGGCGCGTAATTTGCAGGATATTACGACAATACGAGAGGTAGAAGAAGAAAGGCTAAAAACGTTAATTGAAAACATGGGTAGCTCACTAATGATGATTGGTCGTGAAGGCAATATATCAATCGTCAATCGCGTGTTTTTAGAACGTTTTGGCATGCAACTAGAGCATGTGCAAGGAAAAGTCTTTCGCACAATAGGTTTACCGAAAACGCTTGAGCAATTTATTGACCACGTGTTTTTAACGGAAATGCCCTATCGCCAGCAAATAAAGATGGAAGTACAACAAGAGCTATACAATAAAGAAGTGTATGGTGCACCCGTAATTGGTGATCACGGACGCTGGTTAGGTGTTGTCATTGTTATGCATGATATTACAGAGCTTGTCCGACTTGAGCAAATTCGTAAAGATTTTGTAGCCAATGTATCACATGAATTACGTACACCAATTACCTCGATTAAAGGCTTCTCTGAAACACTTCTGGATGGAGCCTATAAAGACGAAAAGATGCTGTTATCCTTTTTAGAAATTATGCATAAGGAGAGCAATCGTCTGCAAATGCTTATCCAAGATTTATTAGAACTTTCGAAAATTGAACAACATGGATTCACCGTGAATATTATGCCAATGGGCTTACAGGATGTCCTTATACGCGGGGCAGAATTAACAGGGCCGCGGCTCGATGAAAAAAATATGAGCTTTCAAGTGGATATTGCCCGTGATGTAGAAGTAATGGGGGATGCTAATCGGGTTATTCAAATTGTTACGAATTTAATTACAAACGCCATTACGTATTCGCCTGAAAATACAACCGTATCAATTCGCTTAAAGGAAAATGACACATATGGAATTATTGAGATCGAAGATGAAGGAATCGGGATAGAAAAGAATGAAATTGCACGGGTCTTCGAACGCTTTTATCGTGTTGACCGTGCGCGTAGCAGAAATTCTGGTGGAACGGGGTTAGGGCTAGCCATTGTGAAGCATCTAGTGGAAGCGCATCATGGACGAATTCAAGTAGAAAGTCAAGTTGGCGTTGGCACAAAAATGATTGTCATGATTCCGAAAAAATTAACAAATTCTTTACAATAATTATATATAAGATTCAAAATAGAGGGCTATACTATTTTATAGAAACCCCCTATTTTGTAATATAAAATGAAAATAATATTAAACTCTAATTTGCATGAATGAAGATTTTTATGATTACTACTTTAGCTTCACCTTAGAAAGAATCTATTTCCAAATTTTTTTGGAGATGGATTCTTTTCTGTTTTACACATTGCTGATTTAGGTGTAAAGTATAGTAGCATAAAAAATTGAGAGAAGGTTGACCATGAAAATCGTCAAAAGTTTCGTGCAAATTGGCTATCTTTATATAGTGTTATTTATAGGAAATAGTATTGCGCGTTTACTTCACTTGCCGATTCCAGGTAGTATAATTGGGCTTGTTTTATTATTTTTACTATTACAGTTTCATCTTATTAAACTAGAATGGATCGAGTTAGGCGCAGGATTATTACTGAGTGAATTGTTATTATTTTTCATCCCTTCAGCGATAGGCGTCATTGATTATGATGCGTTAATCGGTATACAAGGCATGAAAGTTGTAGTTGTTATTGTAGTAAGTGCATTCGTCGTGATGTTAGTGACGGGTTTTACTGCACAGTGGTTAGATAGAAAGAAGGGTGACACTGTATGAGTATAGTTATTGCTGTCATCAGTTTACTAGGAACCATTGCTATTTTTTATGCTTGTAAAGCATTTTATCAAAAGTTTCCTAAAGAATGGCTTACACCCATATTGATTAGCCCAATAATAATTATTGTATTGTTACTATTAACCGGTACTTCATATGAATCTTATAATGCAGGGGCAAATATTTTATCAAATTTATTAGGGCCTGCAACAGTCGCCTTTGCTGTACCGATTTATAAAAATTTTAATCTATTAAAAAAACATGCTTTTGAAATCATTTTTAGCATTGCTATCGGCTCTGCTGTTGCAATTGCTTCTTCGTTTATAATAGCGCTTGTTGTTGGACTAAATGATGAACTTGTTCATAGCTTAGTGCCGCGTTCGGTCACTACTCCTATTGCAATGGATATTTCCAATATGATAGGTGGGTCACCTACTCTTACGGCTGTTTTTGTAATGACAACTGGTATTTTGGGTAGTTTAATTGCCCCAATCGTTATACGGATTTGTCGTTTCCAAAAGCCATCTGCAAGAGGTTTAATGCTTGGAATGGGTGCTCATGGTACGGGTACATCAAAAGCATTTGAATTGGGAGAACTGGAAGGGACATTTGCAAGTTTAGCAATGATTGTAGCAGCACTAATTAGTATTGTTTTATCAACAACCTTTTTCCCAGCATTAGAACACCTAGTTATGAATATCCTGTTACCTTAATGGTGACAGGATTTTTCTTTTTTTAGTGACAGGCACACAAACAATTCTGAAAATTCCTGCGCGACTGCTAGTAGTAAGACGCAACAAACCGCGCGACAGCGAGGGTTGCGGCTTACTCTGTGCCCACGGAAAGCGAAGTGGAATTTTACAATGAAGGAGCCATCACTATGCCAGGAGCCCGCGGAAAGCGTCCGTACGCAACGGAATTCAATGGCTGTATGTTGATTTTGTCTACAGTTTTCGTCTACTTTATGAAATTATTTTGAATCTTTTTAAAAGCTATACCGTATACAATAGTACTAAGCAAAAGGGAGGAACAGACATGAGTGTGAAAAGGACACTAATGATGGTAGGACTTGGGATATTCGGTATTGTAGCACTTATCGCAGTATTTACTTCGTGGTACACAGTCGATGAATCGGAGCAGGCAGTTGTGATAACATTTGGCCGTGCAGATGAAACGGTCACAAATCCAGGCTTACATTTTAAATTACCTTGGCCAGTACAATCAGTTGAGATTTTATCGAGAGAAACATTCAGCTTACAGTTTGGCTATAAGCAAAATAAAGAAGGCGAATTGGAAGCCTTTGATGCAGAAACAAAAATGATTACAGGTGATGAATATATTGTTTTAACAGATCTTGTTGTTCAATGGAAAATTACAGATCCTCGTAAGTACTTATTTAATGCACAAAATCCAGAAGAAATATTACATAGCGCTACATCAAGCGCGATTCGCTCTATAATTGGTAGTTCGACAATTGATGCTGCGCTAACAGATGGAAAAGCAGATATTGAAGCAAAAACAAGAGAATTACTTGTTTCCCTTATTGAAAAATATGATATTGGTATTGGTGTATTAGGTGTCAAATTGCAGGATGTAGAATTACCAAATGCAGAAGTACGAGCAGCATTTACAGCTGTAACAGACGCACGTGAGACAAAAAATACAAAAACGAATGAAGCTCAAAAATACAAAAACCAACGAATTAGTGAAGCGAATGGTGAAAAAGACGCTATTATTTCAAAAGCAAACGGTGCAAAAACAGCACGTATCGAACAAGCTTATGGTGATGTAGCTGTTTTTAATAAAATGTATGAGCAATACAAAGGGAATCAACAAATTACACGCGAACGTTTAATTTTAGAAACACTTGAAAATGTGTTACCGAAGGCACAAATTTATATTATGAATGATGATGGTAGTACAATGAAGTATTTGCCACTACAAGCGCTACAACCAACTACACAACAAGCAACAAAAGAACAACAATCAACCGAGCAACAAGCACCAACAGAGAAAAAAGAAGGGAGCGGTAATTAATGGACCAGAAAAATAAAGATCTTGAAAAATTTCTAAGTTTTTTATCGGGGAAATCAAAAAATACTGCTTCTAGTGATGGAGACAAGGTAATTAAGATGTCAAAAAAGGGCCCATTAAATCCTAAAAAGTACATTTCTCTTGTCGTCACATTAACAATTGTTTTTGCTGTTGCGGTTATTCTCTTTGCCAATGTATATATTGTAAAAGAATCTGAGTATGCAGTCGTTCGACAGTTCGGAGAAGTTGTAAAGTTTGAACGTGATCCAGGCATAAAAATGAAGGTACCCTTCATTCAGAGCGTGACAACACTTCCAAAAAATCAATTGACGTATAATATTTCAGAGGAAGAAATTAATACAAAGGATAAAAAACGTATCATAATTGATAACTATGCAGTGTGGCGCATTACAGATCCGAAAGCGCTCATCTCCAATGCTGGAACGCTTACAAAGGCGGAATCGCGGATGGAGGAGTTTATTTATTCGGTAATTCGAACAGAGCTTGGTCAACTAAGATACGATGAAATCATTAATGATGAAAACTCTTCACGAGGTAGCTTAAATGACCGTGTCACAGAACGTGTTAATGAACTATTACTAAACGATAAGTACGGAATTGAAGTTGTAGATGTGCGCATTCGTCGTACGGACTTGCCAGCAGAAAATGAGCAGTCTGTATTTACGCGCATGGTTTCTGAACGTCAATCTACTGCACAGCTATATTTATCGGAAGGTGATGCGGATAAACGCCGTATTGAAGCACAAACAGATAGAGAAGTACAAGAGATGCTAGCAACAGTGAATAAAGAAGCGGCATTGATTCAAGCGGAAGGAGAAGCGGAAGCAGCGAAAATTTACAATAGTTCTTTTTCAAAGGACCCTGAATTTTACTCACTTTACCGTACATTAGAATCCTATAAGAAAACAGTAGGTGAAGATACGGTCATTATTTTACCTTCCACTTCACCATACGCAAAACTATTATCAGGCTATATAGAATAATTTTGTCATCCTTGCAGGGATTAATATAACTGAATAAAAGAGAAAAAGTGTTAGGTTGAATACAATCAATCTAACATTTTTTTCTGTAGACGTAGTGGTTGCTTACGGTAGTCGTTTGCCAAGGGCTCACTGTGAGCCACCACCATTGCGAATCCCACAGAAATTACCGCCCCCGCTACAACGACTAGTACCATCTTTTAATTTTTGTAAATTATAGGAGAGAGAAAAACGAATTTTTTATTCTTGCACATGACGCAAATGAGCAGTGGTTGTTACAAAACTGTGGCATAAAACAATGAAAATAATCCTAACAAATAATTGGTTGTGTCCTAGATTGCTATTTTCTGATAAAATAATGATGTTTAGGAATGATAAAAGGGGGTAATAGCTTTGAAATTAAATATTAGCACTTGGCTCCAAAATTTAGGAATTGCTTGTAGTATTGCATCGCTTTTTACACTTTTCTTCCGTATATCTGATTTTGCATGGGTGACGAAAAGTGTTTATTATATACCGTTATTTTTTGTAGTTTTATTTTTATTAGGATTAGTCATTGCAGACGATGTGCGAAAAGCTTTTAAAAAAATATTTTGGTACGAGAAACGCCAAGAGAAACGCGCAATTTGGCAAGTTGGAATTGGTTTTATTTTCTTTTTAGCACAAATCGGTATGGTTATGGTATTTAGTACAGAGCTAACACATATAAAACTAGGTGGAATGCCTATATTTTTCGTATTTGCTTTTATGAATGCCTTCATTATGACGGTTATTTATGAGGAACTCTTCAATCGAAAAGAAAGAACTAAAAACGTAAGTCAATAATAGCAGGTGAGTCGATTGCAATATGCAATTGACTTTTTTTATGGATTTGGCAGAAAATACACATGAATTTTTTAACGGATAGACGTCCTATGATTGGTAAAAAGTTTACTTTCCCGATAAAGTAGAGGAAAGAGCATTTTCAAACATACGTTTTCGTTTTACAATTAAAAGAACGACGACTTCAGGAGGAAATTAAAATGACTAAGGAAAAATTACTATTACTGGACGGTAATAGTTTAGCTTACCGTGCGTTTTTTGCGTTGCCATTACTAACAAATGATAGCGGTATTCATACGAATGCAGTGTATGGCTTTACAACGATGTTGCAAAGGATTTTGGAGGAAGAGCAACCAACGAAGATGCTCGTTGCTTTTGATGCAGGTAAAACGACGTTCCGTCACGATACGTTTACTGAATATAAAGGGGGACGTCAAAAAACGCCACCAGAACTATCAGAGCAGTTTCCTTATATTCGTAAACTAATCGATGCTTATGGGATTAAACGTTATGAACTTGAAATGTACGAAGCCGACGATATTATAGGTACATTAGCGAAAGAAGCAGCCGAACAGGATATGGAAGTAATTATCGTGTCAGGAGATCGCGATCTTACACAGCTCGCAACAGAGAAGGTAACAGTGTACATTACGAAAAAAGGGATTACTGAAATAGAAAAAAATACGCCTGCCTTTATCGAAGAAAAGTACGGCTTAACGCCTCTTCAAATTATAGACATGAAGGGCCTCATGGGGGATGCTTCAGATAACATTCCTGGAGTACCTGGTGTTGGGGAAAAAACAGCAGTTAAATTGCTAAAAGAGCATGGTTCAGTTGAGGCACTATATGAAGCAATGGACACGTTAAAAGCTTCAAAGATGAAAGAAAAGCTTGTTGCAAATGAAGAACAGGCACTTATGAGTAAAAAGCTTGCTACAATATTCACAGAGGCACCAATCGAAATTACTTTTAATGATCTTGCCTATAGTGGGCCAAATGAAGAAGAGCTAATTAGTGTATGGCAGGAATTGGGCTTTAAATCACTACTTGAAAAAAGTGATTTTTCTGTGGAAGAAGAACAACGTGCGCCATTTGCCTATGACATTGTGCAAGATGTACAGCAAGAGCATTTAAAGGATGTTATGGCAATTCACTTAGAGTTAGAGGACGAGCATTATCATACATGTCAGCAGTTAGGTATCGCATTAACTGATGGTACGGATACATTTTATGTGCCGTTCGATGCTGCTTCTAAATCAGACGTGTTGCGTCGCTGGCTAGAGGATGAAACGAAAACTAAATATATTTCAGATACAAAGGCTGCTCAGGCAGCTTTAAAACGTGCGGGTATTCGTTTAGCAGGAGTCGAGTTTGATTTATTGCTAGCTTCTTATATCAATAACCCTGCACTTAGCGGTGATGATGTAGCTACATTAGCAAAAGACCTTGGCTATCGTGAAGTGCAAGCAAATGAGACAGTCTATGGCAAAGGAGCAAAGCGTGCCATACCAGCTATCGATGCATTAGCAGAACATGCTAGCCGAAAAGTATTTGCTGTGTGGACATTACAACCTAAGCTAGAGGCACTGCTAAAGGAAAACGAACAGTTTGAATTGTATAAAAATCTAGAACTACCATTAGCTTCGATTTTAAGTGAAATGGAAAGTGAAGGCATTACAGTGAACCGTGCTACACTTGAAACAATGGGGCAAGAGTTGAGTAATAAGCTAGTCGTGATTGAGCAGGAAATTTATGCGGAGGCAGGAGAAGCGTTTAACATTAATTCACCAAAGCAGTTAGGCGTTATTCTTTTCGATAAGCTTGGTTTACCTGTTATTAAAAAAACGAAAACAGGCTATTCCACAGCGGCAGATGTGTTGGAAAAATTAAAGCCTGAACATGCCATTATCGAGCATATTTTACTTTATCGTCAGCTTGGTAAGTTACAATCTACTTATATTGAAGGCTTGCTAAAAGAAATTCATGAAAAGGACAGCAAAGTGCATACACGCTTCCAGCAGGCACTAACATCAACAGGTCGTCTAAGTTCAACAGATCCAAATCTACAAAATATTCCAATTCGTTTAGAGGAAGGTCGTAAAATTCGTCAAGCATTTGTGCCATCACAAGAAGATTGGATTTTATTCTCTGCCGACTACTCTCAAATCGAACTGCGTGTGTTAGCACATATGTCAGAGGATAAAAACTTAGTCGAAGCTTTCCGCGAAGGTATGGATGTTCATACACGTACAGCAATGGACGTTTTCCATGTGACTGCAGAAGAAGTGGATAGCAATATGCGTAGGGCTGCTAAAGCTGTTAACTTTGGAATTGTTTATGGTATTAGTGATTATGGTTTATCACAAAATTTAGATATTACACGGAAGGAAGCAGCTATTTTTATTGAGAAATATTTTGCCAGCTTCCCAGGTGTTAAAAAATATATGGATGAAATTGTGCAAGATGCGAAATTTAATGGTTATGTTACAACGTTATTGAATCGCCGTCGTTATTTACCAGATATTACGAGTTCCAATTTCAATCTACGTAGCTTTGCAGAACGTACAGCGATGAATACGCCTATTCAAGGAAGTGCTGCAGATATTATTAAAAAAGCAATGATCGATATGGATGCTCGTTTGAAAAAGGAAAACATGCAAGCGAAGCTTCTTCTACAGGTGCACGATGAATTAATTTTTGAAGCACCTAGGGAGGAAATTGCATTACTAGAAAAAATCGTACCAGAAGTTATGGAAAATGCCATTGAACTGAGCGTTCCATTAAAAGTGGACTTCGACTTTGGGGCAACATGGTACGATGCAAAGTAAGGAGGGGTTAAAATGCCTGAATTACCAGAGGTAGAAGGAGTTGTACAGGCATTAAAGCCAGAAATTGAAGGCCGCACTATAAAGCAAGTCCAACTTTCAGAAGTTATTCGCTTTTCCTATGATGAAGGAAAGCAATGTATAGTGAAGCAAGCAGAGCCAGATGCATTTGAGATGGCATTATCCCAAATGCAAATTACGAAGATTGAGCGTCGTGCAAAATATATATTTTTTCATTTGATGAAAGAGCAGTTGTCTTATGTTTTGGTCAGTCATTTAGGGATGACAGGTGCATGGTTTATTGTGGACACGCCTGAAGATATCAATGAGGAAAAATTTAAAAAGCATATACATGCGACTTTTCAAATGGCAGACGGCGGTTATTTAATATACTCAGATATTCGTCGTTTTGGTGAGCTACGTTTTTTAACAAAAATAGAAGACCATGCACCATTAACAAAAATGGCGCCTGAACCTTTTGATGAAGCAGCATGCGATTATTTTATAGCGAAATCATTGCTGCCGAAATACGAGAAAAAAGCAGTTAAAGAAGTAATTATGGATGGGCAAGTAATCTCGGGCTGCGGCAATATTTATGCCACAGAGGCGCTGTTTGCACAAAAAATCCACCCTGCTCGTAAAATGAACCGAATAAGTGAAAAGAGGAAACGTGCTCTTTTTGCTGCGATTGTAGATGTTTTGCGTCAAAGCATTGAAGCGGGAGGTTCGACAATTTCAGATTATCGAAATATTAATGGTGGAGCAGGTAGCATGCAAAACCGTTTACAAATGTATGGGAAGAAGATATGCCCGGAGTGTGGGACAGGGACGAGTCAAATGACAATTGGTGGACGTACATCAGTATTTTGTCCAAATTGTCAACATTAAAGGGGAACTAATTATGATTATCGGATTAACAGGAAGTATTGCGAGTGGCAAAAGTACAGTCGCAAAAATGATGACAGCACTAGGTTTACCAATAGTCGATGCAGATGTTGTCGCACGTGATGTAGTTAAACCAGGTACAGAAACGTTAGCACTCATTGTACAAAACTTTGGAGAAAATATATTGCTTGATGATGGCAATCTAAATCGTCCGAAGTTAGGTGATATTATTTTCCATGAGCCTGCGAAACGAAAAATTTTAAATGATATTATGCATCCTGCTATTCGTCAGGAAATGCTAACTCAACGTGATGCATATTTGGAAGCTGGACAAAAACATGTTGTCATGGATATTCCATTACTTTTTGAAAGCAAATTGCAGCATTTTGTTGAGCGCATCCTTGTTGTTTCAGTTAGTGAAGAAGTCCAGCTTAGACGTTTAATGGAGCGCAATCAATTATCAAAAGAAGATGCACTAGCACGCATGCATTCACAGTTACCAATGTCTGTGAAAGAGAAAAGTGCTCATGCTGTCATTTATAACAACGAAAATATACAGCAAACTGAAGAGCAGTTAATTAAGATTCTTACGCATTGGGGCGTACTTTAGAAAAGTGCGGAGATAATAGTACTATCAAAGGCATCAAGAAGTTTTACTCTTGATGTCTCTTGTTATTTTTAGTCTTTTTAGAATTGAAATGTCATTCAACTACCCAATTAAACATCCTATTTGATCAAATCCCCTTTATAAAGATGAATAATTGTTTTTCTGAGTTAGCAAAACACGATTACGTTGTTTAGTTGATTGGAGCGGAAAGCATCTGCACAGAGTGGAAATCAACGGCAGTAGCAAAATGCATTCTTTGCGCAGCGATAATTGCTGCGCATTTTTTTGTTTTTATGCGAAATAATAAGGATGAAATACTGTATTTTTTCATTTTTTAAAAGGTTCTATTTTTCAGAAAATAAGAACTTTTTTATTATGGATATATAATGTTCATCTTTTTTAAAATTGTGTTATACTAATTAGCATAAAGTATATAATGAATATGAGTATGCACTCACAGGAGGATTTTATAATGACAGTCTCAGTTGCTATTAACGGTTTCGGACGTATTGGACGTATGGTTTTCCGCCAAGCGATCGTACAGGAAAGTTTAAATATTGTTGCAATTAACGCAAGCTACCCAGCAGAAACGTTAGCACATTTGATAAAGTATGACACAAATCACGGAACATTCGAAGGTACGATTGAACCAGCGGGCGATGCATTAATTGTAAATGGTAAACGTGTCCAAATTATTAGCGAACGTGATCCACTAAAATTACCATGGGCTACAATGGGCGTAGATATTGTAATTGAAGCAACTGGTAAATTCAATGATCGTGAGAAAGCAGCTATGCATCTTGAAGCAGGCGCCAAAAAAGTTATTTTAACAGCACCTGGTAAAAACGAGGACGTTACAATTGTTTTAGGTGTAAACGATGAAAAGCTTGATGTTGAAAAACATGACGTAATTTCAAATGCTTCTTGTACAACAAACTGCTTAGCACCAGTTGCTAAAGTATTAAATGATACATTTGGTATCGAAAGCGGTTTAATGACAACAGTTCACGCATATACAAATGACCAAAAAAACTTAGATAATCCACATAAAGATTTACGTCGTGCACGCGGTTGTGCACAATCTATTATTCCAACTTCAACAGGTGCTGCCAAAGCATTGAAATTAGTGTTGCCGGAATTGGAAGGTAAAATTCATGGTATGGCACTTCGTGTTCCAACACCAAATGTATCGTTAGTAGACCTTGTTGTAGATTTAAATACAGATGTTACAGTAGATTCTGTCAATGCTGCATTTGTGAAAGCTGCAACTGAAGGGCCTATGAAAGGCATTTTAAACTTCTCAATCGAGCCACTTGTATCTTCTGATTACAACACAACAACATACTCATCAACAGTAGATGGACTTTCTACAATGGTGATGGGTGACCGTAAAGTAAAAGTACTTGCTTGGTACGACAACGAGTGGGGCTATTCTGCACGCGTAGTTGATTTAGTGAAAAAAGTTGCAAAAGCATTAGAAACAGTTAGCGCTTAATAAATGTTTAGCACATTGAAATCGTAATGGTTTCAATGTGCTTTTTTTATAATTGTGTGAGTGACAGGCACTGTGCTTTGAAAAGTCAGAATTGTGTGAGTGACAGGCACTGTTTGCTGAAAAGATAATTAGGGAAAATGTACACTGTTCTAGGTCTGTAATCATCTGCCATACTACAGTTGGATAATGCGCTTTTCTTACTTGTAGGAAATTTGTTATAATATAAATATCAAATTGTTGTGGAATCAGGAGAGTAAAAATATGAGATGTCCTTCTTGCCAATTTAACGGAACACGTGTAGTGGATTCGAGGCCAGTAGATGATAATAAAGAAATACGAAGACGTCGTGAATGTGAGTCGTGTGGCTTTCGTTTTACAACGTTTGAAAAAATTGAAGAGACACCGTTAGTCGTTGTGAAAAAAGAAGGCTCGCGGGAAGAGTTTAGCCGCGAGAAGGTTTTGCGCGGTCTTATTCGTGCTTGTGAGAAACGTCCTGTCGCTCTAGATGTATTAGAGGCACTTGTAATGTCAATTGAAAAAGACCTGCGACGTATTGGAAATGCTGAAGTACGATCAGAGGATGTAGGAGAAATGGTGATGGACCGCCTAGCAAAAATCGATGAAGTTGCCTATGTTCGTTTTGCGTCAGTTTATCGTCAGTTTAAAGATATCAATGTTTTTATCGAGGAAATAAAAGAAATTATTCAACGTCAAACAGAGCAAAAATCATAGGAAAAACAGAGAGGGTGAATGACGTTGATTCATTTGTATAAAGAATTGCAACCAGCAGATACTTTTGACATTCGTCTACCTCATGCGCTTTCCACAATGGAACGTCAATTAGTAACATTATTTTATCAACCATTGACTGGTGCTGAACCAATTAGTCTATATTTAACGTTATGGGCAGAAGCAGAGCAAATGCCAAGACAGCAAATGAATCATTATTATTTAATGAATGTACTCGGGCTACCAATAGGCAAAGTGTTCGAAGCGCGTATTGCCCTTGAAGCAATCGGTTTATTGCGAACTTGGAAAAAGGAAGAGGTAGAGCAGCGAAGTTTTGTGTATGAGCTAATGCGCCCTCTTGATGCGGATAGTTTTATGAAAGATCCACTATTGTCTATGTTTTTGTTTAGTAAAATTGGGGAACAGGCGTATCGAAAGCTGCGTCAGCGTTTTATTCAACCTATCAGAGGTACAGAATTTAAAGATGTATCACGTGCCTTTATGGATGTTTTTAAACCAGTAAACACTAATATACCTACTGAGCTGCAAGGTGGGATAGACAGCCAAGAAATTTCGCAAAAGGTTTATCCGTTTTATTTTGAGCAATTTGATTTTGAGCTGTTACAGGCAGGTTTATCGGACCAATTAGTGCCAGCCAATTTACTAACGCTTGAAGTGCGTGAAACAATTGCGAAACTAGCATTCTTATACCATTTAACTGCGTTGGATATGCAAAAAGTTGTGATTTTAGCACTTGATGATGATTTAGGTATTTCATTAGAGCGTTTGCGAAAAGCAGCAGCTGATTTTTATAAACTCACAGTTTCTAAAGAACCACCAAAGCTTGCAAAAGTATATGCTTCTCCAGCAGTAGAGGATGAGGCTGTTCAAAAAACAAAGGATCAGGAGTTACAACATTATTTGGAGTCAACACCTCCTGTCCAAGTATTGCGGGATATTAATAATGGGAAAGAGCCATTACAAACATCTGTTCAGCTAGCTGAGAGCTTAATTGTTCAGCATGGAATGCCAGTAGGTGTTGTCAATGCGCTACTTGAGTATGTCATGCTCTCAACAGATATGAAGCTACCAAAGAAGTATGTAGAAACGATTGCCGATCATTGGGTACGGAAAAATATTAAGACGGCGAAGGAAGCAATGGAGCTTGCACGCCAAGAACATGATAAATATACAACGTGGAAAAATAAGCCGCAGACACCGACTAAAAACAACCAATATGCTAAAGGTCGAGTAGACAATCAGCGTAAGGAAAAGGTGCCTGAGTGGTTTTATAAACGTAATGAGCAACCAGAGGAAAGCGTATCTTCTTCAAGCACTATGGATTTTGAAAAAGAGCGTCAAAAAATATTAGCAATGCTAGGGAAAAGCGATAAGTAAGGTAGGTGAATGGCAATCGAACCAATTAACAAGCCATTAAAAAGAGCAATTAATGTACCGTCATTTCAAGAGCGATATGATGCGATGCGTAGAGAAATTTTAGAACACCCTAGAGTACAAGCTTTTTTAGCAGAGCATGCAGAAGAGCTTAGCTACGATGCAGTCGAACGTAATTTACCTAAGCTTCATGAATTTATTAGCCAATCTACTGTTTGCTGTGGCTGCGATAATACAGCTCACTGTACGAACTATTTAAAAGGGTTTATTCCAACATTACGTGTCGTACGCAATACAGTAGAAATTGATTACGTACGCTGTGAACAAAAGGTACGTGAGGAAGAACGTCGTGATGTTGCTAATATGATTGCTAGTATGCACATGCCAAAAGATGTGCTACAAGCTACAATCCAAGATTTAATGATTGATGATGAATCTCGTGTGCTCATTGCACAGAGAGCAGCACATTTTGTTAAGAAAACGGAGGAAACTGGGCAGCTTCCTACGAAAGGTTTTTATTTATATGGAAAGTTCGGTGTAGGAAAATCGTTTGTGCTTGGAGCACTTGCTAACGAATTAGCTTCCAAGAAGATTCGTTCAGTAGTCGTTTTCGTACCTGAATTTTTACGTGAAATGAAGAATGCTATCGGTGATAATACGTTAAATGACAAAATAGATTATGTGAAAAAGGCGCCAGTGTTGATGCTCGATGATTTAGGGGCGGAAACGATGTCGGCTTGGACGCGCGATGAAATTTTAGGAACTATTTTCCATTATCGAATGGCAGAGCAATTGCCGACGTTCATTACATCTAATTTTAATTATGATGAATTAGAACATCATTTAGCGCAATCCCAAAAAGGCGATATTGAGGTTGTAAAAGCTGGACGTATTATGGAACGAATTAAAGCTTTAACAGAGCCAATTGAAATGCGTGGCAAAAATCGACGTTTGTAACATTGGCAGTTGCATTTTACGACAATCGAGCGTATACTGTCTCATATACTATATATGTCAATGCAATGATGAGGACATGAAATTTGTGTAACAGCTTTTAGAGAGGGAAGTCATCGGCTGTAAGCTTCCTAGTTTGGGCACATATTTTACTACCTACTGAGCAGCGAAAGGGAATATCTTTCGCCGGTCCCTAGCCCGTTAGCTAGCCTTGAGCTTCGTCTGACTATTTTGTCGGAAGGAAGAAGGGTGGAACCACGAGCATACGCTTCGTCCCTTTTGTGAGGGACGGGGCTTTTTTGTTTTTTCAGGTTTTATTGCTCAAGTTGAAACAAATATTACGTCCACTGATTCATCATGCATCATACAAACAACCAAATTTAAGGAGTGTAAAAAAATGTCAGAAATGATTAAGTTAACGTTCCCTGATGGCGCTGTAAAGGAATTTGCAAAAGGTACATCTACGGATGATGTCGCATTATCTATTAGCCCAGGACTTCGTAAAAAAGCATATGCAGGTAAAGTGAATGGGGAATTAGTAGATTTAAAAACTCCAATTGAAGAAGATGCAACAATTTCGATTATTACGCAAGATGATGAGGAAGCATTAGAAATCCTTCGTCACTCAACTGCCCATTTGACAGCACAAGCGATTAAACGTTTATTCCCAGAAGTGAAGCTTGGCATTGGTCCAGTTATTGAAGGTGGCTTCTACTATGATATTGATGCGCCAACACCAATTACTGCTGAGGATTTACCAGCAATTGAGAAAGAAATGAAAAAAATTATCGCTGAAAACCTAGAGGTAGAGCGTAAAAATGTAAGCCGTGCAGAAGCACAAGCAATTTACGAAGAAATTGGCGATGAATATAAATTAGAATTACTTGAAGCGATTCCAGCCGATGAGCAAGTGTCTATTTACTACCAAGGTGAATTTTTCGACCTTTGCCGCGGTATTCACGTACCGTCAACAGGTAAACTACGTGAGTTCAAATTACTTTCATTAGCAGGTGCTTATTGGAGAGGAAACTCTGATAACAAAATGCTACAACGTATTTATGGTACTGCTTTCTTCAAAAAAGAAGAATTAAAGCATCACCTACAAATGTTAGAAGAAGCAAAAGAACGTGATCACCGCAAAATCGGTAAAGAATTAGAGTTATTCACAACTTCTCAAAAAGTAGGGCAAGGTTTACCACTTTGGTTACCAAATGGGGCAACAATCCGTCGTGTGATTGAACGCTATATTGTCGATAAAGAATTATCTCTTGGTTATAAACATGTTTACACACCAGTACTTGGTTCAAAAGAGCTTTATCAAACTTCTGGTCACTGGGATCATTACCAAGATTCAATTTTCCCACCGATGGAAATGGACAATGAAACATTAATTATGCGTCCGATGAACTGTCCACACCATATGATGGTTTACAAAAACAGCATGCATTCATACCGTAACTTACCTTTACGTATTGCTGAGCTTGGTACAATGCACCGTTATGAAATGTCAGGTGCGGTTTCAGGATTGCAACGTGTACGTGGGATGACTTTAAATGATGCACATATTTTTGTACGTCCAGATCAAATTAAAGCAGAGTTCCAAAAAGTTGTACAATTAATTTTAGAAGTATACAAAGACTTTGATTTAAAAGATTACTCATTCCGTCTGTCTTACCGTGATCCAGCAGATACAGAAAAATACTTCGATGACGATGCAATGTGGGAAAAAGCACAAAGCATGTTAAAAGAAGCGATGGATGAGCTTGGCTTAGACTACTTCGAAGCGGAAGGTGAGGCTGCGTTCTATGGTCCGAAACTTGACGTACAAGTAAAAACAGCGATTGGTAAAGAAGAAACATTATCAACTGTACAGTTAGACTTCTTATTACCAGAACGCTTTGACTTAACATACGTAGGCGAAGATGGTAAACCACACCGTCCAGTCGTAATTCACCGTGGTGTTGTGTCAACAATGGAACGTTTCGTAGCATTCTTAATTGAAGAATATAAAGGTGCATTCCCTACATGGTTAGCGCCAGTACAAGTAGAGGTTATTCCTGTATCGAACGAAGCACACTTCGATTATGCAAAACAAATCGAAGAACAGCTGACAGCAGCAGGTTTACGTGTTGAAATGGATGACCGTGAAGAAAAACTTGGTTACAAAATCCGTGAAGCACAAATGAAAAAGATCCCATACATGCTTGTTATTGGGGATAAAGAAGTTGAGGCAAACGGTGTGAACGTGCGTCGTTATGGCTCAAAAGATTCTGAAACAATTTCTTTCGCGGACTTCCTAGCGAATATTAAAGCTGAGGTTGCACGTTTTTAATAGTACAAATGATTAGATAAACTTCATTCGTTGTGCTATATTTGGAATAAAGTTTCGATGGATTGCACATATTAATGATGAGATTGTAAAAAACATATTTGACAATCTAATTTGTACATGCTAATATGATTAAGGTTAATGAATACAAAGTTTGTGGTTGAAGTAGAGGCTGCCCGCTTCTCACCTGATACAACGCTTAGGCTGTGAACAGGTATGACACGTTGAATTGTTTTGCGTACACTTACGCATGCACATATAGCGGGCGGACATCTTCAAAAATGTCCGTCCTTTTTTTATGGACATGACAAGAGGATGTACCGTTCAACCGGGCAAGGCTTTGCCCAAACCATGTATTCGCGACAACTACTTGGAGGTGGATTACTATTAGCAAAGACATGTATGTAAACGAAGGCATTCGCGCACGTGAACTTCGATTAATCGATCACAATGGTGACCAGCTTGGTGTAAAGACACGTAACGAAGCGCTAGAAATCGCCACTCGTGTAAACTTGGATCTTGTCCTTGTGGCCCCTCAAGCCAAGCCGCCAGTCGCTCGTATCATGGACTATGGTAAATTTAAGTTTGAACAGCAAAAGAAAGACCGCGAAATTCGTAAAAATCAAAAAGTTATCGTGATGAAAGAGGTTCGTTTGAGCCCAACAATCGATGAACATGATTTCCAAACGAAGCTACGTAATGCGATTAAATTCCTTGAAAAAGGTGATAAAGTTAAATGTAGCCTACGTTTCAAAGGTCGTGCGATTACACACAAAGACATTGGTCAACGTGTATTAGATCGATTTGCTGAAGCTTGTGCTGAAGTATCTACGGTTGAACAAAAACCGAAGATGGAAGGCCGAAGCATGTTCTTAGTTCTTCAACCAAAGAACGAGAAATAATATTAGACGAACAGTTTAGGAGGAATTCGACATGCCAAAAATGAAAACTCACCGTGGAGCTGCGAAACGTTTCAAAAAAACGGGTTCAGGTAAATTAAAATATGACCGTGCTTATGGAAGCCACTTATTCGCAAACAAGTCTACGAAACAAAAACGTCACCTACGTAAAGGTAAAGTTGTATCATCTGGTGACTTCAAACGCATCAAATCATTACTTGTTTACATGAAATGATTGACAACACAAAATAAACTAATATTCATTTTTTAATGAAAAGCAGGAGGTAATTCATATGCCACGCGTAAAAGGCGGAACAGTGACGCGCAAACGTCGTAAAAAAGTATTGAAATTAGCTAAAGGTTACTATGGTTCTAAACATACATTATATAAAGTTGCTAACCAAGCAGTAATGAAATCAGGTCAATATGCATACCGTGACCGTCGTCAGAAAAAACGTGATTTCCGTAAACTATGGATCACTCGTATCAACGCAGCTGCTCGCATGAACGGTCTTTCATACAGCCGTTTAATGCACGGTTTAAAAGTTGCTGGTATCGAAGTTAACCGTAAAATGTTAGCTGACTTAGCTGTAACAGATGCTTCAGCATTCACACAATTAGCAGAAGCTGCTAAAAAAGCAGTAGCTAAATAAAAAAGAGCGACATAGTCGCTCTTTTTTATTTCTGCCCCGAAAGCGAAGCGACAGGGGCAAAAGGTTTCTGCCCCGAAAGCGAAGCGACAGGGGCAAAAAAGATTTCTGCCCCGAAAGCAAAGCGACAGGGGCAAAAAAGATTTCTGCCCCGAAAGCAAAGCGACAGGGGCAAAAAAGATTTCTGCCCCAAAAGCAAAGCGACAGGGGCAAATAGATTAGTGTATAGTTAAGACTGGTGAGGTTCTTTCATCAGTCTTTTTACATAGGAGGTTGTTTTAATGGCTCAAGCATTACTTGCCTATATGGCAATTGTTTCAATCGTATTGCTCGTCATGATGGGTATGGATAAATCACGCGCTAAAAAGCATGAATGGCGCATTGCGGAGCGTACATTATTTACACTTGCTATTGCAGGTGGTGCAGTCGGTGGTGTGTTAGGTATGTATTTATTCCGTCATAAAACACGCCATAATAGCTTTGCGTTTGGCTTCCCATTGATTGCGGCTATTCAAATTTTTATTATTGTGCAATTATGGGGCAGCTCTTTATAGAGAGGCTTTCCACATTAAAACGATAGCACGCTGGAGATCGCCGATACCCCTACTAATATCGCCGATAGAACAGGGGAAATCGCCGATAAACTCTTTGAAATCGCCGTTAGTATCAGAAAAATCGCCGATAGATCTCAGGAAGCGTGTGTTCTCGTAAAAATCATAAATTGTGTGAGTGACTGGCACAGCTAAGGGGTATTTTTGCGCAAAAAACACATCCTTCATGTGGAGGATGTGTTACGCATAAGCTGTTCAATGGGTTGCTTCCAGTTGATTTTCGCGTTAGGGTAGTTAAATAAAATTTCTTGCTGGAGATATTCGAAGTCACTCCTTGTAAACCCTTGTAAAGTTGCGGCATCGCGAGCGCCAACAAAAATAGTAACAACCTCAAATGCATCTTCTGTTGTACCTAAGTATTTTTCACCTTCAAAAAGCGCACCTTTAAAAGAAATAAAGAAATTCTTTCGAACATTTTTTACGTCATCATAAAAGTAATATTGGCCTTTTTCATAGGCTTCATCGAGTTTTCGTTTAGGATCGGTTATATATCGAATCGCTTTATAGAATACATAGATTATAAGCGCTATCACAGCAAGTCGAATAAGTAACGGTAACATTTTTAAAATTCCCCCTTGAAGAAAGGTTATTCCTACCTATACGATTAGGGGAGACATTTAGTTTCACTTTTTAAAAAATATTTTTTAGAAATTTAGGAGAAAAAAATGAATTTACAACAATTATTTACGATGCAAAAAGAACTAGATGCATTTATTGAAACTACACAAAAAATAGAACGAGATGTTTTTAAAGAAAAAGGCCTCGCCTTAATGGTAGAACTAGCGGAACTTGCTAATGAGACGCGTTGTTTTAAATTTTGGAGTACGAAAGGGCCGTCAGAGCGTACTGTGATTTTAGAGGAGTATGTGGATTCGATTCATTTTATTTTATCTCTAGGTTTATTAAAAGGGTACACGTCTATTGAAAAATGGCCTGTTGTTGAGGAAAAACGCGATTTAACAGAAACATTTTTAATGACACAGGACTATATATTAACGTTTATTAGTCATCCAACAGAGGATAGATATTTAGCGATTTGGCAATGCTATGGGTTACTTGCGTATAACCTTGGTTTTACATTTGAGGATGTTGTGTCAGCATACATTGAAAAAAATGAAGAAAATTATAATCGCCAACGTAATGGCTATTAATTTACTAGACTAAAGAGTAAAAAAAACACCAATTTTCAGACAAATTCACTAGGAATATTTCGGTAAACGAAGTATAATAGATGAGATACAAAATGTAGGAGGCAAAAGGATGACACAACTAGATTCAACTTTGCAAATGTTTAAAGATTTAACAGACGCGAATGGGATTGCAGGTAATGAGCGTGCTCCACGTGAGGTCATGAAAAAATACATCGCACCATACGCAGATACTGTAGAAACAGATCATTTAGGTAGCGTTATTGCTAAAAAAGTGGGCGATGAAAACGGCCCTAAAATTATGGTTGCTGGCCATTTAGACGAAGTAGGCTTTATGGTAACACAAATCGATGAAAAAGGATTCATCAAATTCCAAACAGTTGGTGGCTGGTGGAGCCAAGTAATGCTTGCACAGCGTGTAACAATTACAACTCGTAAAGGTGAAGAAATTATTGGGGTAATTGGTTCTAAACCACCTCACATTTTACCAGCAGATGTGCGTAACAAAGTGGTAGACATTAAAGACATGTTTATCGATGTTGGTGCTGCTTCAAAAGAAGAAGTACTTGAGTGGGGAGTATGTCCTGGTGACATGGTAACACCTTATTTCGAGTTCAATGTAATGAAAAATGACAAATACTTATTAGCAAAAGCATGGGATAACCGAATTGGTTGTGCAATTGCAATTGATGTCATGAAGGCATTAAAAGATGAAAAACATCCGAATATCCTATATTCTGTTGGGAACGTACAAGAAGAAGTAGGTCTTCGTGGTGCGAAAACAGCAACACATAAAATTCAACCAGATATCGGTTTTGCAGTTGATGTAGGTGTGGCTGGAGATACTCCAGGGGTAACACCGAAAGAGTCAACTAGTAAAATGGGTGCAGGTCCACAAATCGTTGTATATGATGCTTCAATGGTATCACACCGTGGTTTACGTGAATTTGTTTTAGATGTGGCGGATGAAAACAATATCCCATATCAATTTGAAGCAATGGCTGGTGGCGGTACAGACGCTGGCTCAATCCATGTAACGGCAAATGGTGTACCTGCTTTATCAATCGGTATTGCTACACGCTATATCCACTCACACGCAGGTATTTTACACCGTGATGACTACGATAACGCTGTGAAGTTAATGGTTGAAGTCATTAAAAAATTAGACCGTGATGCAGTAAACAAAATTACATTTGATTAAATGTAACAGTAAATAAAAAATACCTTCTAACAATTTGTTAGAAGGTATTTTTTTTATAATGATTAGTATTGATAGTGGTGAAAAATGCAAAGGAATTTAAATTAACAATAATATTTTGGTGAAATTCAATGTTTTTTTATTGTAAAACGATAAAATATCGTTTACAATCAAGTTGAAAATAAACCAATGAGGTGTTTTTATGAAAATAGCTACAACTTTGTTTTTAAAAATTGCGGTGATTCTTATGGCCATTCCCGTTTTAGCATTATGTATTTTTCTTGTGCCTGAATTAGGAAAGGTAGCAGTAGAGCTGGTTCCATCGTATCCATCTTTAAAATATATCGTTTCGATTATTTTTTATGCTTCTTCAATTCCATTTTACTTTGCTTTATATCAGGCATTTCAACTTTTACGTTACATCGATCTAAACAAAGCATTTTCGGAGTTATCCGTTAAATCATTAAAGAAAATAAAATACTGTGCCATTATAATTAGTATTTTACATGTGTTAGCTTTGCCACTCTTCTACCTTTTTGCAGAGATGGACGATGCACCAGGAGTGATATTCGTTGGAATGCTTGTACCTTTTGTATCGATGGTCATTGCCGTATTTGCGGCAGTTCTTCAAAGACTTTTACAAGAAGCAGTTGAAATCAAATCAGAGAACGACCTTGTAGTTTAAGGAGATTGACAGTGGAGAGGTGTTTTATGAAACGAGGTGCAACGATATTTTTAAAAGGAGTTATTCTTCTTATAAGCATCGCAACATTAACATGTGTTTTGTGTACCTGAGATAGCTAAAAGTGATGCGAAAATGAATCCAGCATCTGCTTATTTACAATTCCCTTTTTTACTAGCGGCTTATGGTTTAACTCTCCTTTTTTTATTGCGTTGTATCAAGCATTTAAGCTTTTAATTTACATTGATAAAAACAAGACTTTTTCGGAAGGATCAGTAGGGGCATTAAAGGTTATGAAGTTCTGTGCTACCATCATCAGTGCATTTATTATAGGTGGAATCCTTTTTGTTGCGGTATTTCTGGATGGGGACAGAGCTGGTATTATAGCATTAGGGTTATATTTTACTTTTGCTTCAAGTGTCATTGCAACCTTTGCTGGTGTTCTCCAACATCTTGTTAAAGAAGTCGTAGATATAATAACTGAAAATGAGTTAATAGTGTGAGGTTGAGGATATGACAATAATTATTAACATCGATGTGATGTTAGCCAAACGGAAAATGAGCGTAACGGAACTTTCGGAAAGGGTTGGCATAACAATGGCTAATCTTTCTATCTTAAAAAATGGCAAAGCGAAAGCAATTCGCTTATCTACATTAGAGTCGATTTGTAAGGCATTAGAATGTCAGCCAGGCGATATTTTAGAATACCGAAGTGAAGACACTCCGAAAGATTCATAAATGTAAATGAAATATGCTATGTAAGATAGCATATTTATAAAAAAAGAGCTTGCCTGTGGGTAAGCTTTTTTTTGTAGTGTTTTACATAAGTATGCAAGTTATCTTTAGTAGTCAATATGATATTACTTAGTTATTAATGCATAAATATTCAAATAGACGAATTTTTGTCACAAACAACATATGAATTCTTACTTTTGAAAATAAACATAAAAATTCAGTTGATTTTATAATTATGCATGTGTATACTAAACTCAACAGTTACAAAAGCAAGGAGAGAAGGCTATGAAATTATTAGAAGAAGTACAGTTAAAGTTAGTATCAAGCTTAAAAGGGAAAGACTTACTAACTTTGCTAGACTATACAAGTGAAGAAGTACAGCAGTTAGTTGCACTTTCGACGCAACTGAAAATGATTACAAAAGAAGGTAAATGTCCGAAGTTACTTGAAGGAAAAACACTTGGTATGATTTTTGAAAAACATTCAACGCGTACTCGTATTTCATTTGAAGTGGGAATGGAACAATTGGGCGGTAAAGGTATGTTTATGCATGCACGTGATTTACAAATCGGTCGCGGTGAATCCATTTATGATACTGCACATGTGTTATCTGGCTATTTAGATGGCATTATGATTCGTGCAAACTCGCATGCGATGGTTAAAGAGCTTGCTGAGCATGCAACGATTCCTGTAATTAATGGCTTAACGGATATATATCATCCTTGTCAGGCGTTAGCTGATTTAGAAACAATCGCTGAAAATAAAGGTGAATTACAAGGTCTTAAAATTGCATATGTTGGTGATGGCAACAACGTGGCGCACTCCTTAGTAGTCGCTTCTGCACACGTCGGTATGAACGTCGCAGTAGCAACGCCTGTTGGCTATGAATGTGATGCAGAGGTTATCGCAAAAGCACAAGCTATCGCAATGGCAAATGGGAGTACAATCACAATTACACATGATCCTGTAGCAGCAGTTCAAAATGCAGATGTAGTGTATGCAGATGTTTGGACATCAATGGGCCAAGAAGAGGAAGCAGCAAAACGCTTACAAGATTTTGCCGAGTATCAAATCAATGATGAGCTTGTGGCACATGCAAAGCCAAACTACATGTTCCTTCATTGCTTACCAGCTCATCGCGAAGAAGAAGTAGCAACATCTGTTATCGATGGTCCAAATTCGTATATTTTTGAGCAGGCGGAAAATAGACTTCATGCTCAAAAAGCGGTTTTAGCTTCCATTATGGCTTAAGTAAAGGGATAGGATAGTTGACTCTCTAATTGAGAGTTCCTATATACAAAGTTTGCACTAGTAACAGAGGGTGTTAGTGCCAACAACATACTAGTAGCATACAGACAGAGGGATGTATGCTACGCGCGATGTACGTTGTCAAGATGGATGACTTCATCGCTACATAGTGAAAGTAACCTGGGAGACGCTGGGTTACTTTTTTTGTTAATTTCTATTGATTTGTAAAGAAAACCCGCTGATTTGCAAGCTATCAGCGGGTTTGTTGTTCAAGAATGATTTCAAATCGTTCCATATGCAAGGTAAGGGAAAAAACCTTCAAAAAATCGTTCGGTTGCAGGCATGAAATAGGAACCAAAGTGGAAATCAGGGTCAAGTGTTGTAACAATCCATTTTCCAGCAGTGGAATGCGCATCTATATAGAGTACAGCACCACCATCTTCCGTAGAAATTAAAATATCAGCATGTGCAGGTGGCCAAAAAACGCCGTGTTGATGCCAAGTACAATCAACGAGTGTGAGATAGCCATTGAATAGAGGATGCGCTGGATTTTGCAGTATTAAACCACTAGAAGCATCTTTATCAAGCCACCACCAGAAGTTTGTTAGACGTTCTTCCCAATGTTGCGCAGGAATCCAATTCCAAGGCTGTGGTCCGAATGCAACGACAATGCCACCATTTTCTGCAAATGCGTGAATTTTTTCAACGCTTGCTAGCAATAGCTTATAGTTTAATTGGGACGGGACGATGAGCACATCGAGCTCATTTATATCGGTTTCTAAAAAATCTGGATGGTAAATTAACTTCGTAATAAATTGATTAAATTTTGGCTCGTGGAAAGTGCGATAATGGGATTCATGCCCACTATAGATAACCCCAATTTTTCTCATTGATGATTGTCCTCCTTTAAAGCTTGTACCTCAGATTCAAGCCAGGCAAGAAATTGTGGGCGAATGCGATCTGTTGATTTGTTTTCACCTGCATAGCCAAGCAGTTCACGTCCTGCGTGAACTAAAATTGTCCCATTTGTAGAACAGCGGTCAATGTATGTAACGGGCTTACCATTTGCAAACGTTAATAAAATTTCAGCATTTGCTGGTGCATGATGATAGCCGCGAGCAAAAAAGCCTGCAACCCCTTTTTTAAATGTCATATCTTCAGTTAAAACTCCATCGAAAATAACAGATTGCTCTGTTGGAAAAACTTCATAATCTTTGAAATTTTGAATGTGTTGGGGCATAAATGGGCCACAACCTGGCAACCATTCTCGGAATAAATGCCCGCAGTATACAACGATTTTTTTGTTTGCTAAAAATGCTGCAATTTTTTCACGTTGTAAATATAGCCATTCTTGGTCTATAAAATTGGGAATAAAAAGAACATCTACATCGTCCAAATTAACTTGTGGAAAATCATATTGATCTATGATTTTTGCTTCGTTACCTGTATCTCTCTGCATGCGACCGTTAACACCAAAAGCATGTCCTGGGTCTAGTTTTAGCATCGTATATGGAATGCTCATAAACATATCCTCCTAGTAAAATAATTAAATACCCAATCATTTTTTGGTAATAAATAATATTAAAAAAACATTTAAAATGCTATGTAAATATTGTTTGACCAAAAATATGTTGCGAATATTAGAATTCTATAAAAAGCAAATTGACATTGAGAATCATTATCAATATACTGTTATATATATTCTATTGCAAATGATAATCATTTTCAATATATTTTCAAAAGAAAGTAGGGAATGCCGTGAAACCAATTGCGTATATCGGTATTGATATTCAATTTGCTAGGTTGTCAGATGAGGATCGTAGGCGCGGACTTACATTTTTATATTTATACGATTTGCCGTATGCAGATTTACGTGCTTATGCGGGTCTCATTATTACGAATCTAGTAGAGGAGCAGTTTTTGTTAGAGCATAAAGCTATGCTGGAGCAGTATTTAAAACAGGGTGGCGTAATTTTTTCGCTAACTGAGACATCATTACCTTGGTTAGTAGGTGTGCCTAACTGGAAACGGTCGCCAATTCCATTGAAGGATCGTGAAATCGTTATAAAAGATTCTGCCCATCCATTATTTGCGGGAATTGATGCATATGACATTAACTATCGCAAAGGTGTTAGGGGCTTTTTCTCACGCGGATATTTTGAAAAAGTTCCATTGCATGCAGAGATTCTTGTGACTGACCAAAGTGGAGCAGTCCTTATTTATGTAGATCATGATTCAACAAATGGAACAATCTTTGCGGGTGCAGGAACAGATATATATCGTGTGTTCATTGACGAAGATAATACCTCTCGTCAATTAAGTGTGCAAATGCTTGCATGCATCCGTGCAGAATATGTACGCAATCAAGCGAAAGGAGCTCAAATACAATGATTGGGATTGTCACAAATGGACTACCATTTCAAAATCGCTTTTTTGCAGAGGAGGAATTTCATTATTTATATGATGATATTTTACATATTCGAGAGCTGCATCGGTATGATTTAGCAAATTACGATACGTTAATTTTATCTTGCCGTTTAGATATTCCTCATTTAAAACGTTATCAATCACAGCTTTTAGCGTTCATTGAATCAGGTAAGCGGCTCATTATTTTTGGTGAGATTTTGGATAATTGGTTTCCTACGATTGATTGGCAAGATTCTGAGGTGAATTTTAGCTGGTGGGTGCGAGATGGTGGAGACTTGCCAATGACTGAGCAAAATATGACACACCCATTGTTTAAATACGTAACACTCCGTGATTTAAAATGGCATTATCATGGCTCGTTTTTACCGCCAGAAGGTGCTCAGTCTTTACTTGATATACCTAATGGTCGCTCACTATTTTATGTCGACAATGTAAGCTTTAACGGAGAATTAGTCTTAACAACACTTGACCCTATGTTTCATATAGGACTAGGTTTTATTGATCAATCAAAACCGTTTTTACACGGGATAGCAAAATGGCTCAGAGAGGAAGAAGGACAATGAAAAAATACGGATTTCTAGCAACATTAGCATTAGCGGCAATGCTAGCAGCGTGTGGCGATAAAGATGAGGGGGCAGTAACAGAACAACCGTCTGAAACTTCTGATGTGCAAACAACGGCTGAAGAAAAAGTTGTGACAGACCAACTAGGTAGAGAAGTGACAATACCTGGAAAAATTGAACGGGTTGTAACAGGAGGCATATTGCCTTATTTTTCTACATGGTATGTAGCGACAAACTCTACAAAAGAGATAGTGGGTATGCACCCCAATTCATATAATGCTGCGAAAAACTCTATTCTATCAAAAATTTCACCAGATGTGTTAAATGCAGAAACGTCTTATATTCAAAATGGTGAGGTGAATGTTGAGGAATTACTAAAGATTGATCCCCAACTGTATGTAGAAATTTCAACAAATGAAGATTCAATTAACAAAGTAACAGAAGCGGGTATTCCTGTTGTTGCGGTAAAAGCAATTGATGCCGCAGCCGCTGAACCATTAGCAACATTCAATAGCTGGCTAACATTAACAAGTAAAATAACTGGAACAACTGATCGTGCGGACCGTTTTTTACAAGAGGGCAAAAAGGTGCAGTCTGAACTTGATGCCAAATTAAAAGATATAGCAAAAGAGGACAAGCCACGTGCATTAATATTATTTATGCATAATGATAAGTCCATTACGGTAGGTGGTAGCAACTTCTTCGGCAATCAATGGCTAAACGCAACGGGTGCAATAGATGTTGCTGAAAAGGATGTACAAGGAAGAAAAGAAGTAAATATGGAACAAATTTACTCTTGGAATCCTGATATTATTTACATTACAAACTTTACGGAAACACAGCCCGAAGATTTACTTGAAAATAAAGTGGATGGACAGGACTGGAGTCAGGTAAAAGCAGTGCAAGATGGAAAGGTTTATAAAATTCCATTAGGTATATATCGCTGGTTCCCACCAAGTGGCGATGCACCGCTAATGCTAAAATGGATGGCTCAAAAAAATCATCCAGCGTTATTTACGTATAAGATTGAAGATGAAATTAAAACGTATTACAAAGACTTCTATGAATTTGACGTAACAGATGAGGAAATCCATGATATATTAAACCCTTCTTCTGACGCGGCGAAATATTAAGGATTGATAGTTAGATGAAGAAGTGGATTATTGCATTGTTATGGTTGCTACCATTTTTGGTAGCAATCGTTTCACTCGGTGTTGGTCGTTTTGAAGTAGGTCTTGACCATATAATAAAAATTTTAACATCACAATTGTTCCCAATTGAACAAACATGGACAAAGATGGAAGAAACAGTTGTGATGAATGTCCGTTTACCTCGTATTTTGCTCGCTCTTCTCATTGGTGGAGGGTTAGCAATAGCAGGTGCAGGATTTCAAGGTATGTTTGGCAACCCGCTAGTTTCGCCAGATATTTTAGGTGTTTCAGCAGGTGCGGGTTTTGGTGCATCATTAGGTATTTTATTATTTGGCCAAAATTTTTCTGCACAAATAATGGCATTACTTTTCGGTTTAGGTGCGATTGGCTTTACATTTTTAGTAGCAGGTGCAAAAAAGAATGCGCCTATTTTTATGTTCGTATTGGCTGGTGTTGTCACATCTGCCCTTTTTAATGCTTTGATTTCCCTTATCAAATTTGTGGCAGACCCAGAGGAGAAGTTACCAGCCATTACCTATTGGCTAATGGGGAGTCTCGGTACTGCAACCTATAAAGATCTATATATTGGTGGCCCATTAATTTTAATAGGTATTCTACTCCTCTATTTACTGCGTTGGCGAATAAATATTTTAACATTGCCAGAGGATGAAGCAAAGTCCATGGGGATTCCAGTCGCACGTTTAAAATGGCTCGTAATTTTTGGAGCAACACTAATAACAGCGGCATCTGTAGCTGTAGCGGGCATCGTAGGTTGGGTTGGTTTAATTATTCCACATGTTGCACGCATGCTTGTCGGTAATAACAATCAATTTGTTCTACCTGTGTCTGTTGCAATCGGTAGTGTGTACTTATTAATTATCGATGATTTAGCACGCTCACTAACAGCAACAGAAATTCCATTGTCCATTTTAACAGCCATTATTGGTGCACCATTTTTTGCTTATTTATTACGTCGTTCAGGAGGTGGCTGGGGATGAAAATAGAAGTGGTCGATGGCAATTACTATTATGAGAAGCGCCGCACCAAAATGCCTCATTTATATGCAAAAGATATTAATTTTACATTAGCATCAGGTGAAATAATGGCTATTCTTGGACCGAATGGTGCAGGGAAAACAACTATGCTAAAGTGTATTACAGGTCTTCTCGATTGGAAAAAAGGCAAGACATTGATAGACGGTAAACCTCTTAGCGCAATGGACCGTAAAGAGTTGTGGAAGCGAGTTGGCTATGTACCTCAGGCGCATAAGATGGTATTTGGCTTTACTGTGGAAGAGCTAGTTGTCATGGGGCGTGCGCCATATATTAGTACATTGGCGCAGCCTTCAGCCAAGGATATGGAAGCGGCTCATGCAGCACTGAACACAATTGGAATAACCCATCTTGCTAAAAAATCATGTAATGAAATTAGCGGAGGAGAGCTACAATTGGCTTTAATTGCTCGTACGCTCGTGTCTAATCCTGAGGTTTTAATATTAGATGAACCCGAATCACATTTGGATATTCAAAAGCAAATTGTTATATTACAAACGATAAAGCGCTTATCTAAAGAGCGAGGTATTTCTTGCATCATTAATACCCACTATCCAAACCATGCCTTTTATCTTGCAGATCGTGTATTAATGACAGCGAAAGAAAAGGATGTTATATACGGCGATGTACAGGAGGTAATGACTGAGTCTCGAATGAAGGAATTTTTCGGTATAGAGCTAAAAAAAATAATTTACGAGGAAGAGGATTATTTCGTTGAAACGATGGTTCCTCGCGCACTAGGACAAAATGTGATATAAGTGCCTGTCACCTTAAATGTAAAAACACGGTCCCCTGCAGTGGAGGAGACCGTGTTTTCATTGTTTATGGGAAGGATTTCAATTGGGAGAAATTCGAGCAACTATACGTTGAAAATTTTCCCTGGATTCATAATGTTATGTGGATCGAGCGCTGTCTTAATGCTTTTCATAACAAGTAGGGAGGCACCGTGCTCCATCGATTGGTATTTCATTTTACCAATACCTACACCGTGTTCGCCTGTACAAGTTCCTCCGCGAAGCAGCGCATATTGCACAATATGCTCATTGAAACGGTCCGCTTGCGCACGTTCGTTTGAATCTGTCGGGTCCAACATTAACAATGCATGGAAATTCCCATCTCCAACATGTCCGACAATTCCTCCTGCTAAACCGACGTTGTTTAACTGTTCGCGGGCATACAAAATGGTCTCTGCCAATTTTGAAATCGGAACACAAACATCTGTTGACATAAGCTTTTTCCCTGGATACGCATGAATATATGCATAGGCTAATGTATGTCGCGCCTCCCATAGCTTATTACGAGCTGCGTTGTCTTGCTCAAACTCGACAGACGTACAGCCGAAATCCTCAAAAATTTCTGTAGCAAATGCAATATCAGCTTGCATACCTGCATCATTACCGTGGAACTCTAAAAACAGCGTCGGTTTTTCATCATAAGAAGTTTCATTATAAATATTAACTTGTGTAATAGACGCTTCATCGACTAACTCGACACGACCAATGGAAATGCCAGCCTGCAATAATGCGGCTACTGCACTAACTGCATCGCCAACTGTTTCAAATACAGCACGACCTGCAGTGACAAATTCCGGAATACCATAAACTTGCAATGTTAGCTCTGTAAAACAGCCTAGTGTACCTTCAGAACCAACAAATAAGCCATTTAAGTGATAGCCTGACGATGATTTGGCTGCTAAATTTCCAGTATGTATAACAGTACCGTCTGCCAGTACCACTTCTAAATCACGCACTTGGTCGCGCATAACACCATATCGAACAGCAGTAGTACCGCTGGCATTTGTTGCTGCCATTCCTCCAAGTGTCGCATCTGCTCCTGGATCTACCGTAAATTGAAGGCCGTGTTTTTTTAATTCTTTATTTAATTGTGCACGTGTTACACCTGGTTGCACTTTCACTAGTAAATCTTCTGGGCGAATATCTAAAATTGTATTCATTTCAGAAAAATCGATAGAAATACCGTTAGCAATCGGAATAGCATTTCCTTCTAAACTGGAGCCAACGCCAAATGGTACGACAGGTATAAGATTTGCATGTGCTATTTTCATAATGGCACTTACGTCTCCTGTGGAACGTGGGAACACTACTATATCTGGCAAGTTCATTGCATGATGGGATTCATCTTTGCCATGTAGCTCTCGTACCGTATCGTTTGTCGACACTTGCTCATCCGATAATACCTCTCTAAGTTGATTTACTATTAGCTCTACTGCAACAGTCATTCCAATCCCTCCAAACTTTCTGATAAATCTAATTTATCATGCGATTAGTGGAAATGGAATGTCCTGTTTACAAAAAATCAGTGTGCAAATACTTTTTCTAACTTTTGTACGAATGCTTCTTGTTCTTCATTAGTTGATTGTTGCCACCATTTTTCGAAAAATACACCTAGGCCAGGTAGTAAATGCTCCTCGCCACGTGAAATGGCATCTTGGACTATATCTTTAAATTCTGCTGCTGATTGACCATGGACATTTGCCGTAATGGCATCTCTTATTTGAAAATTCATCTATTTCGCCTCCTTAGTCATAATTTGTCCACTGACATTAGAAATATGTATAAAAATTAATGAAAAACATAGGATTTTTTAAAATTCTCTCGATATTTCGTTTAAATTTAGGCAGATATTTATGCAAATCTGTAGAGAATACTTGTAAAAGGGTTATTCGACGAGCTTTTTACCGCAAGTTAAGCTAAAAACACCTAGGAATAATGGACTGTGCACAAGTCGTTAGGAAAGTATCAGTGCCATTTGAAAAACAAACACAAATTGTTTCACCACAACAGCCTTTTGAAGAAGTATTAGAATTGGTGCAACCGATGATTTCCTCCATATTATCAAAGTGCCATATTTACAAAGACTTTGAGTATTATCGTCAAATTGCAGCAATTGCTGTATGGAAAGCATATAGCAATGCAGATCCTTCGAAAGGGCAATTTTCTGCCTATATTTATACAACCGTGAAAGGTGAAATTTTGAAAGAACTTACGAAAGAAAGAAGATTTCAGGACAAGGAAATATTAATGGCTGATGACACGTTGAATTTTATACGTTGTCGGGAGAAACAAATCAATCCACTTGGAGAGTGTCTTTTAGTAGATAAAATAATGGACCAATTAACAGAGGATGAAAGAAAGATACTGCAACTATATTACCTAGATGGTTATAGGTATGAAGAAATAGCTAAAGTACTACAGGTATCAGTCGCTGCAATTAAAAAAAGACGTACTAGACTAATAAAGAAACTACGTCGTCACCTTAATGAGTAAACTAAATTACTACTAAAAGATAATAAAAGTATGCTAATATCAAAATAAATTGAATATTAGCATACTTCACTTGTTGCATACAAAGTCCAATAAAAATGCTATGATTTGTAAGAAGTCAAAGAAATATACAATTTTAATACGTTTAAATATAATATGTAGGTAGAGTTACCTATCTATTTTGATTGTGTATATATTGATATGGAGGGTTAGTATTGGAAAACGCGTGTAATCATTTAGATAAAAGGGAGATATGGTATAGTGCGATACCACTGCTTCTATTGATTCCTCTTTTAATATTCAATAATCAGCTTATGTCTATTTTTACAGAAGGAAATATCCTCGGTTATTTAAGATTAATTATGAAAATATTAATTGTTGTATTCACGATGACAATTGCCATTCATTCTTGGCTTGTATTTTCGCAGTTATTAATCAATCATACATTATACATAGGTAGTGTTTTCTTTCTTATCGCTTTGCTAGAGATTGCTAATATTGTCATATCAGTCCCACAAAGTGTAGACACAATATTAATAGGCGTCTGGATACAAATTTTTATGCGAATGGCTTTAGTAATAGGGATTCTACTTATTATTGCGAAGCCTAGAAAAAAGTTAACATTGGCTCACCGGAGGGTAGCTTATGGAATAGCGATTTTGTCTGTTATGCTTATGCTTTTTAGTTTATATAAGGTACAGCCATTCCTTGAAGAGCATCAGCCAATAACTCCTCATACAGTACAATTATTGACTGGCGCTATACAAGGGGTTTCCATTTATTTTTTAAGCAAGCATTTTAAAAGTGCACGAAAACAGGTTTTGTGGTTAATTAGTGGGTCCGTATATTTAATTTTGAGCGATGTTGTGTTTATTTTTAGCAAAGACGACAATGCTATTTGGATGTTTATTGCACTGTTTTACCAGTTTTCAGCTTATTACGTTTTTTTAAAGGCGATTTACTATACATCAGTTGAGAAACCATATTTACAGCTATTAAAAATTAAGCAAGACCTGGAACAATCACAACAGGAGCTTACTTTTCAAGCATATCATGATGATATTACCCAACTGCCAAATGAGCGTCTTTTATTAAAAACATTGAAAGAGGAGCTGCATAAGGATAGTAAACGAAAGGCGGTTATTTCTATTGAAATTGACCGACTTGCCACCATTAGTGATTCCTTAGGTATTAGCAATTCCAATAAAATGATGAAACTTGTAGCGGAAAGGATTCAAGCAATGCTACCGCCGCATTATTTTGCAACGAAGTTACGGGAAAGCCAATTTGTTATTTATATTAACCATGTACAAACACAAGAAGAACTAATACAGTTTTGTTTGAACATTAAAAGTACGATGGAAAAACCTTTACAAGTTCAGCTTTTCTCATTAAAAGGGAATGTTAATATGGGTATTGCATTCAATGAAAAAAATTGTTCTGCTGAAGAATTATTGATGCATGCACAGCTGGCAATGCGTGAAGCAAGCCAAATACCACAACGTTTCCTTTTCTATAAAGAGCATATGTCAACGGGCGTGACAGATCGTATATTGCTGGAGCAGGAATTACATAGAGCACTCGATCAACAGGAATTTTATTTGGATTACCAGCCCCAAATTAATTTGAAAACAGGGAAAATAGAATCGGTGGAGGCGCTTGTCCGTTGGCGACATCCAGTTCATGGTTTTGTGCCGCCTGATAAATTTATTGACATTGCCGAAGAGTCAGGGCTAATTATTCCTCTCGGTAAATGGATACTTGAAACAGCATGCTTGCAAGCAAAGGCATGGGAAGCACAAGGTCTACCTAAAATGAAGGTTGCTGTTAATTTATCGCTAGGACAATTATTCCAGCAAGATTTGGTGCAAATGGTGAAGGAGATTTTACAGCGAAGTAAGCTGGAACCAGCCTATCTACAGTTGGAAATAACCGAAAGTATGACAATGAATATTGATCAAATGACTCAATTACTACATGAGTTAAAGGCATTAGGAATTCAAATAGCAGTCGATGATTTTGGCACAGGGTACTCGTCCTTGTCATATTTAAAAGAATTTCCAATTGATTGTTTAAAAATTGATCGCGCTTTTGTACATAATATTCAGCATGATGCTAATGATGAAGCACTCGTTTCTATGATTCTTTCCATGGCAAAGCATTTACGTTTAAAGGTTGTGGCTGAGGGGATAGAAGAAGTGGCTCAACTGGCTTTCCTTGTTGCAGGTGACTGCGATTATATTCAAGGCTATTTATTTAGTAAACCTATTACTGCCGAGCAGCTGACCGCGACTTTTTACGATTTACATGTACATGCTAATGAGATTTTAGAGCAGTACAAATGCGGTAAAGAAAATAATTAATGAACCGAGTGAAAGCGAAATAAAAGGTAAATCCGCATTGACTTAAGTTGGACAGCTAATTTAGAAGTGATAAGCTGATCGACCTAAGTACAATGCGGATTTTTTAAGTTGGGTTGTTTAATGAACGAGGTATTCTTCTTTTAGCTCGGAAATTGTGACTTCTGAGCGTTCTTCTAGTGAGCGACGTAAATGAACGGTAGCTGTTTTACCATCATCATGTAACTGATCAATCCAGACAGAAACGCCATTATAGCTCACTTCATATTCCTTTGGAGAGGCAACAATTTCTTGTGCGCGTAGATAATCCAATTGATGTCCCTCCTTATTTTTTTTGCTTATTTTTCGTTACGGAATTAATAAGCTCTGTAAATTCTTGTGAAAATTCTTCTTTTACTTTATTCGGCGCAATTTTTTGGTTTTTTGGCGTTTGCGGTAATGAACCTTTGTTATTGCTTTGCCCTTGCTTATTATCTCTTCCCATAGTTGAGTGCTCCTTTCGCTTTAATATTTCTTAATATGGCTTTGAATTCATATTTTTATCAAGGGAAAAACTAGGGAAACATAAGAATAACATGTAGCAATGCAAAAATATTTAGTGGTTCATTTGCTTATAAAATATCGTGCTGAGGATAAGGATAAAGTATGTTTATTTTTTGATTGAAAAATTATTATCTAACAGTGCCCAGTTTTGTGGGAAAGGAAAACCTAACGCCCAGTAACTAATACCACGTAGATGATATTCCTTAGTTAGGTCAAACTTAGCTTGAGCGCTTCTTGCATCTTCAAACCAAACTTCATGATTGCGTCCTTGCTTGTCAACATAGCGAAAATAAGGGGAATGTGTTGTTAGATCATATTGAATAGTTGCCCCATATTGTTGTGCTCTTGCAACCGCTTCTTGAGGGCTAAATGTTTCTGCTTCCTGACCTTTCACATGTGGAATGAGCCAATCGCGTGCATAAATTTGGAAGCCTAAAAATATTTTATTAGCGGGTATTACTGTTAGCGCATATTCCACAACCTTCCTCATTTCATTAATTGGAGAGATTGCCTGTGGAGGTCCTAGTCGATAGCCCCATTCATATGTCATTAGCACGACAAAATCCACAATTCTGCCATGTGCCTCATAATCATATGCTTCATAAGTTGATCCTGCTGGAGATGGCCCTGTTTTAGGAGCGAGTGCAGTTGAAACTAAAAAGCCTTTCGGATGAAGGCGATCAACGGCTAATTGAAGAAATTGGTTATAGTTTTCTCGATCTGCAGGTAGGACATTTTCGAAGTCTATATTTAGCACTTTATAGCCCTTATCTTCCATGACTTTTAATATATTATCGATGACTTTTTCTGATAATTGTTGATTTGACAATATCACGTGGGTTAAGTTGGACCCGCTTTCTGTAGAAGTGAAGTTCGTTAAGGTTAACATCGGAATAATATTTTGAGAGTTGGCAGCAGTTATCATTGCTTTGTCGTTTAACGGTTCCAATGTTCCATCTTCGTTCATCAAATAAGCAAACGGGCTAAAATACGTAAGTAGAGAGCCTAATGCATTTAGTGACTGTACTGCTTTTTCAGGTGTTTCGTACGTATAGGCATTTATTTCAATAGTAGGTTTCATTCGTGGAATAATTAAATGCGAACCTACATAGATCATATTGGGGTTTGTAATATCGTTTTCCTCTATTATGGCCTGTACGGTTGTATTATAGTCCTTAGCGATTTGCGATAATGTCTCGCCACTTTCTACAACATGAATGATGGGAGGAATAATTAGTTTTGTTCCTGGTGTTAAAAGATCGGGGTTTGTAAGATGATTTACTTGGATAATGGATTGCAGTGACACGTGATATTGTTGGGCAATAGACGACAACGTTTCTCCTTTTTTAACGGTATGTGTTGTAAAAGAAGAAGGTATAACGAGTGATTGTCCAATCACTAATTGATTTGGGTCAGGTAAAGCGTTTAATTGAATAATAGCGCTCATTGGTGCAGCATAGCGGTTCGCAATTTGCCATAGTGTTTCACCAGCGCTTACTACATGTATTAACATTCGGTCTCCTCCTAAATAGGTTTTGTTAATGCATCATATGTAACTAAATATCTACCTAATGATGAAATACAGTGTTATTTTTAAATGTTTAATCATTTCAATACTCATATTTTTTTCTTATTAGTTATACATAGTATAGTAGATGCGAATTGTATCATTAGAGAAAGGAGCTGGACGTTGAAGAAAGTAAAGCTCACAGGAAGAATTGTTAGCCCAGGTGATCCAGATTATGATGAAGCGAGAACAAATAATAATTTAAGTGTGCCAAAATTCCCGAGTAAAATTGTTTTTTGTCAAAGAACTAAAGATGTAATCAATGCGTTAAAGTGGGTTAGGGAAAATAATGAAGATTTTCGAGTAAGGAGCGGACGACATCATTATGAAAACTACTCCTTAGTGAATCACGGTCTGATTATAGATGTCAGTGAAATGGATGATATCACCGTTAATGTGGAAAATGGAACTGCTCGAATTGAGGCTGGTGCAAATCTTGGAAAAGTGTACCGTACATTATGGCAACATCGTATGACAATCCCTGCTGGTACCGAAAGTAGTGTTGGCATTGTGGGCTTGACATTAGGTGGTGGGATTGGGATGTTATCACGTCATTTTGGGCTTACTTGCGATCAATTAATTGAAATTGAAATGGTTAGAGCAAGTGAACATCAAGGAGCAGAGTTAATTCAAGCAAACCGACATGTAAATAGTGACTTGTTTTGGGCTAGTTGTGGCGGTGGTGGGGGCAATTTCGGTGTTGTTACTGCCCTTACGTTCAAGCTTCAACCTATTTCAGACGTTACCCTTTTTGCTATCGTGTGGGAGTGGGATGATTTTGAGATTGCATTTGATGCTTGGCAAAAATGGGCGCCATTTACCGATGAACGCATAACTTCACAAATAGAGCTAAAATCACAGGAAGTGGGCGAAATTGTTGTGCAAGGTTTGTTTGTAGGTGAGGCGTCGGAATTAAAAAAGCTTTTACGCCCTTTAAGGAAAAGTGGTTCACCTACGGAAGTGTGGATAAAAGAAGTACCGTACATAAAAGCGGTACGATTTTTTGATGTTGCAAGCGGCAATCAACCAGCATTCCGCAAACGATCAGGCTCTTTTATTGAAAAACCGTTTCCACATGTGGCAATTGCAAGAATGAAACAATTTTTAGCAAATGCCCCTAATCGAAATGCGAGCATCTGGCAGCAGTCTCTAAGAGGGGCTGTAGGTCAAATTGGATCAAGCAAAACGGCTTTTTATTATAGAACAGCATTGATTGCTCAGGAATATATTACCTCATGGGAAAATCATGAAGCCGAAAATGAAAACGTTCAGTGGGTTGAGGATATAAGAAGAACATTATCTCCTTTTACTATGGGGGATTATGTGAATTTTCCAGATCAATCGATTCAAAATTGGCCTACTGCTTATTATGGACGTAATTTTAGACGTTTACGAGAAGTCAAAACCAAATACGACCCTTACAATGTTTTTACATTCCCTCAAAGTATTCCAACAATTAAAAAGTGGATGTAGCATCAAACAAGTTTTTTAAAATGTCATGACATAAAGAGTAGAGTGCGATTGAAACTTAGCATTCTACTTTTTTTGTGAAGTTTACTATTATTATTTCCTTGATAATTATTGAAAGCACAGTCAAAATGGAGATATTACATATATTTCTAAAAGGGGTAAATGCGATGATGGATGTTGTTGTACGCAATAATGTGAAAATTATTGGAAAAGGGCAGAAACCGATTCTTTTTGCACATGGATTTGGCTGCGATCAAAATATGTGGCGCTATATTACGCCTGCTTTCGAGGAGCAATACCAAATTATTTTGTTTGATTATGTTGGTTCTGGTAATTCAGATTTAAACGCTTATCAATCTGATAAATATCAGTCTCTACAAGGGTACAAGCAAGATGTTTTAGACATAATTGAAGCGCTTGGGCTGCAACAGGTCATTTTTATTGGTCACTCTATTAGTTCAATGATTGGTTTACTTGCATCAATCGAACGCCCTGATTACTTTGAAAAACTAATTATGATTGGACCTTCGCCGCGGTATTTAAATGATGACAATGGCTATGTTGGTGGATTTGAGCTGAGTGATATTACGGAAATATTAGATATGATGGAAATGAATTTTTCAGGTTGGGCTAGCTTTCTAGCACCGATTGCCATGAATAATCCTGACTCTCCTAAACTAACAAAAGAGCTTGAACAAACTTTTAATTCTGCTAACCCACTGATTGCAAGGGAGTTTGCGGAAGTAACGTTTTTATCAGATCATCGAGGCGACTTAACAAAGGCTAGTGTGAGTGTGCCTATTTTAATTATGCAATGTTCGGACGATAGTATCGTTCCAATTGAGGTTGGCGAATATTTGCACAATCATTTAAAAGCCAGTACGTTTCGATTAATGACTGCAAAAGGTCATTATCCTCATATTAGCCATCCTGAGGAAACGATTCAGTTAATTACACAATTTCTGTAATGGAATAAGAAAGGATTATGAATAATTCATGGATAAACGATTGAACTATGCACCTTGTGGATTTATTGCCATTACGCATGATGGAATGATGATAGAGGTGAATCAGACCTTTCTTGAGTGGATAGGTTATGAACGGGTGGATTTATTACACCAGCATATTGAATTGCTAATGTCCAAGCCTAATAAGATGATTTTTCATTCTTATTTTTACCCAACAATAAATCTGAACGATCATGTGGAAGAACTGTTTATCAGTTTAAAGCATCGCGATGGTACTGCGATTCCTTTTCTATTGAATGGTAGGAAGTATATGGTGGGAGAGGCTGAATGTATTGATTGTATTTTAGTGCCTATGAAAAAGCGCATTGATTATGAATTAGAGTTACGCTCAGCTAAAAAGCAATTAGAGGCTGCTTATTTAGAAAAGGATCAGGCTTTAGCTAAATTAGAGCAACTGCATTTGGAAATTGAGCGAAAACAAAATGAGCTTTTAAGCATAAACGCCACATTAGTAGAACTATCCGTTACTGATAAGCTAACAGGATTGAAGAACAGAAGGTTTTTTCAAGAGAAGCTTGAGGAGCAACTTGCTATATTCGATGAAACAGCACAACTATTCTCTCTTTTAATTTTGGATATCGATCATTTTAAAAAGGTAAATGATACATACGGACATCAAGTAGGTGATGAAGTTCTTGCCCAATTGGCACGAATTTTAAATGCGCATGCCCGACAAGATGATGTCGTCGCTCGTTATGGTGGAGAGGAATTTGTTATTATTTTACCTGAAACAGATGTAGATACGTCGAGGACGATTGCTGAGCAAATACGTCGGGTTGTTGAACAGGCGGAATGGCAAACTGGTAAAGTCACGATAAGTATCGGTATTGCGACCGTAACAGAAAAGGATACAGATGCAACGATTTTGAAAAAGGCAGATCAAGCATTATATGTATCGAAAGAGAACGGAAGAAATAGGGTAAGCACTTTTGAGTGCCTGACACCCAAACAATTCTGACAATTGGCTACATTTTGCTGGACTATGTAATTTGTTGTTTTCTACTGTATAATAATGAACAGTAAATAGGAAAAAGGCGGTACGAAAGACGATGAAGAGAATAGAATCTACGCAAAATGCGTTGGTAAAATATTGGAAAAAATTAGCGACTACACGAAAAGAACGTGAGCGTTCAGGTGAGTTTTTAGTTGAGGGATTCCATTTAGTAGAAGAAGCGCTGAAAAATAGTGGTCAAGTGTTACAGCTAATTGTGCGAGAGGGTGTTGACTTACCGATGCTATGGCCAATTGATGATGTGGCAATGGTAGAAGTAACGGCAGCTGTTGCAAAGGAATTTGCTGAGACCGAGACTTCACAAGGTGTGTTTGCTGTTTGTAAGCAAATGACGGTAGAGCAAGATGTCATGGGTTCATGGCGCAAAGTCCTTTTAATCGATGCTGTACAAGATCCAGGTAACATTGGCACAATGATTCGAACAGCAGATGCAGCTGGTTTAGATGCGGTTATACTTGGCAAAGGCTGTGCAGATCTTTATAACCCGAAAACGTTGCGCTCTGCTCAAGGGTCACATTTCCATATTCCAGTGATTCGTGGGGAATTAGAGGATTGGATCGATATGCTTCAGGATAATGGTGTTCCAGTATTTGGAACGGCGCTTGATGAAGATGCTGTCATTTATCATGATATTCAGCATACAGGTGCTTTCGCTATTATGATGGGGAATGAAGGCAGTGGCATTAATCCACAGTTATTAGCAATGACCGATCAAAATATGATTATTCCTATTTTCGGACAAGCAGAATCATTAAATGTCGCTGTTGCAACGGGTATTGTTTTGTATGGATTTGTAAAATAGGTTTTGTTTTACGTGCGTAACACTAGTCAAAACGCCGATAATAAGCTGGCAATCGCCGATGAAACCAGGGCAATCGCCGATAGAATGTCAGGAATAGCCGATAAAACAATGGCAATCGCCGATAGAACGTCAGGAATCGCCGTTAAATCATGTCATACTGCTATAGGGAACAGATGCCCCTTGCTTTGAAGTGGCGTCATAATGTATAATCACATTTAAAATGTAATTAAGTATATTGAAATGCTTTGACCAGGAAGTAGTAAAGATTGTGAATGGACGACAGGGAGCGTAGGCCGAAGATTGAGAGCCAGCGCCGAGCCAATGCAATTTTGAATTCAGCCTGCGAGCAGCTACCGGGACCAGCAAGTGAAACGGCTGTAAAGGTATGCCGGCTTCAATCGAGTCGTTATGTCAATGAAGTGATTGTACGAAGTTGATCGTGCAATAACTAGGGTGGTACCGCGAATATGTCCTCGTCCCTTTTTTGGGGGCGAGGTTTTTTTGTGCCATTTGTGCAAGCGGGCACTTATATGAACAAGGAGGTTTTACACATGGAAGAGCAATTAAAGCAATTAGAGCAAGAAGCGCTAGCGAAAATTGAAGCAGCAGCAAATTTAAAAGAATTAAATGATGTACGTGTCGCTTATTTAGGAAAAAAGGGACCAATCACAGATTTATTAAAAGGCATGGGGAAACTATCGGCTGAAGAGCGTCCGAAAATGGGTGCTTTAGTTAATACGGTTCGTGAAAATGTCACTGCGGTGCTAGAAGCAAAAGTAACTGTTTTAGAAGAAGCAGCTATTGCCGAAAAATTAGCAAGTGAGTCGATTGATGTTACATTACCTGGTCGTGACATTAAAGTAGGGAACCGTCACCCATTAACACGCGTTATCGAAGAAATTGAAGATTTATTTATCGGGATGGGTTATGAAATTGCTGAAGGACCAGAAGTAGAAAAGGATTACTATAACTTTGAAGCTTTAAACTTACCAAAAGGTCACCCTGCTCGTGATATGCAGGATTCGTTCTATATTTCCGAGGAAATATTATTACGTACACATACATCGCCAGTACAGGCACGCACAATGGAAGAGAAAAAAGGCGAATCTATCCGTATCATTTGTCCAGGGAAAGTATTCCGTCGTGATAATGACGACGCAACACACTCTCACCAATTTATGCAAATTGAAGGTTTAGTCATTGGCGAAAATATTCGAATGAGCGACCTTAAAGGTACGTTAGATACGTTAGCGAAAAAAATGTTCGGTGCAGATCGTGAAATACGTTTACGCCCAAGCTTCTTCCCATTCACAGAGCCATCTGTTGAGATGGACATTTCTTGCTTTAAATGCGGCGGCTCAGGCTGTAACGTATGTAAAGGCACAGGTTGGATTGAAATTTTAGGTGCAGGTATGGTACACCCAAATGTGCTTGAAATGGCAGGCTACGATCCGAAGAAAGTTTCTGGTTTCGCATTTGGTATTGGTGCAGAACGTATTGCGATGTTGAAATATGGTGTCGACGATATTCGTCATTTCTATACAAGTGATACACGTTTCTTATCACAATTCGAGCGAACAGAGGCGTAAGGGGGACTATAAATGTTAGTATCATTAGAATGGTTAAAAGATTATGTAAGTACACAGGACTTAGCGCCTGAAGATTTAGCAGAAAAAATTACACGCTCAGGTATTGAAGTAGACGCAGTTATTGACCGTGCTAGCGGCATGGATAAAGTCGTTGTCGGCTATGTTGTGTCAAAGGAGAAGCACCCTGAAGCTGATAAATTAAACATTTGCCAAGTTGATGTTGGAGAAGCAGAGCCACAACAAATTATTTGTGGAGCGCCAAACGTAGATGCAGGGCAAAAAGTAATCGTTGCTCGTCCTGGTGCACATTTACCAGGAGGCATTAAAATTAAAAAAGCAAAACTTCGTGGGCACGAGTCAAACGGCATGATTTGTTCATTACAAGAGCTTGGTATTGAAGGTAAGTTAGTACCGAAAGCTTATGCTGAAGGCATTTATGTGTTGCCAGCAGATGCAGAGGTGGGCTCTGATGCACTAGCGGTTTTAGGTCTTCGTGATACTGTGCTTGAGCTTGGCTTAACACCAAACCGCTCCGATGCGCTTTCAATGCTAGGCGTGGCTTATGAGGTTGGTGCAATTCTGTCAGAAGAAGTAAAGTACCCAGAAATCGAATATCATACATCTTCCGAAAAAGCAGGGGACTTATTAAAGCTTCGCGTGGAAGATTTGCAAGCGAACCCAATGTACGTAGCGAAAGTTGTGAAAAACGTTAAAATTGCAGAGTCACCAATGTGGTTACAGCACCGATTAATGGCAGCTGGAGTACGTCCTCACAATAATGTAGTCGATGTGACAAACTATATTTTAATGGAATATGGTCAACCGCTTCATGCATTTGACTACGATAGCTTAGCTACAGGTGAAATTGTTGTTCGTAAAGCAACAGAAGGTGAAAAAATTACGACTTTAGATGACCAAGAACGTACATTAAAGGCAACTGATTTAGTCATTACTAATGGCAAGGAGCCAGTAGCGATTGCAGGTGTAATGGGTGGAGCAAATTCTGAGGTAACAGAAACGACAACAACTGTAGTTATTGAATCTGCCTATTTCGATGGTTTAACAGTTCGCCAAACTTCACGTAATCTAGGTCTTCGCTCGGATGCATCAGCTCGCTTTGAAAAAGGCGTTGATCCAAACCGAGTAATTCCTGCAGCAGAACGTGCAGCAGCATTACTAGCTGAGTTAGCTGGCGGTGAAGTGTTAGAAGGTACTTGTATCGTTGATGAATTAGATAAAACACCAGCTCGTGTTGTTGTCTCTCCAGACTTTATTAACGAACGTCTTGGCATGAAAATTTCATTAGAAGATATGCTTTCTATTTTAGAGCGTTTAAAATTCGGTGTAGAAGCAGCGAATGGCTTATTAATTATTGATGCACCAACACGTCGACAAGATATTAAAATTGAAGAAGATATCGTTGAAGAAATTGCACGTTTATATGGTTATGATGAAATTCCAATGACTTTACCAGAGGGTGCAAACCAAGTTGGGCAATTGACAGCTTACCAAGCGAATCGTCGTGTCGTGCGTGACTATTTAGAAGGTGCAGGCCTTTATCAGGCTGTTACTTATTCTTTAACATCTGAAGCACTATCACAACGCTTTGCACTAAAAGCTGAGCCTGTAACACGTTTATTAATGCCGATGAGTGAAGACCGTTCAACACTGCGCCAAAGCTTGATTCCACATTTAATTGAAGCAGCAGCCTATAACGTTGCGCGTAAAGCAGATAGCGTAGCATTATATGAAGTTGGTTCTGTGTTCCTTGGTCAAACAGAAGAGGGGCTACCTTTTGAAGAAGAGCATGTAGCTGCTGTTTTAACAGGTAAATGGTTAGATCATGCTTGGCAAGGTGAGAAAAAGGAAGTAGACTTCTTTGTACTAAAAGGAATTATTGAGGGTGTCATTGGCAAGCTTGGATTAACAGATCGCATTGCATTTGTTAAAACAGAGGTAGCTGGCTTACATCCTGGACGAACAGCAAGTATTTTATTAGACGGAGAACAAGTTGGTATTATCGGTGGCTTACATCCTGCAGAACAAAAGTCATGGGGTGTCAAAGATACGTATGTAATGGAAATGAATTTAGTAGCATTACTTCATGCGAATGCAAGTGAAGCACCACTTGGTTATAAAGCGGTTCCTCGTTTCCCTGCGATGTCTCGTGATATCGCGCTTGTTATGGACCGTGCAACAGCAGCAGGTGAAGTAATTACTGCGATACGTTCAGCGGGTGTGAAGCTGTTGAAGGACATTCGCGTGTTTGATGTCTATGAAGGTGAAAAAATGGAAGCAGGTAAAAAATCTGTTGCCTTCTCATTAACATACTTCGATCCAGAACGAACATTAACAGATGATGAGGTAGTTGCAGCACATAACAAAGTGTTAAAAACAATTGCTACAATTGAAGGAACAGAAGTACGTTAATTTATACTAATTTAACAAGCTGTTTCGAAATTAGAGACAGCTTAGAGTGTCGACAAAAGGCACCAAGAAATTACTCTTGGTGCCTTTTGTCTTTTTTAATACCTATTAAGTTAATTGGAGCGAAGGGCCCGCGGAAAGCGTCAGCCCGTAGCGGAAATCAATGTAATAGTCCTAAATATATTGAGTGGTTGAAAAGAGCAACTATCGAATACATTTAATTTTTATCTTTTGGAAAAGCATGCAATCTAGTTGATTGGAGCGAAGGGCTGGCGACTCCTGCGGGAACGCACGCCACGTAAGACGCAACAATCCGCGCGATAGCGAGGGTTGCGGCTTACGGTGTGCCCGCGGAAAGCGTCAGCCCGTAGCGGAAATCAACGTAATAAGACCTCTATATATTTATTTTAACTTCCGAGCCTTTTCTGTATTAGCAAAATGCCATTTTGTGATGGAGCGCAAAAATTCCTCCCCTTGTCCACGCCAAATTCGGGCAGCTAGTGCATCAACTTTACTTGATGCCCCTTTTTGTAACTCTATGCCAGCAAGCTCACTTAGTCGATCCATTTCCTTTAAGAATGCAGCGCGAGCTAAAATCGAAGCAGTAGCAACTGAAACATGTAATTGTTCAGCTTTCGTTGAAAATAGTACATCCTCTTTTACAATGTCCCGCTCATTTTTTAAATAATTGTAATAGACGCCGCGTTCAGCAAACTGATCAATTAAAATATGCGTAGGTTTTTCAGGTGCCATTTTTGACAGTGTATTGCCGAGCGCCTTATTATGCATCATTGCTTTCATTTTACCCTGAGAGTAGCCACGTGCTTGTAATACATTATATTTTTCATTGCGCAATACGAGTACGCTATGGATACATGCTGCACGTAAATCAGGTGCTATTTTGCGCATATAGTCATCAGTAAGCATTTTAGAATCTTTAACACCGAGCTCATTTATTAGTTCTATTTTTGTAGAAGGAACGTAAACTGCAGCGACTGTTATAGGACCAAAATAATCGCCTGTCCCCGTTTCATCGGAGCCTAACACAGACATTGAGGCAAAGCCTTCTGGAAGCGTATCGCCTTTTGCTCCAATGGTTGAGGACTTTTGAGTAGTTGCTACCCCAGTGGCACCCCAACGTGCGGCTTCTCGCTCAGCTCCCCCGCCTTGGAACATACATTTCCCTGATTTATACATCGTAATAGCTGTATCAGGAAGTTTTGCGGCAAACACCACACCTGGTGCTTTTCGCTCCACAAAATAACTTGCGTAATAAGACATCACCTCTTTTTGTGCATTTGTTGAAATTAATAGTACAATATTTGACATTTAACCGTTCCTTTCTATCCTCATTGTTCACAATTTTATACCTTTCATGTTATGATAATATATAGCTTTTTTGTGTGGACGTTGCTCATTACTGTCAAAATCGTGAGCAAAATGATTTTATTGGAGGGTGCGACTATGGAAAATCAAGAAAAGAATAAAATTTCTGTGGAAATATATGGTCATACATATAAAATGGTCGGCTCCGAATCCATTGGACACATGCGACTTGTCGCTTCTATTGTTGATGACCGTATGCGCGAAATGAATTTACATAATCCCTCACTTGATAGCACAAAGCTTGCCGTCCTTACAGCCGTAAATACGGTGCACGATTATTTACTCTTAAAAGAGCAAATAGAATTACTAGAAGAAGAATTGAAAAAATTAAAGGGTTGAAGTGAATGCTAGATTTAATCATATTAGTAGTTCTATTAGTTGGACTGCTAGTGGGGGCAAAACGTGGCTTCATTGTACAAATGATGCATATTGTCAGCTTTGTCGTTGCCCTAATTGTTGCGTATATTTATTATAAGCCATTAGCACAGAAATTTGTGTTTTGGGTGCCATATCCAGGTGTAACGGATTCAGGAAGCCTCGGGGTTGTCATTGATAGCTTAGATTTAGACCGCACGTTTTACCGTGTTATTGCATTTGCGGTTATTTTCTTTGCAGTGAAAATTTCATTGCAAATTGTGGCGTCTATTTTTGACTTTATTGCCTATCTACCTGTGCTTAATACGGTGAACCGTTGGCTTGGTGCACTGCTTGGCGTAATTGAAAATTATTTAATTTTGTTTATTGTGTTGTATGTTTTGGCATTAGTACCAATTGATTTAGTACAAAATTTAATGTCGAAGTCGTTCTTATCAGGCCTCATTTTGGAGCATACGCCGATTATTACAAAGATGTTCCAAAATTGGTGGTATATTTATCTCCATGCTTCATAACAATTTGGCATCTACGCATGGAAAACTGAATGTAGTGTTCACTTGTTTGTCCGTAGAAATCTGCTGAAATGGCGAAGTTGTTGTTAAGGGCACAGCTGTTTTGTGCGCAGAGCCGCAATGAATAGGCAATAGTAATCGATGCACTTCTCTCGGACTAGAGGGAAGTGTTTTTACGATAGGAGGAATTCTAAATGAACAAAAAGACAATTATTCGAACACTAGAGAAAATTGCTTTATATATGGAGCTACAAGGTGAAAATCCCTTCAAGGTATCCGCCTTCCGAAAGGCAGCTGCCGCACTTGAAACAGACGAACGCTCCCTAAGTGAAATGGAAGATGTGACAAAGCTTAAAGGAATTGGGAAAGGCACAGCTGCTGTTATTGAAGATTTGATTGAGACTGGAGAATCTAGTCTTTTAAAAGAATTACAAGATATTGTGCCAAAAGGATTACTACCGCTATTAAAGTTGCCAGGTTTAGGTGGCAAAAAAATTGCCAAGCTTCATCAAGAGCTAGGCATTGACTCTGCTGAAAGCTTACAAGCTGCATGTGAGGCTGGCAAAGTGCGCGAGCTAGCGGGCTTTGCAGCGAAAACAGAAGAAAAAATTTTAAAGGAACTTGCGAACTTTGCCAATCGTTCGGAACGTTTGCCAATTTGGCTGCTAGAGCCTGTTGTTTTACAAATTGAAGCACTTCTCGGTAGTATGGAGGAAGTGACACGTTTCTCAGTAGCTGGAAGCTTCCGTCGTGCTTCAGAAACGAGTAAAGATATCGATTTTATCGTTGTAACGGAAGCGATTGAAGTAGTCCGTGAAAAGTTATTGAGTGAACTTGCAATTCAGGAAGTCGTCGCTGCAGGCGATACAAAAATTTCAGTTGTTTTAGATTTAGATGAACCGATAAGTGTTGATTTTCGATTAGTGAAAGATGTTGAATATGCAACAGCTTTGCACCATTTTACTGGCTCAAAGGATCATAATGTGCGTATGCGTCAGCTTGCAAAGACGCGTGGGGAGAAAATTAGTGAATATGGTGTAGAGCAAGCAGATGGCACTGTACTGACATTTACAGATGAAGCGGCATTTTTTGACCATTTTGATATGCCATTTATTCCACCTAGCTTACGAACAGGATCAACAGAATTTGATCGCCAAAGTGAAGTGAAGGATTTAGTGAAGCTGGAGGATATTGTAGCTGATTTGCATATGCATACGACATGGTCAGATGGTGGATATGCCGTTGCTGAAATGGGAGAGGCATTAATTTCTCGTGGTTATCACTATGGCGTTATTACCGATCACTCCCAGTATTTAAAAGTGGCGAATGGTTTAACACCTGCACGTTTAGTGAAGCAACGAGCGGAAATTGAAGCATTTAACGAAACACATCCAGACTTTTATTTATATGCAGGAACAGAGATGGATATTTTACCAGATGGTTCGTTGGATTTTGATGATGACGTACTAAAAAAATTAGATTTTGTAATAGCCTCAATTCACTCCAGTTTTACGCAGTCACAAGATAAAATTATGGCGCGTTTACACACGGCAATGCAAAATCCGTATGTTCATATGATTGCCCATCCAACGGGTCGCATTATTGAGGATCGGGCTGGTTATAATCCAGATATTGCACAGTTAATTGAATGGGCGAAGGAATATGGTAAAATTTTAGAGTTAAACGCAAATCCATATCGTTTAGATTTATGTGTGGAGCACTTAGAAATGGCGGTTGCAGCAGGGGTACCTGTCGCGATTAATACCGATGCGCATGATATCGCTCATTTACGTTTTATGGATATAGGTGTGCGCTACGCAAATAAGGCATGGCTGAAAAAAGATATGATTGTCAACACATGGACGCGCGAACAGTTTGAGGCGTTTATTCGACGAAATAAATAGGTTGAGGAGGTGTTCTCAGTGATCGCAAACCGCGCATTAAAAACACTAGAATATGATAAAGTACGTCAACAAGTGGCTACATACTGTACTTCATCAATTGGCAAATCAGCCATTGATGAGCTTGTACCACAAACAGACTATGAAAAAGTAGTTCAGTTACTAGAAGAAATGGATGAAGGGCTATCCATTTTACGTGTAAAAGGTAATGTCCCAATGGGTGGTATTTTCGATGTTCGACCTGCTGCAAGACGTGCACAAATCGGCGGGATGCTTTCAGCGATGGAATTAATGGAAGTATCAAGTACGATTCGAGCTAGCCGTATTTTGCGCAATTTCCTAGAGGACTTAGAGTCAGAGGAAATCATTGAAATTCCTCATTTCATTGCTAAAAAGGAAATGATGCCCGTATTAACAGGATTACAGCATGAAATTAATAACTGTATTGACGATAATGGTGCTGTTTTAGATTCAGCAAGTCCAACATTGCGTTCTATTCGTCAATCTTTGCGTGCTGAAGAGGCTAAAGTGCGTTCGAGACTAGAAAGTCTAACTCGTGGTAGCAATGCATCAAAAATGCTGTCAGATGCCATTGTTACGATTCGAAACGACCGTTATGTAATTCCAGTTAAGCAAGAATATCGACATCATTACGGTGGCATTGTGCACGATCAATCGTCATCTGGCCAAACGTTATTTATCGAACCAGATTCAGTTGTACAAGCAAATAATGAAATTCATCGACTTAAGATGAAAGAACAAACGGAAATTGATCGTATTTTACTTGCTTTAAGTGCGATGGTTGAGGAAGTTGCACCCGATTTATTTAACTTAGTGAAACTATTAGGTGAGATTGATGTCATTTTAGCAAAAGGTAAATATGGCCAAGCCAATAAATGCACGATGCCAAAGATGAACAAGGACGGGTATATCCGACTTGTAAGAGCACGTCATCCACTTTTACCTATTGAAACGGCAGTTGCTAATGATATCGAATTCGGTAGAGACATTACAGCAATTGTCATTACAGGGCCTAATACGGGTGGTAAGACTGTGACGTTAAAAACAGTTGGTCTTTGTACATTAATGGCGCAGGCAGGCTTACCAGTGCCCGCATTAGATGGTTCAGAGCTAGCGGTATTTGAGCAGCTTTTTGCTGATATCGGTGATGAACAATCAATTGAACAATCGCTTTCTACATTTTCATCTCATATGGTAAACATCGTCGACATTTTACAGCAATTCGATCACGAATCATTGGTGTTATTTGATGAATTAGGTGCAGGAACAGACCCTCAAGAAGGTGCTGCCTTAGCTATTTCCATTTTGGATGAAGTGCATGGACGTGGTGCGCGTGTAATGGCAACAACGCACTATCCCGAATTAAAAGCATATGGCTACAATCGACCTGGCGTTGCCAATGCGAGTGTAGAATTTGATATCGAAACATTAAGTCCGACATATCGCCTACTTATTGGTGTACCAGGTCGTTCTAATGCATTTGAAATTTCTAGTCGTCTTGGCTTACCAGAGTCCATTATTGATCGTGCTAAAAGCTTCACAGGTACGGACCGTCATGAGGTGGAGTCTATGATTGCTTCCTTAGAAGAAACGAGACGCCAATCAGAGGATGATGCGGAGCGCTCCCATGATTTACTTTTAGAGTCTGAGGCACTGCGCAAAGAGCTACAAGATAAGCTGCAAGCATATGATGAGCGCAAAGAAGCACTCGATAAAAAAGCGAAAGAAAAAGCACGTAAAATTGTGGAAGATGCAAAAAGAGAAGCAGAAACCATTATTACCGAGCTTCGTGAAATGCGCAAAAATGCCGATCAAGTAGTAAAAGAACATGAGTTAATTGAGGCGCGTAAACGTTTAGAAGAGGCGACACCCCTTGAGCATAACAAAGTATTGAAAAAAGCAGCGCAAGTGAAGGCGCGTGCGCAAAACTTGGTTGTAGGTGATGAGGTAAAGGTGTTAAGCTATGGACAACGAGGAACTTTACTTGAAAAAGTCTCTGATGCTGAATGGGTTGTCCAAATGGGCATTTTAAAAATGAAAATTGCCGATACAGATATAGAATACATTAAACCAGAGAAAGAGCCTGTTCAACGTGTTTCTGGTGTGAAAAATCGAGATAGCCATGTGAAATTAGAATTAGATTTACGTGGAGAGCGCTATGAGGATGCGATCATTCGCACTGAAAAATATATAGATGATGCGCTGCTTTCAAACTATGGTCGCGTGTCGATTATTCACGGTGTTGGGACAGGAGCATTGCGTCAGGGCATACAAAGTTACCTGAAAAAACATAAACGGGTGAAGTCCTTCCGTTTTGGAGAAGCAGGCGAAGGTGGATTTGGCGTTACTGTTGTGGAATTGAAATAAGCTGTAAAGGGGACGGAGAAAATGCTAAATTCTAGCTTTTGGCGATATCCAATTATCGAAACGGCAGGATATTTTAGTGTTGTTGTGTTATGTTTAGTCGTCTCGATGGCATTGTTCGAAGTCGTTACGAAATATAAAAACTGGGAAGAAATAAAAAATGGTAATGTAGCTGTGGCGCTTGCAACTGGCGGTAAAATATTAGGGATTTGCAATATTTTCCGTTATTCGATTGCACGTCATAGTACGCTGAGTGAAATGATTGGTTGGGGACTATTTGGCTTTACGTTACTCATCGTGGCGTATTTCTTATTTGAATTTATGACACCCCGTTTTAACGTGGATCAGGAAATTGCCAATGACAATCGCTCAGTAGGCTTTATTTCCTTTACGATTTCAGTCGGACTATCGTTCGTTATTGGGGCAAGTATTGCATAGGAGTGTACTGAGATGGAAAAATTAGCGAAAGTTCTAATCGTAGTCTGCATCGCATTTTTGGCAGTCGGTATTTACTATATGTTGACCGTATAATTTTATAATGTAGCCTCCATAATGTGAGGAAGTATCTAGCTTTAGAGAAACTTGAACTTTCAAGTTTTTCTAAAGCTTTTTTTGTATAGAAAATCGTCAATCGCTAATAGAGGAAGTCTATTTTTTTTACAAGATGATAGAAAAATTTTTATAAAATTATTTTTTAAATATAGGAATAGCAAGCGCATGAATTGAATAAAAAATGAAACAATGAATGAGCATTCATAAGGAGAAGCGACTAAAAACCCTTTATGTGGTAGTTATATAAATGTTGTTAAATGCATAATAATTAATCGAAAATACATTTATTTTCTATTTTGTGTTTGAAAGTACATTTCTTTTTCATTATAATTAAATTAAGAATTTACAAAGTTTGGGACAAAGGGGAGAGGACGTATGACAGCAAAACCATGGCTAGCAAATTATCCTGAAGAAGTACCACCGTCTTTAACGTTTGAGGAAATTCCTGTGCAAGAGTTTTTGACACGTGCCTATCAAAAGAAACCATCTAAAGTGGCCATTCATTTTATGGGTAAGGATTTAACGTACACCGAGTTATATGAGTCCGCACTTAAGTTCGCGAACTATTTACAAGCACTTGGTGTAGAAAAGGGAGACCGTGTGGCAATTATGTTACCAAATACGCCACAAAGTGTAATCGCTTACTATGGGGCGATGTATGCTGGAGCGGTCGTAGTACAGACAAATCCACTTTACACTGAACGTGAATTGCAATATCAATTGATGGATTCAGGTGCGAAGGTCATTTTAGTCATGGATATTTTATATCCGCGAGTGATGAAAATCATGAAAGAAACGGCTCTTGAAAATGTCATTGTAACCGCAATCAAAGACTACTTACCATTCCCAAAAAACTTAGTATATCCATTTATCCAAAAAAAGCAGTATGGCTTTAGTGTGAAAGTTGAGCATAGTGGACAAAATCATTTATTTACAGAAATTATGAAATCCTCACCTGTAAAAATGATTGAAATGCCATTTGATTTTGAAGAAGATCTTGCATTACTTCAGTATACAGGCGGGACGACAGGGTATCCGAAAGGTGTTATGCTAACGCATAAAAACTTAATTGCCAATACGACAATGTGTGACGCTTGGATGTATAAATGTGTCCATGGTGAGGAAACGATAATGGGTGTGCTTCCATTTTTCCATGTTTATGGAATGACAACTGTCATGTTGCTTTCTGTTTTCACTCAAAATAGAATGGTATTATTACCGAAGTTTGATGCTGAAACAGCTTTGAAAACGATTGATAAGCAAAAGCCAACGTTGTTTCCTGGTGCACCGACATTGTATATTGGTTTATTAAATCATCCAGATATTGCGAAATATGATTTATCGTCTATTAAAGCATGTCTAAGTGGTTCGGCTTCGCTGCCTGTAGAAGTACAGGAGCAATTTGAGGCAGTAACAGGTGGGAAACTAGTAGAAGGTTACGGGTTAACCGAAACTTCTCCAGTAACGCACGCAACACCAATTTGGGGTAACCGTGTTATAGGTTCAGTAGGTTTACCGTGGCCGAATACTGATTCTGTCATATTACGTACAGGAGATACGGAACAGCTTGCCATAGGTGAAGTGGGCGAAATTGCTGTAAAAGGCCCGCAAGTTATGAAGGGCTATTGGAATCGTCCTGAAGATACGGCAGCAACGTTTGCAGATGGTTGGTTCTTAACGGGTGATTTAGGCTATATGGATGAAAAAGGTTACTTCTATGTAGTTGACCGAAAGAAAGATTTAATTATAGCGGGTGGCTTTAATATTTATCCTCGTGAAGTCGAAGAAGTATTATATGAGCGTGAAGAAATTCAAGAATGTGTAGTTGCAGGTATTCCTGATCCGTATCGAGGGGAAACAGTAAAAGCTTATATTGTTGTAAAAGAAGGATATTCGATTACGGAAGACGAATTAAATAAATATTGCCGTCAACACTTAGCTGCTTTTAAAGTACCGCGCTATTATGAATTCCGTGACGAGTTACCAAAAACAGCAGTCGGAAAAATTTTACGCCGTACTTTAGTAGAGGAAGAAAAAACAAAAATGGCGAATAAAGAAGCAAAATAACTACGTGGTAAAGTATTGACAAGCGTGAATGTAAAATATAATATGAAAATATGAATGAATAACCATTCATATTTTCATATTTTTTGTTTCTTGAAAACCACGCCATGTAAATCATGAAGAATCGGCTCAAAATTTTGTTTCGAAATTTCAGTGTTAAAAGAATTTCAAAGTGTCATATAAATAGGCAAATCATTCGCTTAACGATACGTCTAATATGTGACAAAAAATAATAAGGTGTGCGTATGTTTTTGTAGGTGGTGATTTAAAAATGAAGCGAGATAAGCCGAAATATAAGCAAATTATTGATGCAGCTGTCTTCGTTATTGCAGAAAATGGTTATCACCAAGCGCAAGTATCGAAGATTGCTAAACAAGCTGGAGTAGCCGACGGAACAATCTATTTATATTTTAAAAATAAAGAAGATATATTAATTTCTGTCTTTAATGAAAAAATGGCTGTTTTTGTAGAGTCATTACAAGATATAATAGAAAATGGAAGTACGTCGAAAGACAAACTTTCACGAATGATTGAAAATCATTTTAGTGTTCTAGCTACAGATCGATCACTTGCGACCGTTACACAATTAGAACTTCGCCAATCAAATAAAGATTTACGACAGAAGATCAATGGTGTATTAAGAGATTATTTACAATTACTTGATCAGATTCTAATTGAAGGTATGGTTTCAGGTGAGTTCAATCAAACGATGGATGTTCGCTTAGCGCGACAAATGGTATTTGGAACAATTGACGAAACCATTACGTCTTGGGTTATGAATGACTATCGATATGATTTGATAGAACAAGTTCCGAAAGTTCAGGCATTGATTCTGAACGGCATTAAAGCATAAAAGGATGTGGAGAAATGGAATTTCTAAGTTGGAAAGTAGAAGATGGAGTTGCAATTATTACGATTGCACGTCCACCAGCAAACGCATTATCTCGCGGAATCATTGCTGAAGTCAATGCTGTACTAGATGCTGTAGAAAACGATGACGCAGTACGTGTCCTTGTACTTCATGGTGAAGGCCGTTTCTTCTCAGCAGGTGCAGACATTAAGGAATTTACAGAAGTTAATTCAGGGGAAGAGTTTACGAAACTTGCAGGCAATGGTCAACAAGTCTTTGAACGTGTTGAGTCGTTCTCTAAGCCTGTCATCGCCGCAATTCATGGTGCTGCACTTGGCGGTGGTCTAGAGCTAGCTATGAGCTGTCATATGCGTTTTGTAACGGAATCTGCGAAATTAGGATTGCCTGAACTACAACTAGGACTTATTCCAGGATTCGGTGGCACACAACGTTTACCACGCTATGTAGGGGTAGCTAAAGCAGCAGAAATGTTGTTTACAAGCGATCCTATTTCAGGTACAGAAGCTGTGCAATGGGGACTAGCAAACCGTGCTTTTACAGATGAAGTATTATTGGAGGAAACACTAAAGGTAGCGAAAAAAATTGCGAAGAAAAGCCCAATTGCATTAAAAGAAGCAATTCAAGCATTGCAATATGCGAAACATGCTTCATTTTATGAGGGTATTCAAGCAGAGGCTAAATCATTTGGTACAGTATTTGTATCAGAAGATGCGAAAGAAGGAATTCAAGCATTTATTGAAAAACGCGAGCCTGTGTTTACTGGCAAATAGTTTTCCATCAGTATAGTTAACCACTTAAGGGGAGTTTATCTAGACTGAAAATATATAATATTTACAAGTTTACTTGGGAATTTAAAAAACGTTGCAGGGGGTATGAAATATGAATATTTTTGCATTAATTAAACGTACGTTTGATACAGAAGAAAAAATCGTAGTGTCGGGTGGTAAAATCCAAGAGGACGGCGCTGAATTCATTATTAATCCTTATGATGAGTATGCAATTGAAGAGGCAATCCAAGTTCGTGATGCAGCTGGTGGTAAAGTAACAGTTGTGACTATCGGTGGCGAGGATGCAGAAAAACAATTGCGTACTGCGTTAGCAATGGGTGCAGATGAAGCGGTTCTTATTAATACTGAAGATGATCTAGATGAGTTAGATCAAAATGCAGCTGCTTATATTTTAGCTGAATACTTAAAAGATAAAGATGCTGATTTAATTTTAACAGGAAATGTGGCAATTGACGGTGGTTCTGGTCAAGTAGGTCCACGTGTTGCAGATTTATTAGGCATCAACTACGTTACAACAATTACAAACCTTGAAATCGATGGCACAACTGCAAAAATCGTGCGCGATATCGAGGGTGATTCTGAAGTGATTGAAACGTCTTTACCACTTTTAGTAACTGCTCAACAAGGTCTAAATGAGCCACGTTACCCATCATTACCAGGCATTATGAAAGCGAAGAAGAAACCGCTTGCAGAGCTGGAATTAGATGATTTAGATATCGATGAAGATGATGTTGAAGTAAAAGTAGAAACAGTCGACATTTACTTACCAGCTCAAAAAGCAGCAGGCCGTATTTTAGAAGGTGAGCTGTCTGATCAAGCAAAAGAGCTAGTCAACCTACTTCATTCAGAAGCGAAAGTTGTTTAAGTGTTAGCGCAAATCGAATCTTAAAGGGTAACGGAGGGAATATACTATGTCAAAAAAAGTATTAGTATTAGGTGAAGTTCGTGAAGGAAGCTTACGTAATGTATCTTTCGAGGCAATTGCAGCAGCAAAACAAATCGCTGATGGTGGCGAGGTTGTAGGCGTACTTTTAGGGGATGCGGTTGCAGGATTAACAGGTCCATTATTTGAGCATGGGGCAGATCGTGTTGTCACTGTGGAACATCCACATTTAAAACAATATACATCAGATGGCTATGGACAAGCTTTATTAGCTGTTATCGAGCAAGAACAGCCAACGGGCATTGTATTCGGTCATACAGCAAATGGTAAAGATTTATCTCCTAAAATTGCGAGTAAATTACAAGCAGGCCTTGTTTCTGACGTAACGTCGATTGAAGGTGCTGGTGACGATGTAGTATTCATTCGTCCAATCTACTCAGGTAAAGCTTTTGAGAAGGTAAAAGTAAAAGAGGGCATCGTGTTAGCTTCAATTCGTCCAAACAATATTGCACCTTTAGAAAAAGCTGCGGGTAAATCAGGTGATGTTTCTTCTGTCACTGTTGATATTACAAACTTACGCTCAATTATTAAAGAGGTTGTACGTAAATCTTCAGAAGGTGTAGATCTTTCAGAAGCTAAAGTCGTTGTAGCTGGTGGTCGTGGTGTAAAATCAGAAGAAGGCTTTGAGCCATTAAAGGAATTAGCAGATTTACTTGGCGGTGCAGTTGGTGCATCTCGTGGTGCATGTGATGCTGAGTACTGTGATTATTCTTTACAAATTGGTCAAACAGGGAAGGTTGTTACACCAGACCTTTATATCGCAGCAGGTATTTCAGGTGCCATTCAACATTTAGCAGGTATGTCAAACTCTAAAGTAATTGTAGCAATCAATAAAGATCCTGAAGCAAATATTTTCAAAGTAGCTGACTATGGTATTGTCGGCGATTTATTTGAAGTGATTCCGCTTCTAATCGAAGAATTTAAAGCATTAAAAGTAAACGCATAATTAGTTGAAGCAGGAAGGATAAATCCTTCCTGCTTTTTTTATGGTTATATCTCGCGAGAAGTATAATGTGAAAATTATTGTAAAATAAAATATTGACATAACTAACAAGAGACATTATAGTGGTGAATAATCATTAATTTTTCAATCATATTGTTTTGAAACGCAAAGATTAGGAGTAGTAAAAGCTCATTATTCGGTAAAGAGAGCTGCGGGGTGGTGCAACGCAGTCCAATAAGACTTTGAACTTGCCTAGGAGTGGTAAAATAAATAGAGTTATCAGATTATTCTATTTGTTTGACGATTAACCTTCGTTATAAGGTTTTTAAGTTGGGTTCATAATGAACCAATTAGAGTGGTACCGCGGTAGCTTATGGCATATCGTCTCTTCTTTCATTTGATGATGAAGGAACAGACGATATGCCTTTTTTGATTTTAGGAGGTAAGAAAGTGGAAAACAACAATCAACAATTAAAACGAACTATGACCTCGCGCCATATTACAATGATGGCGTTAGGTGGTGCCATCGGTGCTGGGTTATTTAAAGGAAGTAGTGCAGCCATTGATATGGCAGGGCCGTCTGTGCTTATTGCGTATTTAGTAGGAGGCATTATTTTATTATTTGTCATGCAAGGTTTAGCCGAGATGGCTGTTCGAAATAAAGAGGCAAGAACATTTAGGGATTTAGTTGAATCCGTATTAGGTAAATACCCTGCATATTTCCTTGATTGGATCTATTGGAAAATGTGGGTTTTAAATATTACAGCAGAATCAGTAGTTGCTGCTATTTTTATTCAATATTGGCTACCTCAATATCCGATTTGGATACTTGCTCTATCTGTTTCTATATTAGTGACAGCTATTAACCTGTTATCCGTAAAACTATTTGCGGAAACTGAATACTGGCTAGCGATGATTAAAATTACTGTAATTATTGTATTTATTATTGCAGGACTTATTTTATTGTTTGGTACGTTTGGTAATCATACAGCAGTTGGCTTTGCAAACTTAACTGAACACGGAGGCTTTTTCCCTAATGGATCAACGGGGTTAATCGCTGCAATGCTTGTCGTCATTTATTCGTATGGTGGTACAGAAATCATTGGGATTACATTAGCTGAAACGAAAAATCCTGAAAAAGTAGTACCAAAAGCTGTTCGCAGTACATTAGTGCGTATTGTTACATTCTACCTTCTTCCTTTCTTTATTATCGTTAGTTTAATTCCTTGGAATGAAGTAAATGGGGTACCTGAAAGTCCATTTGTTATGGTATTTAAAATGATTGGAATTCCAGGGGCAGACCATATTATGAATGCTGTTGTTTTACTAGCTATTATTTCTTCCATGAATTCAGGGCTTTATGGTTCATCTCGCGTACTGTATACACAAGCGGTAGACGGTCGTGTTCCAAAAATCTTTGCGCATTTATCTAAACGAAAAGTTCCTGTATATGCCATTTTAATGTGTACGGCAGCTTTATACTTAGGTGTTATCTTTTCTTTATATGCTGGAAGCAAGACGTTTGATTTCTTAATGGGATCGCTTGGCTATACCGTATTATTTATTTGGTTAATTATTGCGATTGCCCATTTGAAATCACGAAAAAAACAATCACAAAACACAAGCGCCTATGAAGTGAAATGGTTTCCGTATACAACTTGGATAGCCATAATTGCGTTAAGTGCCATACTCATTGGGATTATTTTTACAACATCCATTATCGTGACAGGCATCACTTTAGCAATTTACATTTTTATTACATTAACGTATGTATTTAAAGGCCGACATCAAGTAAATTAATTGGTGTCATTTATGTATCCGACATGTTTTTCATAAAATATACATTGCAGGCAGATTGTTCGCTCAAGCTATTTTATCCATGCTATACTACAACCATAGTAAGATTTAAGGAGGATTTCAAATGGCAATTGTACATGCAACAGATGCAACGTTTCAAGATGATATTAAAGAAGGCTTAGTATTAGTCGACTTTTGGGCTGCTTGGTGTGGACCATGTAAAATGATCGGACCAGTTCTTGAAGAAATGGATGCTGCAGGTAGTGCAGCTAAAATCGTAAAAGTAGATGTGGATAACAACCAAGGTACTGCAGCACAATACCAAATCATGTCTATCCCTTCATTGCTTTTATTCAAAAACGGTGAATTAGTAGATAAAACTGTTGGTTTCCAACCTAAAGAAGCATTAGAAGCTTTCATCGCAAAACATGCTTAATTTGTAAAATAAAGAGCTGAGCCATCTTTAGATGTGCTTGGCTTTTTTTCGTTATATAATAGATAGAGGAATTTCAATAAACGCTCGTTTATTAATAAATTTTCTTATTTTGTTGTAATATCTTTTGAGCGATTTACGATGAGAGACAAAAGAGAATGGAACGAAATGGCAATTATTAGATAGGCATCAAAAAAGGGGGGCAGGTAGGCGATGAATGATTTAATTAAACGTAAGCTTGATATTCTACCAGATCAGCCTGGCTGCTATTTGATGAAGGATCGACAAGGGACAATTATTTATGTAGGTAAGGCCAAGGTACTTAAAAACCGAGTGCGCTCGTATTTTACAGGAACACATGAAGGGAAAACACAGCGCCTTGTTGGTGAGATTGAGGATTTTGAGTACATTGTGACTTCTTCGAATTTAGAGGCACTTATTCTAGAGTTAAACCTTATTAAGCTACACGATCCTAAATACAATATCATGCTAACGGATGATAAAACGTATCCGTATATTAAAATTACGAACGAAAAATATCCACGGCTTATTACAACACGTAAAGTAAAAAAAGATAAAGCAAAATACTTTGGTCCTTATCCAAATGCGTATGCAGCAAGTGAAACAAAAAAGTTGCTCGATAGACTCTATCCGCTACGTAAATGTGTACAATTACCATCAAAAGTTTGCTTGTATTACCATATGGGACAATGCTTAGCACCGTGTGTAAAAGAAATTGATGCTCAAGTATATCACGATATGATTGAAGATATGACGAAGTTTTTAAATGGTGGTGTGGAGTCAGTAAAAAAAGAGCTTGAACAGAAAATGTTAGCTGCCGCGGAGCAACTAGAGTTTGAGCGAGCGAAGGAGTTCCGCGATCAAATTGCACATATAGAAACGGTTATGCAAAAGCAAAAAATTGTGTCCAGTGATACAACGAACCGCGATGTATTCGGTTATGCAGTTGAAAAGGGTTGGATGTGTGTGCAAGTATTTTTCGTTCGTCAAGGTAAGTTGATTGAACGAGATGTTTCGATTTTCCCGATTTATCAGGATGTTGAAGAAGAATTTTTAACATTTGTCGGACGCTTTTATGAAAAGCCTGAGCATATAAAGCCTAAGGAAATTTTTATTCCTCCGTCGATAGATACAGCAATTTTAACGGAATTATTAGCGGTTAAAGTGCTAACACCGAAGCGAGGGCAAAAAAAAGAATTAGTAGATTTAGCTATGAAAAATGCTGAAATTGCAGTGGCGGCGAAATTCCAGCTAATTGAGCGACAGGAAGAGCGTACAATAGGTGCTTGCGAGGCACTCGGGGAAGCGATGGGAATTTCAGCACCTCTCCGCATTGAAGCTTTTGATAATAGTCATATGCATGGTGCTGATGCGGTATCAGCAATGGTTGTATTTATTGATGGTAAGCCTGCTAAGAAGGAATATCGTAAATATAAAACACGCACTGCCGCAAAACATGATGATTATGGAGCAATGCAAGAAGTGATACGTCGCCGTTACACAAGAGTATTAAAAGAAGGCTTGCCATTGCCTGATTTAGTTCTAATAGATGGTGGTAAAGGACAGATGGAAGTCGCGCGAGAAGTGTTAGAGGACGAGCTTGGACTTGTTATCCCAATTGCTGGCTTAGCAAAAGATGAAAAACATAATACATCCCAGCTTTTATTTGGTGATCCACCTGAGGTCATTGCATTAAAGCGGACAAGTGACGGGTTTTATTTACTTCAGCGTATTCAGGACGAGGTACACCGTTTTGCGATTACATTTTTACGCCAACAGCATGAGAAAAATGCTATTCAATCTGTTCTCGATGGCATTGAAGGTGTTGGGCCAAAACGCAAGCAACAATTATTGAAGCACTTTGGTTCAGTTAAAAAGATTCGTGAAGCAAGTGAGCTTGCACTTCAAGAAGCGGGAATACCTGCGAACTTAGCGAACAGTATTTACAATTATTTTCAGCAACAGACGTTGTCAAAGGATTAGACATGTGCTAAGGTTGTGATAGAACAAAGCAGTGAAAAACTGATATGTTCTATTACACTTTAGATGAAGAATATGTGGGCAGAGCATATATTTTCATAAAGGTAAAAATGAATAATTTCACTATTTTAAGTGATGATAGAGGTGCAAGATTCAATAGTAGCACATTGAAGGATGGACAAATCCAATGATGGTGTGTGAAAGGGGAGCTTGCCGAAGTGAAGTATCGTTGTTTCCGATACTTTGCTGGTTTTGCATTTAATAGATGTAAGACTGTCGAATCTTGACGTTTCGGAGAGCTATCACACATGCGCAAGCTTTTTATTGTACATGTTGCAGGCAGCTTTCACGTTATGTGAAGGCTGCCTTTTTGCTGTTCTAGAGACGAATCGATAAAAGGAGAATGATAATAATGGCGAGTATTGTATTAAAGTTTGGCGGACCAGCAATCGCTTCAACCGAGCAAATTCAAGAGGTCGCTAAAATAGCGATAGCCAAAAAAGAGCTTGGCTATGATGTTGTAGTAGTGACAGCTGCGATGGGACGCACAGCAAAAGACTTAGCAAAGATGGTACGTGATATATCAGACGATGCTTCTAAACGTGAAATGGATGTACTACTTTCGACGAGTTCACAACTCGCAAGTGCCCTTTTTGCAATTGCTTTACAGGAGGCGGGCTATGATGCAGTATCTTTGACTGGCTGGCAGGCTGGTGTGCAAACAGATGGGAAACACTTTCATGCACGTATCGACCATATCGATGTGTGCCGTATGAAAGAACATTTGATACAAGGACAAATTGTCGTTGTTGCGGGAGAGCAGGGCATTTCTAGTGCAAATAATATTACAACGCTTGGTAAAGGTGGAGCCGAAACAACGGCAGTAGCCATTGCAGCTGCATTAGAAGCGGAACGTGTGGACATTTATACAAATGTAGATGGTGTTTATACAGCAGATCCTCGGTTTATAAAAAAAGCAAGAAAGCTAAAGGAGATTTCATATGATGAAATGCTTGAACTGTCCCATTTAGGTTCACATATTTTACATCCACGGGCAGTGGAGCTTGCTAAAAAGTTTCAAATGCCTGTCATTATTCGTTCAAGTGTAGAAGATATAGCAGGTACTTTATTGAAGGAGGAAGTTGAAATGGAGAAAAATTTAATCGTACGTGGTGTTGCTTATGAGTCTGATATCATTCGCTTAACTATCGGTTATGATACATACTCAACTGCATCGTTAGCAGATATGTTTGCTATCCTAGCAGAGAATCGCATTAATGTTGATATTATTGTGCAAGCTATTATTGAAGGTGTGAGACCATCTGTATCATTTACCATTTTAAAAGAAGAGTTTGCTGATGCTTTACGTGTACTAGAGGATAGTAAATTATCACTTGGTTTTAGCTTTGCAGATTTTGAAATTGGACTAGCGAAAGTTTCGATTATTGGATCAGGCATGGCGTCAAATCCAGGTGTTGCAGCACGAATGTTTGATCGCTTACGTCGAGAAGAAATTGCAGTAAAAATGGTCAGTACTTCTGAGATTAAAGTTTCTGTTGTTGTCCCACAGGACGAAATGATTCGCGCTGCAAACGCATTACATGATGAGTTTAATTTAGCAGAAGAGATTCACGAATAGTAGCTTTCTATAGATAACTACATAGGTTGATTTCCGCTACGGGCGGGCGCTTTCCGCGGGCACAAACGTAAGCCGTCACCTTGGCTAACGCGAAATGCCCGCGTCTTACGTTTTGTACGTTCTCATCAGGAGTCGCCCGCCTCCGCTTATCAACGCAACCAGGAATATGCCGATGGATACCTATAATAAAAAAAGACAAAAGGCATGTTGCCTTTTGTCGACGCTGAAAAAGGATTGCTTTTCTAACAAAATCGCAATACTTACAAGCTTATCTATTTGGTATTGTATTCATAATACGCTCTTTAACATCCCATTTAACTGTAAACATGACTTGCTGTTGCTTTTCGCGCTTCTCATCATAACATTCCGTTAAGTATCCTTTTGATTGTTGGATTTGTTCAGCAATAAACCCTGCTTCCAATCTAAAGCTCCGATTTTGAATTTGCAAAAGGGTTGGCTCATTTGTTAAATGGAAAATACGTCCATCCTTAGACTCCTTTGTCAATTCAAGAGTACCCCAGCACGCATCCGCGAAAAATGCGATAAGTTCATCTTGACTTTTACAAGGGAACTTCCGTGCAAGCTCTTTTCCAGCCCAATATAGTACGTCATCTTCATGTTTACCGAGAATAGATGATAGAATATGATCACGGATTAACTCATATCCAAATGGTGAGATTGTATTAGATGGATTATTTAACATAGAAATCCTTCTTTCTTAGAATTTTCTTATAATTCAGCGTCAATAAAGTAAAGGTAGAATTTTCGAGAAGAAACGACACGTTATGTACTAGATTGCTTCTATAATGAGGGCTATTAAAAACTCTATGTTACCTTGACGCTCGTAGCTCTTGAGAGTACAATAAACATGTCATAATATTGTACCATGATGAAATACACAGTCAATGGAGTATCATTTACAAAATGGTGACTTCTTTTGTTGTGCTATTTTAAGTACTAAGGGGGGTAACAGTCTTGTCGAAAGATCGAGAGTTTTTATGGCGTCGCTTACATTCTCTACTTGGTATCATTCCAGTAGGTCTGTTTTTAACGATGCACCTATTCATTAACTTTACAGCAGTAGGCGGAGCAGAGAGCTACAATGATGCAACCGCAGTAATGGAAAAGATTCCATTTCTTATCCTAGTAGAGTGGATTGTCATCTATATTCCATTAATGTTCCACGCATTTTATGGTGTGTACATCGCATTCACTGCTACACCAAATACAGGGCGTTTCAGCACATACCGTAACTGGATGTTCTCATTACAACGCTTCACAGGTGTATTTTTAGTAATCTTCATTGCATGGCATATTTTCCAAACTCGTATTCAAAAAGCGCTTGGTACACACGTTGATTACGACATGATGGCAAATATCGTAAATAATCCATTTATGCTTGGATTCTATATTGTTGGTATTATATCAGCAACTTTCCACTTATCAAATGGCTTATGGGCATTCCTAGTAAGCTGGGGTATCACACAATCTCCTCAGTCTCAAAAGATTGCTACTTATGTAACAAACGTTCTTTTCGTAATTCTAAGTGTAGTTGGTGTGGCTGCTATTTTAGCTTTCGTTTAATTTAATAAAAGCTACTATAATAGTGCATGCAATCATTGCAATTTTTTAAGAGGAGTGAGAAATAATCATGGCGAAAAGCAAAATAATTGTTGTCGGCGGCGGTTTAGCTGGTCTGATGGCAACGATTAAAGCAGCTGAAGTTGGTACTGAAGTTGATTTATTCTCATTAGTTCCTGTAAAACGCTCACACTCTGTATGTGCGCAAGGCGGAATTAATGGTGCCGTAAATACAAAAGGTGAAGGGGATTCTCCTTGGATTCACTTTGATGATACAGTATATGGTGGGGATTTCTTAGCAAACCAACCACCTGTTAAAGGTATGTGTGATGCAGCCCCTGGTATTATTCACTTAATGGACCGTATGGGTGTAATGTTCAACCGTACGCCAGAAGGTTTACTTGATTTCCGTCGTTTCGGTGGTACGTTAATGCACCGTACAGCATTCTCAGGTGCAACAACTGGTCAGCAATTACTATACGCGTTGGACGAGCAAGTTCGTTCTCACGAAGTAGCTGGATTAGTTAACAAATATGAGCACTGGGAATTCCTTGGTGTGGTTATTGATGATGACGGCGTTTGCCGCGGTATCGTAGCACAAAATATGCGTACAGAAGAAATTAAATCATTCCGTGCAGACGCTGTAATTATGGCGACTGGTGGCCCTGGTATTATCTTCGGTAAAACAACAAACTCTGTTATTAACACAGGTTCTGCTGCTTCTATCGTATACCAACAAGGTGCTTCATACGCGAATGGTGAGTTCATTCAAATTCACCCTACAGCGATTCCTGGGGACGACAAAAACCGTCTAATGTCAGAATCTGCACGTGGTGAAGGTGGACGTATTTGGACATACAAAGACGGTAAACCTTGGTATTTCTTAGAAGAAAAGTATCCTGCATATGGTAACTTAGTACCACGTGATATTGCTACACGTGAAATTTTCGACGTTTGTGTAAACCAAAAGCTTGGTATTAACGGCGAAAACATGGTATACCTAGATCTTTCTCATAAAGATCCACATGAGTTAGACGTTAAACTTGGTGGTATCATTGAAATCTACGAAAAATTCGTAGGTGATGACCCACGTAAATTACCAATGAAAATTTTCCCAGCAGTTCACTATTCAATGGGTGGATTATGGGTTGATTACAACCAAATGACTGAAATTCCTGGTCTATTTGCAGCAGGTGAATGTGATTACTCACAACATGGCGCAAACCGTCTAGGTGCAAACTCATTGCTATCTGCTATTTATGGTGGTATGGTTGCTGGACCAAATGCAGTTGATTATGTGAAACATCTTAAAAAGCATGCTGAAGATTTATCTCAAGATATTTTCGATGCACGTGTTAATGAAGAGCAAGCTAAATGGGATTCTATCATGAAAATGGACGGCACAGAAAACGCTTACCTACTTCATAAAGAACTTGGTGAGTTAATGACAGCTACAATGACTGTTGTACGCTTTAACGACCAACTTGAAGAAACTTACAAAAAACTTGGCGAATTCCAAAAACGTTGGGAAAACATCAATATCAACGATACACAAAAATGGAGTAACCAAGGTGCTCACTTTACTCGTCAGTTGAAAAACATGCTTTACTTAGCGAAAGTAATGACGAAAGGTGCTTTACTACGTAATGAATCTCGTGGTGCACACTATAAACCAGACTTCCCGCAACGTGATGATGAAAACTTCTTAAAAACAACGATGGCGAAATTCGACCCAGCTACGGGCGAGCCAATTATCACTTATCAAGAAGTAGATGTATCATTAATCCCACCACGTAAACGTGACTACTCTGCGAAAGGAGACTAAGAATTATGGAAATCGCAGCTAATACTGGAAGAATGGTAAAAGTTGAAATTTTACGTCAAGATACACAAGGTGGCCAAGGCTACTGGCAGAAATTCGAAGTTCCTTACCGTCATGGTATGAACGTTATTTCTGTGTTAATGGAGATTCAAAAAAATCCAGTAACAGCTACTGGAGAAAAAACAACACCAGTTTCATGGGACATGAACTGTCTTGAAGAAGTTTGTGGAGCATGTTCAATGGTAATCAATGGTCGTCCACGTCAATCATGTTCAACACTGATTGATCAATTGACTGAACCAGTTCGCCTTGAGCCAATGAAAACTTTCCCGGTTGTACGTGACTTACAAGTAGACCGTGATCGTATGTTCAATGCACTGAAAAAAGTAAAAGCATGGGTACCAATCGATGGTACTTATGATTTAGGTGAAGGTCCTCGTATGCCAGAAGGTAAACGTCAATGGGCTTATGAATTATCTAAATGTATGACTTGTGGTGTATGTATGGAAGCGTGTCCAAACGTGTCTGAAAAAGCTTCATTCATTGGACCAGCACCACTATCACAAGTACGTCTATTTAACACTCACCCAACAGGTGCAATGATTAAAGACGAACGTTTAAATGCAATTATGGGAGATGGCGGTCTTGCTAACTGCGGTAACTCTCAAAACTGTGTAGCTGCTTGTCCTAAAGGTATACCTTTAACAACATCTATCGCATCTTTAAACCGTGCAACAACAGTGCAAATGTTCCGTAACTTCTTCGGTTCTGACCATTACGTTGACTAATTGTACAATGCAAATCCCTTACACAATTGTGTAAGGGATTTTTTTATAGACTGTTAGATATAAGATAATAGTTGATTCGGCAATAAAACACTAAAATTTCTGATTTTTCTATGATAAAATAGCATTTTCCTTTATAATGAATTTGTATTCATTTTTTAACTATTAATACGGCTAGAATATCAACAGCTTCATAAAAACAGTAGCCGCATACAGACGAAGGGGATGGTTCACATGAAAGCAAGCTATATTGGGGATTTTGAGAAATGGGCAAAAGATTTTTCGTTTTATATAGAAGTACGTGTTCGTTTTTCAGAAACGGATATGTATGGCCATATGAATAACACTGTTAGCTTTACATATTTTGAACAGGCGAGAATCGATTATTTTAATCATCTTGGCATATTAATGCCCTCTGCAATAGATGACCATGTAAATGGTATTCCAATCGTAGCAGATTTACAATGTGATTACCGAAAGCAAGTTTTCTTTGACGATGTCATCCGCGTGTATACGAAAGTAGCTAAAGTAGGAAATTCTTCAATGGATATTCATTACTTGGCAAAAAATCAAAAAGATGAAGTATGCTTTACAGGACGTGGTACAGTTGTACAAATGGACCCACGAACAGGAAAAAGTGTGCCCATCACAGAAGAGGAAAAGGCACATTTAGCAGCATTAGCTATTATTTAACTGGCTTATCGTAAAAATCACCACTTTTCTAAGAGTGGGATGTATGTAACGATGTACTTAATTAGTATGGATAATGTTGAATTATTATAAATGCGTAGAAGTCAAAAATGTATAGTAGAGTTTTTCGAGCAGGCTCAAAAAGCTGGACGTAAATTGCAGGGGCAATTCATGCATTTTTTATTTGCTTATTGCGCTTATATAGAAGAACTTCCGATTTTTTTGTGGAAACTACGTATATTAATGAAAATAGCCGTCACCGCTCATCACTCCTTAACATAAGTTACAATACGTGCGGGGGAGGAGGGTGTGACTGAAAATGAATGGCTCTCATCATCGTTCTCTTTTAACAAACCGAGAACGTGAAATATTTGCGCTTTTATTAGCTGAAAAAACAACGAGGGATATTGCAGGGCAACTTGGTATTAGTGAAAAAACAGTGCGAAACCACATTTCCAATACAATTCAAAAGCTGGGTGTAACAAATCGATCTCAAGCGTTAATTGAGCTGTTACGCTTAGAAGAATTTAAATTAGACTAATGGACACTTGCTATTTCGTGAAAAAAACGACAAAATAGAACTATTCAACGTATTTTTAGGAGTGGAATAGTTATATGTCGGATGAAGTAACAAAGCACTCACCTGAAACCGTTGCAACGGTTGAAAAGGAACTACGCTATATAGCGGCCATTGTGAAGCAAAAAGGAAGGGAAATTGTTTCACAATATGCGATTACGCCGCCACAATTTGTTGCATTACAGTGGTTAGAAGAGCTTGGTGATATTACAATTGGCGATTTATCAAACCGTTTATACTTAGCTTTTAGTACGACAACAGATTTAGTGGACCGAATGGAGAAAAATGAATTAGTCAAGCGAATGCGTGATGAAAATGATCGTCGTGTCGTTGTCGTTCATCTTCTCGAAAAAGGCGAACGTATAATTCAAGAGGTTATAGAAAAAAGACAGCAATATTTGCAGGAAATGCTTGTTGGTTTTAATGAACAAGAAGTCGCGCAATTATCAAGCTATTTACAAAAACTACATGTACACATGAAACAGGATTGAGGCGGAAAGTATGAATGCCCCGATAGGCGTTATTGATTCAGGAGTAGGCGGTTTAACCGTAGCAAAGGAAATAATAAAACGATTACCAAATGAAACGATTTATTATATTGGTGATACAGCAAGATGTCCCTATGGTCCACGAACTCGACAAGAAGTACGAAATTTTACTTGGCAAATGGCAAAAGCGCTAGAGAAAATGAATATCAAGATGCTAGTCATTGCTTGTAATACAGCGACTGCAGTGGCACTCGAAAGTTTACAACGTAATATGCCTTTTCCGGTATTAGGCGTTATTAATGCTGGCGCACGTGCAGCTGTAAAGAAAACGAAGCGACATGAAGTCGTTGTGCTTGCAACAGAAGGAACAATTAAAAGTGGGGCCTATGAAGAAGCATTATTGTCTCTTAATACGTCTACCCACATTATTCCATTGGCTTGTCCAACGTTCGTACCACTAGTAGAAAGTGGCGAATATAAAGGTGAATTTGCAAATAATTTAATTGCTGATGGCTTAAAACCGTTAAAAAACGAACAATTTGATACGGTCATTTTAGGATGTACACATTATCCTATTTTGCAAAAACAAATTGAAGCTGTCGTCGGAGAAGATGTTTTCGTGCTATCTTCTGCGGAAGAAACAGCAAAGGATGTCGAGGAAATGCTTGCGTATAATGGCACTTTAGCAGAATCAAATGCTAAGCCCGCACATAAATTTTTTGCATCGGGTTCTGTACCCATTTTCCGCTCGATTGCAGAAAGTTGGCTGGAGCAAGGTACGCTTGACATAAACCGTATTACATTAAAATAAAAATCAGCTTAGCTTAAGAGCTAGGCTGATTTTTTTTATTTTATGTGGTTTACATAAATAAATAGATCGTCACGAACATCCAAGCACTTCCAGCCATGACAAAGACATGCCAAATTGCATGGTTGTACTTAATCTTTTTATTTTTGTAAAAATAAGTACCAGCAGTATAAAAAATACCGCCGATTAAAAGCGTCATAAAGCCTTTGAATGAGATGTAGTCAACTAATGGCTTATAGGCGAAGACAATGAGCCATCCCATGCCAATATAGACGATTAATGATATTTTTTTGAAGCGATATACGAAAAATTGTTTTAAAATAATGCCGATGAAGGCAAGCACCCATTCAATAATGAAAATGCTCCATCCAAGCTTTCCACCTACTGCAATTAAAGCAATCGGTGTATAAGTTCCTGCGATTAATAAGAATATGGAGCTATGATCTAATTTTTTTAACAGCACCTTATTTGTCGGAAGTGAATGATACAAGGTGGATGCTATGTATAAACAAAACATCGATAAACCAAAAATAATGTAACTAATTAGCTCTGTGCTTGTACCAGTGGTTAACGCTTTATGCACTAATAGAAGGGTAGCAGGAACTGTCAAAAATGCACCTATTCCATGTGTTAGCGCATTCCAAAATTCTTCCTTTATGGTATAACTACTATGCTCAATTGTTGGTTGAGACATGACCATCACCTCTTTCTTTGTTATATTACTATAACATGTTAACGTTTGTCATAGTAGATGAAAATGTAATGCATTTTATATGATAAATATCATATATTGCGCGTAGTAAATCGTCGCATCAATGTAAAATATGATAAAATAAGGGCGCGAAAGATTTGAGGAGGAACGAATAATTATGACAAGATTTGATGGTAGAGATGCAGATGCATTACGCCCTGTAAAGTTGGATAGCGAGTATTTATTGCATCCAGAAGGCTCAGTATTGATCCAAGTTGGAAATACGAAAGTAATTTGTACAGCAACAGTTGAAGATAAAGTACCAGGTTTTTTACGTGGGCAAGGAAAAGGATGGATTACAGCTGAGTATTCTATGCTACCTCGTGCCACTGCACAACGTACACCACGTGAATCGTCACGCGGGAAAGTAAACGGACGTACAATGGAAATCCAACGTCTTATTGGTCGTGCATTGCGTGCTATCGTCGATTTAGAAGCTTTAGGTGAACGTACTGTATGGATTGACTGTGACGTCATTCAAGCAGATGGTGGAACACGTACTGCGTCTATTACTGGTGCATTTGTAGCAATGACACAGGCGATTGCTAAGCTTGCTGAAGAAAAACAACTAGAAAAATTCCCTATTACAGATTTCTTAGCTGCTACAAGTGTCGGCATTGTTGAAGAACAAGGTGCCGTTTTAGACTTAAACTATGTTGAAGATGTTGCCGCAGCAGTTGATATGAACATCGTTATGACTGGTGCTGGCCGTTTTGTTGAACTACAAGGTACAGGGGAAGAAGCAACCTTTTCTCGCGAAGAATTAAATGAATTGCTTGCATTAGGTGAAAAAGGAATCCAAGAATTAATTGAACTACAAAAACAAGCACTTGGAGAACTAGCTCATAAAGTAGGAGGAAACAACTAATATGAAACAAGTTGTAATAGCTACAAAAAACAAAGGCAAAGCCAAAGATTTTGAAGCGTTATTTGCACCCCTTGGCTTTGAAGTGGTGACGATGTTTGATGTCGCGCCAAATATGGAAATAGAAGAAACAGGCACTACATTTGAAGAAAATGCGGTGTTAAAGGCGGAAGCATTGGCAAAAGAGCTAGATACAATAGTTATTGCAGATGATAGCGGCTTAGCTGTAGATGCACTAAATGGTGAGCCAGGCGTTTATTCGGCACGGTATGCTGGAGATCATGATGATGAAGCAAATATGGTGAAGCTACTGCAAAATTTACAAGACGTTGAAGAAAACAAGCGTACGGCTCGTTTTTGTTGCTGTATTGCCATTGCAGGTCCTGATTTTGAAACAACAACTGTTTTTGGCACTTGTGAAGGTGTAATTGCGCGTGAAAAACGAGGTACAAATGGCTTTGGATATGATCCAGTCTTTTTTGTACCAAGCTTAAATCGAATGATGGCAGAGTTATCGCCAGAAGAAAAAGGGGCTATTTCTCACCGAGGAAATGCCATTCGTAAGCTAAAGGAACAATTGCCAAATCTTATTAAGTAAGAGGTGATTCTATGCAAATATTAGTCATGAGTGATACACATGGAGATAGCAGTGTCATTGATAAAGTACGTAGCTTTTATCCAACTGTCGAAACTTTGATTCATTGTGGCGATAGTGAGCTACCCTTCTCCCATGATGCACTCAATGATATGAAGAAAGTACGAGGAAATTGTGATAGCGATCAAGCCTTTCCTGATGAAGTCATTATGGAAGTGGGCGACGTGACTCTTTTTGTGACACATGGTCATTTATTTAATGTGAAAACATCCATTTTGTCATTATCGTATCGTGCAAAGGAGGTCGATGCACAAATTGCCTGCTTCGGCCATTCTCATGTACTAGGTGCTGAAATGATTGATGATGTCCTTTTTATTAATCCAGGAAGCTTA